>CAVAKZ010000020.1:30719-41176 GCA_963589425.1 Parabacteroides distasonis | reverse complement strand
CTAGTCATATTACCCTGTGGATCCATATCAATAGCAAGGACCTTCTTCTTTTTTGCTGCTAAACAAGAAGCCAAATTAATAGCCGTAGTTGTTTTTCCAACGCCACCCTTTTGATTAGCAATCGCTATAATTCTCCCCATAATCCAACTGCCTTTCCAAATAAACTGTAGATTTATCTACAATTTTTACTAAATAAACATAGTTTTACTGCATTCAAAGCCTAAAAAAAGAACCCCGAAGTATTATTTCAGATTCATTTTACAGTCAATTTACATGCATTTTGATCCTTATTCAGTCAAGAATTCGACCAAAATCATTACTTTTTCCTAAAATGCATTCTCATTATAACACTTTTAGAAGAGCATATCTATATAATGTTTCACGTGAAACATAAATTCAACGATATGCTAAAAATGCCTATTTTATAAGGTTTTTTGTTGTTCAAGTATACATAAGCAGCCAGTCTAAGCTAAGATTGATACCAGTAAACAATCTTGCAATCTTAACTTACTTCATTTTTTCCAACTCTATCTTTTCTTCTCAATATATTTCACGATCAATGTATTATTTTCATTTTCCTTTATTTTTACCATAAAACTGATGCTCAACAATTCCCAATCATACGACACTAGACAGCTTATCCATTACTATATTTTTCTATATTATTCTGTTCTATCACCCTATCACCTTATTTCTCCTCTTCTCTTTTTATTTTTCATTTTTCCATCTTCTATTTTATCAATCACGAAATTTATCACAAATTTTCATAATCTTCTCTTTATTATATATAGCATAGTATCTTTCCTATATTTTTTTCTTTATTTTCACATCCAGGACAAAAGAATGGGATAATGTTTCACGTGAAACATTATCCCATTCTTCTGAAAAACTTATCTTAAAAATATATTTATTTAATCGGCTCCTTTGCTGGCAATCCTGCCTTTCTCGGAAATTTCTTCCCTGTATTTTTTACTTTTTTTATTTCCACAAAAGATCTTCCTATATCTGTTCCCTGCAACTGGAATTTTTCAATTTTACTAATTTTACCACCCAGAACCTTAATTGCTGTATTACTGTTTTCTACTTCCTCATCAATCTCTCCAGCTTTATAAGACACAAATTTTCCGCCTACTTTCACATAGGGCAGGCAATATTCACTGAGAGTCGCAAGATTTGCTACCGCTCTGGATACGCACAAATCAAACTGTTCCCTATATTCATCCTGCTTTGCAAAATCCTCCGCTCTTCCATGAATAGTAGAGATATTGTCTAGTCCCGTCTCATTAATTACATCATTCAAGAATTTTATTCTCTTATTCAAAGAATCCAAGAGGGTAATTTTCAAATGTGGAAATGCTATTTTTAAAGGAATTCCAGGAAATCCAGCTCCTGTTCCCACATCAATTACAGTACTTACTTTATTGATATCTATTATCTTCACAATAGACAAACTATCTATAAAATGTTTTTCCACAACCTCGCCATATTCAGTTATACCTGTAAGGTTCATTACCTTGTTTTTCTCCACCATCATTTGATAAAATCGATTAAACTGATTAACCTGAAGATCCGTAAGATCAATTCCAATCTCTTTTGCCTTATCTCTTAACAAATTATCATTCATTTTTTATTCCTATATTTTTATTCTTATATTTTTTCTATATTTTTATTCCTACAATTTATTCATTTTTATATATTACGCTTTTCCAAATATTTCTATATTGTTTCCTAAATTAATCCCTATACAAATTTAGGTTGTATCTTATCCACACAGTCTCGCAATAATGTTTATATTTTCAACAAAAATATTGTCCGATGTGGATAACTGCTTTTTATACCACTTCAAAGAATTCAAAGTTTAGTCTCATATCAAATCCAGATTTCAAGCGCTACAATCAAACATCAATAACTTGATTTTTAAATTATATAGCATGCTTTGCAATTATTATTTTGAGGTTAGATACACCAGCAACACCGATATATCCGCTGGCGACACTCCTGATATTCTAGATGCTTGTCCAATAGATTCCGGTCGATATTCTTTCAACTTCTGAACAGCCTCTAAGCGCAGACTAGTTACCTCATCGTAATTAAGATCTGCAGGTATCTTCTTATTCTCCAACTTCTTAAACTGTTGCACTTGTCGCATCTGTCTGGAAATATAACCCTCATATTTTATAGAGATATCCACCTGCTCGATTACTTCATCTTTTAAACATTCTGGCAACTTTGGACGAGTTTTATCCACATCTTTCAAAATCTTATACCCCAGTTCTGGTCTGCGAATAAGTTCCGCCAAGGTTGTTCCTGATGTTAATAAGGTACTTCCATGTTCCTTCAAGAGATTTTGAACTTTTTCGCTGGTTCCTACATGAACACTCTTTAAGCGGTCAATCTCCGAAGCAATTAAAGCTTCCTTCTCTTTCAATCTCTCATATCTCTCATCTGATATAAGGCCAATCTCATGTCCCAATTCTGTAAGTCTCTGGTCTGCATTATCCTGTCTTAACAGTAATCGATACTCAGCTCTGGAGGTCATCATACGATATGGTTCATGACTTTCCTTGGTCACAAGATCATCTATAAGCACTCCTATATATCCCTGAGACCTATCTATAACAACTGGATCTTTTCCCTGAAGTTTTCTGGCTGCATTAATACCAGCCAGGAGCCCCTGGGCTGCCGCTTCCTCATAACCGGAACTTCCATTAAACTGTCCACCACTGAACATGCCCTGGATATTTTTAAATTCCAATGAAGGTTTTAACTGTCTCGCATCGATACAGTCGTATTCTATAGCATAAGCATTTCTTACAATTTTTGCATTTTCAAGTCCAGCCACACTTCTATACATTTCATACTGTACATCCTCCGGAAGGGAGCTTGACATACCACCAATATACATTTCATTGGTATTAAGTCCTTCAGGTTCGATAAAAACCTGGTGCCTATCTTTATCCGAAAACTTTACAACTTTATCTTCTATAGAAGGACAATATCTCGGACCGGTACCCTCGATCATTCCAGAATAAAGGGGAGACCTATCTAGATTATTTTTTATTATCTCATGAGTTTTTAAATTGGTATAGGTAAGCCAACAAGATACCTGGTTTTTTTGAACGCTTTCCGGATCTGTGGTAAATGAAAATGGAACTACCCTCTCATCTCCAAACTGCTCTTCCATCTTACTAAAATCAATAGATTTTTTATCTATACGAGCCGGAGTTCCTGTCTTAAATCGGTTCATCTTTATTCCCAATTCCTTCAGACAATCCGTAAGATAATTTGCCGCCTGCAAACCATTTGGCCCGGTATGATTACTTACATCTCCGTAAATGCATCTAGCCCGAAGATAGGTTCCTGTACAAAGAACCACAGCCTTACATCGATAAATAGCACCGGAGTAAGTCTGCACTCCTGTAACCTTATTATCTTCTGTCAGGATATTTACAACCTCTGCCTGCTTCACTTCCAGCTTCTCTTGATTCTCTAAAACCTGTCGCATGGTTCTGCTGTAACCTGCCTTATCAGCCTGAGCTCTCAGAGAATGAACTGCAGGTCCCTTAGATTTATTTAACATCTTAGATTGGATAAATGTTTGGTCAATAACCTTACCCATCTCTCCCCCTAGGGCATCTAACTCTCTTACCAAATGTCCCTTAGAGCTTCCTCCTACATTTGGATTACAAGGCATCAAGGCAATGCTGTCCACACTAACTGTAAATACTATTGTCTTAAAACCAAGCCTGGCACAGGCTAAGGCTGCCTCACACCCTGCATGTCCGGCTCCTATTACAACAACATCATATGTATCCTTATTTTCCCATACAGAATTTGCTGAATATCTCATTTACCAAATCTTCTCCTATCGTTTCTCCTGTAATACTTCCTAGCAATTCATATGCGTCCATCAGATCTATAGAATAGAAATCCTCCGGCATTCCCATATCTATACTCTCCATTACTTTTTCAAGAGCTTCTTTTGCTTCCTTAAGTGCTGTCTTATGTCTCACATTAGTGATATAGATTTCGTCATTAAATGCAAGATTTCCTGCAAAAAACATATCCTTAATTGTTTCTTCCAATTCTTCTAGTCCACTTTGTTCTTTTGCGGAAAATTCTATTATTTTTACTTCTTTCGAAATTTTTTCATTAATTTCAACTTCATTTCTACTTACCACTCTTTCTAAGTCCATCTTATTTAAGAGTAAGATAGTTTTTTTATTCTCAATCAACTCAAATATTTCTTTGTCGCTTTCATCCAAGGGAACAGATGCATCTATAACATAGAGAATCAAGTCTGCCAATTCCGCCTGTTCTCTTGCCTTATCCACTCCGATTTGTTCTACCAGATCTCCCGTTTCCCTAATACCTGCAGTATCTATAATATTAAGGGAAATTCCCTGAAGATTAATGTGCTCTTCCAAAGTATCCCTGGTAGTCCCTGCAATATCCGTCACAATAGCCCGATCTTCCTTTACAAGTAAATTTAACAGTGAGGACTTTCCTGCATTTGGCTTTCCTAATATAACTGTCCTTAGCCCCTCTTTGATAATCCTGCCATCTTCGCAGCTGTTAAGAAGAGAACAAAGCTCCAATAATAATTCTTCCACTACAAGCTTTAAAGTTTCTCCATATCCATCTACACTAATGTGCTCCGGGTCATCAAGGGCTGTCTCTATAAAGGCAGTGTGGTAAATTATTTTACTTCTTATTTCAGTGATTTTATTTCTTACATTTCCCTTCAACTGCTCAATTGAGCTTTGAAGAGCATACTCATTTTGAGCTACGATCAAGTCTCCCACAGCCTCAGCCTGGGACAGGTCCATCTTTCCATTTAAGAAGGCTCTCTTAGTAAATTCACCAGGTTCTGCAGGCCTTGCCCCATTCTTAATCAGGACCTCCAAAATCCGCTTCATAACGAAGACACCTCCGTGGCAGTTAATCTCCACTGTATCTTCTCCTGTGTAGGTGTGAGGGCCTCTCATAAGCATCACCAGGACTTCGTCAATGATTTCCTCTTCATCTGCTATATAGCCATAATGAATGGTATGAGTCTTTTGTTTACTAAGTTTCTTATTTGATTTACTCACATAAACTTTATCAGCGATTTCAACTGCCTGGCTGCCACTCATCCTTACAATTCCTATGCCTGAATTACTCATAGCTGTAGAAATTGCTGCAATAGTTGTATCAATATTTTTCAACATGCGAGTCCCCCCTTTATCCATTTTTTCATTTACTAATTCATTATTTTATAAACATAAAGGGAGCTTTTGACGGCTCCCCTTACAAATTCTTTTATTTATCGATTATTTCTTACATAAGTAACAACTACTTTTCTGTAAGGCTCTTCACCTTCACTATGTGTTGCTACTGCAGGATCTGTCTGCAAGGTAGAATGAATGATTCTTCTCTCATAAGGATTCATTGGCTCAAGAGAAACTGTTCTTCTTGTCTTCTTTACCTTACTTGCAATATTTCTTGCAAGATTTTCAAGAGTATCCCTTCTTCTACTTCTGTAATTTTCTGTATCTAACTTTACACGAACATAACCTGTCTGAGTCTTGTTCGCTACACGATTAGTTAAATACTGAAGAGAATCTAATGTCTGTCCTCTCTTACCGATGAGGATTCCCATATTCTCGCCCTCAACATTAATAGCAAGAGCTCCCTCTTCATCTACCTTAGAAGTTACTTTCACATCGCCCATGTCCATTGCATGTAATACATCATAAATAAATTTCTCACATGCCTGGATTGTAGCATCTTCTACCTTTGCCAGTTCTACTTCCTTCTTTACAGGAGCTTCCTTTGTATATTCCTTCTTAGGTGCTCTCTTCTTAGAAAATTTCTCAAACTTCTTTTCAGGATACTTGTCAGTCTTGTGTGACTTTCCTTCTTTCTTTGTATCCTTTTTAATTTCTTTTTCCTCTTTAACAGCGAAGATTTCCTCTATTTTAACTTCTTCTTTTACTTCAACTTCCTTGATTGTTTCTTTAACAACCTCTTCTGCAACGACAGCTTCTTCCTCTTTTTTTCTGGCTTTGATCACTGCCTGCTTCATGCCAATTCCTAAGAATCCTGCACTACCCTTTTCAATTACTTCATAATCCAGATGATCTCTTGTTACGCCTAACTGGATTTGTGCTTCAGTAATTGCATCTTCAACATTCTTTGCTGATACTGTAATAAATTCCATGATAGCCGCCCCCTAATTATTCTCGTTATATTTCTTGACCATGTTTGCCTTAGAAGCAAGACTTCCTGCCTTCGCATTCTGAGCCTTGTTTTTAGCTGCCTCTATCTTGGCTTCTTTCTCCTTGGTATCTTTTACATTAACCTTAGATGCTGACTTGCTGAGGGTCTTGGTGTTCTGCTGAGCCATAGCATTGATACGATCAGCTTTCTCACCTCTCTGCTGTTTCTTTTTTTCAGCCTTCTCTTTGTTCTTCTCAACCAACTCATCTAAAGACATCTTAGATAAATGCTTGTTGATTACCACCTGCTGAACAATACGTACAAGGGCACTGACAATCCAGTACACACCAATACCGGTAGGCAAGGTAAATACCATGAAGACTGAGAAAAGAGGCATAGTAATCATCATGCTGTTCATAGAACTAGCCATAGGATTATCCTTCATCATCTCATTCTGTCCGCTCATGGCCTGAGACAGTTTGATACTTGCAAACTGAGTTGCACCGGATAATACAGGAAGAAGAATTGCTGTAATGATAATGACAACTGCCGGTAAATCATAACTTCCCGCATTCTTTATCAAGGTTGTAGGTGATACTGTCATATCCGGGATTGTAAGGAATGTATTTACAATTGCCGGTGCGTTCTTCATAGCCGGCACATACTCCTGGATATTATAAATGACTGGGTACAAGGCAAAAAGTAGGGGCATCTGAATCAACAGTGGAAGACATCCTCCCATCATAGATACACCGTACTTGTCATAAACCTGCTGAATTTCTTCCTGCTGAGCCAAAGTAGCAGCTTGATCTAAGGATCTTCCTCTGCTCTTCTCTTTATACTTCTTCTGAATTGCCTTAATCTCCGGATTCATAGCAGCTGTCATTCGAGATGATCTCTGCTGTGTCACCGTAAGAGGAAGCATAAGAGTATATACCAAAATGGTATAAATGATAATAGAAAGACCAACCAATCCTGCATCACTAGGTAACATACTGTCCAAGGTCTGATAAATAAAGTTCATTACCTTACCTAAGAGCCAACACAACTGTCCTACGATAGGCCAGCTTGCCGCAGTAAGTAAACTTGGTGTCATAATCAATTCCTCCATATTCAATTTTTTTGTGTCATAACATCAAGGGACCGGGTCATACCCGCCCTTTGAGAAAGGATTACAACGTAATATACGATATGCTGCTAGGCCACTTCCCTTTATTACTCCATGCTTTTCTACTGCCTCAATGGCATAGCAAGAGCAGGTAGGGTAATACTTACAAGTAGGCCCTCCCTTAAGGGGCGATAAATACTTCTGATAAAACCTTATAAACCCTATCAGAAACCTTTTCATAATTACGCGACTCCTAATCTATAATATTATGAAGACCTGCCAGATGGAGCATTGCGCCGTCAATGTCTTTATATGTCTTTTCTTTGGCGCCTATTCTTGCTATTACAACTATATCTATTCCACATCTGTATCGATCTTCTTGCAGTCTGTAACTTTCTCTGATCAGTCTGGCTAATCTATGACGTACGATACTGTTTCCTACTTTTTTGCTAACGGAAATTCCCAGTCTGTTCCTATTCATATGATTCTCAAGGACATACATGACCAAATATCTGTTGGCATAGGACTTTCCCTTCCTGTATACCTGCTGAAAATCTTTGTTCTTTTTTAGTGACTCGGAATATTTCATCTACCTTCTCCTAATCTATGTGATCCTTCTTCTCATTTAAAAAAGTATAGAAGAAAAGGCCACATACATGCGGCCTAAGCTGATAATTTCTTTCTTCCTTTAGCTCTTCTGCTAGCAAGTACTTTTCTTCCACCTGCTGTGCTCATTCTCTTTCTAAATCCATGAACTTTGGATCTATGTCTTTTATTTGGCTGGAATGTCATCTTCATTGATATCCACCTCCTTATTATTTATGTAAGGGTACTCCCCTGTTTTTTCTAAAGACACTGCTCTCATTATATTAAAAGATATATTTCAAGTCAAGCAAAATAGATATTTTTCTACTAATTTTACCTATTTACTTTTCCACAAATTGTGGAAAACTTTGTGATTTTTTGTGGAAAACCTGTGGATTTCCACATTTTACTCTAAATAATCCCCGTTTTTATGGGATTTTCCTATGTTTATAAAGTTATCCACATGGATTAATGTTTGCCTATTCTCATCTTTTGATGTAGAATAAGGAAGAGTGGGTAATTCTGTAATTCTACACTTATAACAGTTAATTAGGAGTATTTAATAATGAGCATAGTAGAGGAAAAATGGCCTGAAATTATTGAACATTTACGCGTAGAACACGATCTTTCCAGTACTTCTTTTCGTACCTGGATCCTTCCATTGAAGATTTTTAAGGTAACAGAAGATACTGTATATATTCTCGTAGTTCAAAGTGCGAGTATTGATTATATTGATAAAAAGTACATGCTTCCTCTCAAAGTTTGCATTGCAGATATTGTAGATAAAGAGTACGAAATCGTCTTTATCTCTGAGGATGACAATGAATATGAAGCTTTAAAGGAAACTACTGAAGATGTGGTACAAAAGAGGAAGGTGAAGACCGCCGCGGAAAAAGCAGGTTTGAATCCCAAGTATACCTTTGACACCTTTGTTGTAGGTAGCAATAATACCTTTGCCCATGCAGCATCGGTGGCAGTAGCGGAATCTCCGGGAGAAGTCTACAATCCTTTATTCCTTTACGGAGGTGTTGGACTTGGTAAGACCCATCTTATGCATTCTGTGGCTCATTATATATTAGAAACGAATCCCAAAAAGAAGGTTCTCTATGTAACCAGTGAGACCTTTACCAATGAACTGATTGAATCTTTGAAGATGGGACGTTCTTCAGGAAATGATTCTTCCATGACTAACTTTAGAGACAAATATAGAAATATTGACGTTCTTTTAGTAGATGATATTCAGTTTATTATAGGTAAGGAAAGTACCCAGGAGGAATTTTTCCATACCTTTAATCATCTTCATACCTCCGGCAAGCAGATTATAATTTCTTCTGATAAACCGCCGAAGGATATTGAAACATTGGAAGCAAGACTCCGCACTCGTTTTGAGTGGGGTCTGATTGCTGACATTTCTTCTCCTAATTATGAGACTCGTATGGCTATTCTTCAAAAGAAGATTGAGTTAGATCATTTGGAAAAATACAACATTTCAAGGGAAGTACTTGATTATATTGCTTCTAATATAAAGTCAAATATCCGTGAGCTGGAGGGATCTCTTAATAAATTGATTGCTCTTTATAAGCTGACCAACAATGGAGGAGAAATTGACATATCCCTGGCTGCCGAAGCTCTTAAGGATATGATTTCCTCTGAAAATAGGAGAGAAGTGACTCCAGAACTGATTATTGATATCGTAGCAGAACATTTTGGTGTTTCCATTAATGACTTAAAGAGCACCAAACGTAATGCGGATATTTCCTATGCCAGACAGATTTCCATGTATCTAGTTAGAACGATGACGGATACATCCTTAAAAGCTGTTGGCGTTATGCTTGGAGGACGGGATCACTCTACCATCAAACATGGAGTCGAACTGATTGATGAGAAAATCAATAGTGATGACTCTGTAGCTAATACTGTCAACATTATCAAAAAGAAGATTAACCCGGCCTAGGAGTTTTCCCCGGATTTTTCAAAAAGTGTTGATAGGTATGTGGATAAATACCCCTATTTGGGGGATAACTTTTGGATTTTATGTGGATAATTCAGGTTTTTTCAAAATTTGTGTGGATTTAAGCTAAACTTATCCACCACCCCTCCACAGAGAATCAACCTTAATTTCCCAAAGATATCCCAAGGCGAAATCCTTGTATTTTCTGGGTTTGAGAGGGTTTTCCTCTTATCCACATCCCCTAATACGAATGAGACGAAATTTATTCATATATATCTTTATATGTTTGCGCGGTGAAAGGAGTTTTACACATATGAGATTAACTTGTTCTAAATCCGAACTTTCAAAAGGAGTTAGTACTGTAATGAAGGCTGTTCCTTCAAAGACCACTATGGACATCCTTTATTGTATTCTTATAGATGCAACCAATGATGTGATTCGTCTAACTGCTAATGATATGGAACTTGGTATCCAAACTGAAGTAGAAGGCGATATTCTAGAAAGAGGATTGATTGCTCTTGATGCAAAACTATTTTCCGATATTGTAAGAAAACTTCCTGATAGTGATGTAACTATTACCACTGATGAAAATCTTCAGACCTCTATTAACTG
>CAVAKZ010000020.1:0-30709 GCA_963589425.1 Parabacteroides distasonis | reverse complement strand
TCCGGTAAACCGGGAGAGGAATTCTCTTATTTACCTGTTATAGAGAAAAAGGACTCTGTAGAATTATCACAGTTTACCTTGAAGGAGATTATCAGACAGACTATTTTCTCTACTTCTGATTCGGAAACCAATAAGATGATGAGCGGTGAATTGTTTGAAATAAAAGACCAGATGCTTCGGGTTGTATCTTTGGATGGTCATAGGGTATCATTAAGAAAAATTCCATTGACAGAATCTACAGAAAATACCAAAATGATCGTTCCCGGAAAAACTCTGAATGAAGTTAGTAAAATTTTACCGGGGGATATGGATTCTAAGGTTATGATCTCTTATACCAATAATCATATTGTTTTTGAGTTTGATCATACCATTGTGGTATCCAGATTGATCGAAGGAGAATATTTCAAGATTGATCATATGTTCTCCAATGACTACGATACCAAGGTTCGTATCAACAAAAAAGAATTAATCAGCTGTATTGACAGAGCTACCCTTTTTGTTAAAGAGGGAGATAAAAAGCCTATTATTATTAATATTGGCGATGAAGTGATGGAACTGAAAATTAAATCACCTATGGGATCCCTCAATGAAGAGATTTATATCAACAAAGAGGGAAAGGATCTTTTAATTGGATTTAATCCTAGATTTTTGTTAGATGCATTACGTGTTATTGACGATGAGGAAGTAACTTTATATCTTATGAATTCCAAAGCACCATGCTTTATCAAGGATGATATGGAAAGTTATATATATCTAATCCTTCCAATCAACTTTAGTAGTGTGGCCTAACTAACAGTAAAAAATTAGAGATTTTTAATTATTTAGTGATATCAATAAATCTTGTAAGGAGAAACCAGTGGAAGTTATTAAGCTAAGAGATGAATTTATAAAATTGGGACAAGCTCTTAAAGCAGCAGGTCTTGTAGAAAATGGAGTGGAAGCCAAAGAGGTCATTCAAGATGGTTTGGTAAAAGTGAATGGTGAAGTAGATTTAAGAAGAGGTCGTAAATTATACGATGGAGATTTGGTGACTTTTAACGGAGAAGAGATAAAAGTTGAAAATTAAGTCTTTAAAACTAAAGAACTACAGAAATTACGAAACTTTGTCTTTAAATTTTGACGATGCAGCCAATATATTTTATGGGGACAATGCCCAGGGGAAAACCAATATCCTGGAAGCAATCTATATGACGGGTACCACAAAGTCCCACAGAGGGGCTAAAGACCGGGAAATGATTCGCTTTGGATGTGAAGAGTCCCATCTTGAAACCCTTGTTTCAAAGAATGGGATCGATTACCAAATTGACATGCATCTTAAGAAAAATGGTTCCAAAGGAATTGCCATTAATAAAGTTCCCATCAGAAGAGCCAGTGAATTATTCGGCATTGTAAATTTAGTTTTTTTCTCACCGGAGGATTTGAATGTTATAAAAAACGGACCCTCCGAGAGAAGGAGATTTATCGATATGGAACTTTCCCAGATTGATAAAGTCTATATGAGCAATCTTGCCAATTACAATAAGATTGTGAATCAGAGAAATCATTTGCTAAAGGAAATGTCCTTTGGAAAGAATGATGTTCTTGATTCTACACTGGATGTATGGGACATGCAATTAGTCAACTATGGCAATAAGATCCGGGAGAGAAGACTTGCCTTCATAGAGGATATGAATAAAATTGTCTCTGCCATCCATAGCAATCTTACCGGAGACAGGGAATCAATCCGTTTAATCTATGAGATTCATAAAAATGATCTTAGCTTAGAAGAGGCCCTAAGAAAAAACAGAGACAGGGACCTTCGCTTAAAAAGTACATCCACAGGTCCCCATAGAGATGACATCTGCTTTATGACAGGAGAACTGGATCTTAGAAAATACGGTTCTCAGGGCCAGCAAAGAACTGCAGCCTTATCCCTGAAACTTTCAGAGATAGAGTTAGTGAAAAGAGAAATTCATGACACTCCGATCTTACTTTTGGATGATGTATTGTCGGAGCTTGATAAAAACAGACAGAATTATTTGTTAGATAATATCCATGATATACAGACCCTTATTACCTGTACAGGAGTGGAGGAATTTGTAAATCATCGATTTTCCATAAACAAAGTATTTAAGGTTCATGAAGGACAAATTATTGGAGAAAACTAGGAGGAGTAGAATGAGTACAGAAAAAGTACAGCACGAATATGGTGCAGACGAGATTCAGATACTGGAAGGGCTTGAGGCCGTTAGAAAAAGACCAGGAATGTATATTGGAAGCACATCATCGAGAGGTCTGCATCATTTGGTTTATGAGATTGTAGATAATTCGGTGGATGAGGCGCTTGCAGGTTTCTGTGACACAATCTCCGTATGTATTAACAAAGACAATTCTGTTACAGTTATTGATAATGGTCGAGGAATTCCGGTAGGAATTAATCATAAAGCAGGGCTTCCTGCAGTAGAGGTAGTATTTACAGTGCTCCATGCAGGAGGAAAATTTGGTGGAGGAGGATACAAGGTATCCGGTGGACTTCACGGGGTAGGTGCCTCCGTTGTTAATGCCCTTTCTAACTGGCTGGAAGTAGAAATTTCCAGAGATGGAAAGGTCTATAAGCAGCGCTATGAAAGAGGCAAGGTTATGTACAAGCTTCAGGAGATTGGAGAATGTTCGGAAGGAGTAAGTGGAACTAAGGTTACATTTTTGCCGGACGATACCATTTTCGAGGAGACTGTATTTGAATATAAAATCCTAAAACAAAGATTTCGCGAGATGGCCTTTCTTACCAAGGGACTTAAAATTGTCCTTCGAGATGAGAGAGAAGAAGAGCCGATCGAGCAGACCTTCCACTATGAGGGAGGAATTAAAGAATTTGTTCAGTACCTAAACCGCAGTGCCACACCTCTCTACGAAGAGATTATTTACTGTGAGGGTATGGTAAATAACGTGGCAGTGGAAGTTGCTATGCAGCATAATGATTCCTACTCCGATAACACCTATGGTTTTGTGAATAATATTACAACCCCAGAAGGTGGTACTCATGTAGTGGGATTTCGTAATGCTATTACCAAAACCTTTAATGAGTACGCAAGAAAGAATAAGCTTTTAAAGGACAGCGAGCCCAACCTTTCCGGTGAAGATATCAGAGAGGGACTGACTGCCATCATTAGTGTAAAGATTGAGGACCCCCAGTTTGAGGGACAGACCAAACAAAAACTTGGTAACAGTGAGGCCAGAGGAGCAGTTGACAATGTAGTAAGCAAGCAGCTGGAGATTTTCTTAGAGCAGAATCCTCAGGTGGCAAAGCTTACAGTTGAAAAATCTGTCCTTGCCCAGAGAGCTAGGGAGGCAGCAAGAAAAGCCAGAGACCTTACCAGAAGAAAATCTGCCTTGGACGGTATGTCCCTTCCTGGAAAATTGGCGGACTGCTCTGACAAGGATCCCAAAAACTGTGAGATTTACATTGTAGAGGGAGACTCTGCGGGAGGATCAGCAAAGACAGCCAGAGACCGTGCAACCCAGGCCATTCTTCCCCTTCGTGGAAAAATTTTGAATGTAGAGAAGGCTCGTCTGGATAAGATTTATGCAAATGCCGAGATTAAGGCAATGATCACAGCATTTGGTACAGGAATCCATGATGATTTTGATATTTCAAAACTTCGTTATCACAAGATCATTATTATGACCGATGCGGATGTAGACGGGGCTCATATCAGTACCCTGCTTCTTACCTTCCTGTATCGTTTTATGCCGGAGCTGATTAAAGAGGGCCATGTATATTTGGCACAGCCACCGCTTTACAAGTTAGAGAAAAATCGTAAGGTATGGTATGCATACAGCGATGAAGAATTAGATGGAATCCTCCAGGAAGTAGGAAGAGATTCCAACAACAAAATCCAGCGTTACAAAGGACTTGGAGAGATGGATGCAGAACAGCTTTGGGATACTACCATGGATCCGGAGCATCGAATTTTACTTCGGGTAACCATGGATGAAGAAACTACCTCAGAACTTGATCTTACATTTACTACCCTTATGGGAGATAAGGTAGAGCCAAGAAAAGAATTTATTGAGGAAAATGCAAAATATGTTAAGAACCTAGATGTATAGTCAGGCAATTCAAGCATAGGAATTAGGAGATAAAGGATATGGAAGACAATATTTTTGACAAAGTCCATGACGTGGATTTGAAGAAAACCATGGAGACATCCTATATAGATTATGCCATGAGTGTTATTGCATCTCGTGCGCTGCCTGATGTCAGAGATGGTTTGAAACCAGTACAGAGAAGAATTCTCTACTCTATGATCGAGTTAAATAATGGTCCCGACAAGCCCCACAGAAAATGTGCCCGTATCGTCGGTGATACCATGGGTAAATATCACCCTCATGGTGACAGCTCTATTTACGGAGCCTTAGTAAACATGGCTCAGGAGTGGTCTACTAGATATCCCTTGGTAGACGGTCATGGAAACTTTGGTTCTGTGGATGGAGACGGAGCTGCGGCCATGCGATATACCGAGGCCAGACTCAGCAAAATCTCCATGGAGCTTACAGCAGATATTAATAAAAATACCGTAGACTTCTCACCAAACTTTGATGAGACAGAGAAGGAACCTAATGTATTACCGGCAAGATTTCCCAATCTTTTGGTAAATGGTACTTCCGGTATTGCCGTTGGTATGGCTACCAACATTCCACCTCACAACTTAAGAGAGACCATTGATGCGGTGGTTCGTATTATTGATGATCAAATTGAGGATAAAGAAGAAACTACTATCGAAGAAATTTTGCAGATTGTAAAGGGACCGGATTTTCCAACAGGTGGTGTGATCCTTGGAACCAAGGGAATCGAGGAGGCCTATAGAACCGGAAGAGGTAAAATTAGAGTTCGTGCCGTTACCAACATTGAGACCATGCCAAATGGAAAGAGCCGGATTATCGTAACGGAGCTTCCTTACATGGTAAACAAGGCGAGACTCATTGAGAAAATTGCAGAGTTGGTTAGGGATAAGAGAATTGATGGAATTACAGATCTTAGTGATCAGTCTAGCCGTGAAGGAATGCGAGTTGTTATTGAGCTACGCAAGGATGCCAATGCCAATGTGATTTTAAATCAGCTCTATAAACATACCCAGTTACAGGACACTTTTGGTGTAATTATGCTGGCTCTTGTGGACAATCAGCCTAAGGTTATGAGTCTTATCGAGATGCTGAATTATTATTTAAAGCATCAGGAAGAGGTAGTAACCAGAAGAACCAAATATGAGTTAAACAAGGCAGAGGAGCGTGCCCACATTTTACAGGGATTGCTGATTGCCTTAGATAACATTGACGAAGTCATTCGAATTATCCGTAATTCTCAGAATGTACAGATTGCCAAGACTGAGTTAATGGCTCGTTTTGGTTTGACAGACGTCCAGGCCCAGGCTATTGTGGATATGAGACTTCGTGCTCTCACCGGTTTGGAGAGAGAAAAGCTTGAGAAAGAATATGCAGAGCTTATGAAGCAGATTGCCAAATTAAAAGAAATCTTGGCAGACCACAAGAAGTTATTAGGTGTGATCAGAGAAGAAATAATTGTAATCAGAGATAAATACGGAGATGACAGAAGAACCCAGATTGGATTTGATGTATATGACCTTTCCACAGAAGATCTGATTCCAAGAGAAGATGTGATTATCACAATGACTAAGTTGGGTTACATTAAGCGGATGAGTGATGACACCTTCAAGGCCCAGAACCGTGGCGGCAAGGGAATCAAGGGAATGCAGACCCTGGAAAATGATTATGTGGAAGAATTGTTTATGACAAATACCCACCACTATATCATGTTCTTTACCAACACCGGTCGTGTTTACCGCATGAAGGGCTATGAGATTCCGGAAGCAAGCCGTACTGCAAGGGGAACTGCAATTATCAACCTCCTGCAGCTGATGCCGGGAGAGAAAATCAGTGCCGTAATCCCAATTGAGAAGTATAGCGAGGGAAGCTATATCTTAATGGCTACTAAGAACGGTCTTGTAAAGAAGACACCACTTACAGACTACGCAAATGTAAGAAAGAATGGATTGACAGCTATTACCCTCAGGGAGGATGATGAGCTGATTGAAGTTAAATTTACAGACGAAAAGCAGGATGTAATCCTAGCTACCAAGTATGGCCAGTGCATCCGCTTTAAGGAGACAGATGTAAGAGCCACCGGAAGAGCATCTATGGGAGTTAGGGGAATCAACCTGACAGACATGGATGAAGTCATTGGAATGCAGCTTGAGGTTCAGGGAACCGATCTTTTAATCGTGTCTGAGAAGGGTATGGGGAAAAGAACTGCAATTTCAGAATTTAATGTGCAAAACCGTGGCGGAAAAGGTGTAAAATGCTACAAGATCACGGAGAAGACGGGTTATGTAGTTGGCATTAAAGCGGTAAATGATGATAACGAGATTATGATTATCAATACCGATGGAATAATTATCCGGATGCTGTGCAGTGGAATATCTGTGCTGGGAAGAATTACTTCAGGAGTAAAACTTATTAATCTTAAGGATGGCGAGAAAGTAGCAAGTATTGCCAAGGTAAGAGATGCCCAGGAAGCAGAAGATTCGGAAGATGGGGAAGAATCGAAAGATTCCGAGAAAGAAACTTCAGAAGAAGAGTAAAATTTAAAATAAGTTATACATCAATAAAAAAGGTCGTTTATCAGGAAGGCAACTGATAAGCGGCCTTTTTTTCCTATAATGCAATTAAGAGATAGGGTTGTATGAAATCAATTTCAGGATGACTCAGGTTGTAAATTTTGTTAAAAATTAGGGACTTTAATGTAAATGTGTCTAATTTGTGAATAAAAAGTCTGACCACAAAGTATGACACATATTGTCAGAACCTGTCGAATGTATAAAAATGTATTTGTATGTGATATATATTTGGGATATTTATACATAAATGTATATTTCTCAGTATTTATGCATCTGATATGGGTAACTTAAGAAGAAGGACGACACAGATGAGGATCGATTAACAGAGATGATAAGATCGAAAACTGGCGAAATTCTTCATAGTTAAATAAAAAGAAACCAAAGAGAATGAAGGAGGATTACTTTATGAGAAAGAAATCTGCAAAGAGAATTTTGACTCTTCTGCTTGCTTTTGTCATGATGTTTGCTATGTGCATTCCATAGATGTTGATTCAAGTATTGACATTGAACCAGGTTTGGATGCTGACTCAAGTATTGACATTGAACCAGGTTTAGATGCTGATAAAGTTATCGATAGCAATTCAAGTGATTTAGAAGCTAATGTGATGGAAACATGTACAGTTGTAGCTAGCAAGAACTTTGCCGGTAATCAGCAGACATCGATAAAAGCTGATACGGTAAAGACCGGTGATGCAGCAAAGGCAGGTGCTTATGGCGTAGCACTTAGTGGAGGAATTTTAGCTCTTTGGGCAGCACGTAAGAAAAGAAAGACATACTAAAGAAATTATGGAGGTTCAATAAACAGGTAAAAGATTTACTGAAATAAAGCAAAGGAAGGTCCACTTGGATCTTCCTTTGGCTTCAATCTAGTGCCAGGAAAGGCTATAACAGTTGCAGGAGTGGATACAGATGGAAGAGTTTAAAGAGGAGAAGGCTTATGAAATGTAATATTATTGCAAAAATTATAGTTATTAGCATTCTGTCATCCATGTTGATTGGAAGTACTTCATCGTTTGCTGAAGATTTAACAAGTCAAGGGACTTCCGATATACAAGACATGACCATGGAGGCATCTGAAGTAACAGAAGAAGAGGTAAGCGAGGAGGTAGTTACCTCAGAAAATGATGAAGAAGGAAGGGAAGATGAAAAGCAGGAAGAGGAGAATCTTGCAAGGGATTCTTATAATAAAACAGAGGTAAGTTATAGAACTCATGTACAGACCTATGGTTGGCAAGATTATGTATCTAATGGAGCTATGTCTGGTACCGAGGGAGAAGCAAAACGACTGGAAGCTATTGAGATTGTACTAGTAGAAAAAGGTGGAGAAGCACCGGGATCCACAGAAGGAGCGTATATGAATCCTTGGATCGGATACAATACTCACGTGCAAACTTTTGGTTGGCAAGGGTATAAGTTCGATGGAGAAACAGCAGGCACTAGTGGCCTGGCAAAGAGACTAGAGGCTATTCAACTTAAATTAATCGATCAAACTTATGAGGGAAGCCTTCAGTATAGAACTCATGTGCAGACCTATGGTTGGCAAGAGTGGACTGCGGACGACTCCATTTCTGGAACTACAGGAGAGGCAAAAAGATTAGAAGCAATTCAGATTCAGCTTACAGGAGAAATGGCCGAACACTTTGATGTGTATTATCGAGTGCATTCTCAGACCTACGGATGGTTAGGATGGGCCAAGAATGGTGAGTCTGCAGGTACAGAAGGTTGTGCTAAGAGATTAGAAGCAATTGAGGTTTTACTGGTAGAAAAGGGAAATGAGGTTCCATCTGGTGGTGGAGATGCATTTTATGATTCGACAAATATGGACTCTAATTCTTCAGAAAATGCCAGTGATACAGAGAATGCCTGCTCAAAGGGACAGCATGATTGGGGCGATATTTCTTGGGATATAAAAAATGGATATGCTTGCAATTACTGTTATAATGACGTGACAGATTATGAAGATAAGTACGATTGTCATGATGGATGGCATACCCATACCTTCTATTACATGCCAGACCATTGGGTATGTAAAAAATGTGGAAAGTATTTACATAAACATCAGTGGGCATGTGTAGGACCAACTTGGTCATTAGATGGGACTAAGATTGTAAGAGAGGTTTATTGGGTATGTTATTTATGTGGAAATCAAAGTTCACAGATGGGAACAATTGATGCAATTAAAGTATCTTCAGCAGGTTATAAATATGCACCTATTGATACCTGGTCAACCCCATATGATTTTAATAATGATTCTCATGAATGGATTTTTGAAGAAACCTGGGAAGAACCTGATTATACAAAAAAACTAGAATACATCTCTATGGAACAGAGTGTTTCTTTATCAGTTGGAGACAGCTATTCGTATACGGCAACTTGTGTTCCGGCTGGAACAGAAGATCAGATCAAAAAATTGACATGGCAAACCAGTGATTCATCGATAGTTTCAGTAGATGACAATGGAAATATAGTTGCAAAAAATAATGGTGCAGCTACCATTACCGCAATAGCTACTACTGATAATGGAAATTTATCACGTAGCAGTGTAGTTCGAGTTACAGATACTAATATTGGAACTGTGAAGAAGGCAACTTTGTTAGTAGACGGAAAATCTAACCCTGATGGAACTATCACATTGTCGCGAAATAAAAAATATAGTATTTCCGTAAAAACAGAACCTAGTCAGGCTGTTTATGAAGTGGAATATACAATGGCGGCTGGAAAAAAATCTCCGGTGTATATATCCAAGTCGAAAAAAGCTGGAAATATATCTATTTATTCTTGGGCAAACAATCCAGAGTATACAAATCCAGCAACAGAAATAACTACCAGTAAGTCGGGGACGGAAACTATCCAAGCGACCTTGAGAGACATTATGGGGAATGTCATTCAATTAGAGCAGAAAATAATCATTGAATAAACTTATACGCTACCAAAAAAAACGAAATTGTGGAGGATATCTAAGATGAAGAAGCTGTTGATGTTAATACTTGTGGGAACTTGTGCGGTATCAATTATGGTTGGATGTGGAAGTTCAAAAGAAGTATGTGAAAGGGATGCAAATTCAACTACTGAAGCAGTCACAGAAAGTTCAGATGTAGAAAATAAAAATACCAAAGGGATTCAAGCTGATAGTGCGGAAGACTTTATGGAAAAATTTTTCAAAGAATATTATATTGATAAAACACAGGATGTATCTACTATATGGGAACAGTGTATATCTGAAAAATCAAAGGAATTGAATGTCATGTCTGAAGATGACTATGTTTCACAGATCAAACAGCTTCTTTTTGATAACGAGTTTACAGATGTTATGATTAATTCATCAAGTGAAATTCAAACAGATATCTATAAGGTTAGTACATCATATAAATGTACAAATAATGGAATTCAATCCACAGGGACTGAGGACTGGTATATTATTAAAGAAAATGAAAACTATAAGATATTATTATCGGGAGTTACGGACGTAATGGAATTCGGTAATTCAGAAAATGGTGATTCTGACTTTTCTTTGGAAAATTTAAAGGTATATACGACTGTAGAATCTATTCGCTTGTCTTATGATTTCGTGAATAATTCCGGACAGGAGATTTATATGGGACCATGGGCGGGCACCGTTAAAGTTACGATGACTACAGATAATGGTTCTCAGTATACCTGTGCATTTGATTCCATGGTCAAAATTGCCCAGAATAATTCAGATTCTGAGACATTAAATTATGCAGGAGCTACAGGAGTTCCGGTACAGTTGGAGTTTGATACAATCACTTATGTTGGTGACAATGGTCTCCCGGATGGGAGCACATCCTATACAGTTACTTTAAATTAATACTGGGAATCAGGATTATGAAAGCCGGGAAGTATTTTTTACCTCTCGGCTTTCGCATTTGGTTTTAGTATACTGTTTACAACATTTTACATAAAATTTATTTTATAGGATTTATTTCATAGGATTTACATGCACCATAATATGTTTCACCTTGGAAAAATTCTTCTCTATACGATCATGTATATCCTCTGCAATGCCATGAGCCTCCCTCAGCGACAATGACCCATCCACAGCAATCTCAATGTCCACATAAATTTTATTTCCAAAAATTCTTGTCTGCAGTAAGTCAATTCCTAGAACATTTTTATTCTTTTCAACACAATCTCGAAGCCTCGTCTCCGTCTCCTCATCACAAGAGTGGTCCACCATCTTATCCATGGCATCCATAAAAATGTCATAGGCAGCCTTTACGATAAACACAAAGATGACCAAACTTGCCAGGGAATCCATAATTGGAAAACCTAACCTTGCTCCGGCAATACCGATAAGAGCGCCTATAGAGGAAATGGCATCAGAACGGTGATGCCAGGCGTCAGCTAAAAGGGCGCTGGAATCAATTTTTTTGGCATAGTATCTTGTGTACCAATACATGGCTTCTTTTGCAGCAATGGATATAATTGCAGCAATCAATGCCAGAATACCAGGCACCTGTAAACTTATGTATTCTTCCTGTGTAATTGTCTTTAGGGCTTCGGCGCCGATGCCAAGTCCGGTAATTAGAAGAATAATAGATAGAACAATGGCCGCTACACATTCCAGACGCTCATGTCCGTAAGGATGTTCCTTATCCGGATTCTTTGCGGATAATTTAATTCCAATAAGCACAATAATCGTACTGAATACATCTGATGCCGAATGAATAGCATCACTGATCATTGCGTTGGAATGGGCAATAATTCCAGCCAAAAGTTTAAAAATTGATAGTAGGACATTTCCCCCAATCGTAGCAAAGGAGACCTTGTTTGCTACCTTTTGAAAATTCATATTTTCCATAATCGTTACCTCCAAATAATTAAGATAACTCTATGGCACTAACTATGTGTGGGAGTTTTAATTGATGCGTTCAATAGAAAAAAAGAAAACACCCACGATCCAGTATTAGCAACAACTGTCCCGCGGATGTAAAGATTCATTCCACTGTCACTTTCTGTGACCCGACTCCATGATAAATGATCACGGTCTGCTCAGTTTGTACTGTAGATTTGTATGCAGTGCAAAGAGTTATGATATGTATATCACAGGTAAGAGAATTTGTCAAAGATTATTTTTTAGAAGGTCTTGAATAAATAGCTAATTTACAAAAGGGAAATTGTCACTTAATGCGACGATTTCCCTTTTGCTTTAATGTTTGAGGCTTGGCTCCAAGCGGCAGATTTTTCAATGATCAATAGAGATAGCAATAACAAAATTCCAATTATTGATAGCACTTTTCCGGCAGCAAGTCCCGGAGCATGGTAGCTGATCTGGATTGTATGCTGACCTTCTGAAAGTTTGCATCCTAAAAATGCAGTATTTACTTTCTCGGAAGCTACATCTTCTCCGTCTACATGAATATCAAAATTTTTATCATAAGGAAGGGTGCTAATAAAGTAGCCGTCCTTTTCCATCTGAATACTTCCGGAGATTATATTTCCCCTGGTCTGGCTCCTGTCTAGTTTAAATTCTGACTGGTAAAGAGACCTATCCGGCAAGTTTCCGATATAAGCCTCCATATCTGTAATCTGATAAGAACCTTTACCAAATGATACTTTCACAGAATCTTGTCCGGCTGAAAGGGAGACTGCATAAGTGAAAGTTTTATTATTGTTATAGTAAATATGTTTCTTGGCACTTAATTTGTTTCTTTCCCCATTTACACTGATGATCATGTCCTTGTTGGGATGAAGATTTTTTACATGAAATCTTAAGAACAAAACATGATCTTGGGATTTGATCTTCTGTAAATTGTACTCTTCTTGTGCAGATCCTTCTTCGGAATAGATATACATTTCAACTGCATGATGTTTCCTTGATTTAATTTGGTAGCCACCTGAAATTTGGGACAACCAGGATGGAGTATCTGAATTTGAGGTCCCGCTATTTTTAGGCTTCAGTTTTAAGCCGGTTTTCTGCACATTGGTGGTACTGGAAATCTGTCCAGGGATATTTTCCTTTGCAGCCTTATTTTCAGAGGAAGTTTTCAGAATATTTTCTTTAATGACAGAAGTGGTATTCAGCGTGTCATTAGCCTTAGTAGCATTGGAATCTTTCACAATGGCATAAGATAAAAGACTAGTCTGGTTATAAGGAAAATCCAGGTCCTTGTAAGCTGTTTCGGACATTAGACGGTCTGTTCCGTAAGCAATAGGTGATGCCGACGGATTTTGATATACTTTAAAATCTCCGTAATCCTTATACAAGCTATAGCCATTTAGTGTATTGGTTGAAATAATATATTTCTCTCCCATAAATCGCTGGTAAACAGGATTTTGTGAGACGGACTGCATCAGATAATTACGGAAAGGCTGGTCGATGCCGAAGGTTTTCTGGCGAAATTTCTGATATTCCCTATTGTAGGAGGAGCTATAGATAGATGAAATATTTTGCCTAATATCCCATATTCTGTTTAAGTTAGCTGCATTTTCATTTGAGTATCCAATCTGTGAAATGCGGTAGTAGGACTCATCTTCATCAAGAATATCCGAGATTGTCTGTCCAATAGAAGAATTTGTAACCTTTTCATAGAAGGCAGAATCTACTTCCGTTCCGTACTTACTTCCGTAAATGCTTCCAAATACTGCCAGAAAAACAATCATAGGCACTGTCAGGAGAAAACTGGATTTAGGCTTATGCAGTATCCGAAAGAGGAGATAGGCAGCCAACATAATAAGGGCATCCAGTAAAATGTATTTCCAAAATTCTCCAAAACTATTTCCGTAACGAAACAATACCAGGCACAGGATGGTCAGTAAATAAGGAATCAGGCCAAAAGGCAATAGATTATGTTTCAATCCTGCATCTAAAGACCTAAGGTAGTTTGCAATCATGTAACAAAGCACAGGTAAAAAAGGAATAAATGCCTTGTAACGAAGGTAGAGTCCGCCGTTTAATAAGTAAAGAAAAGCCGGGACGGTCAGGACCACAAAAACACTCCAAGCAAGGAAACGTTCACTCCACTTTCTGTAGGCCAAAGAGGCAAAAAGTACAGTCAAAATAAAACTGCTAAGTCCCAGCCCATAAGGGGAATATAAAAATCCTGAAAGCTTAATGTGTGGAAAAAGCAGGCTTGCTATGGATTGGATTCCCTTGGTGGTGGAGGAACTGCCATCATTGTCTCGTCCCAACAAGGCATATGCAGTGGGAACCAAAAGTAGGCCGCTTAGACAGATGGCAATAACAAAAGATGTTAAAAAATGAATCCCGTCAATGAAAAAATTTTTAATAGTAACTTTTTGGTGCAGAGATTCAAGGACCTGTCCGTAGCGATAAATGCCATATATAACAAGAACCAGCATACCCCCAATACTGAAATAAAAACTGGTCATGATCATCAGAAAGAGGTTAAGGATCAGTGGAAACTGCCTGCAAAAAGGAAGAACTCGGTGGCTTTCCACAAAGGATGCTTTCTGAAAATATTTGTCCACACTTAGAAGCCCAAGAATCAGAAAAGGCATATAATTTATGAACATAATCTGACTGTAGGAGTGATAGATGGCGGGACCTGCCAGTAAAAACGAAAGTGCAGAGCAAAAACTAATTTTTATTGAAAACTCTCTGCTGCGAAGCCAGTGGTACAAAAGAAGTACAGAGACCAGAAGACAGCAAAAAGACATCCACATTACATAATCCGTCATTTTCACAAAGGGCAGGGCATAGGATGGCAAAAATAAAGGACTTAAGAGTCCGTAGTAAGCAAAATTATAAATATTTTGTCCGCCACCGATGTTAGCTGCAAATTCAGGAATTAATTTGCCTGTTTCATAAAACTGTTGTCTAAAGTAATCGGGAAATACACTGTGTTGGCTGATCCAGTCTACCTTGGAGCCGAAAATCCCATATTTCGTACAGAAGAGATAGCAGAAGGTCAGAGTCAGTATTGTTAACAATAAATAAGGGACAATTGCTTGTCCCTTAGTTTTCTTAATCTTAAAATTATTCATAAAGGTCTCCTTGCAATTACTGAAATACAATAACAGCAAATTGTGAAGATAAATAGAAATAAAATCTAAAAAAATCTTAATTTTTAAAAAATTTAAAAAGCAACGTGCATAAAAAGTGCAACACAGCATAGAATCAAGGCCAAGGGAACATAAACAAAGCGTCCCAGATTATACCAGAAGCTTCCGCGTATTTTTTTGCTGCCGGTATTGATCGCGGCAAGAAGTAGGTCCTTTTTCATAATATAAAACCAGCTAATCGCTCCCAAGGTTGCCCCCATCGGAATAATGTAGATGGAAACAAGGTCCATCCAAGGCCCCCATTTGGAAATGGGTTCCATGAAAAGTCCAAAGCCCAGGCAAATTACACAGAGAATAAGTAAAACACTAAAGCGGTTAAGCTTTGGAAATTTATAAAGCAGGGATTCAGCAACTGCCTCAAACATATTTTGCAGGGAACTGACTCCGGCGAAAATCATGGCTACATAGAGGATGACGGCGAAGAGTCGTCCAAAGGGAATATCCTGTAAAATAGTAGGCAGGGTAACAAATAAAAGGCTCGGACCTGAGCCTATATCCAGCCCATAGGAAAAGCAGGCAGGAATAATCACCAGAGCCGCAACTACAGCTGCAATAGTGTCAAAAAGGGCAGTGTGTCCGGCACATCCCACGACATCTTCCTCCTTGGAAAGGTAAGCACCATAGGCAATCATACCACTTCCGGTAACGGAAAGAGAAAAGAAGGCCTGACCCATAGCCCAGATCCAGATCATAGGATCAAGGAGAGCCTCCCAACGGGGAGTAAACATAAAGATATAGCCCTTTAGGGATCCGGGCAGCATAGCCACACGGATTGCCAAAATCACAAAGATAATAAAGAAAATAGGCATCATAATCTTGTTTGTTTTCTCGATACTCTGGGCTCCCAGATAAAGGGTAAGCAGGGTTCCCACAACCACAATAATATGGTAGGGAACAACAGAATATGGGCTGGCGGAAAAGCTTTCAAACCAGCTGGCAGTATCTGCAGTCATTAATGTTCCAAGAAGAGAATCAATGAGAGCCTTTAGAATATAGGTCAAAATAACGGCATAACCAATAGCAATGCACATGGAACCAATAAGAGGAAGCCAGGCTAAAAGGCCACCTAACTTTCCGGCTTTTTCTCCACGGGTGGCCCAGGCCTTTTCATAAGAACCTAAGGTACCTGTGCCGGATTGCCTTCCAATGGCAAACTCAGCCGGTAAACCAACATAGCTGAAGATAAAAATAAAAAGCAGATAAATTAGCAGGAAGGCGCCGCCACCGTTACTTCCCAGCTTGTTGGGAAATCCCCAGACATTGGCCATACCTACAGCAGAACCAACAGAAGCCAGAATAAATCCCCAGCGGCTGGCAAAATTTTTCGTATTATTTTTCATAATTCCCCCAATGATTTTAACAAAGTCTCTTTTATGTGGCTTTTTGGCCCTAAATTACAATCGCAAGATGCCTTTTGATTTTAAAGTTATAATGTGACAAAGTCAACATCAAAAGGTTGGGTGTAAAAAGTGACAGAGATGCCAATTATTTGTTGTAAAAATGGCAACTGTACCATTTTTTGTTGTAATGTTTGGCAAACAATAATATATTAAAAATGGATGAATAATAATTCATCACGGAGAGAGGAAAACTTTATGAGCGATAAGAAAAGAAAAATTCTATTAATTGCATTAAGCTCCCTGCTAGTAATAGCAATTGGAATCATTGCCTATATACTGATTAACAATCATATGATAGAGTCTCAGTATACAGCGTCCATCACCCAGGCAGAGAAGTATCTCCAGGACAAGGATTACGAAGATGCCCTTGTTTCTTATAAGCATGCTTTAGCCCTTGACCCAGATAGTGAGGATCCCTACCTAGGATTGGCAAATACCTATGTAGCTATGGGAGATAGCAGCAAGGCAGTTAGTATCTTGAATCAGGGATTAGAAAGAATAGAGTCTTCTAAACTAAGAAATCTCCTAAAGCAACTAAGAAATTCGGATGCAGCCTCTAAGGAACTGCTGACAAAAGATTCCGGTGAAATTGCATTGAATACCACATTTGAACAAAAAATTACTAGCTATAGCTTCGAGAATTTTAAAGATGAATTTGGTCCTGTGGAAAGTGCCAATATGGATAGCGAAGGTTATCTTGAGGTGGTACATAAAGACCTAAATGCTATTTTTTATTACAAGAATACAGCAGATAATAAAAAGATTGTGGATACAGCTAAGAAGCAACCATACAAATCAGCAATGCCGGAGAAAATACAACTTAAAAGTTTGCAGGTATTATTCAATAATTGGGAAGGACACGTAAGCATCAATAACCTAGAGGTTCTTGTAGGAAAGCAATTAGAAGCTAAGAAAGATGACGGTAAATATGTAATAGAATTTGATGCCGGCGATTACACGATGAAAGTGGAGACCGATAAGGGGAAGGAAATATTAGCTCTGGAAATGCGTGGAATGAACTGACTCTGAAAAATGCAAATCAAGATAATGTGAAAAAGAGCACTGTGGTCGGTGTAGTTACAAATGCAAAGACAAAAGAAGGAGTGAAACAGGCAAGCTTGAAATTTACTCCAAAGGATGATGAGGCCACAGAGAAAACAGCTGTCACTGATGATAAGGGTGCCTTTGAGATTGAAGTGACTCCGGGAAAGTACGTGATTACCATTACAGCAGATGAATTTGAGGAGAAAGAGATTGAATTCGAGGTGAAGGAAGGCAAAAACTATAGTAGCGAGGACTTTGAGATTACGCCGGGTGTTGAGGAAGGAACTGTGAAGATTGTGCTGCAGTGGAAGAAAAGCGAATCCTTGGATTTAGAAATACATTTGGAGGGATACAGTGATGGTTGGCACTTTAAGGGTTGTAATAAGAGTGAAATTCAAGATGCTCCAGCTAAATGGGAACATCAGGAAACTTCAGAATATGTAACAGAGACTATAACAATTTATGACGCATTAGACAGGGATGAGTGGTGGTTTTACGTTTTTTCACGAGAAGGAGTAGGTATTAGCGCAATTAACGGAGCTACTGCGAAGGTGTATATTCCAGGAGAACCAGTAACAAGCATCACATTGGATTCTTCTTCTGATGTGGATAATGAATGGGAGATTTGTTCCTATCTCAATTATGATCATCAAGGAGAATTTAAAGTTATTAATCATACGCATGTGATATCATCTCAGTATGGATTTTAGGAAGAAGTTCATTTGAAACCTTCAAAAGATGACATGTAATATTGAAGAAATTTTAAAGGCAGCTAAAGCAAAAAAACAATGAAAATAGTAGAAGAAAAAGGAAAAGCCTATGAGCGATAAGAAAAGAAAAATTCTATTAATTGCATTAAGCTCCCTGCTGGTGATCGTAATTGGAATCATTGCCTATATACTGATTAACAATCATATGATAGAGTCTCAGTATACAGCGTCCATCACCCAGGCAGAGAAGTATCTCCAGGACAAGGATTACGAAGATGCCCTTGTTTCTTATAAGCAGGCTTTAGCCCTTGACCCGGATAGTGAGGATCCCTACCTGGGATTGGCAAATACCTATGTAGCCATGGGAGATAGCAGCAAGGCAGTTAGTATTTTGAACCAGGGATTAGAAAGAATAGATTCGTCTAAGTTAAAGAAGCTTTTAAACCTATTGGAAAAAGGAAAAATCGAAAATAAGGATTCTGAAGATGATAACCATAAAAGTCAAAAAGAACCTGAAAAGAGCAATATAGCTGGCCTAGTTACAAATGCAGAAACAAAAGAAGCTGTGGAAAACGCCAGCCTGACTTTCACTTTGCAAGATGATGATTCTACAAAAGAAACTATCACCACCGATAATTCCGGAGCCTTTAAGCTACAACTTACTCCTGGAAAATATGTAGTCACAGTCACTGCAGATGATTTTGAGGAAAAGGAAATTGAGTTTGAGGTGAAGGAAGGAAAAAACTACAGTGAAGAAGCGTTTGAAGTCACCCCGGAGAGTGAAGTTGCCAAAGAGAGAGAGACGATCCCGGATTTAGAGGAAGGAACTGGGAAATTTGTTCTTCAGTGGGAGGATAAATCTTTGGATTTGCATACACATTTTGATAGTTATAGTTTTGGTCACATACATGTATGTTACAATCTACTTTATAATTTCGAAAATGGTGACTGGCAAAAACCAGATTGGGAGATTAAGGATACTGGAAAATATATAACAGAGACCACCACGATTTACGATCTGTCCCAGTGGTCCTGCAGCGTTTACTTTCCTTCATTAACGACAATTAAACCAGCCAATGGAGCCACTATAAAAGTGTATCTTCCGGGAGAGTCGGTCATTAACCTTACCCTAGATTGTTCTTCAGAAGAGGATAACATATGGATGATAGGTGAAATTAAAGATGGGAAAATGGAAGTATTAAATTACACGCTTCATGGTGATCCTGGGACAATACCATACTAAAAGAAAACCTTGCCGGGGCAATCCGACAAGGTTTTCTTATTAATCAGTTAGCAGTTTTCTTTAATGTCTCGGATCATTTTGCCATAGAAGCATAAATACGCAAGCCAGCAGTATCACCAGCAAAATCAAAAGAATTAAAACAACGAAACGTTTTGTTGCCATAGACATTTTTTTCTTTTTTTTCTTACGTTTCGTAACATCATTTGTTGAGTTCATAAAATAAAGTCCTTCCGGTTTATTATAAGATTCCCCCATATTGCCCATAGAGAATTCCGGGGGGGGTTGGTCGCTTCGGTCTGTAAATAACATTTTATCTTCTTTGTAGATGTATGTAAAGAGATTGGGCGGCCTTATGTTTATTGAAAAACCCACTGGAATCCCGTATACTTTAAAGAAAAACAAAAAATCTAATTTGGTAATCAAAAAAGGAGAAGAAACGTGCGAGACATCGATGTAAAAGAGATTACAAAGAATATCAAAGAAATGTGCATAGAAGCCAATCATTTTCTTTCCAAAGACATGGATGGGGCTATGAAAAAAGCTGCAGCAGAGGAAAAAGCTCCCCTGGGAAAGCAGATTTTAAATCAATTGCAGGATAATTTAAAGATTGCTGCGGAGGATATGATCCCTATTTGCCAGGATACGGGAATGGCAGTTGTATTTATTGAGATTGGTCAGGAAGTTCACCTTGTAGGGGGTTCTCTGGAAGATGCTATTAACGAAGGAGTGCGCCAGGGATATGTAGAAGGATATTTGAGAAAATCCGTAGTAGGAGACCCTATTCTTAGAGAGAATACCAAGGATAATACCCCAGCTATTATTCACTACAGCATTGTAGATGGGGATAAGGTGAAAATTAAGTTAGCCCCTAAGGGATTTGGAAGCGAGAACATGAGCCGTGTATTCATGCTAAAACCGGCAGATGGAATCGAAGGAGTAAAAAATGCTATTCTTACAGCTGTAAAGGATGCAGGTCCTAATGCCTGTCCGCCTATGGTAGTGGGAGTAGGTGTAGGAGGAACCTTTGAAAAATGTGCCCTTATGGCCAAGGAAGCCCTCACAAGAGAGGTTGGTTCCCATTCTGAAATTTCCTGGGTAAAGGATTTAGAAGAGGAAATGCTTGCAAAGATCAATAAACTGGGCATCGGACCAGGCGGTTTAGGTGGAAGCACCACAGCCCTTGCCGTTAACGTGAATACCTATCCAACCCATATCGCAGGACTTCCTGTGGGAATTAATATTTGCTGCCATGTAAACAGACACGTGATCAGGGAGGTGTAAGAAGATGGACAAGCATATAACAGCACCAATTACAAAAGAAGTATCTTCCACATTAAGAGCAGGAGATTATGTTTATATAACAGGAACCATTTACACCGCCAGAGACGCAGCCCACAAGCGTATGGATGAAAGCCTGGATAGGGGAGAAGAACTTCCTATTGACATTAAAGACCAGGCAATTTACTACATGGGACCATCCCCTGCAAGACCGGGACGCCCTATTGGATCCGCAGGACCAACTACCGCCAGCAGAATGGATAAGTATGCCCCAAGACTTTTAGACTTGGGACAGTCAGCCATGATTGGAAAGGGAAAGCGTACGAAAGAAGTCTTAGATGCAGTGGTTAGAAATAAGGCGGTTTATTTGGCAGCCATCGGTGGGGCAGGAGCCCTTCTTTCTAAATGTATTAAATCTTCAGAAATCGTGGCTTATGAAGACTTGGGAACAGAAGCAATCCGTAAGCTTGAGGTGGAGAACCTACCGGTAATCGTAGTGGCAGATTGCGAAGGAAATAATTTATACGAGTCTGCAATCAAAGAATACCAAGAATTATAAAGGATTATAAGCCTGTGAAGCCATAAGAAGAGACAGGAAAAGATAAAAATCAAGAAGTCAGAGAAAGTATAAAAAAAATCAAGATAATATAAAATATTAAGAAGCATAGGGAAGGAGGTTGGAAACAATATGAAGAGAATCTTAATTATGGTATTGAAAAACATCCTATTTGTCCCTTATATGTGGATAAGATTATGCTATCACGCCGCCCATGTGGATAAGTATACACTGGAAGAACATTTTCAGCTGCTTCGATATATCGTGGGTAGGGCCAACAAAGGTGGAAATGTAAATGTGGTTTCCCATGGAAGCGAGAACATTCCGAAAGAAGATGGTTATATGTTCTTTCCCAATCACCAGGGACTATATGATGTATTAGCCATTATAGATGCATGTGATGCTAATTTTGGAGTGGTAGCCAAGAAAGAGGTGGCAAATATTCCATTCCTAAAACAGGTATTTGCCTGTACAAAATCCTTAATGATCGACCGGGAAGATATCCGTCAATCCATGACCGTGATTTTGGAGGTTTCCAAGGAAGTATCCAAGGGAAAGAATTTCCTAATCTTTCCGGAAGGCACAAGATCTAAGCGAGGCAATCAGGTGGGAGACTTTAAGGGAGGAAGCTTTAAAGCAGCCACCAAGGCCAAATGCCCAATCGTACCGGTGGCCTTGATAAATTCCTTTACCCCCTTTGATTCCCATACCATAGATCCGGTGACGGTCCAGGTACATTTCCTTAAGCCCCTCTACTATGAGGATTATAAGGATATGAAAACTCCTGAGATTGCAGAACTTGTGAGGAGGCAGATTCAGGAGACCATCAATGAGAATAAGTAGAATAAATAGATAAAGTAGATAAAGAAAAAAGAAGAAACTGTTCAGAGTCAAGTAAGCGATTGATTCTGAACAGTTTTTTCTTGAAAAAATTTAAAAATTTATCAAGAAAATTAAAAAAAATGAACCTTTTTGATAAGTCATACCGTCTTATAAAGTGAACGGAAAAAATGATGTAGCGAAGCAGCGTTTATCTATGAGGCTGAATAGTTACAATAATAAAGGAAGAAAGGAAATGTAAATGAAAGGACTAGAATTGGGAAAAAAGGGAATAGTTGTAACAACTGCAGCAATTCTAACAATTACCAGTGTATCCGTCGGTAATCCTTATCTTGTCTATGGAAAGGATGGGAAATCCATCACTATAGAAGGAACTACCACGGAGATATTAAACAGTTCTTCCGACAAGTCCAGTCAGGAGAACCACTGGACTATGAAGATCGATAATCAGACAGGAAAAGATATTCTGTTCTACGATTTGAAAAAGGGAGACCAGCTAATAACTAAGAAACAGGCATTTAAAGGAGACAGCTTAGTCGTGGACATCGAAGACTACGATGGAGAAGCAGTGTATACCATCGATGTCTATGGTGTCGACAAAAGCATCAAAGCTTCTGCAAAACTATACCAGGTTCAGGCTGATTTAGAAGGAAGCCAGGATGGAAGCCAAGAGGAAAGCGTAGCCTTGGCAAACGGGGTAGTTACAGAGGCTAAAGAAACTGACAGCTATGAAGCCAGTGCCTCCTGTGTAGTGGGTGACACAGATTATGATCTAGATGGTTCCGGGGTAGTAGAAATTAATTACAGTGACATGGAGGCCAGTTCCGGCTACACCGTAAGCTACAAGGAACATGATGGAGAATCCAATGGAAAGGTTTATAAAGCAGGAGTCCAGCTTACCGACGATTCCGGTAATGTATTTAATTCTACAGACATTACCTATTATGGAACCTATACTTATCAGGCACCTAGAACCTTTAGCCGGACATCAACCGATGAGAATGGGAATAATGTTGTAACTTACTATAGAGCCACTGACCAAAAAGCTCAGGCGGTTTTAACAAAGGAAGACAATGGAAAGACTGTGAAAATCGCATACAGTGAGATTGACAGCCAGACCCCTTATGACTGGAACATTAATATCATCGATCTCATGACAGGAAAGACCTTGGACACAGTGACAAAAGAGATTGGTGTAGATCAGTCCCAGTCTTACGAAGCCCAGGAGACCTTTGAGAAAGATGGAGTAAGCTACACCTTAGACTCCTCCATGGAGACTTCCTATACACATCAGTATGGAGACAAGGAAAGAACTACCAATATTTACTATTATGATAAGGAAAAGTGGGATCCGGAAAATGGATACGATATTACAGTAAAATATATAAATATCGCAGACCAGTCTGAGATCGCAAGTCAGACCCTTACTGTAACAAATGAGCAGGATACCGAAATTTCCTGTCCGGAAGAGTATCAAAGTGGAAATCACACATACATTCGCCTGAAAGGGCAAAGTGATATTCTTCGTCATAGTTACTATTCCAATATTCGTCAGTATACCATTTACTATCGTGACAGCAATGACACCATCAACGCCGATGCGGAGATTACCTATGTAGTAGTAGACGGTGGCGAGATAACAGTAGATGATGTTATTTACAGAGTGGTACCCGGAACCACGGTGGCAACTGTAGTAAATCCAGGAACTACAGCAACAACAGGAACTACAAGTGGAGACGGAACCACCACAACAACAGGAACCACAGCCGGAGATGGAACAACTAGCACCACAACAACAGGAACTACAAGCGGAGATGCAACTACTACAGGAGATGGAGCTACCACTGCAAGCGATGGTACGGAAGCAACCACTATAGTATTAGGTGATGGAAATGCAGAAGGGGTTACCTCAGAAGTTGTAGAGAATGCAGATGATCAGGTGCCGTTGGCAAATGAAGATCTTGACAGCAAGGCAAGCACTTCAAAATTTGCCAATAGAGCAATGGTAACAGTTGCAGGAGTAATCGTAGCATTACTTGTATTATTTGGAATTTATTTCGTAGCAAAGAAACGCAATGAGAAGAGGAGGTAAGACAAAATGAAGAAAACAAGACGTTGGCTTGCCCTAATTCTTGCAATCGTATTGGTTGCAGTAAGTGGTTTCTATCAGCTTGGAACATCCCTACAGGCAAGCGTAGATCAAAGCACAGTGGAAACAGCTGGAGGAGACGGTGAAGATCAGACCCTTGAAGGAACTGTGAACGCAGATGATAATCAAGACAGTGATAACCCGGGCAGCGATTCTAATGAAGAATCGAAGGGCGATGGACAAATAAATGTTCAGGAAATATCAGGGGATTCAGAATCTAATGACGCAAATGAAGACTCCAATCAATCAGAAGAAGATACAGATACTCAAAATGATGAGAATTCTATACAACAAGTAAGTGAAGGACTAGGAACAAGTCTGACAGCCAATGAGGATGGAAGAGTCAGCGGTAGTGGCTATGATAGCATTATCCTGGAAATTAATACCAATGGTATTACCAACCAGAATAATACATCCTTTAATATCACATTTGATACAGGAAATACAGACAATAATAACAAAATTAAAGCTTCCAACCTGAATCCCAATGGAGGGGTTGCAAGTAATTTGAAGAAAAATAATGCAGGAACCTTTACAGTGGAAGGCTTTGACAAGAATGCATTTACCATTACTGTATCAGCAGGAACTGGATCTAAGAATTCGGTAAAGACCGCAGCAAGTGTAAATCAGTTAGAAGGAAAAGTTGTTCTGACAATATCTGACTATTATGAATCTTCCTATACGGGAGGAACATTTACTTATCCTTCAGCTACATCACTAGGCAGCGTGAATAATTTTGCAGTATTTGCCAACAATTACAAGAATCATGTAGATATGGAAGGTAACATTGCGGTTAAGAATATGTTACTGGCAAATACCAACGGAGGAAATTCAGGAAACGTACAGGAAAATGATTTTAACCTGAATTACGTAGAAAACTTTGTGTTAGATTCCATGAATAATGAATTTTTCCGTTTGGCAGATCCATTGATCATTGGAGATGATTACGAAATTACAACACAAGATTCCAATTTTTATCTGATACTGTCCAGTGGAGCAAAAATTAATCTTGGACCATCTAATAAGATGAAAGATGTTGTGAATATAAAGAACTCATCCTATAAGATTGATTTTGATACAGCTATGGAAGGCTTAAAGGCTTATGCAAATAATCTTTATAGGAAATCAGATACAGCAGGATTGGTATTTAAGGATTCTAATGGAAATGTAACGACAGCATCAGGAAATGTTCAAACTATTGAATGTAAGGCAGATGTTAACAACATCATCAACATTAAAGCAAGTGACCTACAAAATTGGGCAGATACTGTGCAGCTTAATAATCTTGGAAGCTATGGATCTCTTGTATTTAACATAGAATATGACCAGGCAATACCATTTACCAAACCACACTTCAAAATAAATGATAGTGAAACAGGTGGATATGTTGCAGATGGAGGAAGGATTTTATTAAACTTCGGAGACCAAATAGGAGAATTAAGTTTTGAAGAGTTATATTCCGGAACAATTCTAGCACCAAACGCAACTGTATATATTAAAAAAACTCACAATGGATCAGTATTTGCAGATACTGTGGAAAATGTTAGTGGAGAGATTCACAAGAATCCATGGAAACCTGGCAATAACGATGAGGATCAATCAGTCAGCGTAAGCTTCAAAGGAAGCAAAACATTAGACGGGGAACCGGCAGAAGCAAACAAATTCTCCTTTGTCCTTCAGGAAACCGATGCCGATGGAAAGGTTGTGGCAGGTGGATACCAGGAGCTGGTTAAGAATACAGATAATGGAGTCATTGCATTTAAAGCGATTACTTACAATGCTCCGGGAACCTACTACTATCAGATCACGGAAGTGGCAGGAGACGATTCAAATATTAATTATGATACTTCTGTTTACAAAGTGACAGTGACGGTTGATGCTGATATGAATGCAGCCATTGCTTATACGAAAAATGGCCAAGCAGTAGATCCTGATACAGGAGCAACATTCTCCTTTGCCAATAGCTCAAAGAAAATCATTGAGACAAGAGCAAAGCTTCAGGCAATAAAGATGCTTGACCATAATAAAGCAAAGAAGGATGCATTTGTATTTACTTTTACCCAGGTAGATGAGAATGGAAATGAGCTGGCTGGTGGATATAAGCAAAATGTTAAGAACCAAGATCAGGGATTGGTTGAGTCATCTTCTATTCCATATAAGGCAGCAGGAACTTATTATTATAAGATTACAGAAAACGCAGGTGATGATGAGGATATTGTTTATGATAGCGGCTTCTACACTGCAGTAGTAAAAGTTACACTAGATGGTCAGAATCTAAGTGCAGACGTAAAATATTACAAGAATGTCAATGGAAAAGATATTAGTGACCAGACGACGGCAGAGGATGCAGAGTTTAATAATACCACAAAAAATCGTTCTGGCTCTGTCACATTTACTGGTAACAAGACACTGAACGGTCAGGCGTCTACAGATGTATTCAGCTACAAAGTGACTGAAAAATCACAAGATGGCAAGAATAAGCAGGATGGCTACAGTAAGACCATTAAAAATGGCAGCGATGGAAAACTTCAGTTTGAAAAGATTCCTTATACAAAAGAAGGAACCTATTATTATGAAGTGAAAGAAGTTGATGATAGTGATACAACTAGCGGAATTACATATGACGAGACAGTGTACACAGCAGTTGTGACAGTATCAAAAGACAATAGTGAAGGAAGCACCGGATTAAAGGCAGAAGTTAAGTATTATAAGACTTATAACTATGATGTAAAGACCGGAACAGAAGTTTCTATCATTACATTTGCAAATACCATGAGTACAAGTGTGGACTTGGAAGGTAGTAAAATCTTAGACGGTAAGGCTGTAACAAAAGCCGGTGAATATAAATTTGATATCATTGAGGTAAAGAATGCTTCGGGAGATCCATTAGATGGAGCAAGTTCACAGACGGTATCCAATGATAAAGATGGTAATTTTAAGTTTCCTACATATACATACGGGGATGCCGGAGTGCACTACTACAAGATTACTGAAAATGTTAGCGACAAAAAAGATGACATCAAATATGATACATCTAGTTACATCGTAACTGTTACAGTTACTAAGATTACTGACAAAGATGGCAAAATTTCTTTGCAGGCAGAAAAAACCATTACAAAGACTGATGCCAATGGAACTGAAACAAAGACAGACAAGATTACCTTCGATAACCAAACATTTTCAACAAAAGAAACTGATATTCAGCTGACTGCAAGCAAGAATCTTGCAGGAGAACCGTCTGCAAAATCCTTTGATTTTGAATTAGTAGAGTGTGATGCAGATGGTAAGACTTCAAAAGGAGAAAAGGCTCTCAGTGCAAGCAATGATGAGAAGGGCTATATTCAGTTTGAAAAGATTACATACAAGGAAGCCGGAACTCATTATTACAAGATGAAGGAAGTGATTCCGGAGGAAGCGGAAGAAAATATCACCTATGATACAAGTAGCTACATTGTTAAAGTAGAGGTAACAAAAGATAAGATAAGCGGTCAATTAATCGCAGTTGCGTCTGATTATCAGAAGCTGGTAACTGGCGAAGATGGTAAGACCACTAAAGAAGCAGTAGAAAGCCTTGTATTTAATAATGAGATGACAGCATCTACATCCTTCGAGGGAGAAAAATATGTAGATGGAGAGCTGGCTGCAGAAACAGAAGCCGGCAAGTACAGCTTTACATTAACAAGAACAGATGCAAGCTATGAAGAAGCCCTTACAGGGGAAGCTGCCTACAGCCAGACTGTTTCCAATGATGAGGCTGGAAAAATTACATTTGATGAAATAACCTATCATGCTCCAGGCGAGTATTACTATACAATTTCTGAAAATGAACCAGAAGATCCAGATCCAAACATGTACTATGATGAAGCCATTTACCGTGCAAAAGTCACTGTAAGCCAGGATGGAACAGTAGATGTTGAGAAGAGTGTGGTGCCTTACGAAGGCTACGAAGAAGACAGCGGAGTAGAATCAGAACCTGTAGAAGATGATGAATTCCTAATGTTCAATAACTATGGCTTTATGCTAATGAGTATGAACTATGGAATGGCAGATATCACAGGAACAAAGACCTTGATAGGTGGAAATCTAGAAGCAGGAGAGTTCCGTTTCGGATTATATGATGAAGATGGTGACTTGATTGATACTACTACCAACGACGCTTCCGGAGCAATTGAGTTCCGTACACTTTCTTATTTCAATGAAGGAGAATATCACTATACGGTGAAAGAGATCCAAGAAGAGGAAGGAAAAAACGCTGGTAACATCAGCTATGACACCTCTGTATATGATGTTGCTGTAGAGGTAAATGAATATATGGATACCACCGTCTCTTATACAAAAGATGGAATTGCAGTAGACGCAATAGCTTTTGAAAATAAGATGGCTGTAACAGCAGCGGTTATTGATCCTGGTGTTACAAAAGAATTGAACAATGCAAAGCTTCAGCCGGGAGAATTTACCTTCCAGTTGTTTGATGAAAATAATAACTTGGTTGATACAAAGAAAAACACTGACAGCGGATCCGTATTATTTGATTCTGTTATATTTGATAAAGAGGGTGAATACCACTACACCATCAAAGAGCTGATTCCAGAAGATAAGGGACAGATTATCTATGATGGACGGGAGATTGGAGTTACTGTGAAAGTGAGAAAGAATGAAGAGGCAGGTGCCTTGGAGTCCACAGTTACTTATACAGAAGATGACAAAGAAACAACAAACCCAACCTTTGTAAATGCCTACCATCCAATTAGCATTTGTGTTCAAAAGACATCTAAGGATGGAAGTAAAGACCCATTGCAGGGAGCAACCTATGCACTCTATAGAGTATTAGGTTTTGGCGGACGGAGTTTATTGGTAGATACCCAGCTGTCCGATGCAAGCGGATATATGACCTTCGATAACGTAGAACCGGGAATTTACTACTTTAAAGAAGTTTCGGCACCGGCAGGACATACGGTAGATGAATACGCAACAAAGAAGTTTGTAGTCTCTGACGATGGAAGTATCACTTCTTATGTGGAGACAAACAATGATTCTGATTTGTTGGCACAGGCAGATCAGGAAGATCAGGAAAATACTTCTACTGCAGAAGTTCAGTTATTTGCAGATATAGAATCATTGGCAACAGCGGCAAATACAAGTTCTCTGTCGTTTGAAAATATCGAGGCTTTGGCAACAGCAGCCAATACAGATACTAAAGGATTGGCAGGAGCATCTGGTGAAAGTTCCGCAGAGAAGGCAAGTGCAGACAGTACAATTCTTACAGAGGAGATTGCAGAGGCACCTGGAGTAAGTGATGAAGTAACAAAACTTTATGTATCAAAACTAGATGCTACAAATCATGAATTTGTTTCCGGAGCAAAACTGCAAATTATTGAGAAGGAGACTGGAAAGGTTGTAGAAGAGTGGACAACCGGAGAATCCGCAGAAGGTTTTGAGAGAAAGTTAAATGTAGAAACTCCATACATCCTACATGAGGTATCGGCACCGGAAGGATATGAGCTGGCGGAGGATACGGAATTTATCATTGATGCATATGGAATATTAAGCATAACATCAGGTTCAGATGCAGAAAAGACCAGTGATACATCTTTAAGCTTGTATGACAAGAAGCTAGGTGTAACCGAGACGACGGTAAAGACAACAGAAAAGCATAATACAAAATATGTTGATAAGACAACTACCACAACAACTACAAGTACGACAGAAGCATCTAACGAGGCTGCAAATACAAGCACAAGCAGCAGAACAAATACGGTAAAGACCGGAGATACAGCTAGAATTGCATTATTTGCGATTTCAGCTCTTGCAGCGGCAGCCATCGCGGTTGTTGTTATTCGTAAAAGAAAAGACTCTTAAAAAGACAATTAGATAGGATGATTGGCTAGTTTAGTAAAGCAGGTGTGGCCCTTCTTGGGGCACCACCTGCTTTTTGAAACCCATGGCAGAACTGTTGTAAAAAAGTTATAAAAAAGTACGTAACTTCCAAGAGTAAGTGCAAATAGAATAAAGGTCTGTGTGATAGATACCTATCACACAGACCTTTATTTTTTTTCAAAAAAATAGAGAAACCACGTAAACAAGGCGTTCATAAGAAAGGAGAAATGTGTAGATGAAAGCAGTTAGCTTTAAGTTCATCGATTTTGATGATCGTAAAATGATCGAAAAAATGTACAAAGATTATTTGGATTGGATGATTGCTGAGAGAATTAATAGGACCCAACAAACAGTGAGTCAAGAACTAAAAAGGCTTAATCGTGAAGATTATACAGCTAAGAAGGCTCAAAAAGTATATTGGATGAATCGGCAATCTACTGCAATCTCGCTCCCAAGATTAGGTGTAGATAGACGTTGCAGAGATTGTGTAAATATTAGCCTAAACCGAAATCCGGATATGAGACTAGATGACATAGCAAAACTGCATGATTTGAAGATTGAGGATGTGATGAAAGTTTATAAAAAAAGACAAGAAAGATTAAAACAAAAGTAAGAAGAATAAGGAGGAAACCGATGAAAAAGAGACATTCTATTTTCAGAAGAGGTATCTCTCTAGGCTTGGCGATGCTTTTGACATTGTCTTCTGGAATTTCTGCCATAACGGTTAATGCGGAAGAAACAGAAACAAATACAGTGAAAGTAATAGCGGAAAGCGTAGAACATGCCACAATTAAATTGAATGATTCTGAAGACCAGGAAATTAATGTTTCTCCTGGGTCGGAAGTGAAGATTGATGTGGAAGCGGAAGACGGATATCAAATTGACGAAGTTA
>CAVAKZ010000019.1:4050-45319 GCA_963589425.1 Parabacteroides distasonis | reverse complement strand
CTGCAATGGCTTTTACAGCAGCAATCTTCATTTCCTCTGTAATGTCAGTTGCTCTTGCCTCTAAGGCTCCCTTGAAGATTCCAGGAAATACTAATACGTTGTTAATCTGGTTCGGGAAGTCAGATCTTCCGGTAGCAACAACCTTGGCCCCCCCCTTCTTGGCCTCATCTGGCATAATCTCTGGGGTTGGGTTTGCCATTGCAAATACAATGGCATCCTTTGCCATGGTACTTACCATATCAGCAGTTACGATATTAGGGGCAGACACTCCTACGAATACGTCCTTTCCAACCATTGCAGCCTTTAAATCTCCGTGAAGCTGTTCTTTGTTGGTTTTCTCTGCCATTTCTTTCTGAGCCGGATTCATCCACTCCTCACCCACTGCAAGAATTCCCTTCTTATCCACAAGAACCACATCTCCAATTCCCAGCTCTAAAAGAAGTTTGCAAATAGAAATTCCTGCGGAACCTGCTCCGTTAATCACTACCTTTGCCTTAGAGAACTCTTTTCCTACAAATTTCAATGCATTGGTAAGTCCTGCAGAAACTACAATAGCAGTTCCATGCTGATCATCATGAAATACCGGAATGTCTAACTCTTCCTTTAATCTTCTCTCGATTTCAAAACATCTTGGTGCAGAAATATCTTCCAAATTAATTCCACCAAAGGTAGGCGCCAGACGTTTTACAGTCTCCACAATCTCATCCGTATCTTTGGTGTCTAAGCAGATTGGAAAAGCGTCAATTCCTGCAAATTCTTTAAAAAGAATCGACTTTCCTTCCATAACCGGCATAGCAGCTTCCGGTCCAATATCCCCAAGACCTAAGACTGCAGTTCCATCAGAGACAACTGCAACTAAATTTCCCTTTGCTGTATATCTGTAAACTTCCTCTTTGTTGTCTCTGATCTTGCGGCAAGGCTCAGCAACTCCCGGTGTATAGGCGGTACTAAGATCGTCTCTGTCCTTTACATGCACCTTAGATACTACACTGATTTTCCCCTTGTTTTCTTCATGCATTTTTAATGCCAACTCATTGTAATTCATACCTAAAATCTCCTTCTTTTTCCTTCAAGTTTTCTTGTTAAGGCAAGAATATCACTTATCTGAAAAAAGAGAAGTTTATGTAAGTTTTTAAAGACTTATGAAAGTAAAAAAAAATTGTTAAAAAAATATTTACGTTATAGAATAAGAGATAGCCAGAAAATCTTTTTCAAAACTTTTTCAGAAAGGCCATCAGCATGAAAGACAAGAATAAAGAAGAATCCATTCTGATCAAATTATCCAAGTCCTACTTTATCTTAGTTGGACTACTTTTACTTTTTACCGCCGCCTTTATTTTGCCGGCCCAGCTTAAACAGCTAAACAATAGTTTAGAAGAAGGAATCTCCCAGATTGGTCTTATTCTTTCTAAGGAGCCCGAAATTATTAACGGCATGGAAGAGCATGCCTTCTCCTCCTCCATTACCCAGATGTTAGATGATCTTATGGAGGACTCTGAGGGATTTGACTATATCGTATTTGCAGACCAAAATTCTGTCAGAATCTATCATCCGGACAAGGAAGCCATCGGGGAGGTCTTTGCCGGAGGGGATGAAGGTCAGATCCTAAAAGATGCCACTCCCTACATCACCACAAAAAAGGGGGAGCACGATGTACAAAGGCGGTCTTTTCATCAAATACAGAATAAGGAAGGAAAGGTCCTTGGCTTTGTCATGGTCAGTGCCTCCCTGTCTACAGTAAGAGCTGCCCAGGGGCGTATCATCCTCAAGTTTTTATTGGTATTTGCATGCCTTTTTCTTATTGGTATGGTTTTTGCCGCCTATACTTCCAGACATATCAGGCGCAGCCTTTTAGGATATGAGCCTGCCACCATAACCCGGATGTTTATTGAACGGGAGGAAATTTTGGAAAATATTGACGAAGGCCTTTTAGCCTATGATCTTTCTTTTAAGAAAATCTACTGGAATCAGGCTGCCGCAAGTCTACTGGGAACCGGCTATGAGCTTACCAAAAACAGCGACATCTACTCTCTTTGCAAAAAATGCCTGGACAAGCAAGAAACCGTAAGCTCAATTCCCCATAACTACCAGGGAAAAAACCTGCTGCTTAGCATCCTGCCTCTTTTTAACAAGGAAAGCTGTATTGGTTTTCTTATTATGCTAAGAGACCGGACGGAAATGTTAGAATTAGCGGACCAGCTTACAGGCTCCACCCATATTGTAGAAGCCCTTCGCGCTTCCACCCATGAATTTTTGAACAAGCTGCACATTATATCCGGAATGCTGCAGATGGAAAATTATAAAGAAGCCATCTCCTTCATTGACGGACTGTCCCAAAATACAAAAAACAGTTATCAAACCACTATTCAGCAGATTCAAAACAAAACTATCGCCGCCCTCCTATTAGGAAAGCAAAGTCGAGCCAGAGAACTATCTATCGATTTTGTCATCCAAAAGGACTCCTACCTGGATGCCCACAATGAATTTCTCTCCACCCAGGAACTGGTAACTCTGGTAGGAAATCTCATTGAAAATGCCTTCCACGCTGTGGAGGATTCAAACAAGATCCGACAGGTCCAATTTTTTATCAACCAGACCTCAGAGGGCCTAACCATTATCACCGATGACACCGGCTGCGGCATGACAGGAGACCAGATCCAGGATTTAATGCAGGGGAATTTCACCACCAGAGGGGAAGGCCATGGCATAGGCTTTCGCCTGATTCGAGAGATAGTGAGCAAACACCAGGGCCAGATCTTTATCGATTCCGAACCATCTGTTGGGTCTTCCTTTACAATCAGTATCCAACATTAGTTATTAATTATTAGTTATCATAATAAGCTATATTACAGGAGGTAAGCAATGATTCGCACCGTAATTGTAGAAGACGATCTCATGGTTGCTGAGATCAACAACCAGTTTGTTTCTAAAAGTCCCGGCATCCAGGTCACTGCCACTTTTCACAATGGATCGGATGCCCTTAAATTTCTTATGGAGGCCCCTGTGGACCTGGTACTTTTGGATTTGTATATGCCAGGCTACTCTGGTCTTGAACTTTTAAGGGAGCTTAGAAGACAAAAGAATGATGTAGATGTAATTATGATCACCGCCGCCAATGATGCAGACCATATTAAGGAGGCCTTGCACCTTGGCATTGTTGATTACCTGATTAAGCCTTTTAAATATGAGCGTTTTTCAGAGGCTATCAATAAATATGTCCTAAAGCACAAGGTGATGAACAGTGGCCTTAGCTTTACCCAGGAGGACATTGACAAGCTGCTTAAAAACCAGTCGGTTTCTGAGAAAAGCAAGGAACTGGAATTGCAAAAGGGCCTGCAGAAGAAAACCTTGGATCTGATTCTGGCCTGTTTAAAAGAGCATAAGGGGGCTTATCTTTCCAGCGAAGCCATCGCCTCCTATGCCAATTTATCCCAGGTAACCGCCAGACGCTATTTAAATTATTTGGTGGATAGTGATGCCATCAAAAGCCGCATCGACTACTCTACCGGCGGGCGGCCTTGTATGGAATATATGTTGAATTAATAACTTCACGTCCTAAAATTTGATAAGACTAATATTTGATAAGATACAAGATTAAATACTATACGAAGAAAGCGACCGAATCCCCTTATGAACTCGGTCGCTTTCATTACTTTTAAAAATCTGCCAGTATCTTGTCTAACTGGGCCTTGGTTTCCTCAAAGTTATCTGTATTGTCAATCACCCTGTCACTGTTAGCCAGGTAATCACTTTTGGACATCTGGGAAGCCATAATATCCTCTACCTTCTGGGCACTGTAGCCACGATTGTACATAAGCCGCTGTTTTCTTGCAGATTCTCCCACGTGGATGTACCAAACCTCATCACAAAAATTCTGGTAAGCTACCTGGTTTAAAACTGCAGATTCCACCAGCACCAGATTCGTATCCTTCCGCTCCTCCTGCTTGATTTTCTTAAGGATCTCCTCCTTTACCGCAGGATGGACAATATTGTTGACAGCGGCAAGTTCTTTCTCATCCTTAAAAATAATCTCTGCCAACTTGGAACGATCCAGTTCTCCCTTCTCGTTCAGGATCTCTTCTCCAAAATGATCTACAATAGCCTGAAAACAAAGGCCCCCCTTTTTTTGCAGCTTCTTTCCGATATCGTCTGCCTTAAGAATGGTGGCACCATATCTTTCGTGTAAATAATCCAATACCTCAGATTTTCCGGCTCCAACTCCGCCTGTAATTCCAATAACTTTCATATTTTCAAACTCCCCTCTTGTTCAGGTAGTGTCAAAAACTACCCATTTTTTATTGTTTAAATTCCTTTAAAGCCTTGATTTTTCGGAGGATTGCAAATAAAAAGAGCAATGACCTCCCTTTTAAGGTATAATGTAAATCACCACAATCAACATAACCTTAGGAGACATTGCTCATGGACATTATACTTTATTTACTTCAATACATTCAATACCAACATAAACAAATCTGCTGGCTTTTAAGTTTCATCTGTAGATATATTCCTCTCAAGCAATGGTCTTTTGATGATTCCCATTCTCCTAAATATCAAAAATTTAAGATTGATGAGCTCCCTCTTATTCTTAACATCGAGCCTTGGGATTACCGGGATTACATAGCTTACCTCAAATGGCGTTACAAGGATGACTATAAGCCAATCAAACCTATTCGCCGGCGTAGTGAATGTGACATTGATGATAACTGTACCTGTCCTCGTTGCAATGCTCCAAAAATTTATCTATACAAGAACAATGGTTCCAAAGGTCAGCTCATGTGCAAGTATGCCAGACCAAATTTTCTCCTGAAGAAAACAGACATTCAACCTTTAAACTCCGCTGTCCTCACTGCATGCATTCACTTGTTCCTAAGAAGGATCGCAAGCACTTTATTGTGCACAAATGCGTGAATCCCAAATGTCCTTACTACATCAAAAATCTGAAGAAAGTAGATAAGGCTGATCTTAAAAAAGACTATGGAAAAATAAATATAAGCTTCATTACATTTACCGCGAATTCACCTTGGATTTCTTCAAGATGGATCTTAATTCTCTGCCTAAAAATACACGTAAATCTTGGAATGTCACTCCGTAAGACTAAATATGCCTTAAAAGAGCTTTACAACATTGACATATCTCATCAACAGATAGCCAACTATTGTAAGACAGCTGCCATGTGCATCAAACCTTTCGTTGATAACTATAATTACAATGCTGGAAAAGTTTTAACTGCCGACGAAACTTACATAAAAATCCGTGGAGTTAAGGCGTATATCTGGTTTATCATGGATGTTGCCAGCCGTTCTCTTCTTGGGTATCGCATATCTACGGAACGAGATGTTGGCGCCTGCATCCTTTCCATGCGTATGGCATTCAAACATTTTTCAAAGCTTCCTGAAAAGTTTAAATTTATTGCAGATGGTTACAGTGCTTATCCTCTTGCAGCGCAACAGTTTTATCGTGAATTCAAAGATGATTTTAAATTTGATATCACAAGAGTTATCGGTCTTACAAACGGTGATGAAGTGTCTGCGAAATATCGCCCATTCAAGCAGATGATAGAACGACTTAACCGCACCTACAAGGCTTCCTATCGTCCAACCAACGGTTTTGACAACATAGACGGTGCCAACTACGATTTAGCTCTTTGGGTTGCCTACTATAACTTTCTCCGCCCTCATAAACACAATAATTACAAGGTGCTTAATGATGTTGAAATGCTGCACAGTGCGCCCAACATGCCTGGCAAATGGCAACTTCTTATTTTCCTCGGTCAACAAACAATCCTGAACTTAACCAACGGCGGAGCCGCTAACTGTTCTTAGATTCAAAGCCCGAGGTAATAACCCAGCCACCGCTTTTGCGGCTTGCCCTTGATAGCACGAAAAAGAACTGCTACACTGCTGTGATCGACGGAAGAATTTCTAACTGTTCTTGAGTTCTTCGCCGTCGGTAATCGACCCACAGCAGTTCTTTTTCGTGCTGTCAAGGGTGGCGGCGAGCTACCACTACGTAAAATATCTACAGTTTTCAAGGTTCATCTGAGCCTTTTTCTTTGGCTCTGTTTTTTCATAGGTCATTTGACACTATCCTTGTTCACTGCATCTTGACTGTTCGCAGCTTTTCTTTCCTTTCAGTAAAAACCATTACTTGGCCTCATACCAGTTGCTTCCGGTATGCATATCCACCACCAGGGGGACTTTCAGTTTCACCGCCTGCTCCATCTCTTCTTTTAAGAGACGCTTTACATCTTCTAACTCTGTCTCATGGGCTTCGATTAAAAGCTCATCGTGGACTTGAAGCACCAGGCGAGACTTCATATTCTGACTCTTCAAACGCCGGTCTACTCCGATCATGGCAATCTTCATAATGTCTGCGGCTGTTCCCTGAATCGGGGCATTCATTGCCACCCGCTCTCCAAAAGACCGCTGCATGAAATTTCCTGAAGATAATTCCGGCACCGGCCGCCTTCTGCCAAACAAGGTAGTTACATAGCCATCCTTCTTGGCCTGGCCTACTGCCTGGTCTAGAAAGGCCTTGATCCCCGGATAGGCCTCAAAATAATCTTCAATATATTTAGCAGCTTCCTTCCTGCTAATACTAAGGTCTTGGCTTAGTCCAAAGGAACTAATACCATAAACAATCCCAAAGTTCACTGCCTTGGCATTGCGCCGCTGCTGGTCTGTCACTTCCGCAAAGGGGGTATGGAATACCTTGGCTGCTGTAATTCTGTGAATATCCTGGGCCTCCTTGTAGGCCTCGATCAGATGGTCATCTCCCGAGCAATGGGCAAGGACCCGAAGCTCAATCTGGGAATAATCTGCATCTACAAATACATAGCCCTCCTCCGGGATAAATACCTTGCGGATAAGGCGGCCAAGCTCCATACGGACAGGTATGTTCTGGAGGTTTGGTTCCGCACTGCTGATACGGCCGGTAGCCGTCACAGTCTGGTGGAACTTTCCATGGATTCTTCCATCCTCCCCAATAAAATTACTTAGCCCATCTGCGTAGGTGGACTTTAATTTGGCATATTGACGGTAGTCCAAAATTTTATGAATAATAGGATATTCCGGCGCTAATTTTTCCAGCACATCTGCAGCCGTAGAATATCCGGTTTTGGTCTTCTTTCCACCGGGAATTCCCATCTTTTCAAAAAGGATCACTCCCAGCTGCTTTGGGGAATTAATATTAAAGGTCTCTCCTGCCAGATCATAGATTGCTGTCTCCAAGTCCTTAATTCTAGCCCCAAGCCTTTCCCCATATTCTCTTAAGGCTTCCCCCTTGACACGAACTCCATTGGTCTCCATGTCATAGAGGCTATAGATTAAAGGCATCTCCACTTCTTTAAAAAGCTTCCACATGCCTGTGGTTTCTAATTTAGTTTTTAAAATCTCACTTGCTGCAAAGGCAGTGTAGGCTTCATAACAAGCCCTTACTTCAGGGTCGGCCTTCTCATCTATCATAAGATTTAAATGCTCTCTGGCTACATCCTCATAGGTATAACTACTCTTTAGGGGATTTAAAAGATAAGCCGCAATCTTTATATCAAAAAGATGGTCTACGTCTAAAAGAGAAGTGATTTTCTCTGCCCAAATATCCCCTTCCAAAGAATCCAGAGAATCTATGACATGAAAGTGACCCTTTATGTCAAATAAAGAAAAGACTTCCACAGATCTCCCCGTGTCTAGCAAGGCCTTCATAAGCCAGGATTCTGAAATATCTCCCTGGACCTTGATGCAGTAGGAAGCATCCTCTCCAAAGCACAGGCCAATTCCACCTATAGCTGCCTGGCCTGCAAATAGGGGAAGGACATTTTCTGTATCCTTGTAAATGCAGGCCCCTATCCTTTGACTTTGGGATGCCTTTTTTAAGGCCTCCTCTGCCTCTTGCTTCTTTGTAATGACATGAAAGCCATCCTCCAGATTGTTAGAAAGTGGCACATGTTCAAATTTAGACAATAGGTTCTTAAATTGCAGCTTCTGAAAATAGGTATAGGCCTCAGGAGTAAATAAATCTCCCAGCCTTGCCTTTTCCAGGTCATAGGAAATATCCGCCTCCACATTAATAGTGGCCAAAGTCTTACTCATAACTGCCAGGTCCCAGTGGTCTGCCAAGGCCTTGGAGGCTCTCGGTGGCTTAAGTTCTTCCACATGGTCATGGGCTTCTTCAATGGAGTGATACTGGACAATGATCTTGGTGGCCGTCTTCTCTCCGATAGAAGGAACTCCCGGAATATTATCGGAGGCATCTCCCATAAGAGCCTTAACATCAATAAATTCTGTAGGGGTCACCTGATACTTTTCCACTACATCTGATGCATAGTAGTCTTCTACTTCCGTACGGCCCTGCTTGGTCTTAGGGATACGAATCTTTACATGGTCTGTGGCAAGCTGCAAAAGATCCCTGTCTCCGGAGATTACTGTCACTTCAAGGCCTGCCTCCTCCCCACGTCTTGAGAGGGTGCCTAGAAGGTCATCTGCCTCTAATCCTGCCTGCTCAATGGTGCACACTCCCATGGCATGAAGCACCTCTTTAATAAGGGGAACCTGCTGTCTAAGTTCCTCTGCCATAGGCTTTCTGGTGCCCTTATAGTCTGCATACATCTCATGGCGGAAAGTAGGTGCATGGACATCAAAAGCCACCGTCAGATACTGGGGCTTCTCCTCCTCCAACATCCTAAACATAATAGTAAGGAAGCCATAGACTGCCCCTGTATGTAAGCCCTCGGAATTGGTAAGGTCCGGCAAGCCATAAAAAGCCCGGTTCAATATGCTGTGTCCATCAATTAAAACTAATTTCTCTGCCATCTTCTATCCTCTGTGGCTAAATAAGCCACTGTAATCTTCAAAAATACATTATTTACTATACACTATCTAAAAGGTTTTTGAAAGTTTTTTATCCTATGGTTTCTACTCTGCACTCATGTTCTTTTGTCTTACTATTATAACTAATTCCAACGGCAAGAATTCGTCCTGAATATGTAGCCCTTTCTCCCGTTTTTCCTCTAAAGCGTAAAGCATACTGTTTTTCTTTTATCTGTGCAATGGCTTCTTTTGGAGTATGATCTACTTTCAATTCTAATATTATGCAATCCTGATTAGGCCTAATAGGATAGAAAATAAAATCTACATATCCTTTTCCGGCCTTATCTTCTCTCTCTACCCTATATTGATCTCTGGCAGCTAGGTATACTAGATTGATGATTGCTGATAATTCCGTCTCATTATTATAGGACAAAATCGGAACCTCTGTATTATGTGCATACTGGATTATATCAGCCATTGTCTTTGTATCCCCTGCAAGCGTAGCTTCTAACATTTGGGATGAAATATTGGCCAGACGATAAACATAGCCTAAAGACTCTTCTTTTTTCATCATTGCTGCATAACTGCCCATAAGTTCCTTGTTGGGTATAAAGACCATACCATTATCATAAGTTAAGAGACCATAGACAACCATAGCTGAATAAATTTCATCCTTGGTCTTTAGTTCTGGCCCGGTAGCTGCATACTCTTGTATTCCACTGGGTATTTTTTCCCCTGCAAACATCAGGGTTAAGTCATTCTGAATCTGATCTACATTGTATCTAAGATAAGTAAATATGGAATCATATTTCCCGGAACTTACCCAGTAATTGGATAATTGATTATCCGTAAGGGCACATACTACGGAGCGAGGATTGTATAGTCGCTTCCCTGCGGCTGTATGATATCCATCGTACCATTCCCGTAGCCCCTGTCTGCTAATCTGCGGCTTTTTTGTATTATTTAAATAACGATGGTAGAGAATGTCAACTTCCTCATCCGAAAATCCAAAGTACTCACTAAATCTTACTCTTGTTGCCATATTATATTCCAAAAACATGTTAAGTTCAGATCCGTCTGAATACTTCGCAATAGGAAGGACCCCTGTCATATATGCCAATTTTACATAACTTTTCCCTTTTAATAAAAGCTTCAAAAACAAAAGATAGCTTTCTCTGTCTTTTTCCGTAAGAAAAGACATGTGAAAAATAGCATCCCACTCATCTATTACAAAGATAAACTTATCCCCGGTTTTGTCAAAAACCATTGATAAAAGATCCCATAAAGCAGCATACGTTTTTATCTCCAGATTCGGATAAGCTTCCTTGAAATCACTGATAAGACCATCCTGAATTCTGTCCATATATTCCTGAAAATTTCTGCATTCTCGTGGCAGTTCACTGAAATCGATATAGATCACATCATGACTGGCAACTTGCTTTTTATATTCTTCATGTCTCGAAATCGAAAGATCTTCAAAAAGGGAAGGATCCTTGGTCTTTTCAAAAAAGGCAGCAATCATATTGGCCATAACCGTCTTCCCAAATCGTCTTGGACGAGTGATACAAAAGAAACGCTGTTCCTGCTGCAGGGCAGGGATCAATTCTTCTAAGATACTGGATTTATCAACAAAATAGAGACCTTTTTTGACGGTTTTGAATTTATCATAGGGTTCTTTGCTATTTAAAAACTGTCCCATTATTTAAATCCTCCCTTTCATAGTTGTAATCTGAGTATAGCCGTTTTGCTTTTCCTGTGCAAGAGAAAAGGGGAGCAGAAGGAAGGTTTAAAACCTCCTTTTGCTCCTCTTTATTACTCTTTTTTCTAACTACTCTTTTCTTCTGCGAATCATCACAATCACCGCAATCAGAGCCGCAAGGGCAAGTACTGCCACTGCAATCAGGGCCACCATTATGCCCATTTGGCGGTTACTGGTGCTGGTTTTTAAGTTGGACTCAGGTACTTTTTCGTTTTCCTCATCATCCAAGTTAATCTGGTCTTGTGGTGTGGTCTCGTCCACCGATTCTACGGTCACCTGATTTCCTGTGGTGTCGGTTACCACGCCGGTGTTATCTGTGGTTCCAGTTGTTCCCGTGGTTCCTGTAGTTCCTGTTGTTCCCGTGGTTCCCGTGGTTCCTGTAGTTCCTGTTGTTCCGGTGGTTCCTGCAGTTCCTGTTGTTCCCGTGGTTCCTGTGGTTCCCGTTGTTCCTGTGGTTCCCGTTGTTCCGCTGCTTCCACCAGAAGCTGTATTTCCACCTGTTCCACTGCTATCTGTTGCCTGCTGTATAGGGGTGTAGGTGAAGGTCAGTACATTCTGACTCTCATCTTCCACCAGGGTTTTCAAGAGGTTGTAGGCCTGGGGCTGGTAGCCGTCTACATAGAGGTAGGCTACTACTGCCTGGCTTCCGATCTCTCCCCAGTAGGTCTCTGACGGACGCAGGGCATTGCCATCCACGTCCTGGTAGTTTACGGTGTACTCTACCATATTTCCTGCAATTCCGTAGGCTACCACATACTCTCTATCACCGGTTACGGTGAATCTTGCATTTCCTACGGTGTTGTTGTCTTTTCCACTTTCACGGATTCCCTTAATCTGATACTGGTCTGGATCCTTGATGCTTACCTGACTCATGTAGCCACTTAGGTCCACCTGGCTTCCATATGGTGCCTCCGTAGTTACAGTAATCTCTGTAGAACCATCGGCAAAGGTTCCCTCTTTACCGGAATAAAGCTTAATGGTATATCCATAGCTATCTGCTGCAAAAGCAGTCAAGCTTCCTGTCTGAAAGGTCATTACAAGGGTCAAGGCAAAGGCTGCAATTGTCAAAGCAAAGGTTTTTACAGTTCTCATGACTCTCTCCCCTTTCTCTCAGATTTTTTTGTAGATGTTTTTTTTGTCTTTCTGCTACTTTTTACATTGTAAATAGCTGCCCCGGCACATACAAGGCCTGCGACTAAGGCGATAATGGCATACCTTAATGGCTTGCTGTAATCACCGGTTTTAACGCTAGGGGATGATGTGGTGGTATTGTTTGTTGTAGTAGTTGTAGTTCCCGGAGTGGGAGGGGTCGTTGTGGTATCTGCTAACTCCACAGCAAAATTCATCTGTAACTTTGCCATGGTATCCTGGTAGCTATTCCCCTGAGTTTCTCCCTCTAGCTTTACATAGAGGGTAACTTCAGCCTTTTCTCCTGCCTCTAAGCGGTCTAAGAAAAACCACTCTTCTAAGCTGTCTGTCGCCTGGTGAAGGCCCTCACCGGCAGACTTATTTACAGCCTCTGAGTTTTCTCCACCTACCTTGTCACTGTCATACAAGACTGTAGATTTTCCTTCCGGATCGATGTAGGTCAACAAATAGCTGTAAGCACCACCATTTGCTACTGTCTGACTCTCCTCTAAGGATTGCAGGACCTCGTTGGTCATGTACCAATCCGTAGCCTTGGAATATTTATTTTCCAAGGTCAAATGAAAATTGGCATCATCTCCCGGCTGCAAGCCCAAAAGCACATCGTCCATATCGGTATTTTTAAAGGTACTTGTCATCTTACTGCCATCAAAATATACGGACCAGTCATCTCCGCCATTGTAGGTCTCTGCCATGGCGGTAACAGGTAGCATCATGGTAAGCAGTGTTGCTGCAATTGCCAGCAATTTCTTCTTCATAAGTATCTCCTCCCTGTTACTTTAAACTGATATCCCCAGACGCTTCATCTACATTCACCTCAAGGCCCCAGGCACTTTTTATGGCATCTGCTGCATTGTGGGTCTGTACTGCATCTACTTCGGCTTCTAAGTTAAATTTCATATTCTTATAGCGATAGGTGGTGGTGGTTTTGGTGTAGCTGCCATTTTCGCCACTTACTTCCTCTGTGGAAACATCCACCTTATTCTTTAGATTTGCATCAATGGTTAATGTGTTAATAGTTGGTGCAGCTGTAGTTTCTCCTACAGCCAAAATATGAGGCCAGTAAAATACCAGTCGCTCCTCTGTGGAATTCGCTTCATCTAAGATCCAGCCTACATCTGCAAGTCCAAGCTCAATTTGGGAAGGCTCAAGCTCTGTAGTCCGTTTACTTTTGTTGCCATCCTCGTCTGTCCAGTAGCGGTAAACCCGCATTCTTACATATTCATCAATGTTACCAGAATTCTTGGCAAAAAGCTGTTCGTTGTAAGTTTTCCCAAGAACCAGCTTGTCCTCAGACTGGTCTAGGAGATTAGTTAAGAGTTCTCCCTGGGACTCTTCCCAAGCATCATTTTCTCCGGTATAGTCTCTGCTACTGATATCTGTGGACTTGAGATTGTCGGTATCAGTACCGGAAGCCTCTACCAAGGTAACACCAATATCATACATTTCCACCTGGGCACTATAGTTTTCACTGTAGTAGGTAAGGGCCGCTCTGGCACTTCCCACCCCGCTTCCCAAAAGAAGGATTAGGGCTGCACCAGCCAGAACCAGAGTGCCTTTTTTACTTTTCATAAACTTTTTAAATTTATTCATTCTCTAAAAGCCCCCTTACTCTTCCCCTGTCTGGTTTGCAGTTCCGATTTCTTTGGTAGAATCTACCCTTGCTGACCAGTCCGCTTCCTTGGCACTTCCATCAGCATTGTAGGTTACCGGTGTACATTCCTGGATAACAATAATGTTAAAGCTGTCCTTATAATCTTCTGGAATGTCTGTGATCTTAGCATCCAATACGGATGTCAGTTCCTGTGGTTTTAGGATCTTGCTATAATAATAATAGCCCTCCTCCCCGAGGCTCCAAGTGCCATCTCCAACAGATCCTGCCTGGTCTCCCATAGAAGAAGCATTTCCGTCACTGAAGGCTAGATTAAACATACTTCCATTAAAAACTTTCACCCTTACATACACATCCTGATCTCCACTTGCATCTCCTGTGTTTTGAATTACGATATGTTTGGTCATCTGGCTTACATTCTCTTCAATCTCTGTAGTCTCCCCAAAGTCTAGCTGATAGCCCCCTTTAGCAGTTACATAGGTCGTAAAATAAGCGGATGTACTTTGTAAGGAAAGGCTTCCAGCCAGCACAAGAGCCGCAGCGCCAAGCCAGAAGGTCTGATTCTTATAAAATTTCTTTTTCATGTCTCTTTCCTCCTATTTCTCGTTGCTAGCGCTACTTGTACTATCTGTTACCCTACTCCAGGACCATTCCTGGTTTTCTTTGCTATATTCAAATTTATTACAGGTTCCAAAACCGCCCTTCCTATCATCTGTGGTGGTATTGGTAAAATCTGCTTCTAGAACTTCATCTGCCACAATGAGTCCAGGGCTTACTACCGCCTCGCTTGCTGTGGTATAACTTGCACCGGAGTAAACTTCTGTAACCGTAATGTCACATCCAACTGGAATCTTATCAAGAACTGCCTCTCTAGTGGGAAGCTCTGTGCCGTCAAAATCAATAGAAACCACGTTGCTATAGACGAGGGTTCCATCCTTGCTTCCATCTACCTGGAAGACGAAGGTCTGACGACCTTTTGTTGTATCAAAATTAGTCAGGGTCTTTACAATCTTAAGACTTCCGTATCTTTCGCTTCTCTCAGGCTTTAATCCAGCCTCCGCATCATACACCCAAGCATCCTCTCCTGCACCTGTCTGACGATAAACATTGCTTGGAAGAGAAATTAAATAAGGCGTAAACTTATAGCTGTAGCTTTCAGAATCCGCATCAGAAGCCGCTACCAAGTAAAGACCAAGCGGAAGATCGCTTATAAGGCCGGTGCCATTGTAAAGAGTGGTACTACCATCTGCCTTAGGACCTGTCCCTGCCTTTTGGTTCTCCTTTAAAATATCAGCAGCCTCCTCGGATACTTCCTTCCAGGCTTCCGATACGGTATCCTTCCAATTCTTAGTATCAGTCTTTAAATCCACAAGCTTTAAATCCTTAAAGATCCCTGTAGCTTCAAAGTCGCCGTCCTTATTTACATCTGCAAGCTTGTAGGCTTTTACATCAACTGCCACATTGTCATTCACAAGGTCTTGTCCATATTCTGTAGAGGAGTCCACACTGACAGTCAAAGAGCAAGTCTTACTCAAATCAATGGAATCCGCTGCCCTTAAGCTTGGAACACTTAATCCCACCGCCAGAAGGGCCACTGCTGCAATAGATGCAATCCACTTCTTATTCACCTTTATCTTTTTCATCTTTCTCCCTCCTTGGGTCCTGTTCTATACCTGTTAGTTCCTGTAGTGTCTTCACTTTTCTTCCTTTTATGCTTTTATAAATAAAGAAGAGTAACAGTAACATGGCTACCGCCAAAAGTCCATAGAGCATATAATATTCCTGGATAGACTCTAACATGGTCTCATCTGCTACTTTCTCATCGTCCTCTCCGTGGTATGCACATCTAGTACCGTGTACTAGATGTCTGTGACTATTCACACCATAAGGGGTGCAGGTAAATAAAGTCACCATATCTTCTCCCTCTTTAACCTGAAGTAGGCTTTCCAATGTTGCGGTATCTTCCTTGTCCACCATAGGATCTATGGATGTCACCTCATAGGCAAATACCTGATCTAAAATATGAATATAGAACTTATCTCCAAGCTTCATCTTATCTAAATCTGAAAAAAGCTTGGCAGAGGGAAGGCCTCGGTGAGCCGCTAAAACACTGTGATTACTGTTACCTCCTATAGGAAGCCTGGTGCCGGACAAATGTCCCACTCCGATCTGCAGCACGGTATCTGCAGTTCCATGATAAATAGGAAGTTTTTGCTTAATCTTAGGCAGAGAAATGTAACCCATAATTCCGGTGCCTCCTACATTTAGAATCTGATAATACTCTGTCTCTTCTATATCCTTTAGATCCTGAGAAAAGGCATCTGTGGTAAAGGTATTCTCTGTAATTGTGCTGTTGTATTTTTCTGCCGCCTCCCAGTAGGAGCTGTAATCATCTTCCGTCATATCTTCCACTGCGCCTTCATAAGAAGCAATGGCCTGACTTTGGTGGAGCTTGTTCCACTGATTGGATACAGTAGGATAGGCAAAAATTCCAAAACCTATCAGGAAGATGGCTCCAATCAAAATATTGGGCAAAATCTTTTTCAATTTCTTCATGAAATTATTTTCCAGTTAAAATCATATCTTATCTTTTTGCTTTTTCATGCTTCTTGCCTTCCAAATAAGGAAGTTTACAAGCATTAGAATTACCAGAATTAATAATGTAATTACTACTGCCACTTCCTTAGGCTCTACCTGGTAGGCATCTGCCGGAACCGATTCTCCCAAGCCCTCTATGCGAACTCCCCGAACCAAAAGTCTGTGGGTGTTAATGCCATAAGGAGTACAGGTCATCAAAGTACAGTAATCCTTGTCTGGGTCAATGGCTAAGTCCTTCACATCCTCCGGAATTACAATGTGGATCTGGTCCACTTCATAGGTTAGAACCCTATTTAAAACTGTAATCTGAAAGGTGTCCCCCTCCTCCATCTCATCCAGTCTGGAAAAAAGTTCCGCACTGGGAAGGCCTCTGTGGGCAGATAGGACGGCGTGAGTTCCTTTTCCTCCTATGGGAAAGGAGGTCCCATTTAGAAGACCTACTCCAATTTGGAGGGTTCCTTCTGCCGTTCCATAGTAGATAGGAAGCTCTGTGTCAATTTTATCAATGGTGATGTATCCGATTACTCCCGATTCTGTAATATTTAAGATATTGTTAAATCCCGGAAGTTTCTTGTAGTTTTCCAGTGGATCAGCTAACTGAGCCAACTCCTGGTTATAGCTTTCAGCATCAGCAAAATACTTGTCATAGTCCTTCTCAGACATTCGACTGACAGCCGTATCGTAACTTGCAACCGCTTCCGTCTGTCTTTTTGAGTTCCAGTAGTTACTGAAGAAAGGATACAGCATCACGGAGAGCCCTACGAGAAAGATAAGGGATAATATAAGGGTGGTTCTATCTTTTTTCATGGTGTTCTCCCTGAGGCTGTTTTTTTCTTGTCCATATGGGATTAAATGATGCATAGGTACCAAGGAGCTAAACAAAAGCCCCTCAGTACCAGCACATTTTAACCATTTAATTCATATAGACTTTATTTTATAATTATTTGTTTGCACGTCTTCTAGAAACTAGAACTACTCCAGCACCGATCATAAGAATAGCACCAACTACATAGAAGATGGTAGTACCGATACCACCGGTAGATGGAAGAACGGTACCCTCTTTGTTGACTACAGTTGCTGTCAAGGATCCAGCCTTTACGTTCGAAGTGAATGTGATTTCACCACTCACCTTATCTCCGCTTAATTTAATTAATACATCCGTTCTATTGGTTCCTTCCCATGTAATATTATGCTCTGCTGTTACTGTAAAGGTGATTGGTTCGATGGTATTGAATCCTTTTGGAGTCTCAGTCTCAGTTAAGATATAAGTTCCATCATCCAGGCCACTGAAAGTAAACTCTGTACCTTCCGAATTTTTCGCAACCTGAACAGTCTTTGATTCATAGTCTTTAACGCTTCCGTCATCCTTTATAGGCTTTGCTACTTGCTTACTTAAAGTAAACTCAGCTCCTTTTAATGGCTGGCTTTTAGCGTCTACCTTATTAATCACTACCTTATAGGTGAATACGATGACATTATCCCATGGGGTCTCGCCTTTTCCATTACCATTTGGATTATTAGAGAACTCTAATTTTGCCTTGTTTACATTACCCTGATTTCCAAGTACTGCTTTATTGTTTAATGTGGAGGTATACTCTACATAAATTTCAGAATCTTCGTTTATCACAATAGCATTCTCGTCAGCATCTTTTAAATTCTTTAGATCATCAAAAACAATTTCAAAAGAGCATTTTTCCGCTCCTTCTGCTGTTTCAGATACTTGATCGCCTGTTTTTAAAGTATACTGAGTTACAGGCACAACTGTTTTCTGATTATTGTTCATAACATATACTTCGCTAATTTCTTTGAATGTCAATCCAGACTCTTCCACATCATGGAATGCGTAGTAATAGCTTGTATACGCGTCGTAGTTATCTGCGATGGTTCCTTTTAACTGGAATGGAATCACATCTCCAATATCATAGTCTGCAGAATCTTGCCAGTCTGTTGTGGTACCTGTTGTATCATTTTTATCTTTTACTTTTTTTTCAAGCTCAGGTACATCTGCCTTGTTTTCTACAGTCACATTGCCAACCACCTGAAGAATATACTCTGTGTAAGACTCACTAGTACCTACGGAAGTATTAGCTACTACATAGTAACCAGCTGATAATCCTGTGAAGGTTGCTTTTCCGTTCGTATTTGCTGTTGCTATACCGCTGTTTGAGTCTGTTTTCACACTGTCAATTGCTTTTTTTGCAAAATCTTTTGCTACAACACTGTCATTGTTTTTAGTTGCAAGATATTCAGCGATTTTTGCTGCATCGTTGCCTGTTTCTTCTTGTTCAGTGCCTGTTGCATCCTTTGTTGTGTAAAAGAATTTATTAACATCTTTTCCCCATGTAACATTAGATAATGTTTTTACCCCGGTATCCGAATCTACCGATAAATCTCCTGCAAATACCTGGTAAATCTCATATGTACCGGTTGCATTGTTAATGGTTACTGAGTAGTTTGAGGTTGAAGTTGCAGCACTGGCACTATCGCCCTCTGCAAAGGCTGTAATGCCCATTGCCATTACCATTACTACCGATAGTAGAACTGATAATATCTTTTTCATTCTTTTCATTCTTTTGACTCCTTTCGTCTTTCTTGGGTTTGTTAGTTGCTTGCTGATTGCTCAGCAGTCTCACACCCCCCCCGATTTTCTCGAGGGGTTTGTGAGTCTTTGAATGAGGGTCTTTATTCTTAAGAGGAGTTTTCTTCTTCTCTTATGATTTCAGAGATTTTTTTATCTCCTCTTCCTCTTCAAATTATATCCAAAAAGCAGGGCTGCCAGGCACATAAGTGCTGCTCCGCTTATAAGGAACGGCCTGATTCCTATACCTCCGGTTCCCGGGAGTGTATATTCATTCAACTTGTTTGTAAAGGTAATGTTGTAACTATCCTGGGCACTATTGTAGGTAAAGCTATAACCGTTATTAGCGGTGGTAGCCTCCGTGTCTGCTGATGATTTTACAGACTGGAAGGTGTAGCTACTGTCTACTACCTCCACTAGGGTGTAGGTTCCTCCTGACTTAAAGATTGCCTTACCAGAGGCGTCTTTGATAGAATTAATCTTTTTTACTTCTCCTTGGTAGAGGGTGAAGCTTCCTTTTAACTTCGATTCATCAACGCCATTACCTTCGTATACCTTAAAGGTAAAAGTCTTATTTGTATCAGTTCCCTTATCCTTACCAGTTGAGTCTACTACCTTTTTACTGATGGTAGGTGAAATTGGGATTTTAACACCTACTTTTGGTGGTTCTGCTCGTAACCGATTACCCAAGCCTTCTACTTCATATGCATATCCAAAACTATTCCATGCAATTTTTCCCGGCTGTACATCGTCACCTATAAGACCTTGATACTGGATACATAAAGTTTCACTTGGCTGCAATTCGAAACTACTATCCATGAGTATCCTGAAGGATTTATCTCCGGAAGCCCATGTGTCGTGCCATTCTGCAGAAGCTTTATGTCCCGTATCTGCATCTGTAAATGACACCTTGTCTGAGAACTGGATACTGTAATCAGTTCCTGCAACTAAGGTTTTTGTCACATTACCATTTGTATCTTTTACTGTAAGGCTTAATCCATTGTTGTAGGCTACTGTAAATTCTGAGCCACGCCTTTGACTTTGATTCAGGACACCGGTATCAGTCGGGAAAGGCATTAAATCTAAAATTGTTAGATTCTCATACTTATGTTGACTAACATTTTTTATGTTATTTGTATAAACCACCTTTTTATTGGTATCCTCTTTATCTATGACTATGTAGTTCTTACTTGTGTTATAGCCTACTGCCTGATTATCGGAATTTCCCTCCTCTGCAATGGTCTTCCACGAGAAGGAACCATACTCACCCATAGCATAAACGCTGTCTGATGCCTTTACCCCTGTAGCAGTTTTATTTTCATCTGTTACTAAGGTTCCCGTAGTAACCTCGGTTCCATCAAATGTATCGGTTGGAGAGAAAGTTGCTGTATTCTCATAGATGGTAAAGTTTTGTATTGTACAGTTGGTATATACGGTAAACCTTGCATATCCTCCAGCCGGTATCGCCAAGGATTTACCATCGGAAGTTTGCGTACCTTTTGTTACAGCTACATTGAAACTGCTTGGATTGTTTCCGCTTGAAAGACTTTTCCAAACCGCACTACTTAAGTCATAGGTCACTGTTGGACTATTATCGTTTTTTGAATTATAAATTTCCAACAAGAATACTTTATTGGCCTCTTTATTAGAGCTTGCAACTCCAATCTTTGTCGCTTCAGCCTCAGTCATAATATGGAATGGAGAATCTACAGAATCAGCGATATTATAGCCATCAATCGGAATCGTTCCATCATTGTAAAGCTTCAATTCCCACCTCACAGTGGAATTAGGCAGAATATTTGTCTCCTTATTCTCTAAGGTAATTGCCTGCAGATCACTAATGGTTTTGCCACTATAGATATATCCTGTAGCCTCCTTAGTAATTCCGGGAATTATTTTATTCTTTGGAATCACGGTGACAGAAGAGCTAATCACTCTCTGATCATCTGTAACTCCTAAATCTATGGAAGAACCATTATTCTGGCTAGCATCATCCTTAGTACCTTTGGTTTTAATTGTTCCGTAGTCTTTGTAGGCCACATTCTTATCAACAAAGAGCTTTGCTGTATTGGTAATTTCAATATCATCTGAAGGATTCTTTACCTTGCAAAGGACAAAGAATGAAATAGTTTTTCCGGCAGGTAATTCTACGCCATTTTTCTTATCTCCAACTTGGTAGGTTACAGTGTGAGTAGACGTATCGTCCTCTTGTTTTTTGATAGTAACTTCTTTTTTGTTAGAATCAGCACTTACATCTATCCAGTTGATCATGTTATAATCTGTCCTTATACTCGATTTCCACTGATTTTCATCCTTAAATTGATAGAAATAAAGATTATACAGACTTTCCGACATTGCAAGATATTCCAGATTTTCTCCATACTCATCTGCAATCTTCTTCACCGTAATATCTTGCTTGCCTGTATTGGCAACTGTTATGGTATAAATTACATATTTATCCTGGCTATCATTAATCCTAAAATATTTTTTATTGTTTAGTTGTGTGATACTATTATTATCTTGGCTTTCCGCTATAGTCCATACATTCTTCTTAATATCAGCTGCATACAAGCTTGTTCCTTCTTTGTATCCGTTAACTGTTACCGTTTTACTCTTGCCTCCATCTGTAACGGTGTTGCTATAAGAAGCGCTATCGCCATCGCTATCAGCCATCTTTAAGGTCACCTGATACTTCTTTTCAACAGTTTGTCCGGATTTTAATTTTCCAATATACCATGTCAACACTGTCTTAGAGTAAGCTTTGCCGGACCAAGCCTTCTTAATCATAACTATCTCATTATTAATAATAGCAAAAAAGATTTTACTATCATCAGAACTCCCTCCAGCCAAGAAGTTTTCAAGTGTAACTGATGATGCAGTTAACATGTCTGTAGTTACTTTTCCCTCTTTATAATTTGACTCAGCATTGCTACCTGTATATGTATATAGCTTATCTACATTCAAAAACAATCCACCATCTATAGTATCTGTCAGCACATGATGCTCTTTTGTGCTAGCTGCATCTCCTTCTGCATTGGTAATGGAAATTTTGTAATCCAAAAGGGTTCCGTTTACATAGCTTTGGCCACCATCATTATAAGCATCATCTTTTTCTGTACTGGTCTTAACCTTTTTATCAACGGATGTTTGCGGAGTAATCTTTACCTCGTCACTACCACTTTCGCCATGGTTAGATTTTACTCCATTTTTGATAGATGAGATACTGCTGTCATTTTTCAAATCCACCTTGACCTTATAGATAATTGTAACTTTTTCATTTGCTGCAAGGGTTCCGACTTTCCACTGTAAGCTTGTTGTCTCATCATCATTATCAGTTCGATTCAGCACCACTTCATGTTTTCCAGAACTTACCGTAGACTCAGCATCGTATTTTCCATCAAGTCCTACATCTATCTTATTTCCATCTGACTTGTACATTCCCTGAAGCAAAAGGTGTTTATCTAATTGATCTGTAAGGATCTCATCAAAAGTCGTCTCATAATCATTAGGATTTTCTACTGTAATTGTATAGGTAATGATATCGCCATTAGCCACATCCTTATCTTTGTCTGCTTTCTTGCTTAATTTAATCTTCGTTTTCTCTACTTTAACAGTTACATCAGCAGTCTTATCCCTGTAGGATGCGCTGTTCTTTATCTCTTTTAGATCATTATTATCCAACAGCTCATTTTCGCTTTTTACATTAGCTTTGAATGTGAATGTAAGCTCTTCACCTGCCTTGATCTCATTTTCTTGTTTTACAGTGATGGTATAAGTTCCATTAGGATTGCTTGTCACTGTTCCTCCTGCATTTTCTATAGCCTTTTTTTGATCTTCAGTCAATGTAAGCTGACTTGGCAAAGTATCTGTAATGGTATAGGGGTTTCCCTGACTATCTTTGGCCGGCAATGGAATCGTTCCAGTGTTTTTCACTGTAATGGTGTAATCAATGGTGCTTCCCGGAGCAACCTTTTGCCCTGCAATGTTCTTGTCTCCTTGCTTAGCAGTTTTTGCAATTTCGTACTTTTCTGTCTTTCCAGGAATTGTTTCAACAGTTTTTGTATCCTTATAGGAATCATCCCCTTTAATAGCCTTTGTCTCAATACTTACACTATTTGTAATCTTCCTATTTTTTAATTCCTCACCGGACATTGTTTTATAATCATTGCTTAGGACTAATTTTGAGGCATCCAAATTGGCTTTTAAATTGTTGATGCTATCCATTTCACCTGCATAAGAGCCATCCTCGTTTTTATTTGTATTGGTAAGGGTGATCTTATAGGAAATAGATTTTTTATCATCCGCTATAGTAACCGAATCAACAGATACGCTTTGTTTATTCGAATTTGTTAAGGATGAAAAATCAAATGCAAAAATTTCCTTGCCATCTTTATCTACTACCTTATTATTGTCTACATTTGCTCCATCTGGAAGGGTCATCCCCTCCGGCAGGGTTAACGTATCTTCCAGAACTACCTTTTCTGTCCAGATGTATCCTGTATCACCAGCACCATCTCCCTGTTTTTCCTGAGCACTTATGTAATACTCCAGATTACCAACAAGGGTATTGGTGGATGTATCAATGTCTAGTTCACTATGGTTGACTCTTTTCTGTAGGTTTTCCCATTTATTCTCACCTGTCCAAGTAAGGGTTTTAGAGCCTCCAGTCGTTGTTACATTTACTCCATCAACATAAATTTTATCATTTGGCTGCGCGTTATCTATAGAAGGTGTTACTTTAACGGTATTCGTTTTATCCATAATACCGTTCTTTGAATTGAATTGCAGGACAAAATTAATCGTTGATCCAGCCGGCTGTGTATAGGTAACATAGTCCGGTGTTCCATCCGCTTTTGTATACAATGTGACCTCGATTTTGCCCCCTGTGGTGGAGTCACCATAGTCAACCTGCATCTTCCCGTTTTCATCAAATCCGGCCAAGCTTACGCCTTCTGGCAGGTTTCCAATAGTCAAACGCACAGTTTCATTTGTTTGGGTATCATTAGGATGTGAATTGGTGGAACTTACATTTATACCCAGTGTCTGTCCATTCTTCCCCTCCCTTGTACCAGCTGTAACATTAAGTACTAATCCCTCATCCACTTCATCCTCTGAAGTTAAGGCTGGTTGACTGTCTTCAGACAGCTTATTGGTTTCAATATTTCCAGCGTTTTCAATATTTTCTGTATTTTCTACATCCTCTGTATCTTTTGTCCCCTGGCTATTCTCCCAAGCCTGACTTACCAAGCCATATCCTAGAATCTGGCTGTCTGTCACCTGGTAGGTTGTTTCTTTTACGGTATTCTCATCATTGCCCTGGATGACGTTAATAGTGGTCTTTGCTCCACTATCGTCTGTTCCGACGATATCGATGATACCCACCTGGAAGAGGGTCTCCTGATCGCCGCTTCTATTCAAGAATACCAAATCTCCTGCCTGGTAATCGCTGGACGCATCTCCAAAAAGACCTGCTGCTTTTAAAGCATTCATCCATTCATTGGCATCGCTATATACCGGGAAGGTGGATGCGTCTACTCCGGCGTAGTTTAAAGTGAAGGCCGCAAGCAAGGTATCCCAGTCACTGTAGGTCATGCCCTCTGCAGTCCAGGTTCCGTAATCTGTGGTGGCTGTTGCCCATGCGCCATAGCGGGTATAACCCTTGTGGGTCTGGTCATCAGCTACAACGAAGTTGTCCTGGCTTTCTGTATAGCCCAGCTGGCTTTCTGCAAGAGCTGTGATCTTCTGGTTCCAGGTCTCCCCTTCTTCATAACCGCCGTCTTTAAAGGAAGCTTCCCAGGTCTCTGCTGTCTCTAGGTCTGCCTCCGGATTACTCTGGCAGTCTTCGGTATGGGTATGTTCTTCCTTGTCACAGGTTAGGACCTGACTGTAACAGGCATCGCTGTGACTATGGTCTTGTGACTCTTCCTGGCCACAAGCAAGCTCTGTGGTATAACACTCCTCAGTATGGGTGTGTTCTTCCAGTCCACAGTAGGTTTTCCCACTCATAGCAATTCCCGGAAGGATTAATCCCCACAGCACGGCTCCTACTACAAACAGGGAGCAGAGTAAGGTTATTACCTTGAGCCTTCTTCCTTTCTCTTGATTGTTCTTCATCTTGTCTTTGTGACTCTTCAATGAATTCATCATAGCTTTCCTCTCCTTATTTAAGGATTCCTATGTCGCTTAAGGGCCATATCCTGAATACGACTCTTCCAACGACTTGTTCATCTGATACACAGCCTACCAATTTACTTCGGCTGTCTATGGACTTGGATCGGTGGTCTCCCATGACGAAGATCTTGCCATCCGGAACCTGATAGGGGAAGGTGATGTCACATTCTCCTAGGGCTTTGTCCTTTAAGTAGGGTTCGTCGATCTGTATATCATTCACATATACGTTTCCCGATGCATCCATGTCTATATAATCTCCGGCAGATCCTATGACTCTCTTTAACAAGATCTTGTTCTGATAATAGAATCCTATGAGATCTCCGGTTTCAAACTTTCCTGTTTTCTCTAAAATTACCAACTGTCCGTTTTCTAAGGTAGGCTCCATGCTGACTCCCGATACCCGCAGGATGGGAAAAAACATGGTAGCGGTCAGAACCGCTATGGCTGCCGCCACTAGAAGGACTCCTACTATATGTCTTAGAGCCTTTAAATACTCTCCTCGATAGTGTATCTTGTCTCGCTCTTTTTTTACCTGCTCCGGACTTGGCAGTTTCACTTCTGTTTCCTCTGTATTCATAGAGTACTCCTTAATCCAATCTAGTGTACTTCTTGGTCTTCCGACTCTTTATTTGTAGTCTCTTTATCTGCAGCCTCATTCTCTGAAGTCTCTTTGTCTGAAACATCCAAAGACTCCAAAGCACTCGAAGACTCTTCCTTTTCTATAGATTCTTCTAGCAAGGTTTCCTCTTCCTCAATCTCTTCCACCTGGCTTTGTACTTCTTGGGTTTTTAGCTCTTCTTTCAAGGAGGCCAGCTTACTTTCCAGGTTCTTGGCTTCTTCTGCCATGGCTTCTATCTCAAGCTTTGCTGCCTCTAAAGAAGCTATAAGGTCTACCTGGCTCTTTGCTCTTTTGACCCTGGCTAGCTCTTCTTTTGTCTCCTCCAGCTCTTTTTGGAGTTCATATATAATCTCTATGAAGTCTTTCCTTCTAAGCCTCTTAAATTCTTTGTCTGTCATACTGCCTCCATCTCTTCCTTGGAAGCTTCTTCAAAGTTCTCTTTCAGAGCTTTTTGATTGCGGTCTTGCTCTAAGGCTTGATCCATTAGTTTTAACAATTCCAGGACACTTCTAAAAGTTACGGTCTCTCCCTTTTCTATCCAGGTAACTCTTCCCTGCCAGCTGCTGTGCTGTCTTTGCTCTACTCTGACAATGAAGGTCCCCCTCCTGCCCTTGTGATCCAGGAGTTCACTATCGCTTACAGACCGTTGCTTTTTCCAAAGGTTTGCCTTCTTATATGGGATTACCACCGGCTCCTCCTCTTTTCCAAAGTGCCTGGTCTTGGTTCCCGGAAAGGGATATTGCATCTCATCGTAGAACTGATCCATATAGAGAATGGCCTCTGCCATGCTGCTAAATTCCATGGCTTCCAATCTATAACCGTGATAGATGCGTCCGGTAACCTTGTAATTGCAATCCAGTCTATCAATACACAGAACCATGCCACAGGGGTTTCCCACATATAATTGTGATGCACTCATCTATCAGACTCCTTTCTAATGTTTTTAATCTTAATTCGAATTTCACGAAAATAATATAATTTGTTCATCGTTTAAACACATTTTATCACTTAGCGTAACTAAAAAAAGGTCTAAAAAAACAACTGCAAGAGGTTTTTCTTAGACCTTTTATCTTTTTCATTTGTGAAAATACCCTTCGTGCATACTTTTTATTCGTTTAACAAGGGATTGACATGATAGCGAATTCCCGTACGCTGCCTGGATGTAAGGAAGTGTCGGTCGATTCTCTTCTGCACATTATCACAATCTTCCCTAGTGGTATTTATTAATAACACTAGAAATTGTCCTCTGCCATAGCGGTTAACCACATCGCTTTTTCTTAAGGTTTTTAACAGGGTATCCTGCAATCGTCCCGCCAGCTCATCCAAGATGGGGCTTTCTTTCATTGGATTTCCTTTGCTATCCACAATGCTGCAGGACATAAGATAGATTGACTGTCCGCTTCTATCAAGCATTCTAGCCAGATGCTGGTAAATCCCTCTGAAGGTTGGATAACTGCAAAGATATGCTTTGTGGCCCTCTTCCTCTGGTTTTTCTTTCTGTTCCATAAGCTTTAATTGGATTTCATCTAAGACTTCATAGGAATGGACCACCTGGTTGCCAAGACTCTCCAATGACTTCATAAGATTTTCTGAAGGTCTAAGGCCTCGATCATCGAAATACCGCTCTACTGTATCTGCGTAAAGATTTCTTGCTTCGTCGTACCTGCCTAGTACCACTAAGGCTTCCATGGTAAGACTTTCCCATTCTCCGTAAGGCTGGAGTTTGGAGATGTATCGACCTAGATTTTCTAATTTCTCGTAATCATTTTTCAGGCGAAGGAGGTTGGCGGTTTTGTCCACACATTCCTTCATAAGCATCTCATACCTTTGATTCTCTGAGGCGATCCAAAGATTTAGGGTTCCCGACGGCAGGAATTCTCCTTTATACAGCATTAGGATCTGGTCTAACAGCTTTAATTCCCTTTGAGCTTCCTCGTCGGTACAGCCTTCCGGCTTTTCAGCCAGCTTCTTATCCAGAGCATCTACATGTCTGTAAAGCTTGTCAAACTCTGCAGCATCTTCCCATATCGGAACTTCCTCAGTCCAATAGACCACCCCGTCTACAATCTCAATGTAATTAATATCTTTAGGGAGGCCGGAATTTTTCAATTTGACCTTGGCATTGTAGATCACGCTTTGGAGGGCGTGATGGATGTCATCTACATCTCTCTCGCCAAAGAGAACGTCTTCTAACTGCTCTCTTTTTACTCCTTTATTTTTATAATGGACCAGCATCTGCATCAAGGCCGCAAACTGGGAATTACCATTCTTTCTGCCTTCGATGGATTTGCCATTGTAGGTCATGGAAAATCCGCCAAAGGTTGTGACTACCAAAATATTCTTTTTTAAATCTTCCATAGGTTGCCTCCTTTAAATATGTATATAAATTCAAGAGTTCATTATGTATTTAGTATAACATGTTTCAGGGGCTTGTCTATGGTGTTTGATGAATTTCTTAGATTTTTCTTTTATTTCTTAGATGTCTAGAATTCTAACTCTCTCTTGCTAAATACCAGTATGGACACTCCAATTCCCACTGCCAGATAGGCCAGGATTACCAGGAAACTTCCTCCATCAAAGATCCCTAGCCACAGCCTGCTTACGAAGTTTTGTATGGCCGGTGTGGAATAATGGCTTGGTATTTTCAGGTTCCCTATTGGCTTGAATGCCAGTAGATAGCCCATGGCAAATCCCAGGACATTCAGCTGCATGATAATGTAGACCAGAGAAGCAAGTGTGGGGGACTGGGTGATAAAGGCGATCATCATGGCAATGGTCATGCCGACGATTCCCTTGATCAGTTCATAGATTAAGGTGACGCAGATTTCTGTAAATACCGGTCCTGTCACCAACTGTCCCATTATAGTTACTATAATTGTATGAAGGAGGGTGAAAAATAGCAGGTCTATAACCATTACGGTGCTGTAGGTTACAAATTTTCCTAAGACCACCTGGTATCTTGACACGCCCATTCCAATAGCTGCCTGTAAATTTTTTGCTCTAAAATCATCTCCAAAAATGGTAAATATATACACCAGCATCACCAGCATTCCGTAGATTGGATTTCCCCCTACCATTATATTGGTCATGGAAATATCGGAATAGCCATTTACGCTTTGATAGATCAAGATGCCTATGAGATTGATGGTAAAGATGACTAGCATTACATACCTTAAGGGTTTGGTAAAGACTCTGAGAAAGTCTGCTTTTATAAAATTTTTCATATAACTCTTCCTCCTTTACCAAACTGCCACTCTTTTATTTGGGGCCAAATACATTCCATCTCCTTCTTTAATGTCGAAGGTATCATAGAATTCATCAAATTGCTGGACTACGATGTTGCAGCGCAAGTATGCTACAGGGTGCTCATCCTGGGCCATGGCTATTTCTGTTGTGAAATCCTGACAGGTCACAAAGGTTTTAGCATAGGATAGGAAGAATTTTTCATAGTCAAAGTTTTCTTCCCTAGAAGCCAGATTCAAGGCACATCTCATACCTCCCATGTCTGCGGTGGCCTCCCCCTCTACCTTGGAGCCGTCGATATAATCTCCGTCCCTATAGATGGTGTAGTTAGAAAAATATTTTGCTACCTTATCTACTTTTTCCTGGAAGGCTTCCACATCCTTGCTGGTCCACCACTGATTTAGGTCTCCATTGGCATCAAACATATATCCACTGGAGTCAAAGGCATGGGAAATCTCATGTCCCATGATCACACCGATGTGGGACAGGTTTTCCTCGTAGGAAGCATCCAGACTAAAATAGTTATCCTTGGCCACAATTCCTGCCATAATGGTGGCGGAATTATCTTTGGCCATATAATAAGCATTTGTTGTAGTGGTAGCCAGATTTTCATCAGAAAGATCCCAGTCGGTTTTATCCACCTGCTGATTGATTTTTTTGGAATTATCTTTTAAATTGTAGTCCTTTACCCTGGCCACAGCCTCTAGCAGGTTCAGGCCACTTAGGTCCAGATCAGCATAATCATTCATGGAATCCGGATACAGGACCCTGAAGCTCATTTTTTCCAATTTGTCTATAGCTTTTTTTCTGGTTTTCTCACTGAGCCAGTCTTCCCTGCTTAAAATTTCCTTATAGCTATCTACCAGATCAGTCAGTAGATTTTCAAGATATTCTTTCTGCTCCGTGCTACAGTAATTTGCCACATACATTTCTTGATTTAGTTCTCTAAGGCTTGATGCCACTGTGGTGATAAGGATTTTTTCCTCATCAGTAAGATCCTTAGCACTTAAGACTTGCTGCTTACCGGAATCGGTATCATCATCCGACTGGTCTTTGGAATCCTCTGTACCTGTGGAAGAATCAGAACCACCCATTAGAAGATTGGCATAATTTTCATCTTCCGACTCGAAACATTCCTTATAGTAGTTATAACAGTCCATAGACAAATATTTCATGCTGTTAATTACTGTATGTACCAGAAAATAATCCTTCATGATCTGAAGATTTTTCTCTGTATAGAGTTTTCCCACTGCCTTTACAAAGTCAGGCTCCCACACAGTATATTCCTTGGATAAATCGTAGTTATAGGTGGATAAAATTTCCATAAGAGGATAATTTCCTGCCATTTCCTGCAGGTCTTCCTTGCTGTAAAGGTTGTTAAAATACAGGGAGTTCTCAATCTTTGAATTATTGATATCCTCATAGGAAGAATGCTCTTTTAGGAGTTCTTCATACTTCCAGGAGTTTTTTAACATTTTATTTACCTGCTTCTTAGAATAGCCATAGTCAGACAGGATTTTATATAAGTCTTCCCTAAGAAGATCATGGTACTCGTAGTCTGACAAGCTAGTCTGGGAGTTTTCATAGCTTTCATAATCCGAGCGGATCATTACAGTATAATGATCGTCCCCTTCCTTATCCTTATCCCTGTCATCCTCATCTTCCCAGGCTGCATCTACAGAAAATCCAATAGGATAGGCGCCGGAGATGAAACTTCCATCTTGATTAATAAGATAGGTGGAGAGATCATCCATACTCTCTATGCCTTCAATTTGGCTAATATATTTTTCCAGGGGCTTAGAAGCTTCTGAATTTCTCTCATCCCAGTCTCCTACAAGCCTTGCAAAGCTAGAATAGACCTCTTTTAGATTATCATAGGAAGCAGGGTCCATGCCAATTTTGTTATCTCCTATGGTTCCCTCCTGGGCCTGGTTCATAAGATCTAACTCCTGTTTTAGAACCACCCCATAATTATCGATAAGCTCCCCTACGCTGCCTTCTTTTTTCACCCGGTCCTCTACGCTAAGAAACCAGTCTTTGTTGGCAGAAGTATAGAAATCATCATTTAAGGAAGCTTCAGTATCCTCTGTCACTGCTCCAACAAAATCAGAATTGATCCACTTGGAGTCTTTGGTAACGGTTTTGCTGGTATCTACTTTACTTTTATACATTTCTTCCGTAAGGTCTGAGGCCCCACCGCATCCAGTAAGAAGGCTGGATAGGCTTAGAAGGCTCAAGATCAAGGCAAGAAATTGTTTTTTCTTTCTCATATTTATCCTTTCTCCACCAGTATTAGAAATCAAGTTCTTTGTTCTTAAAAATGCGGTAGGTCATAATAAAACCAAAGGCAATGAAGATTAGCACCACCAGGAAATTTAAGAATTCAAAATTCCCGATTTTTAATCCTGTGCAGAAATTATTAATATTAGTTCCCGGCAGGATTCTTCCCGGATGCAGCTTTACATAGTTAGACCCAATGCTTTCCAAAAAGCTATTAAGCTTGGTAAGAGGCCTAAAGAAGAGGACTTCGTACAAGACTAATCCCACGCCCAAACGCATATTGTGAAAGATCAAGATCATAACGATAGAGAGGGCAAAGGCACATACCAACATAATATAGACAAGAATCACCAACATGTTGACGATGTTTCCTCCCTTGATCAAGGCCCCTGTTATGGTGGTACCAATCCAAAGACTGCCTAGAACTGTGGCGGCATCCACCAGGGTGAGGATCATCATTTCTAACCACTTGCAGCTTATAATTTTTCCCCGGCTGATTCCCTTTCCGATAACAATCTGCATGGTTTTTACCGAAAGGTCATCCTCATATACATGGAGGAGGTTAAAGAGCCCCAAAAACATGGTTATATATTCCACGCAATTTTGATAATATTTAATGAGTAAGCTTAGGTTTCCGCTGGTTACCTCTGCTGTAGAACGAGAAAAATCGAAGGCGATCAGTATACACAAGACCCAAAAGATCCACTTCTTTTTCCTGTGGGCAATGCGCCACAAATCCGCCTTTAGATATTGACGCATTATTTTTCACCTCCCACGATACTGAAGTAAAAGTCCTCCAGACTTAAGGATTCTTGTTTCTCCCCCTTAATCTCAATTCCCGCTGCGGTAAGGGCCTCTCTGGCCTTATCTAGATCATCCACAGAAATCTGGACAAGATTCTGCCTGGTAACTAACTCCTCCTGGGTAATCACTTTTTCCACTACCCCATTATTTACGATCCCGAAACGGTGGGCAGTATTTTGAAGTTCTCCTAAAATATGGGAGGATACGATAACCGTCATGCCAAATTCTTCATTTAAACGCTGGACTAATTTACGGATGTCGGCAATACCCTGGGGATCCAAACCATTGGTAGGCTCATCCAAGATCAAAATCTCCGGATTTCCCAAAATGGCATTGGCGATTCCAAGTCTCTGCTTCATACCCAGGGAATACTGCTTATACTTGCTTTTCACACCGGTCAAACCAACAATATCTAACACCCGGTCAATTTCTTTTTTTCGATTCTTGATGCCTTTTAAGCGGCAGTAATACTGGAGATTCTGCTTGGCATTCATATAGGAAAAGAAATTACTTCCAATCAGAAAACCCACCTTGGCCCGACCTTGCTTTAGGGAATCTCCTGGGTCCCCGATCTTTAATTCCCCACTTTGAAAATCCGAAAGGCCTAGGATTACCTTGAACATGGTGGTCTTGCCGGCACCATTCTTGCCGATGAGGCCGAAAATGTCCCCCTTGTTGATCTGGATGTTAACGTCCTTAAGGACCTTATGTTTGCCGTAACTTTTGTTGACTCCTGTAAGGGAGATGACGGGGGTTTCTTTTGTCTCATTCATAACTTTTCTCCTTTTGCTTTTTTGTTTGTGTTTCTTTTTCCTTGTATTAAATGATTCTATTAATTAAATTTTTTGTGAAATGGCCGTACAAGAGGACCTACAGGTTTTTTGTGACACGCTGCGTTTTCTACTCCTCACACAGGGCTGATTCATTCAGGCTTTGTGCAACTCGCCCCGTAAAGATGGCGTAGTTTTTTATAAAAAGAGGGAGAAGATGGAGGCACCGATTACGGTTAGGATGCCTGCTACTACGATTGAGAGGCTGCTTAGGGCTCCTTCGACTTCTCCTAGTTCCATGGCCTTTGCTGTTCCTATGGCATGGGATGCGGTTCCCAGGGCGATTCCCTTGGCTATAGGTTCTTTGATCTTGCAGATCTTTAGGATGAATTCTCCCATCACGTTTCCTAGAATCCCTGTTACAATAATGACTGCTACGGTTACTGCTACGTAGCCTCCCTGTTCCTCGGACAAGCTCATTCCAATGGCTGTTGTAATGGATTTTGGCAGGAAGGTTACATATTCTTCGTGGCTAAAATGAAAGATTAGGGCCATTACCAGGATGGTGACTAAAGAGGTTAATACTCCTGAAGTTACCCCGATGCTGATAGCCTTCCAGTTATTCTTTAAGATTTCAAACTGCTCATAGAGAGGGATAGCTAAACATACAGTTGCCGGTGTCAATAGGTAGCTAATGTACTTGGCTCCCTCATAATAAGTGTCGTAGCTTACCTTACTTACAAGCAAGAATATAATGGTAAATACGATAGATAAAAGCAAGGGGTTTAATATATCGTGTTTTAATTTCTTTTTTAATTCCATTCCCACAAAATAGGTAATAAGGGAAATGGCTGCTCCCATAAATGTTGATTCTTGTAATAAATTCATGAATTGCTCCTTCTTAAGCCGTAACAGACTCGGCACCTGTCTTTTCTTTTGTCTTTTTTGTCTTGGTCTCTTTTTCAGATGCCACATCTGTTCCCACAAACTTCTGGGTGACCATACCGGAAACTGCCATAACTAAGATGGTGCTTACAACTGTAACCAGGGCATAGGCTCCCAAGGACTTTCCGATGACACCCCAGGATTCAACAAGACCCACTGCAGCCGGAATAAACATAACAGGCATGATTTCTATCAAGAATTTACCGGTATCCTTAACAGCCTCCAAAGGAAGCAGGCCGGATTTTAGCAGAGCAAACAATAAAAGAATCCCATAGATACTCCCTGGCACCGGAAGAGGAATCACAGAATGGAGTAAGTCCCCCACAAAAGAAATGATTAATATGATACAGAATTGTCGTAAATACTTCATGATACTATCTTCTTTCTAAAAAATATAATGCAGGCAATCATCAAGTCACAGCCTCCGGCCAAAAGCCTATCTGCTACCACTAAAAAGCCCACATGCGTTAAGTCTAGTACGTTACCAAAGTAACGTCAAGTTTTTGCAAAGAAGTCCAAGAAGAAATACGGTGATAAAAGGTCCACCTCAGCATTTCAAAATCCCAACATTATTTAGCTGATTAGCTGATAAATAACCTTTAACAACTTTTGCATATCTAAAGGCTTGGAAATATGGGCGTCCATACCAGCCTGACGGCTCTTAATCCGATCTTCTGTAAAGGCATTGGCTGACATGGCTATAATCGGAATGCTTTTTGCATCTTCCCTTTCCATACCACGAATACGTTCCGTTGCATGGTAGCCATCCATAACAGGCATCATAACATCCATCAAAATGGCATCAAAATCTCCAGATTTTGATGCTGCAAATGCATCCACGGCTTCTTTTCCGTTCCAGACCTTGCTTACACTAGCTCCCTCTGTCACTAGCATAAATTCCGAAATTTCCATATTAAGTTCATTGTCCTCCACAAGGAGGATCTTGCGTCCCTTTATGGAATAGGTAGAGGAATCTTGATCTTCTATCTTTTCTGTTTCCCGATGGTCAATTTTAAAAGGGATGGTAATGACAAAGCTAGTGCCCACTCCCTCCTCACTTTCAAAACTGATGCTTCCATTCATCTTTTCTGTCAGGCTCTTAGCAATAGGCATTCCAAGACCGGTCCCCCCGTACTGGGTTTTAATGCTTTGATCCTCCTGGGCAAAGGGCTCATAGATTCTGCTCTGGAAAGCCTTACTCATGCCAATTCCTGTATCTGCACAGGTAAATTCTAAGACTGCAGTGTCCTCCTTGGCAGGTAGCTCTCTGCATTTAATAATAATCTTTCCATTCGGCTTATTGTATTTTACTGCATTGTTCATGACATTCATAAGCAAACGCTTTACATGCCGGCTACTTCCAATCAAATTCCAATGCCTAACCTGGAAATTTTCTTTAATTAACTCTAGTCCCTGCTCTTCTGCCAGTTTGTCAATGACATCGATTACTTCATCTACAATCTCCTGAAGATTAAAGGACTGTTCTTCTAAAACAACCTCTCCAGATTCCAGCTTTCCCATGTCCAGAACCTCGTTAATAAGCTCCAGCAAAAGGTTGGAAGCATTGCGAATTTTCCCTCGGCATTCCTTCTGCTTTTCCAGATCATCAGAGAAGTATTCCGCCACCTCCAACATACCACAGATTCCGTTAATAGGAGTCCGGATATCATGGCTCATGCGCTGCAAGAACTCTGTCTTGGCAGTATTGGCAGCCTCTGCCTTCTTAGCCGCCTCTAAAAGTTCTTTTTTATATTGCTCTTCTCTCTTTCTTTCAACTTTCAAGTGGTCATTTTCTGATTTTTTATAAAAGGCAAGCATGGCACCTAGAAGGCATACAAAGAAGCCCATAACTAAAATCATATTTTTTATCACAAAATTAATCACATTGCTGTCCGGCACATAGCCAAAGATGTAATACTCTCTCTGCTTTAACATGACTCCGAAACTCCGTTTTTCCGGAATATAAAGAATGTGCTTGCTGTCTGCATGATTCTTTAATCTTTTAACCACCATGCTGTCTTTTGTATTCTCTCCAATCTGGGTCTCATCGTTACAGGCAATGACCATTCCCTCATCGGTTATCATAATAGTTCCATCCACATCTGTCTGGTAGCCCTCTAGGAGACTTTGCAAGGTCAGGGCGTAAGACTTGGCAGTCTCAGCGGTAATATAGTAGTAGGTAACCACTGTACCTTCCTGGTCTTGTCTTCCGGATGAAGCCATATTGATGTAGGACCCGTCTTTTAAGCTAGCTCTCTTGGTATAGGTTCTTACATTGGCTTCTGCGGTGCCTAGAATTGTAGGATCTGTAAGATAGGACTTAAAATCTTCTTCTACCTGAGGATCCTTTGCATAACTTAGGACCTCATTTCCATTTGCATCAAAGACTAAAATGCCATAAAGCCACAAGTCTTCTGCATACTGCTTTAATCCCTCCTCGGTAATCTCCTCTCCTGTGGCAGCATCTTGCTTTAGTTTTGATACCACCTGGCCATTACTTTCTGCTGCACGAAGAAAGGCCTGACTTTCACTTCCCTCATTATAGTAGGTGTAGGTAGAACACTGGGTCTTCATGTAATTTACAGTCTTGATCAATCGCTCCTGAGTCTGCTTTTTTGCAGCCTCAAAAAAATAAAAGAGAGAAGAGAAAAAAATCAATACGGATATAAGGACAACAAAGCTTCTCATCTTTACTGTTTTTCTTTTAATATGCAAGTTGTTCCACCTCCAGATACTTTTCCGGCTGTTCCAAATATTTCCCTATAATCTTTTTAGAAGTTCCGTCTTTACGCATTTCTTCCAGGGTTTGATCTAATTTCTTATCAAGGTCCCTATCATCCTTGTTGGAAAATGCCACACCGACTCCGACGGTCATTAGGGGTTCCTCTAGAATCCGATAACTTAAGTCATAATCCTTCTCATACTGGAGAATAGAAGTCTCATGGGCTGCCAGGGCATCAACATAGCCCTTTGCCATAAAAGTATACATAAGCTCCCTATTTCCAAGACTTAGCACATTCTTCACTTGCGGGATTCTCTCATCGCTACGATTTAAGAAAATATCCTCCGGTTTTGTGGTAGACTGTACGGCAATATTCTTCCCCTCCAAGTCTGCCAAAGTATAAATATCACTATCTTCCGGCACCGCCACCACCTGGTTACTGACCATATAGGAGCCGGCCCACTGATAATTGTCCAAACGTCCTTCCATGGAAAAGCAGCCCCAGATACAGTCAATATCTCCGGAATCTACAAGCTTGGTTTTTTGTTCCCAGTCAATATACTCAATCTTAATTTCATAGCCCATACGGCCAAAGGCTTCCTTGGCCAGATCAACATCAATTCCTGTAGGAACCCCGTCCTCATTTTTATAATTAAAGGGTGGATAGGAATCAGAGCCGATTTTAATCACCTGTGCCTTATCCCCATCATTTGAATCCCTACTGTCTGCACAGCCTGTCAGACCAAGCACCAATGCCAAGACAAGCAAAAGTACCGCAGCCATAGCCTTTCTTTTCATAACTTTTTTCCTCTCTCCCTACAAAAACCAATTTTCTTTTCCTTAAACACGACAAAAAGCCTATAGAACCTATTCTTTCAATCAAGGCTCCACAGGCTTTTTCTATTCAATTCCTCTTACAACTAATATAGCCGCATTTTTCGGGGGGGGGGTGTAGATACCCCAAGATTTACAGATAACCATTCTTGCATTTATAACCCACTTTTTAAACTCACTTAATCATTTACATACTTTTTCGTCGCTGGTTTTCAGCGCACAATACCTTTTAAGTCTACTTAAAAAGCGGCCTTATGTCAACGTTTACAGCACTTTTGGCATCTAATTTATCCTGGTTTTTACCCCTGTGCAGGATTTTTTATACAAAAGTTTCCCTATCTTTCTTCTCTATCTTTAAAGTCTGCATGCTGTCCTACATACTTATAGGCCGGACGGATAATTTTTCCTCCATTCAATAGCTCTTCTAAGCGGTGGGCACTCCATCCTGAAATTCTTGCTATGGCAAAGATGGGGGTAAATAATTCTTCCGGGATTCCCAGCATAGAATAAACAAATCCGCTATAGAAATCCACGTTGGCACATACCGGTTTTAGCATGTTGCGGTGGGTCATAATCTCATGACCTGCCAGTCGCTCCACCCTGTCATAGAGGGCAAACTCCTGCTCCAGGCCTTTTTCTTTGGCTAATTTTTCTGCGAATTTTTTTAGGATTACTTCTCTGGGATCAGATAGGGTATATACTGCATGGCCCATACCGTAGATCAGGCCCGACCCATCAAAGGCCTCTTTAGCAAGAATCTTCTGAAGGTAGGCCCTAATCTCATCCTCATCCTCCCAGTTGCTTACAGATGCTTTTATATCATCAAACATATGCTGCACTTTCAGATTGGCACCGCCATGACGAGGTCCTTTTAGGGAACCGATGGAAGCTGCCAGGGAGGAATATGTGTCAGTGCCGGAGGAGGTTACCACATGGGTGGTAAAGGTGGAGTTGTTACCACCACCGTGCTCTGCATGGAGGATCAGGGCAATATCCAAAACCTTGGCTTCTAGCTCCGTATACTTCCCATCTGGACGAAGCATAAAGAGGATATTCTCTGCCAGAGATTTCCCCTTCTCAGGATTGCGAATCAAGAGGGTCTTATCCTGGCGGAAGTGTCTGTAGGCATGGTAGGAATAAACTGCGATCAGGGGAAGCTTTGCAATAAGCTCCAGGGATTGACGAAGCACATTGCCTACAGAAATGTCCTCAGGGTTTTCATCGTAGGTATATAGGGTAAGAATACATCTTTGCATGGCGTTCATAATATTGGAGCTTGATGCCTTCATTACTACATCCCGCACAAAACGTCCGCTTAAGTCTTCTAGTTCAAAAAGAACTTTTAAGAAACGAGCAAGTTCTTCCTCATTAGGCAGGTGGCCAAATAGCAGGAGGAAAATGGTCTCTTCAAAGCCAAAGCCCTTTCCTTCTAATCCCTTTACCAATTCCTGGACATTAATGCCCTGATAGTAAAGCTGACCTTCTGCAGGAATCTTGCGGCCATTGATGATCTTAAAACCTCGAACGTCGGATACCTCTGTAAGGCCGGTGAGAACACCGTTACCATTGGAATCACGAAGTCCGCGCTTTACCTCATATTCTGCATAAAGGTTGGGATCAATGCGATCCATCTTTAAAAGGGTCTGATCAAAATAAGACATATCTTCTTTTAATTTATCAGCATTTGCAATTAATGTATCGTATACCGCCATCTCTTACACCTCATATTTTTTATCACACACAAGTTACTGAAAATTTAGGGCCTTGTCTAAAACAAAAGCCATATTTTTGCTTTCGCGCGCTAAAGCCCTGACTTTGTATACCAGTATACACGAATCCTCGTATAATGCAAGTTTTAATTTTTTTAATTTATTCCAATGATTTTTTCTGCAAAATAAAAGAAGACAACTTAAGTTATCTCGCAGTTGTCTCCCTTTTTAAAATGATTGGTATTGCCTTTTCCTTAATTTTAACTTATATTTTATAATACAGTAAAGTGTTAACGCAAGAAAAAAGGATGAGAATTATGAAACTTGAAAATTATGAAGTGCATCTCCCTAGTTATTCTATCGGAGATAAAATTTATGACAAGATCGGGCCCGTTTGTGAGTCCTACGGAAAAAAGGTTTTGATTATTGGCGGTAAGAAGGCTTTAGAGGCTGCCGAAGAGAAGATTCGCTCCTATGTGGCAAAAACAAATCTTACCATTATTGGATGTGAGCTTTATGGAAAGGATTGTACTTTCCAGACTGTGGAAGCTCTTCGCGGTCTCCCTCTTTATCAGGAGGCGGACATGGTTTTTGGCGTTGGGGGCGGCAAGGCTCTTGACACAGTGAAATGCTTATGTATCGAGGATGACAAGCCTGTTTTTACTTTCCCCACTATTGCTTCTAACTGCGCTGCCTGCACTTCTGTATCAATTATGTACAATGAAGATGGAACTTTTTTGAAGCCTCATTTCTTTGTGCGGCCTGCTATGCATGCCTTTATTGATACAGAGATTATTGCCAAGGCTCCTTGTCAATATATGTGGGCCGGAATTGGTGATACCTATGCCAAGTATTACGAGGCTACTATCTCCTCTCGGGATGAAAGGCTAGAGCATTTCACTGCTGTAGGTGTGGCGGTAAGCCATATGTGCAGGGATCCCCTGCTTCAGTATGGAGCAAGGGCCTTTGAAGACCACAAAAAGGGCCTTTGTACCTATGAAGTGGAGCAAGTAGTCCTTGCCATTGTAGTTACCACCGGAATTGCATCTATCTTTTTAACAAAGGATTTCACTCCTGACTACAACAGCGGCCTGGCCCATGCTATTTTCTATGCCTTTACCTCCTATCCAATTATTGAGGAAAAGCATCTTCACGGAGAGGTGGTTGCTTTTGGGGTCCTCCTAGCCCTTTTAGTGGACGGGCAAGTAGAGGAATTTCAGAAAATCTACAAGTTAAATCAGGCCATTGGACTTCCTGTTTCTTTGGAGGATATTGAAATCAGCCAAGACCAATGGGAAGAAAGCATGACAAGAATTCCTGCCATGTCTGATGTGGCCCATTATCCTTATCAGGTTACAAAGGCAATGTTAGAGGACGCTATGAACACACTAAAGAGCTATAAAATCGAGGGATAATTATCTCTTGGAAAGGATTTTTTCATGACCAAACCAAATATATCCAGCCAGGCAAAAACCGGGCTTCCCGGATCTTCTATGATCTTTGGAGTTGCCTTTGTCTGGTTTACTACCCATTTCGGAGGCGGCTTTGCCTCCGGAGCCCAAATCTACAGTTACTATGTGCGCTACGGCATCTGGTGCTTGATTATGCCGGCCTTTGCCATGATCTACAATGCCATCTTTTTTGCCTACGCACTTTACTTTGCAAGGAAACATGAGGTCTACGATTACAGGTCCTACAACAATGCCTTTTATGGACGTTTTGCTCCTGTTTTTTCTAACCTTTTTGAGCTGCTTTATCTTTGTGTAATGTGCGTGGCTCCGGCAGTTGCCTTTGCCACAGGCGGGGCCACCTTAAGCACCCTAACAGGGCTTCCTTATCTTTTATGTACTTTTATTATTGGAGTATTTATTTTTATTGTAGCCATCTTTGGAACTGACTTGGTGCGACGGGTAGCTTCTGTGTTGTCTATCTGCATTATTGCAGGTTTGTTTCTTGTTTACCTTCCTAATATTATTCACGGATGGGGCAATATTACAAGCAGCTTAAAGGCCATGAATACCCAAGGATTGCCTCTGGGAAAGGCTTTTTATTCCGCCTTTTTGTATGGAACCTTTCAGCTTTCCAATATTGCGGTATTTGTTCAGCACGGAAAGTCCTTTGCCAAGCCAAAGGATGCCATAAAAAGTATGGGGATTGGATTTGTGGTAAATGCCTTGCTTATGATTATGGTGGTCCTTGGAATCCTCACTGTCTACGAAAATCCAGAAATGGCTAATCAAAGCGTACCTACCTTGTTCATGGTACAGCAGGGAGTAGGAAAGGGGCTTCTGACCCCACTTATTTCTATTTTGATTATCTTGGGAGCAGTATCCACTGCTGTTAATATGGTGGCTGCCATGGTAGCAAGAATTGATAGTGGTCTGATGAAAACAAGGGAAAATAAGGCCTCTGAATCTGCCAAGAAGATCCTTGGAAAGATAAGCATCCAAGAAATTGTGATCGCCCTGATTTGCTGTCTCGCAGATTTTTGTATTGCCCAGTTTGGACTGCTTACCCTGATTCAAAAGGCTTACAGCGCCCTGGCATACCTAGCAATTCCAGTAATCTTAATTCCTTATGTAATTCATATGATTGCAACAAAATTTGATAGTAAGCAGATACAAAAATAAAAAATGAGAGCACCTGGCTCCTGCCAGGTGCTCTCTCATTATGAG
>CAVAKZ010000019.1:0-4040 GCA_963589425.1 Parabacteroides distasonis | reverse complement strand
TCCTTCAAGTCATCGCTCACAGATCCATCCATATGGACAAAATCAAACATCAAAAGTGAATGAACCTTTTCCTTGACATCCCAATAAAAGTTCTCAAAGTCGCCTCCATATACGGCAAGGTCTATATCGCTTCTCTCTGTATTGGTGCCTCGGGCGCGAGATCCAAATAAAACTACTTTTTCAACAGAATGTTTTTTTGCCAAAGAATAAATATCTCTCAAAATTCTATCTGGTAAATTATATTTTATACGCTAGCGTTTCCTCTTGATTGTATTTTGCATCCTCTGCAGAATAAATTCGGCAGGCTTTTCGCCCATGTTCCTTCACATAATAGAGGGCTAAATCTGCATCCTCAAACAAACTTTCCCCCGGATTCTCCCGATCGGTAAAGGCGACCCCTACACTTAAGGATACTGCCGGTATATTCTCTTCATGAATCTCAAGCCGCTTATTAATCTCCTGGATTTTATCTTCTATAGTATAGCCTAAATCCCCTGTAACATCCATCATAATAACAGCAAATTCATCACCACCGATTCGACAAATATGGTCGACTGCACGAAATCCTTCCTTCAAAAGACTTGCTACCCTCTTTAAGATAATATCTCCCACCGCATGTCCATAGGTGTCGTTAACACTTTTAAAGGTATCAACATCTACGAGAATCAATGCGAAGTCTCTCTTGTCTTTTTCCATAAGTTTTAAAATCTGGTCGAAAGCCCTGCGATTCAACACTCCGGTCATAGGATCATGCTCTGCCTGATGCTTCATCAGCTTTTCTCGTTCTTCATTTTCCAGATATACCTCATTATAGCTTTTTGCTAAGACCTGCAGTTCATAAGCACCGCAAACAGGAAAAATCTGTCCCTGTTTGATACTTTCATTATACCTAGTAAGAGTTTTCACAATCCAATGACGCATAATTAAATAGATTACAAAAGACAGCAAGGCCAACAAGGCCATGCTGATTAGAATTTTTTTGAAAACATCTAAAAAGATATCCGCCGCCCGGTTCTGTCTGTTTCCGATTCCATTAGAAATCTCTTCCAGCGTTTTATTAGCACCTTCCATGATCTTATTTTTTGTAAGCTCATACTCCGGACTACCCATAAGGTCTCTGGCTAGGGTAAGCTTTTCTTTATCGGAAAGGGCCTCATCTTCCTCGGAAAGTTCTATCATTTGTAATTCATTCGGCCAACTAGCATAATCAGTTCCCGTAGTTTCTTCCACCAGCCGCATAGCATAGTATTCTGTCTCCATTAGTTTCTTGGAATTGTCCATAGCCTCTTCTAGAAGTTTAGCGGCATCTTCAGTATCCTTATAGTTTGAAATTTTTTCTATGGCTTTCTCTCTATGACGATCATAGTTTACTTCTTGGAAGTAGCCATCAATATACTTGGTCTCCCCGGTGTATGCTGCAAGACGTGCTTTTCTAGTTAAAATATCTGATCCTCTGTCAAAATCATGAATTGCCTCCTCGCATGCCACATACTCATCCATTGATGTGCGAAGAATATTGTATTTTTTTAACCCATAAACAGAAATACTCACACATAAAAGGCTAAGAATGATGGTTATAATCAGACTAAATCTGCTGACTCCTCGTATTTTCACTTTTCCAGCCATACAATTCACACTCTCTTTTCCGCTGATAATATCTTATTTCAATCGAAGCGGGTTAGCTACGGCTTCCGATTGAAACAGTATCATTGTACCACTAAGTTTGTGAAGCCTCAACAAAGAAACTACAAAAAATGCCCATCTACTTCACTTTTCTATACTATAATCTCTATTTTTCAATTTATAATACATCTCATCTCTATAGCCTCTCTAATTAGGCAATCATCAAGCATTTGTCTGATTTTTGGATATCTAGGCTATATTTGTCCATTGAAAAAGGACCTTTTCCCTCCTACAATACCAAGATACCCAAGGAAAAGGAGGGTTTACTATGAACGCATCAAATACGCTAAAGAAACTAGGAATTGAACAGACCTTTGACTACATCTACAAGGACCCGGACCATCATATGCTAAAGATCATGGACTGGGCCGATAAGTTTTCAAAGGGGGAATTTCCTGCTCCAAGAAAATTAATCCGGGAGGCAATAGAAAATCCCAATCATCCCTATTATTCCTATATTCGCAAAATATTTACAGATGTGGATCCTAATGTGGCAAAAACGCTTGCCGTTAACCTTTTCATTAATTCAGCCTTGGTAGGCTGGCCAAAGGAAGAAGAACTGCGAAAAAAGTATGACTGCAACATTCCATGGGCTATCCTTCTTGATCCTACTTCCGCCTGCAATTTGCGCTGTACCGGATGCTGGGCCGCCGAATATGGTCATAAGCTTAACCTAAGCTACGATGAGATTGATGATATCATTAACCAAGGAAAAGAGCTTGGTATCTATATGTACATTTATACCGGTGGAGAGCCCCTGATCCGTAAGACTGACCTAATCCGCCTCTGCGAAAAACACTCGGACTGTATATTCTTAAGTTTTACAAATGCGACTCTCATTGATGAAGAATTTGCAGATGAAATGCTTCGGGTAGGAAACTTCGTCCCGGCTATCTCTCTGGAAGGCTTTGAGTCAGCTACCGATGGACGCCGGGGCAATGGTGTCTATCAGAAGGTAACAAAGGCAATAGCCCTCCTTAGGGAGAAGAAGCTTGTCTATGGTATTTCCTGTTGTTATACCAGTGCCAATTATGAATCCATTACTTCTGAAGAATTTTATGATTCCATGATTGACCTAGGTGCATATTTCGTATGGTATTTCCATTATATGCCTGTAGGAAATGACGCTGCTCCGGAACTTCTGCCTACACCCAAACAGAGAATAGGTGTTTATGAAAAAATACGGCATTACCGTTCTACAAAGCCTTTATTTGCAATGGATTTCCAAAACGATGCAGAATTTGTCGGTGGATGCGTTGCCGGAGGCCGTCGCTACTTGCACATCAATGCCAATGGTGATATCGATCCCTGCGTATTCGTCCACTATTCTGATTCTAATATTCAGGAGAAAAGCTTACTGGAAGCTTTGCGGTCTCCTATGATGATGGCTTACCACCAAAATCAGCCCTTCAACGAAAATATGCTTCGCCCTTGTCCTATGTTGGAAAATCCTAAGAAGCTTCGAGATATGGTTGCAGAATCCGGTGCCCATTCCACCGACTTGCAGTCACCGGAAAGCGTCAATCACCTCTGCTCAAAATGCGACCAATATGCCAAGGACTGGGAGCCTAAGGCTGATAAACTCTGGAAGGAAAGTCAGGAAGAAAAATTTAAAGAATAAGCTTGGAAAATAAATTCCAATAAAAAAAGAATCAGATTCCCTGCTATCACAGCTGCGAGATCTGATTCTCTTCTTTTTCCATCCTCTTATTTTTCCCTTCATATTCAGAGATTGCCCTTTTACTTGCTCCGGCAAATATCTTGCAAAGTTCCTGATAAAATTCCCTTAGATCGTAGGAGGCATCTGCCTCCAGCCATTCCAGCAAACTTCCCACAAATACGCATTTATAGCATCTGATAAAGTTCTCTTTTTCTTTTTGCGGAATTTTTTTATACTCTTCGATTTCATTCACATATTCCCGGATAATATCAAATCCCATCTTATTCATTCCAGCTAAAAACTTTTCTCTCGAAACAGATTGGAAGAGGTGCAGCAAGGCCTTTTTTGTTTCCATACATTCTTCTGCCACACAATCAAGACAGTCTGCCGGTGTCTCGAAGGTTCCATACTTGTGAATAACCGCTTTCATCCAATCCTCAATGGAATCTAACATCAAGCTGGGAATGTCATGAAAATGATAGTAAAATGTATTGCGGTTCACCCCGCATCGGTCCACGATATCCTGCACAGTTATTTTATTATATGGCTTTTCTGCCAAAATCTCCCAGAAGGTATTTCTAATAATTCTCTTGGTCCAAATCATATTTACTCTCCAAATTTTAACTTTCCAAATTTAAAAATGGCTCAATCACAAATTTTGTGGGATTTAGGATTCCTCTGGTAGCTACAGCGACTC
>CAVAKZ010000018.1:0-46071 GCA_963589425.1 Parabacteroides distasonis | reverse complement strand
TTGCTGATTAATCATGGAATAACTAATTACAACTATTTTTATCACAACAAAAGTTCGCGAACACTTGTTCTGTCTAGATTATATTACCAGAACAAGTGTTTGTCAATGAGTTGTGAAGATAATCGAACATATTTTCTAAACATTTGTTTGCCTTTTGATAGGGCCTATGCTAGAATGAATTCATAAATGAGAATTATCAAGTAATTGGTTGGTATACAAGCAAGGAGGATTTCACATGCCTGGTAAAATTAGCGATAAGCAGCAGGAAATTTTAGAATATATTAAATCACAGATTATAGAGCGAGGATTTCCTCCATCAGTTCGAGATATCTGTACAGCAGTACATTTGAAATCCACCTCTTCTGTTCACTCTCATCTTGAGACCCTTGAGAAGAATGGATATATTAAAAGAGATCCTACAAAGCCAAGAGCCATTGAGATTTTGGACGATTCCTTTAATATGATTCGTCGCGAGATGGTTAGCATTCCTGTAGTAGGTCAAGTAGCTGCAGGGGAACCTATTTTAGCGGAACAGAATATCGAAGAATACATTCCCTTCCCTGCAGAGTATATTACCAAGAATCAGGCATATCTTCTCCGTGTTCAGGGAGAAAGCATGGTGAATGCCGGAATTCTTAATGGTGATATGGTATTAGTGGAAGCCTGCAAGCTGGCTCACAACGGTGAGATTGTTGTAGCCATGATTGAAGATGGAGCGACAGTTAAGCGTTTTTATAAGGAAGATGGTCATATTCGACTGCAGCCGGAGAATGATGCTTTAGATCCTATTATTGTAAAAGACTGTGCTATTTTAGGAAGAGTTCGAGGAGTATTCCGCCTTTTCTAGCAGCAATTTACTCTTTCAATCAAGAATCTTTCAACTAAGAATTTAAGAATAATGAATGAAGAAAAAAATCGAGGCTCCTCATTTTAGAGGTCCTCGATTTTAATTTGTTTTGCATCTCTCCAGATGCGTTCCAAATTATAAAATTCACGGTTTTCCCGGTCAAATATATGTACAATCACATCTTCATAATCCATAAGGACCCAAGTGCTGCTTCTGTGTCCTTCTCGTCTCTCCTGATGATATCCGGCTTCATGCATCTTTTCCTCTACATTATCTGTCAATGCATGAACCTGGCTTTCACTTCCTCCGTCACAGATTATAAAATAATCTGCAAGAGTAGAAATTTCAGCAATATCTAAAATGACAATATCATTTCCCTTTTTTTCATCCAAGGCTTCATAAGCTGTTTTAACCATGTCCTTTATCTGATTCATAGGTTTCTCCCTTTCATTTACAAATACAAATTTTTCTTATTCTTCTTCCCGGTCTCTTTTTACCATTGCATTAGGTGCAAGGCCTTTTTCGTATTCTTTGGTAAAATGAGAGTTCTGTAAAGGTTGATGCAATCTTTCTTTATAGTAAAGATAGGTTTCCTCTGTAGTAGGATCAATAGGTTTATTGGAACTTTCCAAATACTTTACAGAATCTTCTAAAATTCGATATAAGCATAAATCCAGGTCACGAAAAGCCAGGGAGCGAACCTCCGGCATATTAGGTAAGGGCTTTCTACCAGGTTCAATATAATCTGCAATATAAATAATCTTTTCTAAAAGCGACATATCCGGTCGTCCCGTGGTATGACTGGAAATTGCGTTAATAATATCCTGATCTTTTATTTTATATTTTTCCTTGGCCAAATAGGCTCCTAGTTTTGCGTGAAGAAGCCCAGGATTTTCTTCCTCGGTCTTTGAGATTTTAAGACCGTATTTTCGGGCCATCTTTAATTTATTTGCATCAGAAATACATTTGGCACAGTCATGTAAAAGGCCGGCATATAGGGCCAAATCTACATCCACACCATGACTCATAGCCATAGAGGCAGCTGTATACATAACTCCCATGGTATGGTAATACCGATCCCTATCCAATTCCTTATATAATTCTTTACGTATATTATTTAACTTTTCGTCCATATAATCCATGCTCCATGATATATTCATAAACCAATTTGGGAAGATTGTCCTCTACCGGCATTTGATTTTTGATTTTCCGTCGAAGATCACTGGAAGAAAGTGGAAGAATAGGGGTCTTCATAAACCGAATATCCACCTGTTGATATTTTTCTTTCAATTCCTGGATTCTATCTTCCATAGCCTTTGGAGTATTCATATCATCCCTATAGGCAGCCACTAAAGTACAGGTAGGAAAAATCCTTTCCGGATGCACCCAGGTGTCCAGCATTTGAAGGGAATCCGCTCCTATTATGAAGTAAAAGTCATACTCCGGATAGAGGTCTTTAAAATGCTCCATCGTACTGTAGGTACAGCAGGTGTGTCCTTCTAGGACCTCATAGGCCTCCAAACGATATTCCTTGAAGTCCCCAATAGCAAGATTCACCATCTCAAGGCGTTCCTTAGCTGTAGTCTCTATGGAATCCCAATCCTTGTGAGGTGGTTTGCCATTAGGCATAAACCATACTTCATCCAACTGAAAACTTTTATAGGCGTGTTCAGCCAACATCATATGACCCTTATGAATAGGATCAAAGGTCCCACCCATAATTCCAATTTTCTTCTTATTCATAGTCTTTTTCTTTTCTTAAATCTTCTTAAATCAATCTAAGGTAATACAATTTTTTCATTTTTGTCTTTGCCTTCTTTATATAGAACGATTTTTTTCCCAATTACCTGAACCACCTGAGAACGTGTCCGTTCTGCCATCAGGGCGGCAATCTCTTTTGGATCGTCAATACAATTTTTTAAAACGCTGATTTTTATAAGTTCTCTTGCCTCCAAAGCTTCTGAAATTGCATTGGTAAGCTCTGGAGTGAGACTATTCTTTCCTACCTGAAAAATAGGATCCATGGTCATTGCAAGGCTTTTTAAATATGCTCTCTGTTTTGTAGTCATTTATTTGCTCCTTATCTTTGATAACATTTTTCAAAATTATTTATAATAATCGAACTGTAAGTCATACATGCAAACGGTATCACCTTCCTCAATTCCAGCATCCTCAAGTTGTTGTAAAATACCTGTTTCCTTCAGGAATTTCTGGAAGAATGCAAATCCTTTTTCGGAATCCAAATTGGTATATCCGAGCATCTTTTCGATTCGTGGACCCTCTACCACATACATGTCTCCGTCTTTTTCTACTGTAAAAGGAAGATCCTCGTATAAAAGTTCTTCTTCTGGGAAATATTCCTGTTCAAAGATAATTGGGGTCTGATCCAGCTTAGAAAGCTCCTCTGACACATAGTATAAAAGTTCTTTAATTCCCTGGCCTGTTACACCTGAGATTGGAAACACCTTCACTCCTAAAGGCTCAAATGCATCTTTTAAAGCCTGAATAGGATCAGTCTCTCCATCTTGATAAATAGCATCGATTTTATTTGCAGCAATAACCTGAGGTCGTTTTGCAATCTCTGGATTGTAGGCTTCAAGCTCCGCATTGATTTTATGGATATCCTCTACCGGATCACGACCCTCGGTACCTGCAGCATCTACCACATGAATCATAAGTTTAGTGCGCTCAATGTGTCTAAGGAACTCATAACCTAAGCCAACACCCTCTGACGCACCTTCAATAAGACCCGGGATATCTGCCATTACAAAGCCATGACCGCCATCTAAATCCACCACTCCAAGATTAGGATTCAAAGTAGTGAAATGATAATTTGCAATCTTAGGCTGGGCATTGGATACTCTGGAAAGTAAAGTAGATTTACCTACATTGGGAAAACCTACAAGCCCCACGTCAGCAATTACCTTAAGTTCTAGGGAAAGCCAAAGCTCTTTGGATGGCTGTCCCGGCTGGGCATATTTGGGAATCTGCATGGTTGATGTAGCAAAATGCTGATTCCCAAGGCCACCTTTTCCGCCCTTTAGAATCACCTGTCTTTGATTTTCTCCTGACATATCTGCAATTACTTTTCCGGATTCTGCCTCTTTAATAACAGTACCTTCCGGAACTTTTAAAATAATATCATCGGCATCTTTTCCGTGGCAGCGTTTCTTGCCTCCCGGTTCTCCGTCTTTTGCTGTAAATTTGCGCTTATGTCGGAAATCCTGAAGAGTGTTAAGTCCTTTATCTACCTCGAAGATCACATCGCCGCCTCGGCCGCCATCGCCGCCGTCCGGTCCGCCATTTGGTACATATAATTCACGACGGAAGCTTACATGTCCGTCGCCGCCCTTACCAGATCGAATATAAATTTTCGCTCTATCTGCAAACATATTTTTTCATCCTTTCCTATGTATGGAATCCTAGAAGGCAAAAAAGCCCTCTCATCATATATGGAAACAAAATAAGAATTATAAAAATCCTCATAAACAAAAAGGTACTGCATATAACTGGTTCATCAGTTACATTGCAGCACCTTAAAACATTCTACTTATTACTCAGCTACTGGGTAGATAGAAACCTGTTTCTTATCTCTACCTTTTCTCTCAAACTTAACAACGCCGTCAACAAGTGCGAATAATGTATCATCTCCGCCACGACCAACGTTAACACCTGGGTGAATTCTAGTTCCACGCTGTCTGTAAAGAATGTTACCAGCCTTAACAAACTGTCCGTCTGCTCTCTTAGCGCCAAGTCTCTTAGACTCAGAATCTCTTCCGTTCTTAGTAGAACCTACACCTTTCTTATGAGCAAAAAACTGAAGGTTTAATTTCATCATGGTTCTTGCACCTCCTTGAATGATAATTTCATGTATCCTGCATAGTTCTCATCAGAGGCCATCTCACGCAAACCCAGAAGCATTGTATTCATCAAAAGATTGGTATCTTTCGACGGATGATCAGTCAGATGACAAACCAAAATTCCTTCTTCTTCGTTGGAAGAACAGGAAACTTCGTCAGATGTAAATGCATCGATAGCATTGATGGTATTAATCATCAGCACAGAAACTGCTGCGCATACAATATCCTGACCCGAATCTGCATAACCTGCATGTCCGGCAGTCTGAAACCCCATACATTCCTTCTTATGGTTTTGAAAAATGGTAATCTGAATCATTGGATCTACTCCAAATTATGCATTAATCTTTTCGATCTTAACTGCTGTATACTGCTGTCTGTGACCGTTCTTTTTGTGGTATCCAGTCTTTCTCTTGTACTTGTAAACGATAACTTTCTTTGCTTTACCGTTCTCAACTACAGAAGCCTCAACTGTTGCACCCTCAACTGTAGGGTTACCAACCTTTAATCCGTTGTCACTTACTGCAAGCACCTGGTCGAATGTATAAGTCTCTCCGGCCTCTACACCAAGCTTTTCTACTCTAATGATATCGCCTTCGGCTACTTTGTACTGTTTACCACCTGTTGCTATAATTGCGTACATATGGCACCTCCTATTATCATTACTCGCCAGCTACGGTGTCGTATTAACACGAACTTATCACCTCGCTGTGCGGCATACCCGTAGATAATAACACAGGAATCCATTTAGGTCAATGGATTCCTGTGTTTTTTTCACTTTTTCTTTTGTATTTTTTCTTACAACATAATATTTACGAAAATATCGTAAATTGCCTTAATTGCATTATCAAAATCATGATTTCTTACACCAATGATAATATTTAACTCACTAGATCCCTGATCAATCATCTTTACATTGACATTTGCATGGGCAAGGGCTGAGAAAATACGACCGGAGGTTCCTCTGGTTGCTCTCATTCCCCGTCCTACAACGGCGATCAGTGCTAAATCAGACTCAAGCTCTAAGAAATCCGGCTCAACTGCACGATGGATTCCTGCAATCACATCCTGCTCCTTCTCCTCAAATTCATCCTGATGAACGAAAATGGTCATGGTATCAATTCCTGAAGGCATATGTTCAATAGAAATATGATTCTCATCAAATACTTCTAAGACTCGCTTACAGAAACCAATTTCAGAATTCATCATGGCCTTCTCTATTGTAATAGAAGCAAAATCTTTCTTTCCTGCAATACCTGTAATTACGAATCTTGGCTTTCTGCAGGTATCCTCCACAATCAAGGTACCCTTATCTTCCGGTGCATTGGTATTGCGGATATTAATCGGGATTCCCTCTTTGCGAACCGGGAAGATAGCATCTTCATGGAGAACAGAAGCTCCCATATAGGAAAGCTCTCGAAGCTCACGATAGGTAATAGTATCAATGGCCTTAGGATTTTTAATAATTCTTGGATCTGCAATTAAGAATCCAGATACGTCTGTCCAGTTCTCATACATATCTGCATGGACAGCCTTGGCAACAATTGATCCTGTCACATCAGAACCACCACGAGAGAAGGTTTTTACCTTTCCGTCTGGTGTAGAACCATAAAATCCCGGGATAACTGCAGTTTCTGTCTCAGCAAGCTTTGCTGACAAAAGTTGTTGAGTAGTAACAGCATCAAAATTTCCTGCTTCATCAAATTTGATATAATCTGCTGCATCTACAAATTCAAAACCTAAATAATTTGCCATAAGAATACCGTTTAAGTACTCTCCCCTAGATGCGGCATAGTCTCTTCCGATTTTGCCACAGAAATTTTGGCTGATAGTTTTAAATTCCTCATCTAAGCTAACAGTGAGTCCCAAACCTTCAATGATTTCATCATATCTGGCTTTAATAGCTGTCATTTCCTTGGTGAAATCTCTTCCCTGCAAAGCAAGGCCATAGCAACTATATAGCATATCGGTAACTTTGGTATCCTCTGAAAAACGTTTTCCAGGTGCAGAAGGTACTACATATCTTCTAGATGCATCACTTTTGATAATCTTACCAACCTTCTGAAACTGCTTTGCACTTGCCAAAGAGCTACCGCCGAATTTTACAACTTTACTCATCTTTCTACTCCTTCATCAACCAATCATAACAAGGTATTTCAAACCTGCTTAGTATCATATACTATTTTCATGTATTCATCAATCCTAATTCTTACGGAAATTCCTGAGGGATTACTTGATTACATCAGCAAATTTACCATTTGCAGCCTTTAAAAGATCGGTGGGGGCTAACTTTAATTGCATTCCCAGTTTTCCACCGCTGATATGCATATATTTCAGATCTTTTGCCGATTCATGAATGATGGTTGGAAAATTCTTCTTCATGCCAATAGAAGTACATCCTCCCCGGACATATCCTGTTGTCTTTGTAAGTTCCTTTAAAGGAAGCATCTCCAAGGATTTTTCTCCCACTACCTTCGCAGCCTTTTTAAAATCAATTTCCTCCTCAATAGGGATAACAAATACATAATGTTCTCCGCTTTTTCCTGTGGTCACCAAGGTCTTAAATACCAACTTGTGATCATATCCTAGCTTGTCGGCTGTCTCAATTCCATCGGTAAATTCATCGCATTCGTAGGTCTCATACTCATAAGAAATCTTCATGCGATCTAAAATCCTCATAGCGTTTGTTTTTACTTCTTTCTTACTCATCTTGATTCACATCCTTCACAAAAGCATCCAAGGGAAGCAGTTCTCCCTTATCATTTCTGGCATAAACATTCAATCTGTGATAGTGCATAGGAATATCTGCTCCTATAAATTGTAAAAATGTTTCCATTACCAAGTCTGGCTTTAGGTTTTGCTCGCTTCCGGTAGCCAAGAATAAATAAATTGCATCCCCCTCAATTCGCATATCATAGATCATAGGACGGATATCCACTTCTTTTTCACTCTTTTTTGTCTTCTTCAAAACAATAATCGAATCCTGATTCATGAAATCAATAACTTTTTCCGACCATTCTTCCGGAATTTCTAAATGGTCCTCGGAACTTTTAATAGAAATCAAGGGATATACATAATAGTCAGCTGCTGCGGTAATGGTCATACCACTTAACTTCTTTTCATCAGAAATATAAACAAAGTTTGACACTTCCATGCCTTCCACCATGGTTTCATTTAACCTCTTAATGGCATCTTTGGGTTCAATATATTCCTCTACTTCTATGTCAAAATATTCTCCGTCGCTGGTTAGCCCAATTCCCAAAGGCTGGGCAAAGGACATGATCATATGAGGGCTAAATCCTTTGGTAAAGGCTATTGGGATCTCTGCTCTTCGCATGGCCTTTTGGAAGTAACGCATCACATCCAAGTGCCCAATAAATTTCATGCTGCCATTTTTCTTAAATTTAATTCTTGCTTTCAACACAGACACCTCTCTTCCATTTTGCTACGCCGCAAGCCGAACATTTCATGCGGCAATTTGGAGTCACAGTTGCTGCCATGGCATTCTCCCATTCTCTCTTTAAAAATGCTTTTGTCACCCCTATATCAATATAATCCCAAGGCAAGATCTCGTCCAAAGAACGGTCTCTGTAATTATAGAAATCAATACTTACCCCAGTATTTTCAAAAGCCTGCATCCATTTTTCATTGTCGAAACAATCAGACCAAGAATCATAAAGGCAGCCCAAACGGTAAGCCTCCTCAATAACTGCGCCCACCTTTCGATCTCCCCTGGCAAAAACACCTTCTAAGACGGAAACCTCCACATCATGCCACTGATAGCGAAGGCTCTTACGGTTCAGCTGGTCGTTAAAGGCATGTTTAACAGTAGCGGCCTTGGCAATATATTCCTCTCCTCTGTACATTCTAGCCCACTGAAATGGGGTAAATGGCTTGGGAATAAAGAAAGATGTACTAGAGGTAATCTGGCACTTTCCATTTCTTTGATCCTTGGGAATTTCGTAATATTTTTTGGCGACCTTGTCTGCCAAAACCGCTATTTCCTTAATATCCTCATCTGTCTCTGTAGGAAGCCCAAGCATAAAATAAAGCTTTACCTTATTCCAGCCACCGGCAAAAGCCTGGGCTGCACCATTTAGGATATCATCCTCTGTAAGACCTTTGTTAATGACATTTCGCATACGCTGAGAACCTGCTTCCGGGGCAAAGGTAAGACTGCTCTTTCTTACATCCTGAACCCGCTCCATGACATCTAAAGAAAAAGCATCTATACGAAGAGAAGGTAAAGAAATGTTAATTCCGTTGTCCTTAAATTCATCAATCAAAAAATTAACCAATTCTTTTAAACTGCTATAATCACTGGAACTAAGGGAACTAAGAGAAATTTCTTCATGGCCTGTATTCTTTAGCATCTTATAGGCATATTCCTTAAGGACTGCTACATTTCTTTCTCTGGTAGGCCGATAAAGCATGCCGGCCTGACAGAATCTGCAGCCCCGAATACATCCTCTTTGGATTTCCAGCACAACTCTGTCCTGGGTAACCTTAATAAAGGGCACAACCGGCTTTTCCGGATAAGTGGCCTCTGTCATATCAAAGACCAATTGCTTTTTAATGGTCTGTTGAGCATGAGAATTGATCGGATAAAATTTTTCTATGGTTCCATCTTCCTTATAGGTTACTTCATAAAAGGAAGGAACATAAATACCTTCGATTTCTGCAGCTTTTTCTAAGTAGTCCTTTCTAGAACCACCCTCTTCTTTGTTCTTTTTATAAGCATCAAGAAGCTGATCATAAACCGTTTCACCCTCTCCCATATAGATCAGATCAAAAAAATCTGCCAGGGGTTCCGGATTATAGGTACAAGGCCCGCCACCGATTACAATTGGATCCTCATCAGTTCGATCCTTGCTGTGAATGGGAATGCCGCTCAAATCCAAAATCTGAAGGATATTGGTATAGCACATCTCGTATTGTAAGGTAATACCCAGGAAATCAAAGGCCTTAATGGGGTCCTGAGATTCCAAAGCAAAAAGAGGGATCTGCTCCTCTCTCATAAGCTGATCCAAATCTGTCCATGGTGAATATACTCTCTCGCACCAAACATCCTCTCTTCGATTAAACATATCATAAAGAATCTGGATTCCTAGGTGCGACATACCAATCTCATAAACATCCGGGAAGCACATGGCGAACCTGATAGCCACCTTATTTTTGTCCTTCATCACCGAGTTTACCTCACCCCCGATATACCGGGCAGGCTTCTCGATTTTTAGTAATATTGCATCATTTAACGCTAGTTTTCTCATTGTTTCTCCTTTTTTGTCATCTTATTTCGTCATATTATTCAAAATATTTCCTTGCCAAGATAACTTAAAAATTATTGTATCATATAAAGCAAGTATATAAAATATTTTAAAATGCTAAAATTTTCATTGATGGCAAAAGTTAAAAAAGAATCCATATTGCATTTCATAAAGAAATGCAGTACAGATTCTTTCTAATAAATTCTAAACAATTCTAAATAACACCGAACACATGCAGAATAACTATAAGTGTCAATACCGGGCAAATAAAGATTAAGGAAAACTTGTCAAAGACCCTAAGCCTTCCATATTTTCCGTCATTTGTCAGCTCTTTTTCATATCCGTCGAAGCCCCATCCTTTCACTACATAAACACATGTCAGCAATATACCCAAAGGAAGAAGAACATAGCCACTCAAACAATCAATCCAGTCATAGATATCATAATAGGCAATTCCTTGAATACTTGGCCAAGGCAGGGTAAGCCAGCTTAGTACACCCTTTGACAGAGAACATATAAGGCTTCCTGCATATACCAATATTGCTGTGATAAAAAGGGAGGCTTGATGGGAAGTATGGGTAATTTCTTGTATATACATACGCGGAATTTCAATGATTGTAAAGAAGGTGGAAATTACCGCCAATATCAAAGCTGCAAAGAAAAACGCACCAAATACTCGTCCCCCTGGCAATGATTCAAAAATTTGTGTCATCGCTGCAAATACAAGAGATGGTCCGGATGACATCTCGGTTCCGCTTCCAACTACTGTAGGAATAACAACAAATCCTGCAAGAAGTGCAACAAATGTATCACAGATATCTACCCACCATGCATCAGCCTGTAGATTTGTATTCTTATCCATACTGGCTCCTAAGGTTGTATAGATACCCCATCCAATACCTACAGAGAAGCAAGACTGCATACATACATCTGCAAATTGGCTCATTCCGAATTTGCTAAAATCAGGGATGAAATAATATTTCAAACCATCCACTGCTCCCGGAATGACAATCAGTGCAAAGACCCCACATAAAAGCAAGAGAATAATCAAGGCTGGCATAATTACTTTTGAAGCCTTTTGCACCACGTTTGTGATTCCAAAATAAAGGAAAAATACGATAATCGCTATGATAATAAGATTATAAATTAATGGCTGTGCAGTACTGCTGATATAATTATCAAAGTAGGCTTGCTTATCTTCTCCAAAATCACCGGACACAATATAAGTTACAAGATATTTTAGTACCCATCCAGATACAACTACATAATAAAAATCAATTAGTAATGTACATACAATATTGATAACTCCCACAAATCTCCATTTGGGATTAATTACACCAAAACTTCCTGCCGCACTGGCCCGACCTCTACGACCAATCGCCTGTTCGGCCTGAACAATAGGATGTCCCAATAAGATACATACTGCGATATAAACCAGAACAAATGCACCTCCACCATCGCCATATGCTAAAGATGGGAATTTCCAAATATTACCAAGTCCTACTACTGCACCAGCGGCTACCATTATGTAGCCAAATCTGGAGAAACTTTTGTTTCCTTTGTTTTCGCTCATAACAAAACTCCTTTGACAACTTTCTACAACAAAAAGAGCGCTACTTCTCTTTCGAGAAATAACGCCCTCGTCGTTTCAATTCTGCTTGATTATAGCAAAGCTCCTAATATCTTGTCAAGTATTAGAATTATTAGAATTTGCCTTCTTTAGCTGCTTCTTCTACAGAAACTGCTACAGCTACAGTAGCACCAACCATCGGGTTGTTACCCATACCAATAAGACCCATCATCTCTACATGAGCCGGTACAGAAGAAGATCCTGCAAACTGAGCATCAGAGTGCATACGTCCCATTGTATCTGTCATACCATAGGAAGCCGGTCCTGCAGCCATGTTATCTGGATGAAGTGTACGTCCTGTACCACCACCAGATGCTACTGAGAAGTACTTCTTACCCTGTTCGATACACTCTTTCTTATAGGTACCTGCTACTGGGTGCTGGAAACGTGTTGGATTTGTTGAGTTACCGGTGATAGATACACCAACATTCTCATGATGCATAATAGCAACACCTTCCTGAACATCATCTGCACCGTAGCACTTAACTGTTGCACGGATTCCATTTGAGTATGGCTTCTCGTATACAACGTTTAATTCTGCAGTCTTGTAATCATACTTTGTCTCAACAAATGTAAATCCGTTGATACGAGAAATGATCTGTGCAGCATCTTTTCCAAGTCCGTTAAGAACAACACGAAGTGGTTTCTGACGAACCTTGTTTGCCTTCTCTGCGATACCGATGGCACCCTCAGCAGCTGCAAAAGACTCATGTCCAGCTAAGAAACAGAAGCACTCTGTCTCCTCTTCCAAAAGCATTTTTCCAAGGTTACCATGTCCAAGACCTACCTTACGATGGTCTGCAACAGATCCGGGAATACAGAATGCCTGAAGTCCTTCTCCGATAGCTGCAGCAGCATCAGAAGCCTTCTTGCACCCCTTCTTAATAGCGATAGCTGCACCTACAGTATAAGCCCAGCAAGCGTTCTCAAAACAAATTGGCTGAATCTTCTTAACCTGCTCATATACATCAAGTCCAGCGTCCTTTGTGATCTTCTCAGCTTCTTCAATAGAGCTGATTCCATACTGATTTAAAACAGCATTGATCTGGTCAATTCTTCTTTCATATGATTCAAATAAAGCCATTTAATTATCCTCCTGAATATTCTACTACTCTACACGTGGGTCAATGATCTTAGCTGCATCCTGTACACGTCCGTACTGACCTTTAGCCTTTTCCCATGCTGTGTTAGGATCATCACCTTTTTTGATAAAGTCTGTCATCTTTCCAAGAGAAACGAACTGGTATCCGATTACTTCTCCATCCTCGTCTAAAGCAATTCCTGTTACATAACCTTCTGCCATCTCAAGGTAACGAACACCCTTCTCCTTGGTAGCGTACATAGTTCCAACCTGTGAACGAAGTCCCTTTCCAAGATCCTCTAATCCTGCACCTACTGCAAGTCCGTCATCAGAGAATGCACTCTGTGTACGACCATAAACGATCTGAAGGAATAATTCTCTCATAGCTGTATTGATTGCATCACATACAAGGTCTGTATTTAATGCTTCAAGAATTGTCTTACCCTGTAAAATTTCAGCTGCCATAGCTGCTGAGTGCGTCATACCGGAACATCCAATTGTCTCCACTAACGCTTCCTCAATGACACCATTCTTTACGTTAAGAGACAATTTACAGGCTCCCTGCTGCGGTGCACACCAGCCAACGCCGTGTGTAAAACCGGAGATATCTTCAATCTTCTTAGCATGTACCCACTGACCCTCTTCCGGGATCGGAGCTGGTTCATGCTTAGCACCCTTAGCTACTGGGCACATGTTTTCAACTTCTTTTGTGTAAATCATGCGAAATACTCCTTTCAACTTGCTAATACTTTGTTATTAGGTTTGTTATTCCTTTAACACCAGACATTATTTTCTCATATTCACACATGTTCGTCAATTAATATAATGACCAAAATTCCGAATCATTTTTAAACTTTTCTATCTCATCAAAACGAAAAGGCGCAGTTACCCACAAATAACCCAAATCATTGGAATCATCGGCTTTGTAATTCAGATCAAATCCTATTTCCATGCCCTCTTCATCTACAAAAAAATTCACCACATAGACTCCGTCTTTGCTGTCTCCTTCTAAAGCTTCTTTAAGCTCATCCAAGGATAACTCTGACAAAAAATTATCATTCCCAGCCTCGCTTCTCATAGTATCTAGCCACTGGCCAATAAAATCCTGACTCATATCAACAATGTCTTTCACTTCATAAATCTTACCATCTTCTAAACTGATATTGATTGTTCGAAGATTATAAGAAAGTTCTTCAGAGCTTCCGCGGTAGCTATAATCCTCATAGACAACACTTAGAAGTTTATCTGATGCATAAGTAACCTTATACTCTACCATGCTGGCCAGGACCGGTGTATCCGACGAAAGCACGGCTTCTTTTACTTCATCCGTTGGATTCTCATAAAGCTGTTCTACGGACTCCATGGCCACTTCCTTCAAGGCCTTGTTGACCTTGTCTTCTACATCAGATTTTTTAAGGCCTGTAAGTGTGGGATAGTTGACTTCAAAGGTAATATAGGTACTGGTTTTTTCTGTATCCGTAAAGGAGTAGGTGTCTTCATCTAAGCTATAGGAAATGTCTTCATCTATATACTCCGGTATGGCATCTACCCCGTTGGAAGAATCTAAGGAATCGCCATCATCATCATAAGAATCCCCTGAATCCTCCCCGAAATCATCGTATAGTTCTCCCGGCAGTATCTCATCACCGTCATATTCATCAAAAATATCAAGGTCGTCTTCATCTTCATAAAGATCCTCTGGAAATGTATCTTCAGTAAATCCTACTAGTTCCGGAACAAAGCGATAAATATTAAAGAAGGTTCCTGCAATAATGACCACTACTGAAATTGCCGCAAGAATTTTATATTTCATTTGCAAACTTCCTTTCGTTTGTCTAAACTGTTATGTTTTTTACAAACCGCCCTGGGTTAATACCTGCACATTTTTAGCTACATAGTCAACCAAGGAAACTACTGTAAGAATAAGGGACAACCAAATCAAGATAAGGCCCAGTATATCAAAAATTCCTCCCAGATCTGCAATTAATACAATTACCATAGCCATTTGAGATACGGTCTTAACCTTTCCCCACATGCTGGCAGCAATTACAATTCCGCTATCAGACGCTACCAAACGGAAACCGCTGATAATAAATTCTCTGGCAATGATTATAATTACAAACCAGGCAGTTAACTGGCCGGTTGGGATCATACAGATCATAGCAGAGCATACCAAAAGCTTGTCTGCCAAAGGATCCATAAACTTTCCAAAGTTGGTTACTAAATTTCTGGCTCTTGCTATTTTCCCATCAAAGAGATCTGTCAAAGATGCCAGGCAGAAAATCAATAAAGCAATCCATTTGTTGGCACTTCCGCCTACATCTGTCAACATAAAAAATACAAAGAAGGGAACCATAATTACTCTAAGTACGGTTAATTTGTTTGGTAAATTCATAATGCTCATCTCCTAATATAGTTTAAATTTAATGTGTTTATAAAAGCTCTCCGATCAAATCATACTCTGCAGCCCCGGTTACCTTTACCTTAGCAAAATCCCCGGACATAAGGTCTGCATCTGTATGGATAAAAATCATTCCGTCTACATTAGGAGCATCTTTATAGGTTCTTCCAACATAGGCATTTTCATCAGCTACTTTTCCTTCGATCATGACCAGAACTTCCTGGCCAATCATATCTTCTGCCTTGTCAAAGGCAATCTCCTGCTGAAGTTCCATAATATCTGCCTGGCGATCTTTCTTTACAGATTCTTCAATCTGCTCCGGCATAGTTGCCGCCGGTGTGTCTTCCTCCGGAGAGTAGGTAAATACACCCAAACGATCGAATTCCATCTCATCCACGAATTCCAAAAGCTCCCGGTGCTGTTCTTTCGTCTCTCCCGGAAATCCTGTGATCAAGGTGGTTCGCAGGGCTATATCTGGAATTTCTTCCCGCAGTTTACAGACAATGTCTATTAACTGCTGCTTAGATGTTCTTCTTCCCATGCGCTTTAAAATCTCGTCGTTGGCATGCTGAATCGGAAGATCAAGGTAATGACAAATCTTCGGCTCTTCTTTTATGGTCTGAATCAGCTGGTCATAGATTTCCTCCGGATAACAGTAAAGTACCCGGATCCATTGAATGCCCTGAATCTCACACAAAGATTTCAAAAGTTTATGGAGAGATTTTTCTCCATAGAGATCTTTCCCATAAAGGGTAGTCTCCTGGGCAACAAGAATTAGTTCTTTTACCCCCTGCTCCGCTAAGTCTTTTGCCTCTTTTATAAGACGGTCCATGGGAATGCTTCGATAGTTACCTCGAACCTTGGGTATAATACAGTAGGTACAATGTTTGTCGCATCCTTCTGCGATTTTGAGGTAGGCAAAATGCCCTCCTGTAGTAACCATACGCTTACTGTCTACCACAGGCAGGGAATCCACATCCTCAAGCTCCAAAAGATGTCCCTTGTTTTTTAGAATTTCTTCTATAGTCTCTACGATCTTATCATATGCTGTAGTTCCAAGTACTGCATCTACCTCCGGAATCTCGTCCATAATTTCCTGTTTGTAGCGCTGAGCAAGGCATCCCGTAACAACTAATGCTTTTAGCTGCCCCTCTGTTCTGAGATTTCCCATCTCTAAAATGGTTTGAATACTCTCTTCCTTTGCATCGTTAATGAAACAGCAGGTATTTACTACAATGACATCAGCCTGGTTCTCATCATCTATGATCTGGTATCCCTTTTCCGCTAACAGGCCCAACATCACCTCTGAATCCACTAGGTTCTTATCACAACCTAGGGAAATAAATAATATGTTCATAGTCTCTCCTTTGACTTATATTAAATGCTCAAAAAGCAGATGTCATAGGACACCTGCCATTTTCTACTCTTTTTTTAACCTACATACTCTTTTTAATGTAGGCATATCCTTATAAAGTCTTAAACTTCTTCAATGGAAATTTCAGTTTTCTCCTCAACAAGAGGCTCTTCATCTTCTCCCTGTCCAAGGATGCTAATCTTTGACTGATTCAGCTCGTCAATGGCGATAGAAAGTGGTTTCTCACCCTTCTTGGTATCTACCAAAGGCATAGACCCATCAATAATCTGACGGGCTCTCTTGGCAGTGGCCATAACAATAGAATAACGGCTGTTAACAACCTTCTCTTCTCCCTCTTCCACGTCCTTATTAACTACTTTCATCAAATCTGTATAAGATGGATGTAACATAAAATCTATTCTCCTTTCAATTCTCTCTTCATCTGATCTATAAAACTTATATTACGGGTAACTTTTTGGTGTTCTCTCTGGATCAGTTCATGCAGCTCTTCTACGCACTCCTCCAGATCGTCGTTGATCACTAGATAATCATAGTGGTCCATAAATTCCGCTTCTTCACAGGCTCTTGCCATTCTAGAGGCAATCACCTCCGGGGTCTCTGTTCCCCGCATGGTAAGACGGTGCTCAAGTTCTTTTGCTGATGGCGGTGTCACAAACAAGAGCAGGGTGTCCGGGAATTTTTCCCTTACCTTCAAGGCCCCTTGAATTTCAATTTCAAGGATCACATCCTTGCCTGCCTCTAGTTTTTCCAGGATATATGCCTTTGGAGTCCCATAATAATTAGACACGTACTTAGCATACTCTATCAGTTCTTCCTGTGCAATCATTTTTTCAAATTCGTCTACAGTCTTAAAGAAATATTCTCTGCCATTAAACTCTCCCTCTCTGGGGGCTCTTGTGGTTGCAGAAATAGATAAAGCATAATTATCATATTTCTCCATAATCCTTTTCATTAAAGTTCCTTTTCCGGCTCCTGAAAAACCGGAAACAACGATCAAAATTCCCTTGTCATTCATAAGTCTCTCATTCTCCTAGCTTATAACTACTCGATATTTTGAATTTGTTCTCTAACCTTTTCAATCTCTGTCTTGAGATCAATTCCAATATTGGAAATCTCTAAATCGTTGGCCTTAGATAAAATCGTATTGGCCTCTCTATTCATCTCCTGGGCGATAAAATCTAACTTTCGCCCAATGTTGGCATCTTCAGAAAGCAAGGTGTCCTTCATGCCGCAAACATGACTCTTTAAACGAACCACTTCCTCGTCGGTGCAGATTTTGTCTGCAAATATAACCACTTCAGAAGCAATGCGGCCCTCTTCGATCTGGCTGTCTAAAAGAAGTTCCTTTACCTTACTTTCCAGCTTCTCCTTGTAATCGGAAATGATTTGAGGGGAACGTTTCTCAATCTCCGCCACCAGCTCCAGCATATGATCCAGCTTGTCAATAATATCTTTTTTTAGGTTCTCCCCCTCTTTGGTCCTAGTCTCCACAAACTGATCAATGGCACCGTTTAAAGCCTCCAAAAGTCCCTTCCAAAGTTCGTCTTCATCCTGGGCCTGTTCTTCCATGGTAAATACTTCCGGGTATTTAGAAAGGGTAGATACCCGAATGTCATCTTCCAGAGAGAAGGTCTCTTGCATTTGCCGTAAATATTTCAGATATTCTCCGGCCAGCTGTTCATTATATTTGATAGAGACCTGACCTTCTGCACTATCTTCATAGCTAATAAAAATATCTACCTTGCCCCTGTGCACTCTTTGTTTTAGGACATTTCGAATTCCGCTTTCAAAAAAATTCAGCTTCTTAGGCATACGAATGTTTGCATCCAGATAGCGGTGATTTACGCTCTTCATCTCCACCGTATACTTCCTAGTCCCATCTGTGATCTCACAACGTCCGAAACCTGTCATACTTTTAATCATGCTTGTTTCCTCTTTATTTAATGAAATAATATTTGATAGTCTATGGTTAGACTGAAATCACGGCATTAAAAACCATTCTTGATTATAATCTATTTGGTTTCTTCCGTCAACTGTGTTAGAATGACAAGAAGATGTATGAAGATTATAAAATCAGGAGGAGTCAACATGGCATTTGATGGAATTACAGTATCGGCAATTACAAAAGAATTACAGGAGAATCTTACCGGTGGACGAATTGCTAAAATTGCTCAGCCTGAAATAGATGAACTTCTTTTAACCATTAAATCCACCAAGGGCCAGCGCCGCCTCTATATTTCCGCCAGTGCTTCCCTTCCTCTGATTTATTTAACAGAGGAGAATAAACCCAGCCCTATGACTGCACCTAATTTTTGTATGCTTTTAAGAAAGCATATAGGAAATGGAAAGATTCTTTCTATTTCCCAGCCTGGTTTGGAGAGAATTATCATCTTTGAAATCGAACACCTAGATGAAATGGGGGACCTATGCCGCAAGAAATTAATTGTTGAGATTATGGGAAAACATAGCAATATTATCTTTTGCAGTGAGAATGGGAAAATCATTGACAGTATCAAACATGTATCTGCCCAGATGAGTTCTGTGCGAGAAGTTCTTCCGGGAAGGGATTATTTTATTCCGGATACCATGAACAAATTAGATCCTTTTGGTACTACAGAAGAGACCTTTAAAACTGAACTTGTGGGAAAGCCCATGGCTGTGGGAAAAGCTCTTTACTCCTCTTTCACCGGCATTAGTCCCCTGGTGGCTGAGGAGATCTGCTGCCAGGCGGGCCTTGATTCCGACCTGCCGGCTAAGGATTTGTCCCCGGACATTCTCACCCATTTATATCGGCAATTTTCCTATTACCTGGATCCTATCAGGGAAAATGATTTTCACCCGCTAGTGTATTACAGAGGCAATGTTCCGGTGGAATTTAATGCCCTGCCTCTTTCTCATTTTACAGACTGTACGACAAAAGAATACGACTCCATCAGCCAGCTTTTGCTAAACTACTATGCCACAAAAAATACCCTTACACGAATCCGCCAAAAGAGTTCAGACCTACGGCATGTAGTCCAAACTGCCCTGGAGCGAAATCACAAAAAATACGACCTTCAGTTAAAGCAATTAAAAGATACCGAGAAAAGAGAAAAAAACAAGGTATACGGCGAGCTGATCAATACCTACGGTTATGGATTAGAACCGGGAGCAAAAGTTCTTTCCTGCCTGAATTATTATACCAACGAAGAAGTAAAGATTCCTTTAGACCCAACCCTCACTCCCCAGGAAAACTCTCAAAAATATTTTGCCAAATATAATAAGCAAAAAAGAACCTTTGAAGCCCTTACCTCTCTCACCCGGGAAACTGCTGATGAAATTCAGTATTTAGATTCCGTAAATACTGCTTTGGATATTGCCATGAGTGAAGCAGACTTGGCCCAGATCAAAGAAGAGCTTACTCAGAGTGGCTATATTCGAAGAAAATTCACTAAGAAAAAAGTAAAATTAAGCAGCAAGCCTTTGCACTATATTTCCAGCGACGGCTATGATATTTACGTAGGACGCAACAATCTGCAAAATGATGAACTGACCTTTCATTTTGCAAATAATGGGGACTGGTGGTTTCATGCCAAAAAGGCTCCCGGATCTCATGTGATTGTAAAAGCAGATGGGAAAGAACTTCCGGACCGGGTATTTGAGGAGGCAGGAAAGCTTGCAGCCTACTACTCCAAGAACCCCGGAGACAAGGTAGAAATTGACTATGTAGAGAGAAAGCATGTAAAGAAGCCAAGCGGTGCAAAACCAGGTTTTGTAGTTTATTACACCAACTACTCTCTCATTATTGATTCCGATATTTCTATGTTAAGGGAAGTTGATTAGTTAAAGAAAATCAAATAGTTAAGAAAAAAGAAGGGAAAGCGAACACGATAGGCTTTCCCTTCTTTTTATATGTTTTTATCTAGTTCTCTTATTTGCTATTATTTATCATCTACTCACTAAGAGGAGTTCCTGATAGATAATCTATAAACTGCTGGGCTGTCCTTCCTGATAAGCCACCATGGCTAAGCTCCCATTTATTGGCTGCTAAGAACAAGTCTTCCTCCGGCATGTCAATTCCATTTTTCTTAGCTAATTCCTTTACAATTACCTGGAATTCTTTTTTTGCAGGTTTTCCATAGTAAATGGTTACACCAAATCTGGATACCAAAGAAAGCTTCTCCTGAACAGTATCGTTGGTATGCATATCCTCATCTCGGTCTGCCTTATCTTTATAAGTCTCACGAATCAAATGTCTTCTGTTAGAAGTAGCATAGATTAAAATATTGTCTGGTTTCTTCTCTAAACCGCCTTCAATCACAGCTTTCAAATACTTGTACTCTATCTCGAATTCCTCAAAAGAAAGATCATCCATGTAAATAATAAATTTGTAGTTTCGGTTTTTCACCTGAGCGATCACATCATTCAAATCTTGGAACTGATGCTTATAAACCTCGATCATGCGCAGTCCCTGGTCATAATATTTATTCAAAATAGCCTTGATAGAAGAAGACTTTCCGGTTCCGGCATCTCCGTATAAGAGACAGTTGTTAGCCTTTCTTCCGTTGACAAAAGCTTCTGTATTGTCAATCAACTTTTTCTTTGCCGTTTCATAACCAATAAGGTCTTCTAAATGAACATGGGCAATCTTTGTAATTGGAATGATTTCTGCTCCTAAGTCAGTATGCTCAATACGAAATGCCTTGTGGAGGCCAAATTTGCCTACTCCAAATTCTTTATAGAAGCTGGTAATGGTATTTTTAAATTCTGAAACATCTGTAGTCTTAGAAAGAGCCTTGCTAAGATCACAGATTCTGTCTCTAATCCGCTGATTAAAAACCTTTCCCTGGCCTTTTACTCCTTCATAACTGCGAATCATAGAAAGGCAGTCCACCTTAAGGGCCTCTTCTAGAGGTGTAAAATCATAATCAAAGAGCTCCTTAAAAATCGAAAAATCATGTTCAGCCACTAAATTAATGCTGCCATCTACCGGTCCCACAATCTCGCAGGAGCTGCTATAAGCATTCTCATGGCTGGCCAAAAGATAGGTCAAATAAGTATGCCATAGGTTCCCCTCGAATCCATACTGGGAGGACATTTCCAAGATCTCATTGATACAGTCAAATAAAAGGCCTTTCATATCCTCTAAATTATAATAGTCATTATTAAAATTCTCCATAAGAAAGGTCATATCTTGTAGGATCTGTCCTTCCTCCATATGTTTATATAACATTAATTCATTGGTTCTCATTTTTATCTCCTAATCTTCCTTTAAAATCTTTTGACTGATTTTTAATAATTACCTAAAATTTTAAGATTTTTACTTTCTTCTCTAAGACCTCTCAGGGCATTTTTTACAGCAGCGTCCCCAAGATTCCCCTCAAAATCGATAAAGAAGCGATACTCCCAGTTCTTTCCATCCACAGGTCTGGATTCGATCCTAGTCATATTTAAGTCATTATAAATAAAATGTGACAGAATATGGTAAAGTGATCCGCTCTCATGAGGAACCTCTAAGCTTAAGCTTATTTTCTTGGCATTTTTCAGGAAGATCTTTTGATTGGTAACCACAATAAATCTAGTGGAATTATTGTTAATATCATTGATATTTTCTTCCAAAACTTCAAGGCCAAAAACCTCTGCCGCATGAGCACTGCAAACTGCCGCCTGGGTGTGATCTTTTTCCTCTAGGATTTTCTTTGCTGCAATAGCTGTATTTACAGCAGAAATCTGCTGCCATTCCGGATGAGCATTTAGATAATTGGAAGCCTGCATTAGGGCAACGCTTTTGGAATATACCCTCTTAATGTCCGTAAGTTTTGTTCCCGGCAATGCCGATAAGGTATGGGTAATGGGAATCACCGTCTCTCCTACGATATAATTTTCAAACTCATCCAAAAGATCATACATTTCATCTACAGATCCCGCCGTAGAATTTTCAATAGGAAGCACTGCATAATCGGCAGCACCTTCCTCGATAGCCTCCATAGCATCCCTAAAAGTCTTTACATAAAAACTGTTGCATTCTGAACCAAAGTAATGTTCAGTTGCTGCCTGGCTATAGGCCCCTTCTGTTCCCGGAAAAACCACTCTGGCAGTTTCACCTTCTAGGCTATCCACCTGAATAAAAGGGAGACGACCTAGGGCTCCCGCATCCACCAAAAGCTGATATTGCAATTTTCTGCTCATAGACATCAGCTGCTCATATAGCTCTTGGATTCCTTTCTTATTAAAATCAGAAGAAACCTTGGATGCGACATTGGTCAGTTTTTCCCTTTCTCTTTGTCGATCAAAAACCTTTCGTCCATTTTTCACCTTATACTGTCCAACCTGTTTACAAAGATCCATACGTTTTTCAAAAAGGGCAGTCATCTGATCATCTACTTTGTCCAGCTGTACTCGTAACTCTTCTAAAGTCGCCATATAGTTCTCCTTTATCATAATTCCTATTTATTCCTATAAAATCTTCAAAAAACTTCAACGGTCTATAGTTTAGCATACTTTTATGAGAAAATCTATAATCCCCCAAAAGCCCCAAACAAAGTACCTGGAAAAATCCAAAATCCCACATTGAAAAACAAACTCATTTAGTATATGATATTAAAGATAAAAAATTTTCAAAGCTAATCTTAGGAGGATTTTTTCATGAATGCAATGGATTGTTTAAAAACCAGAAGAAGTATTCGCAAGTACAAACCGGACCCCATTAATCACTCTTTAATTAAGTCCCTTATTTCTACCGCTTCTTATTCTCCTTCTTGGAAAAACACTCAAATCACTCGTTATATCGCTATTGAAGATCCAAATATTCTTAATTCTATTGTTAATGATTTTACCCCCAGTTTTAACTCAGACGTTATTAAGCAGGCCCCACTTTTAATGGCAGTTACCTTTAAAAAAGGACGCTGCGGATTTGAACGAGACGGTTCTTACTCCACAAAGAAGGAAGACCGCTGGCAGATGTTTGACGTAGGCGTTGCATGCCAAAGTTTTTGTCTTGCTGCCCACGACGTAGGGCTGGGAACCTTGATCATGGGAATTTGGGACGAAGATGGAATTAGCAAGCTTCTAAATTTACCTGAGGATCAGGAACTGGCTGCTCTTATTGCTGTAGGATATCCGGATATTGCTCCGGAAGCACCAAAACGCAAAAGCGTTGATGAGTTACTTACATTTTTATAAAAATATGCTAACAAATATTTATTTTGAAGGAGACCAAACATGAGACATTTAATTAATCCGCTGGACTTTACAGTTGAAGAATTAGATCAGTTGATGGACCTAGCTGATGATATTCAGGCAAATCCCCAAAAATATGCCCACGCATGTGACGGAAAAAAGCTTGCCACTCTTTTCTACGAGCCAAGTACTCGTACAAGGCTTAGCCATGAAGCTGCTATGATGAATCTGGGAGGCCAGGTTCTTGGATTTTCCTCCGCAGATTCCAGTTCCGCTACCAAAGGCGAAAGCGTTGCCGATACTATCCGCATGATTTCCTGCTATGCCGACATTGCTGCTATGCGTCATCCAAAAGAAGGTGCCGCTACTGTTGCTGCCCAGTATTCTGAGATCCCGGTAATCAATGCCGGAGACGGTGGCCACCAGCACCCAACTCAGACCCTGACAGACCTCTTAACCATAAGATCCTTAAAGGGGCATTTGAACAATATGACTATCGGTCTTTGCGGAGACTTAAAATTCGGACGTACAGTCCACTCTCTCATTAACGCCTTGGTTCGTTATCCTAATGTGAACTTTGTCCTGATTTCTCCAGAGGAACTTCGACTTCCAGGATATATTCGCAATGATGTATTAAAGAAAAATAATGTTCCTTATAAAGAGGTTGTTCGCTTGGACGAAGCTCTTCCAAAGCTTGACATTCTTTATATGACACGGGTTCAAAAAGAACGTTTCTTTAATGAAGATGACTATGTGCGTATGAAGGATTTCTATATCTTAGACTCTGAAAAAATGAAGTTAGCCCAGAAGGATATGTATGTATTACATCCCCTGCCCCGTGTAAATGAAATTGCCGTGGAAGTGGATACAGATCCAAGGGCAGCATATTTTAAGCAGGCCAAGTTCGGTGTTTATATTCGAATGGCTCTCATTTTAACCTTGTTGGAAATTGATGTAGATAAATTGTAAGGAGAATAATTATGGCTTATAATTCATTGAATGTAGGAAGTCTTGAGGAAGGATTTGTACTGGATCATATTCAGGCAGGTCGCAGCATGGATATCTATAAATATCTTCACTTAGACAAATTGGATTGCTGTGTCGCTATTATTAAAAATGCCAGCAGCAAAAAAATGGGCAAGAAAGACATCATGAAGATTGAATGCCCTTTAGATGATATTGATCTGGATGTTTTAGCATTTATTGACCATAATATTACCATTAATATTATTAAGGATTCCAAGGTCGTTGATAAGAAGGCTCTGCGTCTTCCTAAGAAAATCGTAAATGTTATTCGCTGCAAGAATCCAAGATGCATTACTTCTATCGAGCAAGGCTTAGATCACGAATTCGTACTGACTGATCCCGAAACGGAAGTTTACCGCTGCAAATATTGCGAAGAGAAATATCAGAATAAAATGTAATCACATAAGCAAAAAATATCCCGTAGAAAAAAATCTACGGGATATTTTTTATTGCTTATTTTATGAAGTTAAGTAAGACGATAAGCCGGGTTATGTCGTTGGGTAATCATCTATCTAGACCTGATGTCGCCACCAGGTTCAAGCGACCAACCTAAGACGTGACGGGCCGCCACATGGTCTTTTTCCGGTCTTGCTTCGGATGGGGTTTACATGTGCCCTTGCCGTTACCGACAAGGCGGTAGTCTCTTACACTGCCCTTCCACCCTTACGTATCACCATACGCGGTATATTTCTGTTGCACTGGCCTTGGAGTTGCCTCCACCGGACGTTATCCGGCATCCTGCCCTATGAAGCCCGGACTTTCCTCACCTGCAGCCTTTCGGCTTGTGCAGCCGCGATTACCTGTCTTACTCAACCTAAATACTTTACCATATCTATCCGGAAAATTCAAGGTCTTCGATCAAGGATCCATGATCTGCAGCTGAGGTTGCCAGTTCATCACACCTCTCATTCTGAGGATGTCCTGCATGACCCTTCACCCATATAAATTGAACCTGATGGATTTCTTTTGCTTTTAAAAGTCTTTTCCAAAGGTCTATATTCTTCACCGGTTCATTTCTTCCCCTCTTCCAGCCTTTTTTTATCCATCCATCAATCCAGTGTTGATTAAAGGCATCAACCAGGTACTTGGAATCCGAATAAAGTTCCACCTGGCAGGGACGATTTAAGGCCTCCAAACCTGCAATTGCAGCCATTAGTTCCATACGGTTATTGGTGGTCTTTTTGTAACCCTGGGATATTTCTTTTCTATGTACAAGGCCCTTACTGTCAGTATACTCTAAGACTGTTCCATAGCCCCCCGGTCCATCCGGATTTCCCCTGGCTGCCCCATCTGTATAGATACGCACAAACATAATTAAAGGTCTCCCTTAATATGATCTGCAATTTGAATAAAATCCGGCAGCAGGTTAGAAAGACAAGCTTCAATTCCTTCCGGAGATTCCGGCAAATTAATAATCAAAGAATCCTTCTTAATTCCAGCTACTCCACAAAATCCCATATAAGGCTTTCCAATAGCTTTTAGTTCAGCTCGAATAGCCTCAGCAATTCCGGGAATAGTCTTGTCAACAAGATCCAAAACAGCGTCAGGAGCAACATCCTCCGGACCAAATCCAGAGCCACCGGTTAGGAAAATAATATCTGTGGACATGGTCTCGCAGATTTTATCCATCACTGCGCCAAGCACCTTACGGTCCAGGGGAAGGGCCCGCATAAACATAAGGTCTAAGTCTGCATCCTCAGCAAATTTCTGAACCATTTGCCCCGATGTGTTCTCCCGTATTCCTTTGTAGACAGCAGTATCAGCGGTAATAATTGCTACTTTCATATCAGTAAAATCCTCCTATTAATATACTCAATAGTCTCCCAAAATAAATTCGGACGTAACTGTTTTCCTTCTCTTATCCCACAGTTACACTCTGACGATCAGTATAGCACAAATACCTCTATAAGACTAGTGTACAGCAAGGGATCAAAAAGCTTAGTACATTGCTTTATGATACAACATTTCAATATCTTTTTGTGTTGACTGTCTTGGGTTTGCTAAAATGTTTCCGCTCTTCATTGCATCTTCTGCCATCTGCGGAATTTTATCTTCTGTCACTCCTACTTCAGATAAGGAGCCTGGAATTCCAAGATCTGCATTTAACTTCTTAATCTCATCTACCAGCATCTGCGGTTTAAAGTCCTGGGCCGGGTCCTTCTTCTCTCGAATATAGTTGTAGATTTTCTCATATCTTCCGTGATCTGCCAATGCGTTGTATTCTACAATTACCGGAAGCAAAATAGAGTTTGCAACACCGTGAGGCACATTGAAGAATGCACTGACCGGATGAGACATTGCATGTACATTTCCAAGTCTTGCCCAGGCAAAGGCAATTCCGGCAAACATACTTCCGGACATCATAGCGCAAGCAGCTTCCTCATCTTTTCTATTAGCCACAAATCTACGGATATTTCCACCGATTAATTCCATAGCCTTCTCTGCCATTGCATCTGAGAAAGGAGATGCAAAGACGGAAGTATAAGCTTCCCAAGCATGGATCAAGGCATCAATACCACATGCAGCAGCTAGTGATGGTGGTGCAGACATAACCATCTCAGGGTCTAACAAGGCATATTTAGGCAATAACTCATAACTAAATACAGTTAATTTATAGTTTCTTGATGTATCTGTAATTACAGAAAATGCTGTAACCTCACTTCCGGTACCTGCTGTAGTTGGGATTGCAATGATGGGTTCGATTGGTCCCGGAACCAAATGCGCTCCCTCATAGTCTGTAATCGATCCTCCATATCTTGCAAGAACACCTACGGCCTTGGCAACATCCATGGGACTTCCACCACCTAAAGCAACAATACTTGTTGCTCCAAATTCTTTATACTTCTTGGTAGCTTCATTTACCATATCCACTGTTGGGTTTGGTGTAATATCAAGAAAAGCTGTAGTTTCAATGCCGGCAGCCTCTACCATATCCTGGATTTTTTTAACAACACCAATTTTCTCAAGTACATGACCAGAAACGATCATCATCTTCTTTGATCCGCTTTTTTCTAAAAGCTCTGGTAATCTTTTTAAAGATCCCATACCAAATACAATATCCTGTGGAACGTTAAATGTGTAGTCTTTCATTTTCTTCGTCCTTTCCTTTTTTAAAGACCTTGGTCTCTAATATAAGAAAGGAGCCATACGAATTCGTACGACTCCTTTGTCCTTATGGATTGTATCACTTTTCATTTTTGAATTCAAGCAGATACATTAGATAAATTCTTTATTTCTCTTCCGGCCACTTTAAGGCAGAGTGTTCCACTCTTCCATCTCGAATCATTAATTCTTTCACTGCTTCCTTGGGATCTTTCCCTTCAAAGAGTACTTCATTTACCTTATTTACGATTGGCATAGAAACTTCATATTTCCGGCCTAATCTCACTGCGGCTTTGGTAGAATAAACGCCTTCCACTACCATATTCACCTCGTCCATGGCTTCCTGCATGCTCTTTCCCTGGCCCATAAGATATCCTGCCTTACGGTTACGGCTGTGAACGCTGGCGCAGGTTACAATTAAATCACCGATACCGGTAAGACCTGTAAAGCTTTCGATGGAACCCCCCATTTTTACTCCTAGACGGGCAATTTCAGCAATTCCCCGGGTAATAAGGGCTGCCTTGGTATTATCTCCATAGCCCATTCCATCTGCCACACCTGCCGCAAGAGCAATAACATTCTTAAGAGAGCCTCCAAGCTCCATGCCCAGTCGGTCCGGACTAATATAAACACGAAATACATCATTCATAAATGCCTGCTGCAAATACTGGGCTGTCTTTTTGGTTTTTGCCCCAATTACTACACTGGTAGGAAGGCCGCGGCTAACTTCTTCTGCATGGCTTGGCCCTGAAAGAACTGCCACATCTGCTTGGGGAAGCTCCTCCTCGATCTGCTGGGATAAGGTCATCAGGGTGGATTCTTCAATACCCTTAGATACATCTACGATAATCTGTCCCTCTTTCACATAAGGTCTCATATTGCCAGCAGTTGCTCTTGTAACTGTGGAAGGTACAGCAGTTACAAGAAAGTCCTTCCCCTCAATGGCTTCCTGCATAGCAGAGGTAAAGAGCATATCCTCCGGAAGCTTCACTCCCGGCAATTTGCTAACATGCTCTCTTTTTTCCCTTAATTCTAAAACTTCTTTATCATTGTAGGACCAAACCGTTACCTTATGTCCATTGCTATGCAAAAGAATAGCTAAAGCTGTTCCCCAGCTTCCAGCCCCTATAATACCTACATTTGCCATAGCATCCTCCTTATTACTTATCTATATTACTTGTCTATATTATTTGTTTTTATTGTTTTTTCCGATAGTGAACTTATTTTCTGTTCCGGACAGCAGCCGCTTAATATTTGCCTTGTGTTTATAAAATGCAGAAAGCATTAAAAGTCCGGCAATAACATACATTTCTATAAGTCCTGTGGAAGTCACCGGGTAACCACCCATCTGGCCGTATACCAAAACTTCTATGAAATATATGCTTGCCACCGCCATGGATCCTAAGGATACATATCTAGTAGCAGCAACGATCAGGATAAAGGCTGCCAGGCAGATCAATACCATATAAGGATTGGTAGTGCTTAAAATAAGTCCTGCAGTAGTGGCAATTCCCTTTCCTCCCTTAAACTTCATGTAGAAGGGATAATTGTGACCTAACACAGCCCCCATTCCTGCGTACATAGAAAGTACCGGAATAATATGACTGTGGCTTTTTCCAAAAAGAAGATGGACCAAGGCCACAGCAAATACACATTTAAAACAATCTCCCAAAAGAGTAATGATTCCAGCCTTTATTCCCAAGGTTCGAGTTGCATTGGTAGCCCCTGCATTACCACTTCCCAATTTGCGAATGTCTACATTCTGGGTCTTACCATAAATGTATCCCGTCTGAATCAAACCCAAGGCATAACCTATCATGACACAAAGCAATCTAATCATAATTTACTGCTCCTTTTCTTTCCGTTCCCTCACAAGAAATCTAAGAGAAGTTCCCCTAAAGCCGAAGGCCTCTCTCACCTTATTTTCCAAATAACGAAGATAAGAAAAATGCATTAATTCTTTGTCATTGACAAAAACAACAAAGGTTGGCGGTTTGATAGATACCTGAGTGGAATAATAAATTTTCAAACGTTTACCCTTGTCTGATGGGGGCTGCTGCATAGCAGTTGCTTCCATGATAATCTCATTTAAGACACCGGTAGCCACACGAAGAGTCTGGTTGTCAATGACCATATCAATCATGTCGTAAAGCTTTGGAAGCCTCTGTCCGGTTTCTGCGGAAACATACATGATCTCAGCATATGGAATAAAGGAAAGTACGCGGCGAACCTCGTTTTCATACTCTCTCATGGTCTTATCATTTTTCTCAATGGCGTCCCATTTGTTTACCACAATGATGATCCCCTTGCCTCTCTCGTGGGCGATTCCCGCAATCTTGGCATCCTGCTCTGTAACTCCTTCTGTGGCATCAATAACCACCAGCACCACATCTGCCCGCTCTACGGCAGTAACTGTACGAATGATACTATAGCGCTCTAATTCCTCTTTGATCTTATTTTTTCGGCGAAGTCCTGCAGTATCAATAAAGACATATTCTTTGCCATTGTGAACAATCTCTGTATCGATAGCATCTCTGGTGGTTCCTGCAATATCTGATACAATAACCCGTTGCTTGCCTAAAAGTTTGTTTACTATAGAGGATTTGCCGACGTTAGGCTTTCCAACAATAGCGACACGTGGGCGCTCATCCTCCTCCTCATTGCCTACATGCTCCGGAAAATGCGCGATCACTGCATCTAACATATCTCCAAGACCTAATCTGGAAGCTGCGGAAATTGGCATAGGATCCCCGATTCCTAGGTTATAAAATTCATATACATCCGGCAAATATTTATCGAAGCTGTCTACCTTGTTAACCGTCAAAACCACCGGTTTTCCTGATCTTCGAAGCATGTCCGCCACCTTGGAATCTGCATCTACCAGTCCCTGCCGAACATCTGTCAGAAAAATAATGACATCTGCAGTATCTATTGCAATCTGGGCCTGCTCTCTCATCTGGGAAAGGATAATGTCCTTACTCTCCGGCTCAATACCACCGGTATCGATCATGGTAAATTCCTTATCAAGCCAAGTGACATCTGCATATATACGGTCTCTGGTAACTCCCGGAGTATCCTTCACAATAGAAATCATCTCTCCTGCCAGAGCATTAAAAAGTGTGGATTTTCCTACATTTGGTCTTCCCACCACTGCTACTACCGGTTTACTCATATCTATCTCCTATTCTCTTATATTTTTTACTATCTAAATTCTACATTATTTTTTCTGTACACACTTGCCAAATTATACCATACTTCCCCCGTCTTGTGCAAACTTAAGAACTTAAGAATCTTTATTGACCCCATCATAGAAAAAGTGATATAAATATTCTTAGTGTTACAAACAATTTATAGCTATAGGAGATTATTATGTCTAATATAAAAAAATTGGAAGCCACCTTGCCGGTAGCGCCACTGAAGATTGCAGCTTTAGAATCCTGCAAAGACTTTGCACAAAGTGTAAATGATTATATTGTGGGTTTCAGAAAACAGACCACTTTTAAAAACACTGATTCATCCATCTATCACAGCCATTACACAGACAATTATCTGACCAAATGCAGCTGTCCCCGTTTTGGAACAGGAGAAGCCAAGGGTATTATTGGGGAGTCCGTAAGGGGTAAAGATTTATTTATAATGACGGATGTATGTAATTACTCCCTTGCCTATAGCGTCTGCGGCCATACTAACCACATGTCCCCGGATGACCATTATCAAGATTTAAAGAGAATTATCTCTGCAGTTAATGGTAAGGCTTATCGTATTAACGTGATCATGCCTTTCCTGTACGAGAGTCGTCAGCATAAGAGAAACAAAAGAGAATCCTTAGACTGTTCTTCTGCACTTTTAGAATTGGTAGATATGGGGGTCAGCAACATCTTAACCTTTGATGCCCACGACCCAAGAGTACAAAATGCCATTCCTTTACATGGTTTTGACAATTTCAATCCTCCTTATCAGCATATGAAGGCGCTTTTAAATGCTGTTCCTGACATTACTATTGATAAGGACCACCTAATGATTGTCAGCCCCGATGAAGGTGCCATGCACAGAGCCGTTTATTTCTCTAATATCTTAGGGGTAAACATGGGTATGTTTTATAAGCGGAGAGATTATTCTACTGTGGTTAATGGAAAGAATCCTATTGTAGCCCATGAGTTCTTAGGAGAAAGCGCCAAGGGAAAAGATGTTATTGTTGTAGATGACATGATTTCTTCCGGTGAAAGTATGCTGGATGTGGCCAAGCAAATGAAAGAGCGAGGATGTAAGCGGGTCTTCGTATGTACTACTTTTGGACTTTTCACTGATGGCTTTGATAAATTTGATGATTACTACGAGAAAGGCTATATTGACCGGGTGATTGTTACCAACCTTACCTATCTTCCACCTCATGCCCTTGCAAAACCCTATTTTGTGGTAGCAGATATGAGTAAATTTACGGCCTTGATCATTGATTCCTTAAACCATAATTTATCCATTGGCGAGGTCTTAAACCCAACAGATAAAATTCATGCTCTTTTAGCACGTCATGCTAAGGGAGAACTTTAAAAGCATAAGAAAAAAGCCCTGGAAAAGATCTAATTTCCAGGGCCTTTTGTTATGCATTTTTATTTATTGAATTTTCATTTGAGAGGTCTCTGATAAATCCATCCTTAACTTAGATTACACGAACTCTAAGTACATCTGCAATAGCATTTAAGTCTGCTACTACCGCATCAGTAATCTCAGAACTTACATCAATCATAGTGTAGGCATACTGCCCTTTACTCTTGTTGGTCATGTCCTCGATATTAATGTTATCCTTAGCGAAAATACCAGTAAACTGTCCTAACATGTTTGGTACATTGCGGTGAAGAATGGTGATTCTACCATACTCTCCTTTGACTCCCATATCGCAATTAGGGAAGTTGACAGAATTTCTGATATTACCATTTTCCAAATAATTGCGAATCTCTGACACTGCCATCTTTGCACAGTTATCCTCTGATTCTGCTGTGGAAGCTCCTAGGTGGGGAAGAACAATAGCATGCTTTGCCTTTACAATAGCAGGATTTGCAAAATCTGTTACATAGTGCTTAATCTTTCCGCTATCCAAGGCTGCGATTACAGCTTCTTCATCTGCCAAAACATCCCTTGCAAAGTTCAAAATTACAACTCCGTCTTTCATCATGTCAATGGCTTCTTTGCTGATCATTCCCTTGGTGCTATCCATTGCAGGCACATGAATAGTAATATAATCGCACTCTCTGAAAATATCTTCTACACTCTTAGTGTGGTGAATACTTCTTGACAAGCTCCAAGCGGAATCAACAGATACATAGGGATCATATCCATAAACATCCATGCCAAGTCTTGTGGCTGCATTTGCTACTCTTACACCGATGGCTCCAAGACCGATAACACCTAACTTTTTGCCATCAATCTCATTTCCTGCAAATGCCTTCTTTGCCTTCTCCACATCTTTTGCAATAGTAGCATCTTCTTTGTGTTCTTTTACCCAGTCAATACCTCCGATAATATCTCTGGAGGCCAAAAGCATACCTGCAATCACTAATTCCTTTACCCCGTTGGCATTGGCTCCCGGGGTATTAAATACAACAATTCCCTGCTCTGCACACTTATCCAAAGGAATGTTGTTGACTCCTGCACCTGCTCTGCCAATAACCTTCAGGGCCGGATCAAATTCCATATCGTGCATCTGGGCACTTCTTACCAAAATAGCATCGGCTCCCTCCGGAGTGTCCAACTTTTTATAGTCCTCTGTGAGACGATCCAAGCCCACCTGGGCAATAGCATTTAAACAATGATACTGATACATGATTACATATTCTCCTTCTCAAACTTTTTCATAAATTCAACAAGAGCTTCTACTCCTTGGATAGGCATAGCGTTGTAAATACTTGCACGCATACCGCCTACGGTACGATGCCCCTTTAAGTTTTCAAATCCGGCAGCCTTTGACTCTTTGATAAATTTAGCATCTAAGTCCGGATCACCGGTTACAAATGGCACGTTCATAAGAGAACGATCTTCTTTTACCACAGTGCCCTTAAACATCTTGCTCTCATCCAAATAGTCATAAAGAATCTTGGCTTTCTTCTCGTTGATTTCCTTCATAGCCTGAAGTCCGCCTTGCTTTTTCAACCATTTAAAGACCTTACCGCAAATATAAATTCCATAGCAAGGTGGTGTATTATAAAGAGAATTAGCATCTGCATGAGTCTTATATTGAAGCATGGTTGGAGTTCCTGGGAATACATCCTCAGTAATCAGATCTTCCCGGATAATTGCAATTACAACACCTGCCGGTCCGATATTCTTCTGAACCCCACCATACAGCATTGCATATTTGGTCACATCATGAGGCTCTGACAAAAAGCAAGAAGACACATCGGAAATCAAGTCTTTGCCCTTTGTATTTGGAAGGGTTTTAAACTTTGTTCCATAGATCGTGTTGTTCTCGCAAATATATACATAATCTGCATCTTCTGAAATCGGAAGATCAGAACAATCCGGAATATAAGAAAATGTCTTGTCTGCTGATGAAGCAATTACATTTACCTTTCCGTATTTTTCTGCCTCTTTGGCAGCTTTTTTGGCCCACTGACCAGTTACGATATAATCTGCTACTCCATGTTTCATAAAATTCATTGGAATCATTGCAAATTGCTGGGAAGCACCACCCTGCATAAACAACACCTTGTAATTATCCGGGATATTTAACAGGTCTCTAAGGTCTGCCTCTGCCTCATCAATAATGGTCTGAAAAGCCTGGGAGCGGTGACTCATTTCCATAACCGACATTCCCGATCCGTTGTCTAACATCTCTTCTGCGGCTTCTCTTAATACTTCTTCCGGTAATACTGCCGGTCCAGCTGAAAAATTGTACACTCTGCTCATTGTTTCTTGATCCTCCATTTTTCCTTTAAACTTAGTTTTCTTTTGCCTCCAGGTCCTGTTCATCAAAAGCTTCACTGATGGCTGCTCCTGGTGCTACCATTGGCCATACTTTGTCATCTTCATGAATAATACAATCAATAACCACTGGTTTATTCAATTCCAGGGCCTCTTTAAAAGCTTCCTTAAACTCTTCCTGTGTAGTGGCACGGATACCTCTTGCTCCCATAGATTCCGCTACTTTTACAAAATCTACTGCATCATTCAGTACCGTTGCCGCGTAACGCTGTCCATAAAAAAGATTTTGCCACTGTCTTACCATTCCAAGAACATGGTTATTTACAACCACCTCGATAATCGGAATATTATGACGAGTTGCAGTGGCAATCTCATTCATATTCATACGGAAACAACCGTCACCGGCTATATTCACAACTGTCTTCTCTGGACGTCCTACCTTGGCACCTAGAGAGGCTCCTAAACCATATCCCATGGTACCCAAACCGCCGGAAGTCAGTAGTGTTCTAGGTTGTGTGTACTTATAGTACTGGGCAGCCCACATTTGATTTTGACCTACCTCTGTAGTAATAATTGCATCCCCTTTTGTCTGCCGATAAATTTCTTCTATTACAAAAGGACCTGTCAGTACATCTTCATGATATCTCAGAGGAAATTCTTCTTTGAATTTCTGTATCTTCTGAACCCATTCGCTGTGATCTTGCTGGCTAAGATTCTCATTTAATTTTGAAAGTACTAGTTTTACATCTCCCACGATTCCAGCGTCAATCAATACGTTCTTATTCATTTCCGCTTCATCAATATCAATCTGCAAAATCTTTGCATTTGCTGCAAATTTGCTGGTATTTCCTGTGACACGGTCACTAAATCTGGCTCCAACAACAATCAAGAGATCGCAGGCACTAACCCCGAAATTGGAGGCCTTGGTTCCATGCATTCCCAGCATTCCTGTGTAAGCCGGATCCGTTCCCGGAAAAGCTCCCTTTCCCATCAAGGAATCCGTCACCGGTGCATCTACCTTCTTTGCGAAGCTATAAAGCTCTTTGCTGGCATCAGAAAGGATGGCACCTCCGCCAACAAAGATGAAAGGTTTCTTTGACTCCTTGATCATTTCCAAGGCAATATCTAAGTCCTTCTGGCAAATGTCGTCGCTTGGTTTGATGGGTGCAATTACCTGGGCTTCATATTCTGTTTTATCTGCTGTAGCATTCTTTGTGATATCGATAAGAACCGGTCCCGGACGTCCTGTCTGGGCAATCTTAAATGCCTTTCTTACAGTTTTTGCCAAGTCTTTTACATCCTTAACAATAAAATTGTGCTTGGTAATAGGCAATGTTACACCAGTAATATCAATTTCCTGGAAACTGTCCTTTCCAAGAAGAGCTGCTCCTACGTTACATGTAACTGCCACTATCGGAATAGAATCCATATAAGCTGTAGCAATACCTGTAACTAGATTAGTTGCTCCCGGGCCACTGGTTGCAAAACACACACCAACCTTACCAGTAGCTCTTGCATACCCGTCTGCTGCATGGGAGGCTCCTTGCTCGTGGGAGGTTAAGATATGGGTGATCTTGTCACTCTGTTTATATAATTCGTCATAAACGTTAAGAATTGCTCCCCCAGGATATCCAAATACGGTATCAACCCCCTGTTCTTTCAGACATTCGATTAAAATTTGTGATCCTGTCAACTGCATACCTGTATTACTCCTTTATTCTTCTACTTTAAGAATGGCCCCTCTATTTCCTGAAGTGACCATAGAAGCATATCTTGCCAAATATCCGCTAGTTACTTTTGGCTGTCTTGGTGTCCAATTGGCCTTTCTTCTCTCCAATTCCTCATCAGAAACATCCAAATTTAAAGTCATTTCCGGAATATTAATTTTAATAATGTCCCCTTCTTCTACCAAAGCAATAGGACCGCCTACTGCCGCCTCTGGTGAAACATGTCCGATAGAGGCACCTCTAGAAGCACCACTGAAACGTCCATCGGTAATAAGTGCTACACTAGATCCCAGTCCCATTCCTGCAATTGCAGAGGTTGGGTTTAACATTTCTCTCATTCCCGGACCACCCTTTGGTCCTTCATAGCGGATAACTACCACATCACCTGCCACGATTTTTCCGCCTTTAATAGCTGCAATAGCATCTTCCTCGCAGTCAAATACTCTTGCAGGGCCTTGGTGTACTAACATTTCATCTACTACTGCAGACCGCTTTACAACAGATCCATCCGGTGCAAGATTTCCTTTTAATACTGCCAATCCACCGGTCTTACTGTATGGATTTTCTACCGGGCGGATAACTTCCGGATTCTTATTTACAGCATTAGCAATATTCTCCCCAACAGTTTTTCCGGTTACGGTCATGCAATCTGTATGAATCAAACCGATATCTGCCAATTCCTTCATCACAGCATAGACACCGCCGGCTTCATTTAGATCCTCCATGTAGGTTGGACCTGCAGGTGCTAAATGGCAAAGGTTAGGTGTTTTTTCACTAATTGGATTTGCAAAGCTAATATCAAAATCAAATCCCACTTCATGGGCAATTGCCGGAAGATGAAGCATAGAGTTTGTAGAACAGCCAAGAGCCATATCTACAGTCAATGCATTTAAGATTGCATCCTTTGTCATAATATCTCTTGGACGGATATTCTTATTGTACATATCCATAACCGCCATACCTGCATGCTTAGCAAGCTTAATACGCTCGGAATAAACAGCCGGTATGGTTCCGTTTCCGCCAAGACCCATACCTAAAACTTCTGTTAAGCAGTTCATAGAGTTGGCAGTATACATACCGGAGCAAGATCCGCAGGTTGGACAAACCTTACATTCATATTCCTTTACATCCTCTTCTGTCATAGTTCCAGCAGCATAAGCTCCAACAGCCTCAAACATGGAAGAGAGACTTCTCTTCTGTCCCTTTACATGACCGGCTAACATTGGTCCTCCGGACACAAATACAGTAGGAACATTGATACGAGCTGCAGCCATTAAAAGTCCGGGAACGTTCTTATCGCAGTTCGGGACCATAACCAAGGCATCAAACTGATGAGCTAAAGCCATACATTCTGTAGAATCTGCAATCAGGTCTCTGGTAACCAAGGAATACTTCATTCCAATGTGACCCATGGCAATACCATCACAAACCGCAATAGCCGGGAATACCACCGGTACACCACCGGCTTCTGCCACGCCTAATTTTACAGCATTTACAATTTTATCAAGATTCATGTGGCCCGGTACAATCTCATTATAAGAACTTACAATACCAACCATAGGTTTTTTCATTTCTTCCTCGGTAAAACCCAGGGCATTAAACAAACTACGATGAGGAGCTTGCTGCATACCTGCTTTTACATTATCGCTTTTCATAATCTCTAATCCCTTTCCTATATTATACTTTTTATTTATATTTATTTATTTTGCTATATTAGCATATCTAGAAGCTAGTCACTATTTACTGATATTAGCTACAAGCAAATCGCCAATCTCTTTGGTTCCGACTAATGTTTTTCCCTCTGACATAATATCAATGGTACGATATCCATCTTTCAATGTCTTAGCTACTGCTGCCTCGATGGCATCTGCTTCCTGGTCTAGATCAAAACTAAAGCGAAGCATCATAGCTGCTGAGAGGATGGTTGCAATTGGATTGGCAATCCCCTTTCCTGCAATATCCGGTGCAGATCCACCGCTAGGCTCGTAAAGTCCAAACTTAGTTTCATTTAAGCTGGCACTTGCTAACATTCCAATGGAACCTGTTACCATACTTGCCTCATCAGACAAAATGTCTCCAAACATATTTTCAGTAAGAATTACATCAAACTGCTTTGGATTCTTTACCAGCTGCATAGCACAATTGTCCACCAGCATATGCTCTAAAGTCACTTCCGGATAATCCTTTGCAACTTCTTCTACAACCTTTCTCCAAAGTCTTGAAGAATCCAAAACATTGGCCTTATCTACACTGGTAACCTTCTTATTTCTCTTCATGGCAATGTCAAATCCACGTTTAGCAATTCGACGAATCTCATTTTCATTATAAGTAAGAGAATCATAAGCAGTTAAAATGCCGTCTTCCTCAACAGTCTTTCTCTCCCCAAAATACAAGCCACCGGTAAGCTCACGCATGATCATCAGATCAAAGCCACCCTCTGTGATCTCTTCTTTCAAAGGGCAGGCTCCCTTTAACTCATCATAAAGAATGGCCGGTCTTAAATTAGCAAACAAATTCAATTCCTTACGAATCTTAAGAAGGCCTGCTTCAGGTCTCTTAGAAGGTTCCAATTGATACCAAGGGGATGTCTTTGCATCTCCTCCAATAGATCCCATCAGAATGGCATCGCAAGCCTTAGCCTGGGCAATAGTTTCATCTGTAAGAGGTAGCCCATGCACATCGATAGATGCACCTCCCATTAAGAGCTGTGTATATTCAATCTGATGACCGTAGGTCTCAGAAATTTTATCAAGGACTTTCATAGCCTCTGTCACAATTTCCGGTCCTATTCCGTCTCCCTTAATCACACCAATTTTTAAATTCATCTCCGTCTTCCTTTCTTAATTTCCAATCATCAGGAAAAATCTTTACTCAACATATTAACGTATTTCTGTATAAACTTCAAGACAATTTGCCAAAAAACAGAACGCACTCTATTATCTGCATGTGCCAAAGCGAATTTCCAATATCCCTGACAAAGATTAAGAGGAAACCCATCCCTCCTAGGGCAATGAGTTTCCTCTTTAATTAAAGCTAATCTTTTTCTATTATATTTCTGCCACTACATGGCAGCGCCCAGAATCTGTTTTGCATTTGCAACTCTCTCATCGGTAGGAGGATCAATTCCCTCCAACTGATATTGGTAGCCCAGTTCCTTCCACTTATATACGCCAAGAGTATGATAAGGCAAAACTTCCACCTTCTCTACATTGTCTAAGCTATCTATAAAATCTTTCAGCCGGTGCAGGTATTCATCCTTGTCACTGCGTTCCGGAACCAGTACATGGCGAATCCAGATCGGTTTCTTAATATCAGAAAGATATCTTGTCATATCTAGGATATTCTTATTACTGTGGCCTGTGAGAATCTTATGCTGCTCATCATCAATGTGCTTAATGTCCACCAGCAAAAGATCTGTCACTTCCATAAGCTTCTGAAATTTTGAGAAAAAAGGTTCCTCTCTTGTAAAAGGATTTCCGCTGGTATCCAAGCTAGTATGGATTCCCATAGTATGAGCCTTCTCAAAAAGTTCTGTCACAAAATCAATCTGCAATAAGGGCTCTCCACCACTGACAGTGATCCCCCCCTCCTGGCCCCAATAAGACCGGTATCTTACAGCTCGTTTCAACAACTCATCTGCTGTATATTCTGTTCCCTTGCTCATCTCCCATGTGTCGGGATTGTGGCAGAACTGACAGCGCATAGCACATCCAGTTGTAAAAATAATAAATCGAACCCCTGGTCCATCTACAGAACCAAAACTTTCCAAAGAATGTATATAGCCTTTTGTCATAATCTTATATCCTTCTCCTTCCCTTTTAGTGCACAACTGGCAGGTATAAAATTATACCTGCCAGTCTTATAAATGTTATAAAAGCCAAGAGTTCACTGCCCGAAGAACTAATTACATAGTCTCATGGCAAGTTCTTGCGATAACGTCTAACTGCTGCTCGCGAGTCAGGTCGATGAATTTAACAGCGTATCCTGATACACGAATTGTGAAGTTAGCATACTCAGGCTTCTCCGGATGCTCCATAGCATCGATAAGCTTGTCAGTACCGAATACGTTTACGTTAAGGTGATGAGCACCCTGCTCGAAGTATCCGTCAAGTACCTGAACTAAGTTCTTAATCTGCTCTTCTTCTGTATGTCCAAGTGCACCTGGGTTGATTGTCTGAGTATTAGAAATACCATCCAATGCTAACTCATAAGGAAGTTTAGCTACAGAGTTAAGAGATGCTAAAAGTCCGCTCTTCTCTGCGCCGTATGATGGGTTTGCTCCTGGTGAAAGGGACTCTCCGGCCTTTCTTCCGTCCGGAAGTGCACCAGTGTTCTTTCCATATACTACGTTAGAAGTAATTGTAAGGATAGATGTTGTAGGCTCAGAATCTCTGTAAGTCCAGTTGCTAGCAACCTTCTCCATAAATGTTCTAAGAAGCCATACAGCGATCTCATCAGCTCTCTCATCATCATTACCGTATCTTGGGAAGTCTCCCTCGATCTCAAAGTCTGTTGTAATTCCATCTTCGTCACGGATAGCCTTAACCTTTGCATACTTAATAGCAGAAAGCGAATCTACTACGTGAGAGAATCCAGCGATACCTGTAGCGAATGTACGTCTTACATTTGTATCGATGAGAGCCATCTCAGCTGCCTCGTAGAAATATTTGTCATGCATATAGTGAATTGCATTCAATGTCTCTACATAAAGAGTAGCTAACCAAGACATCATCTTGTCATAAGCTTCGATTACTTCATCATACTCAAGGTACTCAGCAGTAATTGGCTGATACTTAGGTCCGCACTGCTCTTTCTTAATCTCGTCCATACCACCATTGATAGCGTAAAGCAAGCACTTAGCAAGGTTTGCACGAGCTCCGAAGAACTGCATCTCTTTACCGGTCTGAGTAGCAGATACACAGCAGCAAATGCTGTAGTCATCGCCCCATACCGGACGCATAACATCATCATTCTCATACTGGATCGAACTTGTCTCAACTGAGATGTAAGCTGCATACTTTCTGAAGTTCTCAGGAAGTCTCTTAGAGTAAAGAACTGTTAAGTTCGGCTCTGGTGATGGTCCCATGTTCTCTAATGTATGAAGGAAACGATAGTCATTCTTTGTTACCATAGAACGTCCATCCTGTCCAAGTCCACCAACCTCAAGTGTTGCCCATGTTGGGTCTCCTGAGAATAATTCATTATATGAAGGAATACGAGCAAATTTAACCATACGGAACTTCATAACCATGTGATCAATAAGCTCCTGAGCCTCAGACTCTGTAAGCTTTCCAGCCTGAAGGTCTTTCTCAATATAGATATCAAGGAAGGTTGATACACGTCCTACAGACATAGCAGCACCATTCTGAGTCTTGATAGCTGCAAGGTATCCGAAGTATAACCACTGGCATGCTTCTCTTGCGTCCTTAGCCGGCTTAGAAATATCAAATCCATAAGCCTCAGCCATCTTCTTCATTCCCTGTAATGCCTTGTACTGGTCAGAGATCTCTTCGCGAAGACGGAAATCCTCATCTCTCATACCATGCTTCTGGCTGTTAGCAAAGTCTTTCTTCTTCTCTGCCATCAAGAAATCAATACCGTAAAGAGCAATTCTACGATAATCGCCTACGATACGTCCACGTCCATAAGTATCCGGAAGTCCTGTAATAACCTTACAGTGACGAGCCTTCTTCATCTCTGGTGTGTAAATATCAAATACTCCCTGGTTGTGAGTCTTGTGATACTCTGTAAAAATCTTATGGAATTCAGGGTTGATCTCATATCCATAGTTAGCTGCAGCCTGCTCAGCCATCTTAATTCCACCGTATGGCATGAAAGCTCTCTTCAACGGCTTATCTGTCTGAAGACCAACAACTGTCTCAAGGTCCTTTAAGTCCTCAGAAATATATCCAGGTCCATAAGCTGTAAGTCCAGAAACAACTTCTGTCTCACACTCAAGAACGCCACCTTTTGCACGCTCTTCTTTCTGTAATTCCTGAAGCTTTCCCCATAATTTGTTAGTAGCTTCTGTAGGTCCTGCTAAGAAAGACTCATCTCCATCATAAGGAGTATAGTTGTGCTGAATGAAATCACGTACGTTGATTTCGTCTTTCCAAATCTTTCCAGCAAAGCCATTCCATTGTTCAAACTGTGCCATTGTAGTTTGCCCCTTTCTTGAAATATATGTTATTTATTTGTTTTTCGACGTTAGTATATCATTGTGTTACAAAAATATCAACATGAATGAAAGCCCAAAAATCCATGTATTCAATTTAGTGCAATTAACGAGAATTTTGCATAAAATTGTTTATTTTATTGTACAATATGGTTATTTTTCTCAATTATATTTTAACAATATACCTTTTCTATTGTGATGAGCCTTATTGCTTTTGGATACTGTCGCCTAAACCTGGTCCCGTATTAACTTTTCTCTTTATAATACGAAAAAAGCAGCCTTTGGATTTATCCAAAGACTGCCGATTCACTTTACATTCTTATAGCCTAGGCTTATTCTGCTGATAATTTTTCTACCTGAGCAATGGCTGATTTTTGCATCGGAATACGACAATTCTTGTTGCTACCGAACTCTACGATAACATCCTCATCCTGAATATCAATAATTACTCCATAGAAACCGCTGGTTGTAAGAACGGTATCTCCTACTTCCATCTCAGAAACCATGTTAGCCACTCTCTGCTGTTCTTTCTTCTGAGGTCTAAGGAACAATAAATAAAAACCTCCAAAGATAACAACATATATGATGATAAGTGTGATCCAGCTCTGTGAACCGGAAGCTAATAATGATGCGTACATGTGTCTTCCTCCTAATTCTCATTAAACGCTATTGCTATCATACACAATTCTTAGGTTCTAGGCAAGGCTTATTTTTCTCCTGCTTCCATATCCCCGATTTTTTTGGCCTTATATTCTTTATATCGATCCTCCTCAATAGCCTGACGAATTTCCTCCATCATGGTATTATAAAAATACAAATTGTGAAGTACACAAAGACGCATTCCCAGCATCTCCTTTGCCTTAAGCAAATGACGAATATAAGCCCTGGAATAATGTTTGCAGGCAGGGCATCCACATCCCTCTTCAATAGGTCTGGTATCTAATTCAAATCTTGCATTAAAAAGATTTAGCTTTCCGTGATTGGTATATACATGTCCATGACGACCATTACGGCTTGGATATACACAATCAAAGAAATCTACTCCTCGATCTACCGCCTCCAAAATATTGGTCGGAGTTCCAACTCCCATAAGATAGGTAGGTTTATTGTCAGGCAAATGTGGTACAACTGCATCTAAGATACGATACATCTCCTCATGGCTTTCACCTACTGCCAATCCTCCTACCGCATAACCATCTAGATCCAACTTGGAGATTTCTTCTGCATGACGAATACGAATATCCTCATAGACACCACCTTGATTAATACCAAAAAGCAACTGATATTTGTTAATAGTATCCGGCAGGCTATTTAGACGTTCCATCTCTTTCTTACAGCGAATCAGCCATCTGGTAGTTCTATTCACAGAATTTTCAATATACTCTCTGTCTGCCACACTGGAAGGGCATTCATCAAAAGCCATTGCAATAGTAGATGCAAGATTAGACTGAATCTGCATACTCTCTTCCGGCCCCATAAAAATCTTCCGACCGTCAATATGGGAATTAAAGTAAACTCCCTCCTCTTTGATTCTTCGAAGCCCTGCCAAAGAGAAAACCTGAAATCCACCGGAATCTGTCAGAATCGGCTTATCCCATACCATAAATTTGTGGAGTCCGCCTAACTTTTTTACCACTTCATCTCCCGGACGGACATGCAAATGATAGGTATTGGACAGTTCCACCTGGGTCTTAATTTCCTGTAAATCAGCAGTAGAAACCGCTCCCTTAATAGCGGCAGCAGTTCCTACATTCATAAATACAGGCGTCTCAATGACGCCATGTACTGTATGTAATCTTCCTCTTTTTGCAAGACCATCCTTCTTAATTAATTCATACATGATCTTACCTCTTCGTTCATATTTTTCAATTTTCTAACAATACCAAATTTCATATTTACTCGTGAACAATCACCGGATCCCTAGTCTGAATCAAACCATACAACTTCTCCGCATCACTGTAGGACATGTTAATACAACCATGGGAACCATTGGTCAGATACCAGGAGCCACCAAAAGTAGGTTGCCAGGTAGCATCGTGGAATCCGCATCCATCATTAGTAAATGGCATCCAGAAGGTTACTTCTGTCTCATACTCATAATTACCATTCTCGTCCTGGGTACCCTTTAAAGTAGACGGAGACTCTTTGTAAAGAATTCGATGTACTCCTGTAGGTGTGGCATGGCCTGTAGTAGGATTACCACTTACAATATTAGTAGACATCACTACGGAACCACCGGATACATAGTACATTACCTGATTAGTAAGGTCCACCTCTGCATAGGTATCTCCGATATCATTCCCCTCGTCTCGTGTTTTACCCTTACTATAGTACTCCGGCTCTCTGGTTACTACCTCTCCATTTTTAATATTATCAATCAAGAGGGCTGTCTCTGCTTCCTGATCAATCTTCCATCCAAACTCTCCCCCACTAATGGTTATGGTCTGGCCTGATCCAGCGGAAACAAAGGTTCTTGTACTTCCTACCGTATCATACTTTGCTGCCAGATTTGCAACATAATCTCCCACAGAAGTTTCATTAAAAGTAACATTCATGCTGTCATCCACTGTAAGCCACTGGGCGATATCATCTGCATCCACCACCTCTGTGTTAGGCGAAAAATCATAGGTTACAGATGCATTTAAGTAGGAGTTCATGGAATCGCAGGCTGCCTGAACCTCCGGGGATGTAGATGTGTAAGTCGGATTCCGATAGCAACCGCTATCTTTAAGATTAATCTCTGACTGGAAACCATCTACAGCACTTTTCACAAGCTCAGCAAGCTTTTCTTTGTTGACCTGGGTGCCCTGAACCTCTGCCTGAACTTCAAACCTACCATTGTTAAATACCGGCTTAGCATTCTCTGATGCTACCTTGCCTTCATCAGATACACAATTCAAACTATCAATCTTCTGAGCCAGGGCAGTCTCATCATAGCTGACACCTACACTGGTTACAATTTCATTCTTCTCAAACATGGAGTAAATCCATGCCCATCCATCCTGCTGTTTGATCAGTTCTTCTACTTCACCGCCGGATTCATATGCCACACCGATCTCTTCACCGGAAATTGCCTCTGTACTTCCATCAGATCCAACAATTGTCAGAGCATAATTGCTTACTTTTTGCTTCATAATCTTCTCAACTTTTGAAGGACTTTCCAAAGAATAATCCACCCCATTGACAGTTGTATTAAAAACAAAATGGCTCTGAAAAAACAAGCCCATTCCTATGTAGATTACCCCACAGGCTGCGACAATAGAAGCAATTGTAATCGCTGCGATCCTTCCACCATTTTTGTTTTTTTTACGTCTGCCCCTATGAACAGGTTTCTTCTTTTTTTTCATCTTCTCTTTCTGTGCCTTACTCATTTCAAATGTTTCATCTATGTCTTTATATTTGGGTTCTTTAGCCTTATGAGGTATTTTCAAAGCTGTTTTTTTCTTAGAAGAATCTTCATCTTCCTTGAAATCGAAATTCTCATCATTCTCCAGATCTTCGTCCTCTTCG
>CAVAKZ010000017.1:23771-46267 GCA_963589425.1 Parabacteroides distasonis | reverse complement strand
CAATCAAAGAAATTCGAAATTCTTTGAACATTACCCGGAATAAATCGGAAAAATGGATTTCGTCCAAGGCAATTCCTCGAATAATTAAAGTGGAGCTTTGAGAGCCACAATTTCCGCCTGTATCCATAAGCATTGGAATAAAGGATACCAAAAGTGGGATAGTGGCAAAGGCATTTTCGTATCTGCTAATAATATTTCCGGTAATAATAGAAGTAAACATTAAAACTAAGAGCCATGGGATACGGCTTGCTGCATGAGAAAATACGGAAGTATCAAAGTAAGTAGCTTCTGAATCTTTGCTTTTAGTAGATGCGTCTACTTTGCTGGTAGTGCAAAGAAGCTTCCTTATCGCATTCATTGAAAAAATATTTCTCTTCTTTGTATAAATAGTTCTGTTCATAGTTATATCCTCCTATGTGCTGTGTTTGTTTTAACAAGATTTTTTGGTAATAACTATCACTACCTGCTTCCATTTTCTCACCTCCTCATATGTCGATTCATATATTGGTAGGTTCTTTGAAAGGGGGTATTTCATTTTAAGATGACTAATAAAAAACTCCGTCACTGCTTGAACAATGACGGAGTTATCAGAACTCATTTGTAAAATGCATCGTTCAAGCTTTAGCTTCGCAGGGCATAAACAATTGCATTAGGTTGCGCCTTCACGACGCATCCTGCTGACCAACTCACCGTGTCTCCACGATCTTGCGGCAGCAATCTTATGAATCATAGGATTCAAAATCCCTGTGGTAACCTCACCTACCGAATGGACTATTCAATTTGAATACGTTGTTATTTTATGCAGGTGTATCCATTTTGTCAACCCCATAAAATTAGAAAAATCAATTAAGATTTATACCTGGTTGCTTTTCTTTGCTACTTCCTGAAGCTTCATAGCACGAACCTTTAATGGCAATCCAAATAAAGTAATGAATCCGCTGGCATCGTTGTGATCATACATGTCACCGGTGGTGAAGCTTGCAAGGGACTCGTTATAAAGAGAGTATGGAGAAGTAGTTCCGGCCTTAATAATGTTGCCTTTGTATAATTTGAACTTAACCTCACCGGTTACATATTCCTGGGTGCTCTCGATGAAGGCCTGAATCGCCTCGCGAAGTGGCGTAAACCATTTTCCTTCATAAACAACCTGAGATAACTTGTTGCCCATCTCTTCTTTTACTTCATAAGTAGCACGGTCTAATACTAATTCTTCTAACTGCTGATGAGCCTCATAGAGAATGGTTCCGCCTGGAGTCTCATAAACACCACGGGACTTCATACCTACGACACGGTTCTCAACAATATCAACGATACCGATTCCGTGCTTGCCGCCAAGCTCATTTAACTTGCGGATGATATCAGAAACCTTCATCTCCTGGCCGTTGACACTTTTTGGAACACCCTTTTCGAAGGTCATAGTTACATATTCTCCCTCGTCCGGTGCTTTCTCCGGTGTGGTGGAAAGAACCAGCATGTGGTCGTAGTTTGGCTCTAAACTTGGATCTTCAAGCTCGAGACCTTCGTGGCTGATATGCCAAAGGTTGCGGTCACGGCTGTAGCTATGGCTTGCATCAAATGGAAGATCGATGCCATGAGCCTTGCAGTAATCAATCTCATCTTCTCTAGACTGCATGGTCCATACATCTGTCATTCTCCAAGGAGCGATTACCTTAATGTCAGGAGCTAATGCCTTGATTGCCAACTCGAAACGAATCTGGTCATTTCCCTTACCGGTAGCGCCGTGGCAGATAGCAACAGCATCTTCTTTTCTTGCGATTTCTACCAACTTCTTAGCGATAGCCGGACGAGCCATAGAAGTTCCTAATAAATATTTGTTCTCATATACTGCATGTGCCTGTACACATGGAACAATGTAATTGTCGCAGAAATCATCAACGATATCTTCTATATATAACTTGGAAGCTCCGGATAATTTAGCTCTCTCATCAAGTCCCTCTAATTCGCTTTCCTGACCGCAATCTACGCAGCAGCAGATAACATCGTAATTAAAGGTTTCCTTTAGCCAAGGGATAATAGCAGTAGTATCCAGACCGCCGGAATAGGCTAAAACAACTTTTTCTTTCATAGTAGAAGTCCTCCTAAATGTATAATTAAAATTTCCATGGCAACTGCTTGGAATTTTGCCAATGTTTTATAGAAAGCAGTTGCGTCATAAGCTTGTAATGCAAGACTCACTATACACTATATAGAATGAATATTCAAGATATTTTTCTGATAAACTTGCATAATATGCATAAATAATGTATAATTATGCACTGTTATAAAGCAAGACAAAAAGCTGGATTTATTTGGGTACAGGAATGGATGCAATTAGTCTTAGTGCTAGACAAGGCCAGTAAACTAGTATATGATAAAAAGTTGTATTAAAAAGTTGCATAAAACTTAATTAATCGTTATAAAAAATATATTTAATATAGGAGGAAATCCATGATTAAGGTAGGAATTATCGGTGCCACAGGTTATGCAGGGGTAGAGTTGGTACGTTTGTTAATGGGACATAAAGAGGTAGAGATTGTATGGTATGGGTCCAGAAGCTATGTGGATCAAAGATACGCAAGTGTATATCAGAACATGTTTCAGATCGTAGATGCCAAATGTTTAGATGATAATATAGAAGAATTAGCAAGGCAGGCAGACGTGATTTTTACTGCTACTCCTCAGGGCTATTTAGCTTCTGTTCTTACAGAGGGAATTTTAAATAATACCAAGATCGTAGATCTCAGTGCAGATTTTCGTATTAAGGACGTAGCTATCTATGAGAAGTGGTATAAAATAGAACATAAATCTCCCCAGTTTATTAAAGAGGCTGTTTATGGACTCTGTGAAATTAATAGGGAAGACATTAAGAAAGCAAGACTTATTGCCAATCCGGGATGTTATACAACATGTTCAATCTTGACCGCCTATCCCCTGGCAAAAGAAGGCCTTATAGATATGAATAGCTTGATCGTGGATGCAAAATCCGGAACTTCCGGAGCCGGAAGAGGTGCAAAGCTTCCAAACCTTTTCTGCGAGGTAAATGAAAACATGAAGGCTTACGGTGTGGCCAGTCACAGACATACACCGGAGATAGAAGAGCAGCTAGCCTATGCATCCGGCGAAGAGGTCTTAATTAATTTTACGCCTCACTTGGTACCTATGAATCGTGGAATTTTGGCTACGGAATATGCAAACCTGAAAAAAGATGTTAGCTATGAGGAAGTAAAGGCAATTTACGATGCATATTATAAGGATGAAAAATTTATCCGAGTCCTTCCAGAAGGCATTTGCCCAGAGACAAAATGGGTAGAGGGAAGCAACTATGTAGATATTAATTTTAAGATTGATCCAAGAACCCACCGCATTATAATGATGGGAGCTCTTGATAATTTAGTAAAGGGAGCGGCAGGACAGGCAGTTCAGAATATGAACCTTCTCTTTGGCCTTCCGGAGGATGAAGGCCTCCGTCTGGTACCCATGTTCCCGTAAAATGAACCCTGGGTTATTGACATTTGGGGGATAAAGAGAGAAATGAGGAAATAAAATGTTGATACGTACAATGACTATAGAGGATTTTGACGAAGTTCATGCCCTTTGGATGCAGATTAAGGGTTTTGGGATACGGAGTATCGATGATTCCAGAGAGGGAATTTCAAGATTTTTAAAAAGGAATCCAACCACCAGTGTAGTGGCAGTGGTGGATGAGAAAATCGTAGGAGCCATTCTCTGCGGCCATGATGGTAGGCGAGGTTGTATGTATCACGTTTGCGTTGCGGAGGGCTACCGCTGCCATGGAATTGGGAAGGCAATGGTAGTTCGGTGTATGCAGGAACTAAAAAAAGAAGAGGTCAATAATGTGAGTTTAATCGCTTTCACCCAGAACGATGGGGGAAATGCATTTTGGAATACCATTGGCTGGACCAAAAGGGAAGATTTAAACTATTATGATTTTGTATTGAATGACAAGAACATTACGGCCTTTAATCAACAATAAAGAAAAGTAGGATGAATATCGGAGGAAATCAAGATGGAGATAATTAAAGGCGGTGTAACCGCAGCAAAGGGATTTGAAGCAGCAAGTACAGCAGCAGGAATTAAGTATAAGGACCGCACGGACATGGCTTTGATCTATAGTCAGGCAGCTTGTGTGTCTGCAGGAACATTTACTCGTAATGTAGTAAAAGCGGCTCCGGTAAAATGGGACAGACAGGTAGTAGACAGTGGTGCCATGGTACAGGCCGTTGTAGTTAACTCTGGAATCGCCAATGCCTGCACCGGATCTGAGGGTCTTGGATACTGTAAGGATACTGCTGAAGCTGCAGCAAAATACTTAGGAATTTCCCCGGATGGGGTACTGATCGGCTCCACAGGAGTCATAGGAAAACAGCTTCCTATTGACCGCCTAAGAGCCGGAATTGAGGTTTTAGCCGGAAAGAAAAATGATTCTATCGAGAACGGAACAGAGGCTGCCAAGGCCATCATGACTACAGATACAAGAGAAAAAGAGTTGGCAGTTACCATTGAAGTAGGAGGCAAGACAGTTACAGTAGGTGGTATGGCCAAGGGTTCAGGAATGATTCATCCAAATATGTGTACTATGTTAGCCTTCGTTACCACAGATGCTGCGATTACAAAGGAAGCCCTGCAGAAGGCCTTAAGCGAGGACGTAGATGATACTTATAATATGATTTCTGTAGATGGAGATACTTCTACCAACGATACAGCGCTTTTGCTGGCAAATGGGCTGGCAGAAAATCCGGTGATTGAATATGGAAGTGAGGACTATAAGAAATTTGCTGAAGCTCTTCACGCTATTAATGAGTATCTGGCAAAGATGATTGCAGGAGACGGAGAAGGAGCAACGGCCCTGTTTGAGGTAAAGGCAGTGGGATGTGAAAGCCTTTCCCAGGCAAAGATTCTGGCAAAAGCCATTGTTTGCTCTAACCTTACAAAGACAGCAATTGCAGGTCATGATGCTAACTGGGGAAGAATCCTTTGTGCTATGGGATATTCCGGAGCTGAGTTTGACCCAGAGAAGGTGGACCTCTTCTTTGAAAGTGCCAATGGAAAAATTCAGATTATCGAAAATGGTACTGCAGTAGATTATAGCGAAGAAAAAGCCACAGAAATTCTCTCTGCAAAAGAAGTAAGGGCTATTGCAGATGTAAAAATGGGCAGCTGTGAAGCAACTGCCTGGGGATGCGATCTGACTCACGGATATATAGAAATCAATGCAGACTATCGCAGCTAATGGGAAACATAGATTGAAACGATTTTGCTAGATAAATATAGTCAAAAGATAAATGCCATGAAGGAGCAAAAAATGGATAAGAATATGCAAAAGTATTTGGAAAAAGCAGAGGTACTTATAGAGGCCCTGCCATATATTCAGCGATTTAATCGTAGAATTATTGTTGTAAAATATGGCGGAAGTGCCATGGTAGATGAGGAGTTAAAGGCTAGGGTCATTCAGGATGTAACCCTTTTAAAACTAGTTGGTTTTAAGCCGATTATTGTTCACGGTGGCGGAAAGGAAATCAGCCGTTGGGTTAACAAAGTAGGTATGGAGCCTAAATTTATTAACGGCCTTCGTGTAACTGATGAGCCAACTATGGAATTGGTAGAAATGGTTCTTGGAAAGGTAAACAAGAGCCTGGTTCAGTTAGTGGAGGGATTGGGAGTTCGTGCTATCGGTATCAGTGGTAAAGACGGAAAGCTTTTAACGGTAGATAAGAAATTATCCCAGGGCCAGGATATTGGCTTTGTAGGAGAAGTAAAAAAGGTAAATGCAGATATTCTTTATGATCTTTTAGAGAAGGACTTCCTTCCTATTGTTTGCCCGGTAGGACTGGATGATGAGAATAACACATACAATATCAATGCAGATGATGCGGCCTGTGCCATTGCCAAGGCTATGAAGGCAGAAAAGCTGGCCTTCCTTACAGATATTGAGGGAGTTTATAAGGATCCGAAAGATCCGGAGACTCTTATTTCAGAACTTACAGTTTCTGCTGCACAGAAGCTTATGGATGATGGCTATATTGGAGGCGGAATGCTTCCAAAACTTAACAATTGTATTGATGCTATTCATGCAGGGGTTTCAAGAGTCCATATTTTAGATGGAAGAATCCCTCATTGTCTTCTTCTTGAAATCTTTACCAATAAGGGAATCGGAACTGCCATTTTAAATGATGAAAGCCAAAGATTCTACACAGAAGAGGAAGAATAAACCCTTAAAATGAACTTGCGTGGATAAAGCATGAGATAAAGGTGGAAAAAAGCTATGGCAAATAATTATATGGAAAAATTTAACAATAATTTGGTACATACCTACAACCCCTTCCCGGTGGTATTGGATCGGGGAGAAGGTGTATACCTTTACGATACCGAAGGAAATAAGTATCTTGATTTTGCTGCGGGGTATGCCGTGACTTCTCTGGGATATGGAAATAAAGAAATAGGGGATGCTTTGAAGGCTCAGGTGGATAAGCTGATTCATACGTCCAATCTCTATTATAATACGGAGTGCGGCGAGGCGGCAGAGGCTTTAAAGGACATCACGGGCATGGATCGTATTTTCTTTACCAACAGTGGTGGCGAGGCCGTAGAAGGATGCTTAAAGTCTGCTAGAAAATATGCCTACAAGAAAAAAAGTGGCCGCTATGAATTTATTGCCATGAAAGAATCCTTCCATGGCAGAAGTTTTGGCGCAGTATCTGTTACAGGCCATGATGCCTACAGAAAGCCTTTTGAACCCCTGCTTCAAGGTGTCTCTTTTGCTGAGTACAACGACTTAGACAGCGTAAAGGCTTTAGTGACAGACAAAACCTGTGCAATTATCTTTGAGACCCTTCAGGGCGAAGGAGGAATTAACCTTGCTACAGAGGAATTTGTAAAAGGAATCCGTAAACTTTGCGATGAAGAAGGAATCTTAATGATCTGCGATGAGGTTCAGTGTGGTATGGGACGTACCGGTGAGATGTTTGCATGGCAGAAATACGGAGTGAAACCGGATATTATGTCTATGGCTAAGGCTATCGGAAATGGAGTTCCTGTAGGTGCATTTGCCATGACCGAGGCAGTGGCAGACTGCTCTTTGGAACCGGGAGATCACGGTACAACCTATGGTGGAAATCCCTTGGCCTGCACTGCAGTGAAAAAGACAGTGGAGATTTTTAAACGGGAAAATATTGTAGACCACGTCAAGGAAGTGGGAGCATATCTGACCCAGCAACTAAAGGCTTTGGAAAAAGATTTTGACAGTGTACTTGCTGTAAAGGGAACCGGGCTGATGCAGGGAATTCAAGTAACTAAGCCCTTGGCAGAGATTACCGGAGCAGCTTTAAAAGAAGGGCTCCTGATCATTGGCGCAGGCTCGGATGTAATTCGTTTTGTCCCACCTCTTACTATCGAAAAAGAACATGTGGATGAAATGATTGGAATCCTAAGAAAAGTTTTGTAGTTTTTACAAGTTGTAATTTCTTAAGAAAAATAGTAAGATAAAGGCGTCTGAAAGCATTCGCGGGGTATGGGTAACTTCCGTAAAAGAAACGGAGGTTGCAATATGCAAAAGACAAAAAAGAAAAGTTTGGTTTATGCCGGTAGATTACTGGTCTGTATAGGTAGTATGCTATGGATTATTTCTGGATGTGGAGGAAATAGCAGTAGGGGACTTACTAAATTTGGCGAGTCTTCCTCTGCCGGTAGCGTACAGGGGGAGGCTTCGGATTCTTCTTTGAAAGAGGAGGAATCGGAAGCTTTTGGTGTGTCTGACGGTTCTATTTCCTTTGACGAGGAAGCAAAACAGACAGAGGAAAGGTTGGATAATGGGACAGCTGCTGCAGGGGAAAACAATAGTAATGTGATATATGTTCACCTGTGCGGTGCTGTAAAAGAACCGGGAGTGTATGAAGTGCAAAGTGGCAGCAGACTCTATGAGGTCCTAAAAAGAGCAGGAGGCTTAACTGAGGAAGCCTGTGACACTTTTCTGAACCAGGCTCAGATATTGGCAGACGGCAGTCAGATTTATGTGCCGACCAAAGAAGAGGTGGCTGAGGGCACTGTAGAGAACAATGATAACTCGCAGATGGGAAATAATAGTTCGGGTGAAAATAGCAGTGGAGATGAAAAAGATTCTTCTTTAAACAAAGTGAACATTAATACCGCAGATGTAGATGAACTTATGACCTTGTCCGGAATAGGAGAATCCAAGGCCAAAGCAATTGTGGAATATCGGGATAGCAATGGGGGCTTTAAGAGTATAGAAGAACTGATGAATATTAGTGGAATCAAGGAGGGGGTCTTCCAAAAAATTAAGGATTCCATAACAGTATAAAAAGCTATCTTATTAAGAAGGGAACAAAACATGAGCAAACGTATTTTGGTTGTGGATGATGAAAAATTAATGGTAAAGGGAATCCGTTTTAGCTTGGAGCAAGATGGCATGGAAGTGGATTGTGCCTATGATGGAAAAGAAGGTTTAAGACTAGCCAAGGAACAAAGCCATGATTTGATTTTGCTGGATGTAATGTTGCCTCAATATGATGGATTTACCCTGTGCCAGATGATTCGGGAGTTTTCTGATGTTCCCATCATTATGCTGACAGCTAAGGGAGAGGACATGGATAAAATCTTAGGGCTGGAGTACGGAGCGGATGACTATATTACAAAGCCTTTTAATATCTTGGAAGTGAAGGCTAGAATTAAAGCAATTTTTCGAAGGGCAGACAAGGCTAAGAAAGCCATTCCAAATCGTCGCCTGATCCAGAAGGGAAAGATGAAGATTGATGGAGACAGCCGCAGAGTTTTTGTGAATGAAAAAGAGGTAAATCTTACAGCTAAGGAATTTGATCTATTAGAGCTTTTGGCCAAGAATCCCGGCAAGGTATATAGCAGGGAAGAACTGCTTAATATTGTTTGGGGCTATGAGTATCCCGGAGATGCAAGAACTGTGGATGTTCATATTCGTAGACTGAGGGAGAAAATCGAGGAGAGCCCTAGCGAACCGAAATATGTTTGTACAAAGTGGGGGGTAGGATACTATTTCAGGGGTTAAAGAATACATAAAATTACATGTTCTAAAAAGTTTACGGCTTCGCATTGGCCTTTGCCTGGTTTTGGCCGCAGTGATTCCGGCAATGATTGTGAAGCTTGTTGTCTTGAATTCTTATGAAGATCAGGCGGTAAAGGTGCGGACCGCCGAGATTCAAAATCAATGCACCATTCTTTGTAATCAGCTTAGTTCTCAGGACTTTGCCAAGGGAGTTATTTCAGAAAATATGGAGGCACAGCTTCAGGAACTTAGTAATATTTACAATGGTCGCCTTATGATCATTGATCAGACCTTTCATATTGAAGTAGATACATATGAGACAGATACAGGGAAAACCATTATTTGTCAAAATGTATTGCAATGTTTTGATGGGGAGAATTCTTCCAGTTATGATTCCAAAAACAAATATATAGAAATTACGTCCCCTATTTACAATGAGGCAGATCAGATCATCGGAGTGATGTTAGTAAGTGTGTGTACTGATAGCATTCAGAACCGTCTGGAAAACCTAAATGCAAGTGCAGATATGGTTATCTTTGCTACCTTGCTTATATCGATCTTGCTGGCGTCCTTGATTAGTTATCTGGTGGTTCGCCCTATTCATCGAATGACCCAGTGGGTGGATGGAATCTCAGAAGGTTATGAGGAAGCGTCTATCCATGAAAATGCTTACAGGGAAACTACGGAATTGTCGGCCAGCTTTACTAAGGCTTTGGAAAGAATGAAGGTTTTGGATGAGTCCAGAAATGAATTTGTGTCCAATGTCTCTCATGAATTAAAAACGCCTTTATCATCAATGAAGGTTTTGGCAGATGCCTTGCTCTCCAATAAAGAGGCGCCTATAGAGTTGTATCAGGAATTTATGGAGGATATGTCAGGGGAGATTGAGAGAGAGAATCGTATTATTAATGATTTGCTAGCCCTTGTGAAGATGGATAAAACTGCAAATGCAAGCTATTTAAACATTTCCCAGGAGAGTATGAATGATCTGGTTGAACAGGTATTGAAACGTTTAAAGCCTATTGCTTCAGAACATAATATTGAGGTGGTCTATGAAAGCTTCCGGCCCGTAACTGCAGATGTGGATGCTATAAAAATATCCCTGGCTCTGACAAACCTAGTGGAAAATGCCATTAAATATAACAAGGAAGGCGGATGGGTCCATGTCACTTTAAATGCGGACCATAAAAACTGTTATATCGAGGTGGCTGATTCCGGAGTAGGAATTCCAACAGAATCCATAGAGCATATTTTCGAGAGATTTTATCGGGTGGATAAGTCTCATTCCAGAGAAATCGGCGGTACCGGCTTGGGGCTTGCTATTACAAGAAGTGCAATTGTTATGCACCGGGGGTCTGTAAAAGTATATAGCGAAGTGGGAGAGGGAACTACCTTTGTAGTTCGGATCCCTTTGACCTACATATCGTGACAGGGAGATGATAACATGGGGATGAATAAGAGAAATTTATATGTTGAAGCGAGGTTTCTTCCTTTTCTTTTGTGCCTTGTTCTGTTTCTTGTCGGACTTTCGGCTTGTGGAAGGTCAGAAAAATCAAAAGATACAAAAGGAACTTATTTGTGGTGTCTGTCAGCAGATAAAAATTCTATAGAAAAAGTGGAATATAAGATTTCCGGAAAGACGGCATATGATCAGGTGGAGCAGATGCTGGAGGATCTTAATACATTCCCGGAAGAGGAAGACTATTGTAGCATTTTTCAGAAGGGTATTTCTGTCTTGAATTGGAATTGGGCAGATGAAAAGTTGGACCTTAATTTTAATTCTGCTTATAAAGATATGAGGCCTTCCGAGGAGCTGGTATTTCGGTATTTTCTGGTTCGAAGCCTGTGCCAGATCGATGGAGTAAGTTGGATTAGCTTTTATGTTGATGGTGAAGCATTAAAAGATGCAGAAAATCAGAATGTCGGATATATGAATCTGGATAGTTTTGTGCAAAATATAGGAAAGTCTCTTCATAATTATCAGAGTCAGGAATTTGAATTTTATTTTGCAAATACAGAAGGCACAGCCCTTGTGAAGCAAAGCAGGCAGGTGCGGTATAACAGCAATAAATCAAAGGTAAAAGTGATTATTGAGGAGCTTTTGAAAGGTTCAGGAGAAAATAATACTCAGGGAAATAGCTTCGGAAATACTCAGATTTTGGGAGTTTCTGTAAGAGACCATATTTGCTATGTGAATTTTGATGGAGGATTTCTTGAGGCCTATGGGGGAGAGAATCCGGAAATTCAAATTTATTCCATTGTAAACTCTTTGATTGCAAATAAGCTAGCGGATAAAGTACAGATTTCAGTAAATGGATCCACCAATATTATTTATAGGGATACGGTGGACCTAAGTAGGCCTCTGGAGTTTAAGGAGAGCCTTATAGAACAGTAAAAGAATATAAGGAATAAAAGGGAAGTGTATTCATGAGGTTAAAACAGCGCCCTTTATGTGGCGTTTTGCTTACTTTGGTAATCTTTATTTCTTTCTTGATTTTGTTTGCAGGAAAGAAATGGATTCCCGGATTGATGGAATCTGCCTTGGACCGGCATTGGTGTGAGGGGGATTCCATAACCCTTACAGGCCTAGTCTATGACATTGGCAGGGGGGAGACTTTTCAAAAGGTTTATGTAAAAGATATTATGCTTTGGGATGAAAAATCCCAGTCTTATTACAGGGATGAGAGAGTCCTTGTATATGTCAAAAATAATGCCCCTTCTATTGGGGAGCTGGTTCGCATCAAGGGAACCATATCTTTTTTTCAAGAAGCCAGAAATCCTGGCAATTTTAATCAAAAATCATATTATCAAAAACAAAATATCCACGGAATGGTTTGGAGTACTCAGATGGAGAAGCTGCAGGACCTATGCAGGAAAAGTCCCTGGTGGAAGATGAAAAGAAGGCTTAGAAACTTTCGGGATAGCTGGCAGGAAAATCTTTTGAAGCTTTTAGGAGACAAGGATGGATCGGTGCTGTCAGCCATGCTTCTGGGGGAAAAGAGCGGCATGGATCAGGAGGTGAAGGATATTTACCAGGCCAATGGAATTGCCCATATTTTGGCCATATCTTCCCTACACCTTATGTTTGTGGGCGGAAATATGTATCGAAGTCTTCGAAGGCTTACGGGGTCTTACGGTCTTGCTGGCTTTTTGGGAATTCTATTTCTTTGGATCTATATTTTGATGGTGGGGGTTACAGTGTCGGCAGTGCGGGCCTTAGTCATGTTTTTGTTTCAGGTAGGGGCTGCTATGGCAGGGAGAAAATATGATATTCCGACAGCCTATGTAACAGCTCTTTTTGTGGTGCTTATATGGCGGCCTTTAAGCTTATATGACGGGGGTTTTTGGATGTCTTTTGGTGCTGTTTTTGCAGTGCTTTTTGTATCGCCTATCTTAATGGGGAAGAAGAAAAAAGATGTTAAAAAAAAGAAGAGGAAAACCATTGAAAAAATAAAAGAAAATGCAAAAGAAAGCTTTGGGATAAGCCTTGGAATTCAACTGACAATGTTTCCCCTTCTTCTCTACTATTATTATGAGTTTGCGCCTTTGTCATTGCTTTTGAATTTGCTGGTAATTCCCCTTATGTCTCTGCTTTTGGCTAGTGGAATGATAGGGAGCTTTCTTTTGATTTTTCTAAGACCTTTAGGAGTTTGCCTTTTGTGGATTTCTAAAGCTATATTGATTTTGTTCCGTTTTGGCGGAGAAAAAGCCTTGTTAATTCCCGGCAGCAGGTGGGTAGTTGGACAACCGAAAATCTGGCAGATCTTGGTCTATTATGGGATCTTTGGCCTGGTATTAGTCCGGAAGTGGAAGGAGATGGGGGAGGCGAAGAAGGAAAATGATGATTCTTTGTTTAGCACACAGGAAGGAAGTTGCCAGCAGAAGCAGAACCTAAGAAAGATGATAAGAGCTGCTATCCTGCTATTTGGCCTTCTTCTTTTGTTGCTGCATCCTGAGGAAATGAGACGCTTCAGGCTTATGTTTTTGGATGTGGGCCAGGGGGATTCTATTTATATAAAAAGTCCCGGGGGCCTGCATATTTTGGTGGATGGAGGCAGCAGTGATGTAAAGGAGGTAGGACATTATCGTATCGAACCTTATTTAAAGTGCAGGGGAGTGGGGAGCCTGGATTATGTTTTTGTAAGTCATGGAGATACAGATCATATGAATGGAATAGAAGAATTGATGGAAAGGCAGAAATTAGGTGTAAAAATAAAAAACCTGGTACTTCCGGAAGAAATTTACTGGGATGATAGCTTAAATTCTTTGGCCAAGAAGGCTGCTTCTAATGGTATTCCTGTATGGACTTTTTCCCAGGGAAAGGAGATTTGTGATAAAAGCGGAAAATTTTATATTAGCTACTTGGGACCCGGAGATGAAAAAATAAAGGCCGGAAATGCTGCCTCTATGGTTCTTAAGGTCACCAGCGGAGAACTTGATTTGCTCTTAACCGGAGATGTGGAAGGCCAAGGAGAGGAGGCCCTTTTCCAGATCCTTAACGAGAATTACAAGGAGATAAGCTGGGACCTTTTAAAGGTAGCCCACCATGGATCTAAGAATTCTACTGGGGAAGAATTTTTGAATTTGCTGCAGCCTAGAGAGGCTATTATATCTGCCGGTATTAACAATTCTTATGGGCATCCTCATAAAGAGACTTTGCAGCGGTTAAAAGAGGCCGGATGCATAATAAGAAGTACCCAAAATCAAGGAGGGATTGAGTATCTGTTCTGAAAAGAACAGCTGTAAAATTTGCATGGAAAAAAAGAATATGTTAAACTCAAAAGCATATGAAAGAGAGGGATTTGATATGACATATGATGAAGTATTACAGAATGCAAGAACTTGTGTGGGAGAGGTTTGTAAGGCCTGTCCGGTGTGCAATGGAAGAGCCTGTGGCTCTAAGATGCCGGGACCTGGAGCTAAGGGTACCGGTACTGTAGCTATCAAAAACTATGAAGAATGGCAGAAAATTGCTCTGAACATGGATACCATCTGTGAGAATAAACCTATTGATACCAGGTTGAAGATTTTTGGAGAAAGTTTTAAGTATCCTTTCTTTGCAGCTCCTATCGGTGCTATGAAGTTACACTATGGAGATAAGTATGATGATCTTCAGTACAATGATATCTTAGTTTCTGCCTGTGCAGATGCAGGAATTGCTGCCTTTACAGGAGATGGAACCAACCCTGCTGTTATGGTGGGAGCTACCAAGGCTATTAAAGCCAAGGAGGGGAAGGGAATCCCTACAGTAAAACCTTGGGATGTAAATACCTTAGAAGAAAAATTTGCTCTGGTAAAGGAGGCTACTTCCTTTGCAGTAGCCATGGACATTGATGCTGCAGGCCTTCCCTTCCTTAAAAATCTTACACCGCCGGCAGGAAGCAAGACGGTTGAAGAGTTAAAAGAGATTATTGATGCTGCCGGTGTTCCCTTTATTATTAAAGGAATTATGACGGTAAAAGGAGCCTTAAAGGCAAAGGAAGCAGGGGCCAAGGCTATTGTTGTATCTAATCATGGTGGCCGCGTGCTGGACCAGTGCTCACCTACCGCAGCAGTTCTTGAGGAAATTGTAGAGGCTGTGGGAGATGATATGAAGATTTTTGTAGATGGTGGAATTCGAACAGGCTTGGATATTTTTAAGGCCCTTGCCCTGGGAGCAGATGCTGTATTGATTGGTCGTCCTTTTGTAGTTTCAGTGTATGGCGCTGCTGCAGAGGGTGTGGAAGTCTATGTGGAAAAACTTGGAGCAGAGTTAAGAGATGCCATGGCCATGTGCGGAGCCCATTCCTTAGACGAGATTACAAGAGATATGGTTCGCTGGTTGGTATAAGTTTGGCAAAAACCATTCAGCAGTGTATTGATAAAGGGTATTCATGAAAAGTATTAACGAAGATATAAAAAATCAAAGCCTGAAGCAGGTATATTTGCTGTATGGTGAAGAGGATTATCTGAAAAAAAATTATAGAGATAAACTGAAAGCGGCTTTTTTGCCTCAGGAAGATAAGATGAATTATGCTTACTTTGAGGGGAAGAATATTGACCCCATGGAGATTATAGGCTTGGCAGAGACTATGCCTTTTTTTGCTGACCTTCGACTGATCGTGGTGGAAAATTCCGGATTTTTTAAAAATGCCTGTCAGGAATTGGCAGATTATATGAAAGAGCCGGCCGAGACGGTAAGATTTATTTTTGTAGAACAGCAGATAGATAAGAGAGGAAAGCTTTATAAAGCTGTGGGAAGGCTTGGCCGGGCTGTGGAGATGAAAGTCCAGGATGAAAAATCTCTTCTTCCCTGGATTGGAGGAAAAGTTAGGAAAGAACATAAACAGATTAAAGAATCTACAGCCAGATATCTTCTAAGTAAGGTGGGAACAGATATGACCTGCCTGGATCAGGAGTTGGAAAAGCTGTTTTCCTATACCATGGAAGAGCAAGAGGTTACCATAGGCCATATAGATGATATTTGTACATCTCAGCTTTTAGACAAGGTTTTTGCTATGGTGGAAGCCGTAGCCTTAAAGCAGCAAAAGAAGGCTCTGGATTATTATTATGATCTTCTTGCTTTAAGAGAAAGCCCTATGAAGATTTTGTACCTTTTGGTGCGACAGTTTCGGATTCTTCTTGACACCAAGTCCCTTGTAAAAGGCGGAGCGTCTAAAGGTCTTGTGGCAAGTGAACTTTCAGTGGCTCCCTTTGTGGCAGATAAATACATGCGACAGTGCCGTTCCTTTACAGAAAAAACCTTGAAGGAAATTTTAGAAGAAGGCGCTAGCTTGGAGGAAATGGTAAAGACAGGACGCTTAAATGACCGTATGAGCGTAGAACTATTTATTGTAAAATACAGTAAGTGATGATAGAATATGGTGACTATTCAGACCCAGATAAGGTTTGGAAAGTTACCAAATTTATGGTTATAAATTTATGGTAAAAAATAGATAGGGGTAAATATTTGTGGCACATATAGATCAAAGTAAAATTCGTAATTTTTGTATTATTGCACATATTGATCATGGAAAGTCTACCTTGGCAGATCGTATCATTGAGAAGACCGGACTTCTTACCAGCAGAGAGATGCAGGCCCAGGTATTAGATAATATGGATTTAGAGAGAGAACGTGGAATTACCATTAAGGCTCAAGCGGTGCGTATCGTTTATAAGGCCAAGGATGGGGAAGAATATATTTTCAATCTTATTGACACTCCGGGACATGTGGATTTTAACTATGAGGTATCAAGAAGTTTGGCGGCCTGTGATGGGGCAATTTTAGTGGTGGATGCAGCCCAGGGGGTGGAAGCCCAGACCTTGGCTAATGTATACCTGGCCCTAGACCATGATTTGGATGTAATGCCGGTAATTAATAAAATTGATCTTCCCAGTGCAGATCCGGAAAGGGTTATTGAGGAAATCGAGGATGTCATTGGAATCGAGGCGGAGGATGCTCCAAGAATTTCAGCTAAGACCGGATTGAATGTAGAAGAAGTTTTAGAGCAGATTGTTGAGAAGATTCCTGCACCGGGTGGAGACTGCGAGGCGCCGCTTCAGGCCCTGATTTTTGATTCCATTTATGATTCCTATAAGGGAGTGATTATGTTTTGCCGAATCAAGGAAGGCCTGGTAAAGAAGGGAACTTCTATTCTTATGATGGCTACCGGTGCCAGGGCAGAAGTAGTGGAAGTTGGATATTTCGGTGCCGGGCAGTTTATTCCTTGTGAGGAGTTAGCAGCAGGTATGGTAGGTTACATTACTGCCAGCTTAAAAAACGTGAAAGATACCAGAGTGGGAGATACAGTGACAGATGCAAACCGTCCTTGTGCTAATCCGCTTCCGGGATATAAGAAGGTAAATCCTATGGTTTACTGTGGACTTTACCCTGCTGACGGAGCCAAGTATCCGGACCTTAGAGATGCCTTGGAGAAACTTCAGCTAAATGATGCATCCTTACAATTTGAACCAGAGACTTCTATTGCCTTGGGATTTGGATTCCGCTGTGGATTTTTGGGCCTTCTTCATCTGGAAATTATCCAGGAGCGCTTGGAGCGAGAGTATAATTTAGACTTAGTAACAACAGCCCCCGGTGTTATTTACAAGGTGTATAAGACCAATGGGGAAGTGATAGAACTTACCAACCCATCCAATCTCCCGGATCCATCAGAGATTGACTATATGGAAGAACCTATGGTGAAGGCTGAGATTATGGTGACTTCCGAGTTTATCGGAGCGATTATGGACTTGTGTCAGGAGAGACGAGGAATCTACGAAGGCATGGAATATATAGAGGAGACCCGGGCGGTACTTCACTATCATTTGCCTTTAAATGAGATTATTTATGATTTCTTTGACGCCTTAAAATCTAGATCCAGAGGATACGCTTCCTTTGATTATGAGATGGACGGCTATGTAAAATCTGACCTTGTAAAACTGGATATCCTGATCAACAAAGAAGAGGTAGATGCCTTATCCTTTATTGTTCACGGGGATACTGCCTACGAGAGGGGAAGAAAAATGTGCGAGAAGCTTAAGGAAGAAATTCCGAGACAACTTTTTGAGATTCCTATCCAGGCTGCCATTGGAAGTAAGATTATAGCCAGAGAAACCGTAAAGGCTATGCGTAAAGACGTTCTTGCCAAATGTTATGGCGGTGATATTAGCCGTAAACGAAAACTTCTGGAAAAACAGAAGGAAGGTAAAAAAAGGATGCGTCAGGTGGGCAATGTAGAAATCCCACAGAAGGCCTTTATGAGTGTATTGAAATTGGATGACAAATAAAAATGCCTATGAAAGAGAAAAAAGAATTAGAATTATATATTCATATTCCTTTTTGTGTTCAGAAATGTAAATATTGTGATTTCCTGTCTGCTGTCTCTACAAAGGAGCAGCGGCAGGAATATGTAGAGAGACTTTGCCGAAAGATTAGAACTTATAAAGATTTGGCAAAGGCTTATACTCTTGTAAGTATTTTCTTGGGAGGAGGGACTCCCTCCATTCTTACCGGACAGCAGGTTAGAGACATCTTTGAAGCAATACAGGGGGTATTTTCATTGGAGAAAGATGCTGAGATTACCATGGAAATGAATCCTGGGACTGTCACGAAAGAGAAACTTTGGACCTACCGATCTTGTGGAATCAATCGCCTTAGCATAGGGCTTCAATCTACAAATTCCAGGGAATTACAGGCTCTGGGAAGAATTCACAGCTATGAAGACTTTTTGGATTCCTACAAAATGGCAAGAGCGGTGGGCTTCCATAACATAAACGTGGATCTTATGTCGGCCATACCCTTCCAAACCAAAGAAAGCTATAGGGAGACCCTACATAAGGTGGCAAGGCTTACGCCGCCACCGGAGCATATCTCTGCCTATAGTCTTATTATAGAGAAAGGCACTCCTTTTTACGAAATTTACGGAGACCAAGGCTTGAGGGAAAAATCCAGGGATGACTCTAAAGAATTTGGAAAACTTCCCGGTGAAGATGAAGAGAGACAAATGTACAAAGATACCATAGAGATTTTAAAAAGCTATGGATATCACCGCTATGAAATCTCTAATTATGCCAAAGCTGGATACGAGTGCCTGCATAATCTGGGATATTGGAACCGAAGAGACTATTTGGGGATAGGATCTGGGGCTTCTTCACTTATTGAAAATCGCCGCTTTACGGCTCCTATTTTGCCCCGGGAAGAAGAAAAAGCAGAGGAAAATGTGGAAATTCTTACTAGGGAAGCTCAGATAGAAGAAACTATGTTTTTGGGCTTGAGAACCATGAAGGGAGTAAGCAAAAAAAAATTCTGCGAAACTTTTGGGGTGACCCTGGAAGAGACTTATGGAAGAGTTATAGAAAATCTTGTGGCGCAAGAGCTGTTAGAATGGGAAGAGACAGGACAAGATTTTTACCTACGATTAACAGAAAGAGGAATTGACCTAAGTAATTATGTCATGAGTGAATTTTTGTTTTAAAGGGCATAAGGTTGAACTTGTTATAGGATTAAGGAACGATATGGAAAAGTTGAAAACAAATAAAAAGAATATAGGATGGATTTTGCTTGGCCTAATTTTAGCAGTGCTTTTAGAACTTTGGCTTACGGTCTTTAATATTTCTGCGGGGGTGGTGGCAGGAGAGTAGGCCTTTGGATTTGAAGGCTATGATAGAAGAAGGAAGGCTTGAACTTACGGACTGTAGCTTAGAAGAGGGAGCTATATTGTCGGAAAACTCCAATGCTATGCTGGTCTTTCATGGGACCAAAGATTGGGGAGAACTACTGCTTTCCTTCAGTCAGGCTCCTTTGGAGACTACTGCCATAGAATGCTACAATTCTCCTTCACAGGAAAAAGAATTTTCTAGATACCGTCGCGAAGAAGGATATATTTTGTCGGATGGGAAGGAGGCAAAGATTCCTTTAGCAGCAAAAAACACTGGAAATCTTCGGATGAATATTCATGGAATTTTTTTGCTTGATTCTATTACAGTGAGTAAGCGTGTGCCTGTGGCTCCCTTACGCCAGGGATGATTTTTAGCCATCTTAACTGGGTGAGAATGAGGGTATTTTTGATTTTCGGAGTATTGGGATTAGGACGATATGGAATAAAAAGAAAACCAAAGAGTGGATATAACGGAATAGGGACGGATCAAAGTAGGCGCCTGGTTTACATGGATGGGATCCGTGTGTTGGCAGCTGTGATGGTGGTAGTGCTTCATGAAATTGGACCCATAGTTGAAGGCTTGCCGTTAGGATCCGGAAAGGATATTATTTTAAAAATCCTGACAGTTATATCCTCAAATTGTAATCTGCTCTTTGTAATCTTTTCGTTATATGCTTGGGAATATGGAAGAGTCTATGAAAAGGGCCTTGCTGGTTTTGATTTTGCTTTGCCTGTCCATAAATACGATTGAAGATCTTGCAGGAAAAGTAATTGGGATATCTATATTTTTAGGTAGTTGGGCAGGTATCTTTATTATGGGCTATCTGGTCAACCAGTCCTGGATGAGAAATATGATCGATTATTGCTAGGGGCTGGTTTAGTGTCTTTTCTAGCCTCTGTTTGGTTGGTAGTGACCCATGAAGACTGTATGGATAATATTTTAGGTGAATCCATATTGTCTATGCTAATGTCGGCTGCAATTTTTATTATCATTCTTCGCCTTGATCCGATTCTTGCTCCGGCAGGAAAAATTCTTGCCTTGGCAAGTAAATACAGCTATTCTATTATTCTGATCCATTGGTATGTACAGATTCGGGTGATTCACAATAATATATTCAACCCGAAAATGAATCCGCTTTTGCTATTGTTTTTGCCTATCCTTGGGTGTATCCTACTGTCTTGGGTTATTTCATGGATTGTTGATCGATTGGTGGTAGATCTTCTTTTAGAAGGAGTATATGCTTGTAAAATATTGTGTTGTGAGAAGAAATCTGTTTCAAGCGGGAATAGGAGGAAAGATGGAAAAAATAATAATAGAAAACAAAGGATCAGAGAGGCCCTGCCATTTATCTGTTTCTTTGTCTTGGTGGGGATTTGGCATATCCTTGTAAATGTTATGACAAGAGATGATGAGTATTTTAGTGTTGCTATAAAAGCTGCAATACCACCTTCTTTGATCTTTTGAAATTGCGTTATCAAACATGGAACTCTAGGGTGATCATAGAAGCTGTTTTGCTGTGGATCGTACATCATGAGGTTCTTTGGAGAATTTTGGATACTCTTATTTTTACTTCTATTCCTTATCTGATGAGTAGGATTTTAGATTGTGATGAAAAGGGACGATGGTTCTGTTGTTTTATGACATTTCTCTATCCTATCAATTCCATGGGGGAGGCAGGATGGATTACCACAACAGTGAACTATTTATGGCCTTTGTGGTGTGTTTTTTATCTTGGGTTTTTGCTAAAAAAAGTAGTAAAAGAAGAAAAATCAGAGCTTATGAGTATCTTACAGCAGCTGTTGCCATAATTTTTGGAAGTGATCAGGAACAGTGTGCCGCTATAATCTTTACCTTATTTGTTCTTATTATTGCATATAAGCTATATAATAAAGACTTCAAACAGCCTTTCTTGTACTTGGAATTTTTTGTACATTTACTTACCTTTGGATTCATTCTTCGCTGTCCCGGAAATGCCGATAGATCTGCAGTGGAAGCTACGAACCGTATGCCCAAATTCGTTGGATTTTCTATTGGGAAAAAGATTTATTTGGGATTACTTAATACAGTAAGAGAACTTATCGTGATTCCAAATCGGCTGATCATTGTTGTTATGATTATCCTTGTGCTATTGATGATCAGAAAGACCAGCAAACTTCTTCCTTTGTTGGTTTCTATGATTCCATTAGGGATAGTTATGGGATATAGTTTGTTGTTAGATGTTTTTCCGGATTTTGAAGCCATATTCTTTGTTCCGAGGCAAACGGTAAAATATGCTTTAAAGAATGCGATACCTATTGGTTTTCTCTTTCTTATAATTATTAGTATCTTGTATAGCCTATATCAATTATTGGGAGAAAATATACAGCAGTATTTATTGATTCTGGGAATTTTGGGGGCAGGTTTGGCTACTGCTCTTGTGCTGGGATTTAGTCCCACAGTTTATGCATCCGGAACAAGAGTCTTCCTTTATTTTCAATTTACTTTAATCTTCACCTGCCTATTTTGCTGGGAAAAAGTACCCTGTAGAAGGCAGGAGATAAGCGGGGAAGATAAGGTATGGATTTTGATGGGACTTGCATGGACCTTGGCTCAGTTTGCCTATGTATGTTGGCGTCTTATGCATTATTGATTTTAGTAAAAAAGAACGATTCTGCTTTTTTGCGGAATCGTTCTTTTTTTGCATTCTTTTTTGATTAAAGTAGATTGGCCATAATCATGGCATAAATTTCTTCATTTTTTTGCGTCCAGTTGTTGGCAATGGTCTCTGCCTCTGCCTCTGTAGGTGCAGTGACAGTTAAGTCGATTAAGGGGGCATTGTGCTCAATGACCTGGCAGCGAATGGAATATTCGTCATTTGCATTGCGATAGAAGTCGGCCTTTACCGCTACTTCATTTTTAAGGTCATATTTTTTTTCTCTTAAATATTCTTCAATGTCCTCTTGGATTTCAGGAGACAGGTCTGTTTTGAAGTATTTGATGGTTTGTTCCCCTTCTTCTGTAAGATGGTAGAAGGTTCGGCTGTGGGTAGATTCCTCTCGGATAAAGCCGGAATCAATCATCTCCGCCAGCACCTGCTGCAGTTTAAAGTAGTTGGTATAACCCTCGTTTAAAATAAACTCCGAAATTTGAGAATTACTTAGAGGAAAATCAACCCGGTCTAGCATGTATAAAATAATCAGTTTATAAACAATAAGTGAAGTTGCCATTATAAAATCTCCTTTCCTTGCCAGAGATCTTTTTCTTTAAGGTAGGCTCCTAATTGGTTTAAGAAATATCGTTTCTTAAGGGTCCATCTAGGCGCGATTAA
>CAVAKZ010000017.1:0-23761 GCA_963589425.1 Parabacteroides distasonis | reverse complement strand
GGGAAGCAGGCCCATCTCCGGTGAGCCTGTGAATTACTACATTGGGATTTAGGCCGCAAATGCATTTCCCCAACAAGGATAAATATTCTTCCATGGTGCAGATATGAAAAGCTTCCTTTTCGTAAACTTCTGCAAGATCAGTGGATTTTAATACATGCAAAAGTTGAAATTTAATACCGTCTAAGGGCAGACTGTTTAAATATGCCACTGTTTCTAGCATCATCTCTTCCGACTCCCCGGGGAGGCCAAGAATCGTATGGACAATAATGGGGATCCCTAGACGGTGAAGCTTATTCACGGCCTCCTCAAAAACAGGAAGTTCATAACCTCTTCGGATAAATTTAGCAGTGGAAGGGTGAATGGTTTGTAATCCCAGTTCAATCCAAACTGGTTTGATTTTTGATAATTCTTCCAGTAAGGAAAGCACTGGGGCTCCTAAGCAATCTGGCCTAGTGGCAATGGATAGGATCTTAATATCCGGGTGCTCTATGGCTTGGGTAAATATCTTTCGCAAATATTCTACAGGCCCGTAGGTGTTAGTATAAGCTTGAAAATAGGCAATATAGGAGTGGCCGGAGTATTTTGCCATACTTTGCCTTTTGCCGGCTTCTATCTGTTCCTTGATAGACAGAGAGAAAGCTTCAGCAAAATCTCCGGATCCCCCTTGGCTGCAAAAAATACAGCCACCATTTCCCAGGCTTCCATCTCTATTAGGACAGCTAAGTCCTCCGTTTAGAGAAATCTTGTATAACTTTTCCCCGTAAGTTTCTTTTAAGTAATAATCAAGAGAATAATATCTCTTTTCTCCCCAGCGTACGGTCATAGATTAGATCAGTTCCTTTACAGCCTGGCTTACAACATCAGCCACCCGAGGGTCAAAGGCTTCCGGAAGAATATTATTTTCATTTAATTCTTCATCAGGAACTAAGGAAGCGATGGCCTTGGCGGTAGCAAGCTTCATTTCTTCTGTGATCTGAGTGGCACGTCCTTCCAAAGCACCCTTGAAAATTCCGGGGAAAGCCACTACATTGTTAACCTGGTTCGGAAAATCAGAGCGTCCGGTTCCAACAACCTTTGCCCCGGCCTTTTTTGCCACATCTGGCATAATCTCCGGAACTGGGTTAGCCATAGCAAATAAAATAGCATCCTTGTTCATGGAAGCTACCATTTCCTCAGAAACAATATTTGGAGCAGAAACTCCTACGAAAATATCAGCACCAACCAGAGCGTCTTTTAAGAGGCCGGTCTTTTTCTGAAGGTTGGTAAGCTTTACCATTTCTTTTTGCATCCAGTTTAAGTTTGGAGAGGATTCTCCCAGGATTCCGTTAATATCGCACATAGTAATATCTTTAAATCCATAGGTTAAAAGAAGCTTAGTAATGGCGACTCCGGCTGAACCTGCACCGTTAACAACGACTTTTACAGAGTCCTTATTTTTTCCTGTAACCTTTAAGGCATTAATAATACCGGCCAGTACTACAATGGCGGTTCCGTGCTGGTCATCGTGGAAGACTGGAATGTCCAAAAGCTCCTTTAATCTAGACTCAATTTCAAAGCAGCGAGGAGCACTGATATCCTCTAGGTTAATGCCTCCAAAGGCAGGAGCAATATTTACTACTGTTTTAATGATTTCCTCTGTGTCCTGGGTGTTCAGGCAGATGGGTACAGCATTTACTCCACCGAATTCTTTGAACAATACGGCTTTTCCCTCCATAACAGGCATAGCTGCAAGAGCTCCTATATTTCCCAGACCCAGTACAGCACTGCCGTCAGAGACAACAGCAACAGTATTAGACTTAATGGTGTAGGTGTAGGCAGCCTCCGGATCTTTTGCAATGACCTTGCAAGGTTCTGCTACGCCGGGTGTGTAGGCGATGGCCAGATCTTCTCTTGAATTCACGTGAGATTTGGCAGTAGTTTCTAATTTTCCATTCCATTCTTTATGCATTTGTAATGCTTTATCCTGTGGTGTCATGGTATCAACCTCCTTATATGTTCGCAATTGTAACAATCATATCATTCTGACTTATTCAAATCAAGGATTTAGAAAAATGCTTTTAAAAATAAGGGAAGTGTAGTATACTCTAGATATTAATAATTCAGAATAGGCCGATTCAGGTCGATACACCCAGTTTTATATAATTATTTATAAAGGATTACTTTTACATAAGTTTGTTTTAGGGAGGGTACTTGCCTAGATAGTACCTTTGATTGTTTTTCGTGTAAAGGAAGGGAAAATTAATATGAGAGAAAAATACGAATCGCTGCCACTGGCTACTTTGCGAGATCTTGCCAAGACCAGGGGCCTAAAAGGAATTTCAGCATTAAAAAAAGCAGAGCTTGTGGAGCGGATGTTAGAAGAAGACGAAAAAGAAAAAAATGAGAAGCAGGAGACCGTAAAGGCTTTGTCTGCCAACACAGGAGATAAGGACAATAGAGAAACCCATGACATCGACCGTCTTGACAGTGGTAATACGGTACGAGGAATTTTGGAAGTTATGCCGGACGGATATGGATTTATTCGAAGTGATAACTATCTTCCGGGAGAGCAGGATGTCTATGTGGCTCCATCCCAGATCCGTAGATTTAACTTGAAGACGGGAGATATATTAGAGGGAAATACCAGGGTGAAGACTCAGCAGGAGAAGTTTTCTGCTCTTTTATATTTGATCAAGGTCAATGATATGGATCCTATGGTGGTAGCAAGAAGGAAAAATTTTGAGGACCTTATTCCTATTTTCCCCAACCTGAGACTCCGTCTGGAAACAGGAAGTACCAGCACCTCCATGCGTATTATGGATTTAATGTCCCCTATTGGAAAAGGACAGCGTGGAATGATCGTATCTCCACCAAAGGCCGGTAAAACCACCCTTTTAAAACAGGTGGCCTTGTCGGTAAGAAAAAATAATCCGGAGGTTCATTTGCTGATCCTTCTCATTGATGAAAGACCAGAGGAAGTAACGGATATTAAGGAAACCATAGAGGGAGAAAATGTGGAAGTAATTTACTCTACCTTTGATGAGACACCGGAACATCACAAGCGGGTATCTGAGATGGTGATTGAGAGAGCTAAGCGTCTGGTAGAAAATAGGCAGGATGTTATGATTCTCCTTGATAGTATCACCAGATTAGCCAGAGCCTATAACCTAACAGTTCCGCCTTCAGGAAGAACCCTCTCCGGTGGTCTTGATCCGGCAGCTCTTCATATGCCTAAACGCTTCTTTGGTGCTGCAAGAAATATGAGAGAGGGAGGAAGCCTTACTATTCTGGCTACAGCCCTGGTGGATACGGGAAGCAAGATGGATGATGTGGTTTATGAAGAATTTAAGGGAACCGGTAATATGGAGCTGATTCTGGACCGTAAATTATCGGAAAGAAGAATGTTCCCGGCTATAGATATTCCAAAGTCCGGCACTAGAAGAGAGGACCTGCTTCTTAATAAAGAAGAGCAGGAAGCCGTGGATATTATGAGGAAAAATCTTAATGGATTAAAGGCAGATGAGGCGGTAGACCACATCCTAAATATGTTCAGCAAAACCCGCAATAATGCGGAATTGGTGCAATTAGTAAAAAAGTCAAAATTTAACTAGACAAACCCTAAAACCCTATGATATACTAAACGAGCTGTTTATGAAATGAACAAAGAAGCACGAGACGTGCAGATGAAAAATAAAGAAGAGGTGAAAATCATGAAAGAAGGAATCCATCCAACATATTATCAGGCAACTGTAACTTGTAACTGTGGTAACACATTTGTAACAGGATCTACCAACGAGGATATCCACGTTGAAATCTGTTCTAAATGTCACCCATTCTATACAGGACAGCAGAAAGCTACTCAGGCTCGTGGCCGTGTAGATAAGTTCAACAGAAAATATGGTTTGAGCAAATAAGACATGTGATTAAGAGCTGAGATTACAAAATCTCAGCTCTTTCTATATTCTCTGTAAAGCATTTTTTGTGTATTATTATAGGGGGGAGGCTTGTAGGTAATCCCTTGTAAGCTTTGTAGCCTTCGCAAGAACTTGCTATGCAGATGATATAAAGGAGATTCGATATGAAATCATCAAATATTGGAGGCCAGGCAGTACTAGAAGGGATCATGATGAAGAATAAGGATACCTATGCTGTGGCTGTCAGGAAGCCTGACGGAGAGATTGTAGTGGAGAAAAAAGACTACCACGGATGTGCCCAGGCAGTAGGAAAACTTGGTAAAATTCCCTTTATCCGTGGAATTTTTAACTTTATTGACTCAATGATCCTAGGTGTCTCAACCCTTATGTTTTCTTCCCAGTTTTTTGACGAGGAAGAGGCTTCTATGACTGAGGAAGAAAAGGCTAAGGCAAAAAAACAAGAAAGCATTATTATGAATATTACCATGGTGGTTTCTGTAATTTTGGCAGTGGGAATTTTTATGGTTCTTCCATATTTTCTTTCTGCCTTGCTAAAACCCATTATTTCTTCCTACCATATCAGAACCATTATAGAAGGATTTATCCGAATTGCTATTTTTATTATTTATATTTTAGTGATTTCTCGTATGGAGGACATTCAAAGAACCTTTATGTACCATGGGGCAGAGCACAAATGCATTAATTGTATTGAGCATGGACTTCCCCTTACGGTGGAAAATGTTCGCATTAGTTCCAGACAGCATAAAAGGTGCGGAACCAGCTTTTTGTTTTTTGTCTTGGCTATCAGCATTATTTTACTAATGCTGGTTCAGGTGGAGACACCCCTTATGCGGATTGTAGTGAGGATTGCCCTGATTCCTGTAATTGCAGGTATTTCTTATGAGGTGTTAAAACTAGCCGGCCGCAGTGAGAATCCTCTTGTTAATCTTATTAGTAAGCCGGGAATGGCTATACAGATGCTGACCACCAAAGAACCGGATGATTCTATGATCGAAGTGGGAATACAGGCAGTGGAGGCTGTGTTTGACTGGAGAAGTTATGAAGCAGAAAATTTCAACACTGATACAACTGTATAAAGAAGGAACAAAGATTCTAGAAGAAGCAGGAATTTTAGATGCCAGCCTGGATGCCTGGTATTTGCTGGAATATGTGACGGGAATCAGTAAGGCAACTTATTTTGGAGACCCAAACCGACAGCTTTTGGATGCACAGGTGACAGAATATTTTGGACATATTGAGGAGAGAAAAAACCATATTCCTCTCCAGCACATTACCCATGAGCAGGAATTTATGGGATATTCTTTTTATGTAAATGAGCATGTGCTGGTGCCAAGACAAGATACGGAAATTTTGGTGGAGGAGGCTCTTGCAAAACTTGGCTCCAATATGAGAGTCTTAGATATGTGCACCGGTTCTGGCTGTATTTTGTTAAGTCTTCTAAAAAGAGCAGAGGAAACTTATAAGATTACAGGTCTTACAGGCTTTGGCGCAGATGTCTCAGAGGAAGCCCTAGAAGTAGCCAGGAGGAATCGAGAGAGGCTTGGATGTTCCGTAAATCAGGCAACTTTTTTGCAGGGAGATCTTTTTGGGGCCTTGGATTCAGAACAAAAATTTCATATGATCCTGTCTAATCCCCCCTATATTAGAACAGAGGTGATTGAAGAGCTTTCGGAGGAAGTGAAGCTTCATGATCCTTATATCGCTTTAGACGGAAAGGAAGACGGCTTATATTTTTATGAGAGAATCATAAAAGATGCTCATAAATATTTGATCAAGCCAGGATATCTTTTCTTTGAGATTGGTCATGATCAGGGGGAGCAGGTGTCTGAACTTATGAAAGAAGCAGGATTTTTACAGGTGACGGTAAAAAAGGATTTGGCAGGACTTGACCGAGTGGTATGTGGAAGGTTAGAATAAGAAAGATACGTTTTTTAGAAAATGAGTCGGGAGGACGATTATGTTTGATAGATTAGAAGATATTGTCATTCGTTTGGATGAGATCTTAAATGAGCTGCAGGAGCCGGATGTGGCCAATGACCAGAACCGCTTTAGAAAGCTTATGAAGGAGCAGGCAGAGCTTACTCCTATTGCGGAAGCTTATAAGGAGTATACTACTTGTAAGCAGAATATTGAGGATAGCCTTGAACTTTTAGAGGAAGAATCCGACGAAGAAATGAGAGAATTAGCCAAGGAAGAGTTGAATGATTCCAAGGCCAGGGTAGAGGAACTAGAGCAGGAACTTAAAATTTTACTTCTTCCTAAGGATCCTAACGATGACAAGAATGTTATTGTAGAAATCCGTGCAGGAGCCGGTGGAGATGAAGCTGCCCTTTTTGCTGCTGAGATTTATCGTATGTATTTGCACTATGCAGAGAGCAAACGCTGGAAGGTGGAGCTTGTAGAGTGCGAGGAAATTGGTATCGGTGGAATGAAGAATGTTACTTTCATGATCACCGGTCAGGGAGCTTACTCTGTAATGAAATATGAGTCCGGTGTTCACCGTGTGCAGCGTGTTCCTGAGACAGAGTCCGGTGGACGTATCCATACTTCTACTATTACGGTAGCCGTTATGCCGGAAGCTGAGGATGTAGATGTACAGATTGATGAGAAGGATATTCGTATCGATGTAATGCGAGCTTCCGGTAATGGTGGACAGTGTGTCAATACTACTGACTCTGCCGTACGTTTGACTCACTATCCTACAGGAATTGTAATCTACAGCCAGACAGAGAAATCTCAGCTGCAGAACAAGGATAAGGCCTTTGCCTTACTTCGTGCCAAGTTGTATGACTTAGAGTGCCAAAAACAGCATGATGCTGAGGCTGAGGCAAGAAAGAGCCAGATCGGTACCGGAGATCGGTCTGAGAAGATCCGTACCTACAACTTCCCCCAGGGACGTGTGACAGATCACAGGATCGGTCTTACCTTATACAAGTTAGATAAGATTATGAATGGAGACATCCAGGAAATTATTGATGCCTGCATTGCGGCAGACCAGGCAGCAAAGCTGGCAAATATGAACGAAGAATAATGTTTATTGGAAAGATGAATCGAGCCTGGGTCTTGGTTCATCTTTTGCTTTATCAAGGATAAATTTGATAAGCAATCATTATAAGGGGATAAAAGAAAGAAGTTATATATGATGGAGATAGATTTTAAGAAGATTGAATTGGCAGATAAAGATTTGATTCAGCCCTATTTTAATAAATATCCCGGTAGAAGCTGCGAGAGGACCTTTGCAAATATTTTTCTCTGGTCCAGACGCTATCCGGTGTCTTGGGCTTTAGTGGAAGGTGCCTTGGTGATTAAGAGCCAGGAGGAGGGAAGTTTGTCCTTAGCTTATCCAGCAGGGGAGCCGGGGCAGGTAAAAAAAGCCATAGATAGCTTGCTGGCCTATAGCGAGGAAAAACAGCTTCCTATTAGCTTTCATGTGACAGAGGAACAGTTCGAGCAATTAGAAAGTTTCTATCCGGGAGGATTTAAAGTGGAATATGACCGGGATGATGCAGATTATGTCTATGAAGCAGAAAAACTAGCTACTTTGTCAGGAAAGAAACTTCATGGCAAGAGAAACCACATTAATAAATTTAAAAAATTATATGAAGATCGCTGGACCTATGAGCCTATGACAAAAGATAACATCGAGGAATGCTTTCAGATGCAATTTAAGTGGCGGGCAGAAAATGACGGAGATGAGGATCAGGAAAAGAGAGATGAACTTTGTGTGCTGCAAAATGGCCTTAGACTTTTTGAAGAATTAGACTTAATAGGGGGACTTCTTAGGGTAGACGGAAAAGTTGTGGCATTTACCTTTGGAGAGGCTTTGTGTTCCGATACTTTTGTGGTACACTTTGAGAAGGCCCTGACAGAAATTGAAGGGGCTTATACCATGATCAATCAGCAATTTGTAGAGCATGCCTGTATGGATTACCAATATGTAAACCGAGAGGAAGATACGGGTCTGGAGGGACTAAGACAGGCTAAGATGTCCTATCGTCCGGCCTTTTTGGTGCAAAAGGGGCTGGCTACAAAAAACTCATAGAAGTTATATAGAAAGAAGGAATGACAAATGATAGCGGATAAGATGAAAAATATGGTGGCAAATAGCTCCGCCATTCGAGCAATGTTTGAGGAGGGCAACCGTTTGGCTGCCATCTACGGGCCGGAGAATGTCTTTGACTTTAGCCTGGGAAATCCCAATGTTCCGGCACCTAATGAGGTGAAAGAATCCTTGTTGGATTTAGTTGAGAATATGGATCCATTGGAACTTCACGGATATACCAATTCAAACAGTGGATATGCAGATGTAAGAGAGGCAGTGGCTGCTTCATTAAATCAGCGATTTGGAACTTCTTTTGAGGGAAAGAATATTATTATGACCGTTGGAGCGGCAGGAGGACTTAATGTTATTTTAAAGACCCTCTTAAATCCCGGGGACCAGGTCATTGCCTTTGCCCCTTACTTTGGGGAGTATCGTTCCTACACCAACAATTTTGATGGGGAACTGGTGGAGATTTCGCCAAATCTTGAAAACTTCCAGCCAAAGTTAGATGAGTTTGAGGATAAGATTACCGCAAAAACCAAGGCTGTAATTGTTAATACACCAAACAATCCTACAGGAGTAGTTTATTCAGAGGATACCATTAAGGCCCTGGCTGCCATTATGGAGAAGAAGCAGGAAGAGTTTGGCACAGAGATTTACTTAATTTCTGACGAACCCTATCGTGAGTTAGTATATGGAGACGTGGAAGTTCCCTATTTAACAAAATATTATGATAATACAATTGTTGGATATTCTTTTAGTAAGTCCTTATCCCTTCCGGGAGAGCGAATTGGTTACCTTGTAATTCCGGACCAGGTAAAAGACTGTGAACTTGTGCTCCAGGCAGCTAATGTAGCTAATCGTATTTTGGGATTTGTAAATGCTCCAACCCTTCAGCAGAAGCTGGTAGCAAAATGCTTAGATGCAAAGACAGACATTTCCTATTACGATCGCAACAGAGAGACCCTCTACCAGGGACTCTTAGACTGTGGATTTGAGTGTATCAAGCCAGAGGGAGCATTTTACTTATTTATGAAGGCTCCCATCCCGGATGAGAAAGAATTTTGCAGTGTAGCAAAAAAATATAACTTATTGTTAGTGCCGGGAAGTTCCTTTGCTTGCCCGGGATATGTAAGAATTGCTTACTGTGTGGCTTATGAAACTATTGTCAATTCTCTTCCTAAATTTAAGGAGCTGGCAGCAGAATACCAATAAAATCTGAGAATATATTATTTACCTAACAGGAGAAAAATCATGAGAGAGTTCGAGAAAAATATTCGAAAAGTGGAGCCTTACGTACCTGGAGAGCAGCCACAGCAGAAGGTGATCAAGTTAAATACTAATGAAAATCCCTATCCTCCGGCACCGGCAGTGAAGGCTGCCTTAGAGGGGATGGATGTAGACCGCATGCGCCTCTATCCCGATCCGACAGCCAAGGTTTTAGTAGATGAGTTGGCAGACTTTTACCATGTGAAGCCGGACCAGGTTTTTGTTGGAGTGGGATCTGATGATGTATTATCCATGTGCTTTCTTACATTTTTTAATGGGGATAAGCCGATTTTCTTTCCGGATATTAGCTACTCTTTCTATAAGGTTTGGGCAGAACTTTACCGGATTCCCTATGAGTGCCAGAAGTTAGATAAGGATTTTAAAATCGTAAAAGAAGATTATTATAAAGAAAATGGAGGGGTGATTTTCCCAAATCCCAATGCCCCAACAGCTATCTATCAGGATCTTGAGGATGTGGAAGATATAATTGCCCATAACCGGGATGTGATTGTGATCGTAGACGAGGCTTATGTAGATTTTGCGGGGGCTTCTGCCTTAGAATTAATTGATGAATATGACAATTTGATCGTGGTACAGACCTTTTCCAAGGCAAGGTCTATGGCAGGCATGCGTATCGGCTATGCTATCAGTAATCCTAGCCTAATTAAATATTTAAACGATGCAAAATATTCTTTTAATTCCTATACCATGAACCAGACTTCTTTGATAGCCGGAGCAGAGGCGGTAAAGGATAGGGAATATTTTGAAGAAACTCTAAAAAAAATAGTGGAAACCAGAGAGTGGAGTAAGGAAGAATTTAGAAAGTTAGGCTTTGTATTCCCGGACTCCCAGGCAAATTTTATCTTTGTTTCCCATCCTGACTATGATGCTAAGGAACTTTTTGGAGCCTTAAAAGAAAAAGGAATTTATGTACGTTTCTGGGGCAGTGAGAGAATTGAACAGTATCTTCGTGTAACCATAGGAACCAGGGAAGAGATGGAAGCTTTGTTTGCCTTCCTTAGAGAATATATGAAGCAAGATTAAATCGTAAAAAAGGCCTTGAACAATTTTGTCAGGGCCTTTTTAAAAGTTTATGATGAAAAAAATCTTATAAAAAGAGAGAAACCGTCAGGCCGCTTAATAAGCAACCCGGCGGTTGAAAAGGGGTTTGAAAAAAGTTATGAACATATTTTTGTTAAAATATTATCTAACTTACGAAGCCTATTCTATCAGCATGTTCCCTGTTTGTAAATAGGTTTTTGTTAAAAAATACACGAAATTGATATAGAATTTTCGTCATAAAGACTGATAAGAGGTTTTTATGCTCCCAAGCTTGCGGGTATCTCCTTTTTTCGGTATTATAGGAGTCAAAAGGTAAAAGACTAAAGGAAAAGAAAAGGTATATTTAATATGATAAATATTCGTAGAATGTTAGCTGTCTGGGCAGCAAAGATGGCTGAAAAGGTAAGTGTACATATTTTTCATAGGCAGGGAGTTACCTGGGCCGGAAAGATAGCCCTTAAGATTTACCCAAGGGTTCTTTCGGATCTGGCAGGTCAGGTTAAGAAAGATATTTTTATTGTCTGTGGAACCAATGGGAAAACCACTACCAACAATATGCTGTGTGCGGCCTTAGAAGCAGAGGGTAACAAGGTAATTTGTAATCATACCGGATCCAATATGTTAAATGGTGTGGCGGCAGCCTTTGCCTTAGGTGCAAGTCTGACAGGAAATCTTCATGCAGACTATGCCAGCATTGAGATTGACGAGGCCTCTACCAGGAGGGTATTTCCCCACTTTAAACCAGATTATATGGTATTAACCAATCTTTTTAGAGACCAGCTTGACCGCTATGGGGAGATTGATATTACTATGGATCTTCTAAAAGAGGTGATGCAGACTGCTCCTAATATGAAGATCATTGTAAATGGAGATGATGCCCTGTCTGCCTATCTTGCTATGGACAGTGGAAATCCATACACTACCTATGGTATCAGCCAGCAGGTGATAGATAACAAGGATTCCCATGAGATTAGAGAGGGACGTTTTTGCAAGAAATGCGGGGCCCTTCTTCAATACAAGTTCTATCATTATAGTCAATTGGGGGATTATGCTTGCACATCCTGTGATTTTGCAAGGCCTAAGCTTGATTTTGATGCGAAAGATGTTGAGGTGGGAGACGCCTTAGCCTTTACTGTTGATGGAAATCGTATCAGGGCTAATTATAAGGGCTTTTATAATGTCTATAATATATTGGCAGCCTATTCGGCCCTTTGTGCCGGGGGCATTAAGCCTAGCCATTTTAATAAAATGCTGGCGAATTTTAATCCGGAAAATGGTCGTATGGAATCCTTTCAGATAAAGAATACTAAGATTGTTTTAAATCTTGCAAAGAATCCTGCAGGATTTAATCAGAACATTTCCGCAGTCATGCAAGATGAGACCTTAAAAGATATTATTATCCTGATCAATGATAATGATCAGGATGGAACGGATATTTCCTGGCTGTGGGATGTGGATTTTGATCGCTTTGCAGAAAGCAGTGTGAATTCCATCACTGTCAGCGGCATCCGCTGTCAGGATATGAGACTTCGCCTAAAATATGTGGATGTTCCGTCAAAATTAGAAGCAAATGTGGAAAAAGCCATTGAAGAACGGGTAGAGAATGGTTGTGGCAACCTATATGTACTGGTAAATTATACGGCTTTATTTAGCACCAGAAATGTTCTAAAGAAATTGGAGGGAGAGGTCAAATGAAAATCCAAGATATGAGTATTACCATCGGGCATCTTTATCCGGATCTGTTGAATCTTTATGGTGACCGTGGAAATATTGCCTGCATGGAAAAACGCTGCCACTGGCGTGGAATCGGCGCAAAGACTATAGAATTTAATACAGGAGACAGCATTGATTTTTCCAAGTTGGATATTGTACTTTTAGGGGGTGGGTCAGATAGAGAACAGGCTATTGTCTGCAAAAACCTTTTAGAAATTCAAAAAGAATTCAAAGACTATGTGGAAGATTTTGGTGTAGTTATCGCGGTATGCGGAGGTTATCAGCTTCTTGGAAATTATTATAAGACAGAAAAAGAAGTGATCCAGGGCTTGAGCCTTGTGGATATTTATACAGAGCAGGGAGAGGGCCGTTTGATCGATAATATCGTTCTTAAAAGCGAGATCGCAAGCATGCCTGTGGTAGGATTTGAAAACCATGGAGGACGAACCTATCTAAATGGAAACAAAGCTTTTGGCAAGGTGCTTTATGGCGCGGGAAATGACGGAGAAAGTGGCTATGAAGGAGTTCTGTATAAAAATGTTATAGGTACCTACCTTCACGGGCCCTTGCTTCCAAAGAATCCTCAGATTTGCGATTATTTAATTTCCAAAGCCTTAGAAAGAAAGTATGGAGAAAAAATCAAACTTCCAAAGTTAGAGGATGGCCAGGAAGAGGAAGCCAACGATTACATTTATCGCAGGTTCGTAAAATAATAAAAATTATTTCGAATGTTTGAAAGAGCTGCTGGATTTTTTGGATTTTTTCGTAGGCAGGATTTTAAGTAAGCCTTTGCTATATAAATCCATGAGATTCAGCGCTTTTGCATGAGCCTTTAATTGTTGCTTGGAGCTACTGGACAGGGCACGGTATTCTGATAAAAGCTCCATTTCATCTCCCTTAAGGGAAACATCAGAAGGAATTTCTAGGTTAATGGAAAAAGTATCGTTGAGAAGAAAATCTACAGAAACTCCCAAAATATCAGCTAAAGCAAGCAGTTTGTCGTGGCTGGGCTGATGATTTTTCGTCTCATAACTGGAAATGGTGGACCGCTCCACATTCAATTGACGTGCAAGCTCAGACTGGGTAAGATTTTTTTCCTGTCGAAGTTGTTTAATCTTTTCACCAAATTGCATAATAGTGTCTCCTTTTCTTAAATATAGCCAGGCAGTAGAATTCCTACACACCCATCCCTATCTTAAAACAATGTGACGGATAATAATATTTGACGTGACAAGCCATCACACTACAATGCGAAATGTGATAAAAAGTCACAAAAACAGACAAAATGTGACAGAAAAACGGAGCGAGAGCGAGTCTTCGTTGCTTTCGGTTATTCGTTATAATCCATGAAAAGTGTTGCTTTATGCGATTGATTACAGAATAAGACATTAGACAAGGAGAATGTGATTTTATATGAGACAGGATCGATTTAAAATGGAACGTGAAGGCCTAGTTGAGGAAGGCCAGGAAGTGGAAATCAGCGAACGAAGCGCTGTGACAGGCCAATACACTTATCTTATTGAGCCTTCCGTAGCTATGTCCGGAATTTACCGCACCGGGGATCGGATTAAGGCTAGAAAAGGGATTGTAAAAAAAATCGAAAAGACAGAGAGAGGCTTTTACGTGTTGGTGGAGACAGAAGAATAAGGGATGTTTCCCTGGGTCGTTGACACCACTTTCGAAGTAAATTATAATAAATTTCATAACGCAGGGAGGCGTTTCCCCTAGATATTAGGGAAAAGAAAAGAGGGTGAGGGTATATATGATTATTGCAAAAGATAATGAAGAAAAAAGAAGTCAGATATGGAGGATCGTTACCGGCGTATCCTCTGTCTTGATTATATTAATTGTTATTTATTTTTTTGTGAAAGCCTTGGCGGGAAATCCCATTCAGGGAACCTGGGTGGACGAAGATTCCAATGTGGAGTTGGTGATTAAGAATGCATCTACAGTTACGTTGAAGGTTTCGGAGTTGGCAGAGGAATCTCAGGTTAGTATTCAGTTGGGTTATTCTCTGGATAAAGAAGATAAGATCTTTACTATTAAGGAGGATACAGATGCCCTGAAGAAGGTGGCAGACCAGTCCGATGGAGCTTTTACGGAGGAAGCCTTAGAGGCAGCTATAGGGTCTTATATGTCTTCCTTTACATATAGTATTGACGGAAATGAAATGACTCTTACCGAGCGGGAATATGGAGATCAAATCAACCTGACTCGAAAGTAGGATCCGCCGGGAAATCTAGAAAATAAAAACCCCTCTATCGGGCATTAATGTCTGGATAGAGGGGTTCTTTACAGAAAAAAGGAGAGGGAAGAGATGTACAGAGATGAGACGAAAGAAATTAAAATAGGGAATCGTTATATTGGGGGTGGCAATGCTATTGCCATCCAGTCTATGACCAATACTAAAACAGAGGATGTGCAGGCTACAATAAATCAGATTCTTGCTCTTGAGAAGGCTGGATGTGAGATTATTCGCTGTGCAGTTCCTACTATGGAGGCTGCCAAGGCCCTGGCTGAGATAAAAAAAGAAATCCATATCCCCCTAGTTGCAGACATTCATTTTGATTACAGACTGGCTATTGCTGCTATTGAGGCGGGTGCAGATAAAATCCGTATTAATCCCGGAAATATTGGGGATGAGAAACGAGTTCAGGCTGTGGTAGACAAGGCGAAAGAATATGGCATCCCCATCCGAGTAGGGGTAAACAGCGGTTCCCTGGAGAAGGTTCTTGTGGAAAAGTATGGCGGTGTTACGGCAGAAGGCCTTGTGGAGAGTGCCATGGACAAGGTGCATCTTATAGAAAATATGGGTTATGACAACCTGGTAGTTAGTATCAAATCTTCAGATGTAATGATGTGTGTCAAAGCCCATGAGCTTATCGCAAAGGAGTGTAAGTACCCTTTACATGTAGGAATTACAGAGTCCGGAACAGTGTGGGCCGGTAATATTAAATCTTCAATAGGCCTTGGCTTGATTTTAGGGCAGGGGATTGGTGATACCATCCGCGTTTCTTTAACAGGTAATCCGGTGGAAGAAATTAAGACTGCCAAGCTAGTGCTTCGAACCCTTGGCCTTCGAAAGGGAGGTATTGAGGTGGTGTCCTGTCCAACCTGTGGAAGAACCCAGATCGATCTCATTGGCCTTGCCACCCAGGTGGAAGAGATGGTAGCAGATATGCCATTGGATATTAAAGTGGCAGTTATGGGCTGTGTGGTAAATGGACCGGGAGAAGCAAAGGAAGCGGATATAGGAATTGCCGGTGGTGTGGGAGAAGGACTTTTAATCCGCCATGGAGAAGTGGTAAAGAAGGTAAAAGAAGAGGAACTTTTAAAGACACTTAGATGGGAGTTAGAGCACTGGAATGAGTAAACCATTTGCAGAGACATTTCCAACTTTAAAATTAAATACTACGATAAAGACTCAGCTTCAGGAAGTGGAAGTTACAAATATTACGGTAAATTCCAAGAAGGACCGTCTGAAAATTTATTTGAAAAGCAGCCATTTGTTAACGAGAAAAGACATTGCTTTTTTAGAGCAGACCATTAAGAATCAGTTGTTTGCAAAGGCGCAGATTCAAATTATTATTTTGGAATCCTATGAACTTTCTGAGCAGTATACCCCAGAAAACCTTATGAATCTCTATATGGACAGCTTCTTGTTTGATTTGGAGAAGGAAAGTGTTGTAGAAAAAAATATGCTGCGGGGAGCGAATTATCATTTCGAAAATGAAACTATCCTTCACCTTCAGGTGGAGGATAGTATTGTCTATCGAGGGAAAGAAGCCCAGTTGGTGGAATATTTAAAGGAAGCCTTTGAAAACCGATTTCATAAGACCATTGAAATTCAGGTATCCTATGTTCCGCTTAAAGAAAGCAAATTAAAATACAATGACATAAAAATAAAACAGGAAGTGGAGGAAATTTTAAAGAAATCTCCAAGATATCAAAAGTCTGGAGAAAACACAGAGAATGCCTACCTTGTGGCAGGAGAAGAGGGGGGCGGCCTAAAGTCTTCAGAAGATGGAAAGGGTCACAAAGAGCAGGCGGCCGCTTCTTCTAAGGAGGATAAGCCAAAGGATGTGCGCACTTTGGACAAAAAGCCTGCAGGAGCATCTGCTGGCTTTAAGAGAAGCTATGGAGGTAAATCTTCCTTCAAAAAAGCTGGATTTTCTTATGGATCTAAAGATTCCGATGATCCAAACCTTATATACGGACGTGATTTTGATGATGAAGCCATGGAGATCAAGGACCTCATTACGGAAATGGGAGAAGTTACGGTGCGAGGAAAAGTCATTAGTTTTGATACCAGGGCCATTCGAAATGAACGGACCATTATTTCCTATGCCCTGACAGATTTTACAGACACCATTATGGTGAAGATGTTTATCCGAAATGAACAATTGCCGGATATTCTGTCAGAGATTAAGCCCGGCGCTTTCCTAAAAGTTAAGGGTGTTGCCACTATTGATAAATTCGACCGAGAACTTAGCATTAATTCTGTAAATGGAGTGAGAAAGATTTCGGATTTCACAGTCAGCAGAAAGGATACTGCTCCGGAAAAGCGGGTGGAGCTTCACTGTCATACCAAGATGAGTGATATGGATGCGGTAACTGCTGTTACAGATTTGGTGAAGCGGGCTCACGATTGGGGCCACAAGGCCATTGCTATTACCGACCACGGGGTAGTCCAGGGATTTACCGATGCCCACCACTATATGCAGGGCCTTCCTACCGATGACCCCTTTAAAGTAATTTACGGGGTGGAGGGATATCTGGTGGATGACCTTATGGATGTGGCAGTCAATGAAAAGGGGCAGTCTTTAAATGGCAGCTTTGTGGTATTTGACTTGGAAACTACAGGCTTTAGTCCTATTAAGGATAAGATTATTGAGATTGGGGCAGTGAAAGTTGAGGGAGGAAAAATCACAGATAAATTCAGCAGCTTTGTAAATCCTAAAATTCCCATTCCCTTTAACATTACCCAGCTTACCAGTATCACAGACCAGATGGTGGTGGATGCTAAAACTATTGAAGAGATTTTACCGGAGTTTTTGGAATTTATAGGGGATGCAGTGCTGGTGGCCCACAATGCTTCTTTTGATATGAGTTTTATTGAGCAAAATTGCAGATATCAAAATATAAAGCCTGATTTTACTTCTGTGGATACGGTGGCACTGGCTAGAATCCTTTTGCCCACCCTGTCAAAATACAAATTAAATATAGTAGCTAATGCTCTACATATTTCCCTGGAGAACCATCACAGGGCAGTGGATGACGCAGGCTGTACGGCTGAAATATTTGTAAAATTCGTCGAAATGCTGAAGGATCAGAGTATTACAGATCTTACGAAATTAAATCATTTTGGAGCAAATAACAAAAATGCTGTCAAGAAGCTGCCCACCTACCATGTGATCATTCTAGCAACCAACGAGGTGGGAAGAGTTAACCTCTATCGGTTGATTTCTAAATCTCATTTGGAATATTTTGCCAGAAGACCCAGAATCCCTAAAAGTGAGCTGTCCAAACACAGAGAGGGACTTTTGGTGGGAAGCGCCTGTGAGGCCGGAGAACTTTACCGGGCCCTTTTAGACGAAAAATCAGAGGAGCGTATCGCAAAGATCGTGAATTTCTATGATTACCTGGAGATTCAGCCTGTAGGAAACAATCAATTTATGATTGAAAGCAGTAAACATACCAATATTAACAGTGAGGAAGATATCAGAAATATTAACCGGAAAATTGTTAAATTAGGAGAAGAATTTAAAAAACCTGTGGTAGCTACCTGCGACGTGCACTTTATGGATCCGGAAGACGAAGTATACCGTCGCATTATTATGGCAGGAAAAGGTTTTGCTGATGCAGACAAGCAGCCGCCTTTGTATTTGCATACTACAGAAGAAATGCTGGAAGAGTTCGAGTATTTAGGATCTGAGAAGGCTAGGGAGATTGTTATAAAAAACCCCAATGCCATTGCAGACATGGTGGAGAAAATTACCCCGGTGCGCCCGGATAAATGTCCGCCGGTGATTCCAGATTCCGACAAGCAACTTCGAGAAATCTGTTACCGAAGAGCCCATGAACTTTACGGGGAAGACCTCCCGGAAATTGTAGTGGAACGGTTGGAGCGAGAGTTAAATTCCATTATTTCCAATGGCTTTGCGGTAATGTACATCATTGCTCAAAAACTGGTTTGGAAATCTGTAGAGGATGGTTATTTGGTGGGATCCCGTGGTTCAGTAGGGTCTTCCTTTGTAGCAACTATGGCAGGGATTACAGAGGTAAATCCCCTAAGTCCCCACTATCGTTGCAAAAAATGTTTCTATACAGATTTTGATTCTCCAGAAGTAAAAAGTTACGCAGGAGGCTGCGGTATGGACATGCCGGACAAGCTTTGCCCAGTATGTGGAGAGCCCTTAGAAAAAGACGGTTTTGATATTCCTTTTGAGACTTTCTTAGGATTTAAGGGAAACAAGGAGCCGGATATTGACCTTAACTTCTCTGGAGATTACCAGAGTAATGCCCACAAATACACAGAGGTTATTTTTGGTGCAGGTCAGACCTACCGGGCCGGAACCATCGGAACCTTGGCTGAGAAAACAGCCTTCGGATATGTGAAAAATTATTACGAAGAGCGGGGAGAAGGAAAGCGCAACTGTGAGATCGACCGAATCGTAGGAGGCTGTACCGGAATTCGAAGAAGTACCGGCCAGCACCCTGGTGGAATTATTGTACTGCCTTTGGGGGAGGAGATAAACTCCTTTACCCCGGTGCAGCATCCTGCCAATGATATGACTACCGATATTGTTACTACCCATTTCGATTATCACTCTATTGACCACAACTTATTAAAGCTGGATATTCTAGGCCATGATGATCCCACTATGATCAAGACCTTGGAAGAGTTTATAAGTTCCCCGGCTATGGACAATGAATATAACGAGACGGACCATCCCTTTGATGCTACAAAGATTCCCTTAGATGACCCGGTAGTAATGTCTTTATTCCATGACACCTCAGCCCTTGGGATAAAGCCGGATGACATTGGAGGCTGTAAGCTCGGATGCTTAGGTATTCCGGAGTTTGGAACAGACTTTTCTATGCAGATGGTTGTGGAGGCAGCTCCTACCAAATTTTCTGATTTGATACGAATTGCTGGCCTTTCCCACGGTACGGACGTATGGTTAAATAATGCCCAGGATTTGATCCGCAGTGGCGTTGCCACCATTTCCACAGCAATCTGTACCCGAGATGATATAATGACCTATTTAATTAATAAAGGGCTGGACAGTGAAGAATCTTTTACCATTATGGAGCGAGTTCGTAAGGGGCAGGTAGCTAAGGGGAAGTGTAAAGAGTGGCCGGAATTTAAAAAAGATATGTTGGAACACGATGTGCCAGAATGGTACATAGGTTCCTGCGAGAAAATTAAATACATGTTTCCAAAGGCTCATGCGGCGGCTTATGTTATGATGGCCTATCGAATTGCTTATTGTAAAGTGAACTATCCTTTGGCCTATTATGGAGCATTTTTTGGAATTCGAGCCGATGCCTTTTCCTATGAGATCATGTGTCAGGGAAGAGATAAACTAGAGTATTATCTGGCAGATTATAAAAAACGTTCAGCAACGCTTACAAAGAAGGAGCAGGATACCTTGAGAGATATGCGGATTGTTCAGGAAATGTATGCCAGGGGATACGAGTTTCTTCCTATCGATATTTACAGATCCAAGGCTTCTAAGTTTCAGATTGTAGATGGAAAGCTTCTGCCTCCATTTACCAGCCTAGATGGCATGGGGGAGAAGGCGGCTGACCAGATGGAAGAATCACAAAAAGGTGGAAAGTATTTGTCAAGAGATGACTTTAGAGAGAGAACTAAGGCAAGTAAGACTGTAATTGATTATATGGGAACTTTAGGACTATTAGGGGATCTTCCTCAGTCCAATCAACTGTCATTATTTGACCTGTAAAAGAGGATTCTTATTCATAACAGATTTGTCAACTATTGGTCACATTTTCAACACAAATGAACTTTACACTATAGGAAACAGATGAAAGGAGCATGTTGTTATGGATAATCAATATAATTATTACACCGGTCCGGAGACTGGTTCTCAAAATACCAATCCCGAAATGAATCAAGGAATGCATCAGAATATGAATGGAGCTATGCCTCCGAAGAAACCAAAGGAGGGCCTGCCAAAGTGGGCAAAGGCTACTGGAATTGCCGTAGTTTTTGGCCTGGTGGCAGGATGTACCTTCCAAGGAACAGGCTACATGGTAAATAAATTTTTAGGAAATGATACCACCAGCCAAGATTCCAAGTCAGTAAGCAGTACAAAGCTTACCACGTCCAGTGACAGTTCTGTAGTTACTACAGATGTAACAAAGATTGTAGACAGTTGTATGCCATCGGTAGTTTCTATTACGAACATGAGTGTACAACAGGTACAAAGCTTTTTTGGAGGAACCCAGGAGCAGGAAAGTGAAAGCGCAGGTTCCGGTATCATTATTGGAGAAAATGATACAGAACTTCTTATTGCTACCAACTATCACGTTGTAGAAGGGAGCGATACCTTAACCGTTACCTTCATTGACGAGGAAAGTGTAGAAGCAAACTTAAAGGGTTCAGACTCTTCTAAGGATTTGGCAGTAATTGCAGTCAGCTTAGATGATATCAAAGACAGCACGAAAGACCAAATTAAAGTTGCAACCTTAGGAGACAGTGATTCTCTTCAGGTAGGAGAGCCGGCAGTTGCCATTGGAAACGCTTTGGGGTATGGACAGTCTGTTACTACAGGTGTTATCTCTGCAACCAACAGACAGTTAGATGGATATAGCAGCAACCTGATTCAGACAGATGCAGCTATTAACCCGGGAAATAGTGGTGGAGCCCTTCTTAATAGCAAGGGAGAAGTTGTTGGGATTAATAGTGCCAAGATTGCAGAAAGCTCTGTAGAAGGTATTGGATATGCTATTCCAATTTCCGATGTCAGCGATACTTTGACAGACCTTATGAACCAGGAGACTAAGACTAAAGTTTCTGAGGATGAGCAGGGACAGATTGGAATTCAAGGCGTGGATGTTACCGAGGACAGCGCTCAAATGTATAATATTCCTACTGGTGTCTATGTTTCTTCCGTAGTAAAAGGCGGTGGAGCAGAAAAGGCAGGCCTTTCTAAGGGTATGGTTATTACTGGAATTGATGGAACTACCGTAGACAGTATGTCCACATTACAGGAACAATTGCAGTATTATAAGGCAGGAGAAACGGTAACCTTAACGGTACAGGTGCCAGGTAATTCCGGAGATTATCAGGAAAAAGAAATAGAAGTTACACTTGGAAGTAAGTCCTAAAGATGTTATACTATGTCCTGATAAAGCGTAAAACTGCTAAAACATCAGGAGGAGTTAGAAGATGTATTCATTTGAAGAGATTACAAAAGTAGATCCGGAAATAGCAGAAGCTATCCAAAGTGAGATGGCAAGACAGGATTCCCATATTGAGCTTATTGCTTCCGAGAACTGGGTTAGCAAGGCTGTTATGGCTGCCATGGGAAGCCCCTTAACCAACAAGTATGCAGAAGGATATCCGGGAAAGAGATATTACGGCGGATGTCAGTGCGTAGATCTAGTGGAAGACTTGGCAAGAGACCGGGCAAAAGAATTATTTGCTTGTGACTATGCCAATGTACAGCCACATTCAGGAGCCCAGGCAAACCTGGCAGTATTCTTTGCTATGGTACAGCCAGGGGATACGGTTATGGGTATGAATCTGGATGCCGGAGGACATCTGACTCACGGATCTCCGGTTAATATTTCCGGAAAATATTTCAATATCGTGGCCTACGGTGTTGATGAGAATGGATACATTGATTATGAAGATGTTCGAAACAAGGCGCTAGAGCACAAGCCAAAACTTATTGTGGCCGGTGCCAGTGCCTATGCAAGAACTATAGATTTTAAGAAATTTAGAGAAATTGCAGATGAGGTAGGAGCTTATCTTATGGTGGATATGGCTCACATTGCAGGACTTGTGGCAGCAGGTTTACATCCAAGCCCAATTCCATATGTAGATGTAGTTACCACCACTACTCACAAGACTTTAAGAGGTCCAAGAGGAGGACTGATTCTTTGCAATCAGGAAGCAGCAGATAAGTTTAACTTTAATAAGGCTGTATTCCCGGGAATCCAGGGAGGCCCCTTAGAGCATGTTATAGCTGCTAAGGCAGTATGCTTTAAAGAAGCCTTGACTCCTGAGTTTAAGGAATACCAGGCTCAGATTATTAAGAATGCCAAGGCTTTGGCAAAGGGACTTATGGACCGGGGAGTTAAGATTGTATCCGGCGGAACTGATAACCACTTGATGTTGGTAGACCTTAGCAATGAGGAAGTGACAGGTAAGGAGTTAGAAAAGCGTTTGGACGCAGCTCATATTACCTGCAATAAGAATACGATTCCCAATGATCCAAGATCTCCATTCGTTACCAGTGGCGTAAGACTTGGAACACCGGCGGTAACTACCCGTGGAATGAAAGAAGAGGATATGGACCTGATTGCTGAGTGTATTTCCCTAGTTCTTCAAAGTGAAGATAATGTTCCAAAGGTAAAGGCAATGGTAGAAGAACTTGCAAAGAAATATCCATTGGTTCAGTAAGAAAGCTTTGATATTCCAAGGGAAATGTAGTATACTACGTTGGTAGAATTCTTATTATTTATAATGATTCAGTGATATGGAATTGTTTCATAAAAGCTAGAATAAATATTTAGGAGGGGAACATTTAATTATGAAGTGTCCAGCATGCGGCCAGGAATTGAAGCCAAGCAAGAAAGACCCAAATTATTTATTGTGTTTTGATTGCAAGAAGAAGTACAAAGCACCGGCTAAGAAGACAAGCACCCAGACCAAGGTAGTAAAAGAAGAAGCAGAAAGTCAGGAGCAGGAAGAAGAGAAGAAGTATTCTAATATTCCGGCGAAGAAGGTTCGGGAGAAGCGCGAGACAGAGATGCGCAAGGCTTATGACGAGATGCTATCTGTAGAGGATGATACCAAGAAGAAAAGGAAGAAGAGAAAACCGGAGCCAAAGGTAGAGGAAGAACTTGTAGCTGATACTATTGATGATTTAGAACTTGATCATGTAGATGATGAGGACGGAGCCGGATCTAAGTTGCCTATCATTCTTCTTCTGATAGCAATTATTATTGTAATTGCGGTTATTGTATATATGTTATTATTCCGTTAATGTTTAAGGAACAGTTTAGTGTATAGCTTGACTGTTCCTTTTTTTGATACTTTTCAAATTTTAATATTTGTGCTATCCTAAAAAAGATTTAGAGTAAGAAGAAAGCTACCCTCCCCTGGAGAAAACAGAGTGCGCTCTGTTTATCCAGGGGGGGGTATGCTTGTTTTGGAAAGGAGTTACAATGAGGAAAAGATGGAAAAACATGCTTCTTGCCTGTGCTATGGCAGGAGCATTAGTAGTTGGTGTTTTGCCTTCTGTGACCTATGCTGAAGAAGTTGGGAGGGAAGAGACTGCTATAGTTTCTGAGACAGAAGAATCCCAGACAGCTGTAATGGATGAGGCTGATGCTAGTCAGGAGACTGCTAGTCAAGATACTACTAGTCAGGGGACTACTGAGGATCTTGCAAAAGCAGAAGGAACTACAAGCTTTTTAAAGGATAAGCTTAAAGAAGGAAGCTACCTTAATTATTTCGGTCATGTTCAGACTTATGGAGATCTGACCTATGTCAGTGATGGTG
>CAVAKZ010000016.1:7077-47161 GCA_963589425.1 Parabacteroides distasonis | reverse complement strand
TTTTTATTTACAAATCCTCTCATAGTTGTATAATAAGTCCTAACAAAACGAAGGCGTTTTTCCAACAGGGAAAGCGTCTTTTTTGTTATTTAACCAAAGGAGCTGACCTTTGTTTGCTCCTTTAGTTTCCCCCTAATGAATGAATATAGGCAGCAATCCTTATCCCCCAATAATAAGTAGGGATTGCTGCAACCACGGAATATCAAAGGAGATAGTTCAAGAGGCTTCAAGAGACGCTTGAACTATCTCCCTTTGTATTTCAAAAGAATCATTCATTAAATTTTTTAGTCACTAATGTAGGAATGAAGAAAAGGAGGATCTTATTTATGACTGAAGAAATCTTAAGCACAGTCAGCTCTCAGATTTTCGGTGTCTGGTTCTTAATCGGAGCCGCCCTGGTATTCTGGATGCAAGCTGGTTTTGCAATGGTGGAGGCTGGATTTACCAGAGCCAAAAATACTGGTAATATTTTGATGAAGAACCTGATGGACTTCTGTATTGGTACTGTAGTATTTATCATCATTGGTTTTGGCCTCTTACTTGGCGAGGACATGATGGGAATCATCGGAAAACCTGGTTTAGACATCTTTACAAATTATGCTAATTTCCCTTGGTCATCATTTGTATTTAACCTGGTATTCTGTGCTACAACAGCTACCATCGTTTCAGGAGCTATGGCAGAACGTACAAAGTTCTTATCCTACTGTATTTATTCCGGAGTCATTTCCGCTGTTATTTATCCGGTAGAAGCTCACTGGATCTGGGGCGGTGGCTGGTTGTCACAGATTGGCTTCCATGATTATGCAGGTTCTACAGCCATCCACATGGTTGGTGGTATCTCAGCCCTTATCGGTGCTGCAATGCTTGGACCTCGTATTGGAAAGTTCTCAAGAAACAGCAAGGGCGAAATTACTAAGGTTAATGCATTCCCGGGACACAACCTTCCACTTGGATGCTTAGGTGTATTCATCCTGTGGTTAGGCTGGTACGGATTTAACGGTGCTGCCGCTACTACTGTAGACGAACTTGCTTCTATCTTCGTTACAACAACAATTGCACCTGCAATCGCAACTGTTGTATGTATGGTATTTACTTGGGTTAAATATGGTAAGCCGGATATTTCTATGTGTCTGAATGCTTCTCTTGCAGGTCTTGTAGCAATCACAGCTCCTTGTGATGTTACCGATGCAGCCGGTGCAATCGTCATCGGTGCTGTTGCCGGAGTTTTAGTAGTCTTTGGTGTATGGCTCTTAGATGAAGTATTAAGAGTTGATGATCCTGTAGGTGCTGTAGCTGTTCATATGATGAACGGTATCTGGGGTACAATCGCAGTTGGTTTATTCGCTACTGACACTGCTCCTGGATTTGTAACAGCAGGTATTAAAGAAGGACTTTTCTATGGTGGTGGTTTTGCTCAGTTAGGTTTACAGCTTGTAGGTTTTGCATCTGTTGCCGCTTGGACAGCCGTTACCATTACAATTGCCTTTACAGTAATCAAAGCTACTGTTGGTCTTCGCGTTTCTGAGGAAGAGGAAATTATCGGTCTGGATCCTGTAGAGCATGGTCTTCCATCTGCTTACTCCGGATTTAGCATCATGGATGTATCAAATACTATGACAATGTCTGTAAATGAAAACACAGACCTAGGTGAAAGCAATTACCTGAATGCTTCTGAAGTTCAGAAAGCTGCTGCAGTTCCTGTAACAAATACTAGACTCACAGCAGATACTGGCATGTACAAAGTTGTTATTATTGCAAAATTATCTCGCTACGATAAGTTAAGAAAAGCAATGAACGATCTGGGTGTTACCGGAATGACTGTTACTCAGGTTATGGGTTGTGGAATCCAGAAAGGTGCCGGCGAACTTTACCGTGGTGCCGAAATTGATGCTACTCTTCTTCCAAAAGTTAAGTTGGAAGTTGTTGTTGGTAACATTCCGGTAGAAAAAGTAATTGAGACTGCAAAGAAGACTCTTTACACTGGTCACATCGGTGATGGTAAGATCTTTGTTTACAACGTAGATCGTGTTGTAAAGATTCGTACCGGAGAGCAAGATTTAGCTGCCTTAAAAGATGTAGAATAAAATTTAATTAGGCCCACGTCGATAGACAGGCTACAAAAAAGATCTAATGTCTGAATTGACATTAGATCTTTTTTATTTGCTTTATTTACCAATCAGTATAAATATCAATATTTCCCGATCCGCTTCCGCAGTCATATACCTTACCGGTTCCAAGGGAAGTTTCTACTACCGTTCCCTTAGAATAATCATCACTTGCTACCACAATATATCCATCGGAATCTCGTATAGTTCCATCGCTTGCTACATGTCTTCCCGGGATATTAAGTCCTCCTCCCGGAAGTACTTGCTGGGAGTAGTAGGTCTCTGTATGGTCTCCAAAAGTGATTCGACCTGCCGAAGGAGTAAGTCCTCCTGCCGGTATAATATAATCACCGTAGACTGTACCTTCTGTGGCTGTTGTGGTATTTACCTGGGTAGAGCCACCGGAACTTTCCGAAGAAGCAGAAGAGCTAGAACTTCCGGAAGAGCTAGAAGAATTACTTGCCGCCTGAGCTGCCAAAGCTGCTGCCGCCTGGGCCTTTGCCGCTGCCTGTCTTTCAGCTTCTTCTTTGGCCGCCTTTTCCTTTGCCGCCGCTTCCTTTGCCGCTGTCAGCTTACTCTGAAATTCTTTCAGATTGGTAGATGTAGCATCTGCCTTTGCCTGAAGGGCATCCTGCTCTTTTTCAAGTTCCTCCTGGAGGCTTTCCAGTTCTGCCTGTTGGTTCTTAAGGTCCTCTTCCTGAGTTTCAATACCCTCTCTAACTGCCACCAAATTCTGAAGCATCTCCCTGTCGTACTCTGTAATATTCTGAATAAAATCCGCCTTATTCAAAAAATCCGACATACTCTCCGCCTCACACAACATCGTCAGCAGGGTTGTGGATCCGTTCTCATACATAAACTGGATCCTAGTTTTCATATTTTCATACTGGGTCTCTTCATTATTTCGCGAAATCCGTAGAGAAGCTTCCAAACGGTATACTTCATTATCCGCCGCCTGAATCTTGTCCTCTGTATCTGAAATCTTTGTTCCAATCTCCACCAAATCGGAATTATAACCCTCCAGTTCTTTTTGGAGACTGTTGGTTTGTTTTTCCAAGGTAGAAACGTCATCCGCTGCATACGCCGGCACACTAGTCAGCGTCATACCGAATGCACAGACTAAGGACAAGCCCAAGCTGGTCATTCGCTTCCTATGCATAGTCATATAAATATTCGTTCCTTTCTCTTTTTGCTTCGAAGAGTTCTTTCTCTCCAATCATCTTACCTGCGAAATTCAAAAGTTAACAAGGGCTATTATAAAACATTTACCGGAAATATGCAAGTTTTCAAAAAGGTCTAGAAAACTTAAGCTGGCAATATCCAGTCCCTCTAGCTTTGTTTATTGTATTTTTACTTGTCATATAGTTTTAAAAACTATATAATAAACATATTGAGGTGATAAAATGGAAGCAAATACAAAAGAAACATTAAGAAAAATTCTCTCCACTATCTCTAATATTGATTATGTAGAAGCCGGAGACATCCCTAACATTGATTTATATATGGATCAGGTAACTACTTTTATGGACGAGGGCTTTGCCTCTACCAAGCGTTATCCGGAAGATAAGATCCTCACAAAGACCATGATCAATAATTATGCAAAAAATAATCTTCTTCCACCACCGGTGAAGAAGAAGTATTCCAAAGAGCATATTCTTGCTATGATTTTTATTTATTATCTAAAGAATATCCTCTCTATTAAGGATATCGAAACCTTTCTCAATCCTATTACCGAGAAGTATTTTCACGACAATTCTTCCTTTGGAATTTCCGACATTTACCAGGAGATTTTAGATATGGAAAAGGAACGCATTCCTTCTGTTCAAAAAGATATTTTTAAGTCCTATAATAAGGCCATGGAACAGTTCAAAGGTATAGATACTCTCAGCCAAGATGATTTAGATGAGCTTCAAACCTTTGCCTTTATTTGTAATCTTAGTTTTGATGTCTACATTAAGAAACAACTGATCGAACGGCTAATCGATGAAATGCCAACTCCACAGCATAAGAAACAAAAATAAGAGAAGGCTTCTATTATAGGCCTTCTCTTAAAAACTTTGTATATAAGTCGAAATCTCTGCTGCCATAGTATCCCAGAGAAAATTTTCCTTCTCTGATACACCAATCCATCAAAATGCCTCTATCGATAACCAAAATCATATGAGCCAATTCTTCCACAGACATATCAAACCGAATCTGACGGCGCTTCTGACCTTCCTCGATAATACTCTTGACTAATTTCACATAATACCTGTCCGGATTCATAAAACAATCCTGTCGCTTATCTAGAAGCTGGGCCTGATAAAGTCTTCCCAAAAGCTCCGGTGCAATATTAGTCTCTGTATAATAGTATGCATATTGGGCGATTTGCTGAAGCTGTACATACGAGTCTAAATTCTTATCCATATTATCATAATACTTCTTATATTCTCCATCCCAAATAGCATATAAAGAATTGAGAAGCTCATCCTTAGCAGTAAAATAATAATAAAAACCCCCTTTGGATGTGTTGGCTTTTTTTATAATATCATTCACCGTAGTCTTCTCATAACCTTTTTCATGAAACAACTCCCAGGCCGCATCCACTATTCTTGCTCTAGTATCATCTTTATATTCTTGTTTCTCTTGATTCATTTTATTCCCCGCCTTTATATAATATCCGATTCCCCAACAGGTATCATACATTCTGGATAATTATAACACATTCATTTCAAATAAAAAAGCAACCTGTCAAATATTCAAAAATTCAAAAATTTAAACAAATGAAAGGTTGCTTGTTTATTATCTTATATTCTACTCTTGTGTTTTCTTGTCAATCCGCTCAAATACCATGTCATATCCATCATTGCCATAGTTTAAGGATCGATTCACTCGACTAATGGTAGCGGTGGAAGCTCCTGTCTGTTCGGCAATTTCAAGATAGGTTCTGTGTTCTCTAAGCATCTTAGCCACTTCAAATCTCTGGGACAGGGACAGAAGCTCATTAATTGTGCAAATGTCCTCAAAAAATGTATAGCACTCTTCTTTGCTCTCCAAACTCAGAATCCCCTGAAACAAATAATCTACCGCTTCAGTTCTGATTTTTTTACTCATACCTTATATATCTCCTTCACGAACGTTCCGTACATTGACATTTTAGCACATTAAATTCATGAAGTCTACAATTCCGGATATATTTTCTACAACACTTTCATTATGTCCACATATCCCTAAATATTACCATTTATTTTCATGATTCCAGAAGCTGTCTTAAAACCTTCATTTTGTCCCTGCTTATGGGTAGCATGTTCTTTTCGTACCCCTGCATCCTAAGGTTAAAGCTATTATTCCCCCAAGGAAACACCTCTGAAACCTTATCAATATTAATGAGATAGCTTTTATGAATTCTAAAAAACCTGCCATTTCCCAACTTCTTTTCATATTCTCCAATGGTTCGGCTATCACTATAGGCATTGGAAGTCGTATAAACCATGCAGCCTCGATTATAGGTTTCAATATAGACAATATTTTCTACATCTTCAAAAATGGTTTTGGCCCCAACATTAATGGCTATCCTTTTTGGTAGTGTTTGATTCTTCCCCTCTTCTAACAGCTTAGTTTGTCCCTTCCTTCGCTCTTTCAAGCGGCCTACTACCTTCTCTAAACGTTTTGGAGAAAAAGGCTTCATAATATAGTCATCTACACCAAGCTCGAAGGCCAAAATAGCATATTCCGAATATGCCGTCACAAACACAACCTGGAGCCCTGGCTGCATATTTTTAATGGCATTTACCAAAGCTGTCCCTGCAATATCTCCCAGATTAATATCTAAAAACAAAATATCCAGGCTTTCTTTTTCCACTATTTCTAAAGCCTTAGCCCCACTATCTCCCTCAAAGATTTCCACTTCCGCTAAAATCTCTGACACTTGGTGGCTTAGTTCGCTTCTAGCCGGCCTCTCATCATCTATAATCCCAATTTTCATATATTCTCATTTCCTTTTTCTTTTCTAAATTCCATAGATACAGTACTTCCATCTTCTCCACTGATAATATGAAGACCTGCATCCTCTCCATATATATTTTTCAAACGTTTATGAACATTGCTTAGTCCAATGCTGTTGCCTATGGCTTGTCCTGAGTATAATTGGTCAAGCACATCTTTAGGAAAGCCTTTCCCTTTATCACCAATTTCCACCAAATAGCTTTCTTCCAACTCCTGAATCTTAATTTTCACCCTACGTTTTCCATCCCTGCCAATGCCATGACGAACTGCATTTTCTACTATAGGCTGTAAAATTAAAGTAGGTACTTTGATATCTATTCTAGGAGGAATTTCATAGCTTACGATCAACTTATCCTCAAACCTGGCCCGCTCAAGCTCCAGATAATCCATAACATGGGAAAGCTCGTCACTTAGAGACACCATATAGGCCTCATAATCCAAATTATAGCGAAAATATTCTGCTAAAGTAACAATAAGCTCTCTGGCACGATTTGGTTCTTCCCTGCAGACGCTGGCAATGGTATTTAAGGCATTAAAAAGAAAATGCGGATTCACTTGAAATTGTAAGGCTTTAAATTCTGCCTTCTGAAGCATCATCTGTCTTTTCTCTAATTCCCTGACTGCCATCTGATAAGATACTATGGTAGCTAGGTTTCCAATCATATCTAATTCACTTTTTCTTCCTGTCCATTGCTTTTTCATAAAGACTAGCAGACACCCTTTGGATTTTCCTTCTATAACAAAGGGAGCAGCTACCACAGAGCACTCTCTCATGGTGCGATACCAGGGACTGCTTTTGGGAATTGGAAAAACCGTAACCATCTCCTGTTTTTCCATAGCCAAATCTGCAATCTCCGGAATTTCCCACAGTTTTTTGATGATTTTTAGTCCTTGATCTGCTTCTTTGCCTTCTAAAGCTTCCTCTAAAGCTTTGGAACTTTCCCAAGCATTTTCTGGCAATGCTAAAGCTTTCCAGGCTTCTTTTATGTCTTCCATATGATCCATAGGGCTTTTAACATCTAGATCTGCAATAATTTTCCAAGCCAACATTTCCCTATGGTCCATAATCATAGCTCCAACCCATCCGGTTTCCTCAATAATCAGATTCACCAGATGATTCATAGGTTCTCCTTTTACCAGATCATTTTGGAAAATAGGCATGCAGTGTTTGGTTAAGTCCAACATTTGCTGGAGTTGTCTGCTGCTTGAAATGTCCTGTCTTACAAAAACTGTATTAAAACAAGCTACGAAGATTAAAATGCCAATAGAATTCATAAGAATCATAGGCACTGCCGCATCCACAATTGCAGATACTGCCACTTGTATTGATACTGTAATGCGAATCAAGGTGACCATCTCAACAAGTTCTCCAAAGCAGGCTAGCACAAAAAGGTCTCTGTATTTCCATCTTCCTCTCTGAAAATATGGATAAAATCCTGCTCCAAGCAAACCACACAGAAGAGTAGAAAACGCAGCACTTTTTGCAAAGGTCTTAGGGACAAAAAAGAATAACACATATAAAGCTCCAATGCAGGAGGATAAAAAACCAACCACAGGTCCTCCCAATAGTCCTGCTGCAATTGCCCCAATAGCCTTGGTGTCCAGTCGATAGCTTCCTATATTGATGCCAATGGCTGTTGACAAAATTATAATTCCACCAAAAATAAGGGACAGCATAATAATCTGTTCCCATCGTCTTCTCTCATTGGAAATTGCCTCCTGTATAGGTGGAAATCTGGAAAGAATTTCCGCTACTAGGGTCAGCACTGCAATGTTACTGATTAGTTTTGATATCAATTCCTGGTTGGTCATTTTATGGCTCCTGTGGCTGTTTGAATCTCATACACCTATTCTAAAGCCCTAAAATCAAAAAAGCAATTCGAAAAAGCCCCTGACATGGGGGTTCCCACATCAGAGGCTCTTTCATAGTTATGTATGATTTTTTTCGATAAGGGCTAAATAAAATAGTTTTGTTGATCAAATTAATAAGTGACGCTCTTTTTCTCATCAAACACATCATGGTCTAACTCGCCAAGCTTATTAGCTACCAGCATACCTACCATAACATCTACGTCTACATTCATCAAGGTACGGAACATTCCTGCAAACCAGTCGATTCCAATCAATACAGCAATGCTGTCTAAGGACAGTCCTAGGGAACTTGCCAGGAATGTATAAACAATTACGGAACCGCCTGGAACGGAAATAGTTCCTAAGCACATGAGGCAGGAAAGTAAAATGGCCATACCCATCTGATAAGGCGTCATCGCAACTCCCGTTGCCTGGGCCATGAAAAAGATTGCTGCCACATAACACTGGGCTGCTCCACAACTGTTCATGGACATGGTAATAGGTCCGGTAAAATCAGCTACTTTACGACTTACACCAAACTTTGTAACCTCATCCTCGATTTTTGTCGGAAGACAGATTGCTCCAGAAGTTGTAGTCACTGCCATAATGGACATTTTCGCAAATTTCTTTGGCATCTTAAAGAGATTTACCTTGCAAAGAACTGCTGTAAGAGGGGTAAATAAAATAAATTGAATAGCATCTCCTATAAGAAGAACTAATAAAAATTTCAACATTGGAATAATTACCTTGATTCCAGTAGAACCGGCAACATTCGCCAACAAGCAAAAGATACCGATAGGAGCCACTACCATTACATTCTTAATAATATTTGTAATAACTGCATTTAAGCTTGTTACCCAGTCAACGATAATTCGATTCCCAGATTCTTTTGCATAGGCCCCCATAGCCACGCCAAAGAATAGGGCAAATACGATACAAGGCACCATGGAACCATCTGCCATTGAGGACACAATGTTAGTTGGCACGAAGTTCAGAATGGTTTCTTGAAGGGATGCGGATTCTACAGTCTGCTCTGCAACCTGCTCTGCATCTGACAGTGAAATTCCAACCCCCGGCTGAAAAAGAATGGAAAGGATTACACCTAATCCCGCTGCTACTACCGTAAATCCAATAATCCACTTAAAGGTATGAAAACCCATTTTTCCTACATCCTGGCCATCACCGCTTCCCACAGCTCCTGCTACGGCAGACATAACCAAGAGTACTACTGACATCTGGATCAGACGAATAAAGATATCTCCAATAAATTTCAAATTGGTGGCCCACTCACCAACCACTGTTCCGAACAAAATGCCTCCTACAGTGGCAATCAGGATCTGGGTGGTAAGGGACACTGAAAATTTTTTCTTTTTTTCCATAAGATTTTCCAACTCCTTCTTTCTTTTTTATTACGACCTCTCAATTCTATAAACTTATTTTATATATTTTTTATAAACTAACAATAGAATATGCATAAACCGTCCTTTTACCTGTATAAAATGTGAATATTCCTGCATAAACTGTTATCACTACAAATGTTAATTTTCCAACAATTCCTCGTAGATAATTCTTGCTTTACATTTCTAGAAAGAATATACTCATAATAAGATTCTTGTAAAAAGGAAGTTGATATAGCAAGAAAGGATTTTTATGAAAACAAAATTAATTGTATTACTTGGTGTTATTGGTGTTTCATTTTCAGCTATATTTGTAAAATATGCCACTGCACCTTCAGCTGTACTAGCCTTTTATCGAATGGGCTTTACCACTTTGTGTTTGCTTCCTGTGGTTCTTTTCAAACACCAGGAAGAGTTAAAATCTCTTACTAGGAAAAATATTCTTTGGTGCATGATAAGCGGATTTTTCTTAGCTTGTCACTTTACCTGCTATTTTGAATCCATCCGTTATACCAGCGTTTCTTCTAGCACAGTTTTAGTGGATACGGAAGTTTTCTTTATTTGCATATTCTCCTACCTCCTATTCCGGGAAAAATGTTCTCGTTCCGGTCTTTTAGGAATCGCCATTACCTTTGGCGGAAGTGTCGTGTTAGCTATGGCAGATCGGTCTGGCGGCAGTGCCATTATCAGAGGGGACAGCCTAGCTTTAATGGGAGCTTGCTTCATGGCTATTTATACCATGATCGGATCCAGACAAAGAAAAGGATTATCCACCACAGTTTATACCTTCTTTGTATATGGAACCACAACCCTTACTTTATTTGTATTTAACCTATTTAGCAAAACTCCTGTATATGGTTACGGTGGTATGAATTATCTCTGGGGATTTTTGCTTTGTCTCTTCTGCACCTTAATGGGACACAGTATTTTCAACTGGGGATTAAAATATCTCCCTACTGCCTTGATTTCCAATATGAAACTTGGAGAACCGGTATTCGCATCGATTTTAGCTCTCTTCCTTTTCGGGCAGGTACCTGGAATCCAGCAGATTATCGGCGGCATTTTAGTTATTTTAGGCATTTATATCTACCTAAAAAATGCTAATGATATCTCACCGGAAGAAAAGAGCTAATAGTACAATCTAAGAGAAGAAAAATAAAAAAACGGATTTCCAGGACAAAATCCTGGAAATCCATTTTTCTCAGTTTTTCTTCTTTTCTTTTTTATAACTTTTCTAAGGCATAACACCTAGGAAACAATCCTACCTATAAAAGAGTTGGAATTAAATCCTGGTGTGGATGTGGAAGTACTACCTGGCTAATTAACAAGCCGTCCTCGATTGCCTTCTTGCATCCTGCCTCCACAGCAGCCTCCACTGCTGATACATCTCCTGTTAAGGTTACAAAGGATTTTCCGCCGATACCGGTTCCTAAACGAACCTCCATAAGAGTAACTCCTGCTGCCTTTACAGCCGCATCTGCACCGATGACAGCCTGTACTACAGAGAAATACTCCATAACACCGACAGCTTTAATTTTCTCAGGCATAGTAGATAAATTAATCGCTTCAATTACCTGAGGATGTACTCTTGGAATTACCAGCTCGTCGATTAAGGAGCCGCCAATCCTTTCTTTGCCGGCATCCATTGCCGACTGCACTGCGGAAACCTCTCCGCTGATCATAATATGATATTTTCCGGGACAGCTCGGACGAGCCGCTACCAGACGGATCTCCGCTGCCTTGAGCATAGCATCTGCGGCCTCAATACCTCGGGCTATGCTATTACTTTCTAAAAATCCAATCGTTATCATGTGAGCTCTCCTTATATTCTTTCAATTTCTACGATGCCGTTCTCAATCTTACGAACAATTCCATCAATTCCACAATGAATATTTGCTCCCAGACCCTTCTCCGGCAACTTACCAATAAGACTACCTTTTGAAACCTTATCCCCTACCTGTACTACAGGCTCTGCCGGTGCACCAATGTGCTGCTGCAAGGATAGGTTGATTTTCTCAGGAGCCAGCTCACTAAGCTCTCTGATTGTATAATCATAGTACTGCTCGACTCCCAGTCTTGCAGCAATTCTATGAGATGGAATTCTTCTGTATTCTCTGTCTTCTCTGGATTTGAACTTTGTCTCTGTATCCTTTTGGTATCTAAATCCACTTTGTCTTAATGCATTCTTAACCTGAACATTCACCTGTCTTGGAGCAAGTCCCATAGGACAGGCAAAGGCTTCACAGACACCACACTCGCTACAAGTCATGGCTTCCTTAATATCCGGATCATCCAATACAGATTCAACGCCATCTGCATAAGCCAGCTTACGCATGATCTTATGAGGTGCCAAAGGATGTCCGCTTAAATATCTTGGACACATCTGCGTACAAGTCTGGCACTGGATACAAGAACCCTTTGCACGTTTCATAATGCTCTTAATGGAGGTCTCTCTCATTTGCACTAAACGTGTATCATCCGGCACAATAACAATACCGGAAGTAGTTTTTGTTACAGAATACTTGTCCAAATCTGACTTTGGATATAATTTGCCCATCATTGGCCCACCTACCAAGATATGGTAGTTGTCTGTTGTAGTTCCACCGGCAGCCTTTAAACAGTCTGCAAATGGAGTTCCAAGAGGAGCCTTCACAATAATTGGATGTGCAACTGCACCAGTTACTGTAAGATACTTCTGGGTAAAGGGAATTCCCTGAATGGCTTCGTAAATTCCATACATAGAGGCAACGTTAGAAACAACAGCACCTACATCTAAAGGGATTCCTGTAGGCGGTACTGTACGTCCTGTTACTTCCAATACCATAATCTGCTCATCACCAGCAGGATAAAAGTTCTTCAGCATGAATAACTGAACCCGACTATTTTTAGCATCTATTGCAGCCTGCAGGGATGAAATCTCATCCCTGTAGGTTTCTTTCAATGCTATATAGATTTTCTGGGCCTTGGTTAATTCTGCTACAGCTTCTAAAGCTGTTATGATTTCTTCTGCTTTATTCAGCATCAGGTATCTGTCAGTACGAAGTAAAGGCTCACACTCAGCCGCATTCACAATCAGGTACTCTACCTGGCAATTCAACTTCACATGGGTCGGGAAACCTGCACCTCCGCAGCCAACAATACCGGCATCTTTAATTTGTTCTAAAACGCCCATACAAAAACCTCTCCTTATCTGATATGTAAGGCATCAGCCATTACACACTTTCTCTTTCTGCAGAAGGAGCGGGCACTTGTTAAGCCTTCTCCTGTTGGGCCTGCAATAGTAAAGGTTGTATGGCCTTCTCCACCTACACCGATTCCAGCGAAGGAAGGAGCATTTTTAACGAAGATGGTTGTCTCAAGAAGTCTTGCCATCTTTGTAAGCTTGTCTACGTTCTTTGAATGCATCATAGCTGTATGACGATTACCATGCTCTGCCTCATAAGCATTGTCAATGGCTTCATCTACATCATGACAACGTACAATTGGAAGAATAGGCATCATCATCTCTTCTGTTACCAGATGATGATCCTTCTTTGCTTCCATAATAATTACACGAACATCGTCTCCAACCCGAATACCAAGCTTGTCTAAGATATAAGGAGCACTCTTTCCTACGAATTCTACCTTTGGAGCCCCCTTCTCGTTGGTTACTAACTGATCCAATTTCTCGATCATTGCCGGATCTGTCATCTCATAAGCCCCATTCTGCTTCATGCAGTGAATGAGATAATCACAGATCTGATCTACAGCAAATACCTCTTTCTCAGCAATACAAGGAACGTTATTATCAAAAGAGCATCCATCGACAATGTCCTTTGCTGCCTTTTCGATATCAGCAGTCTCATCAACAACAACCGGTGGATTACCGGCTCCTGCTCCAATTGCCTTCTTTCCTGTAGACATTACTTTTCTTACGATAGAAGGTCCGCCGGTTGCAACCAACATTCTAATCTTCGGATGCTCACACATTGCATTGGTATTTGCAATAGATGGCTCCTTTACGGTAGTGATCATATTTGCCGGAGCTCCAGCTTCCTCCAATGCCTTGTTAAGTAACTTAACAAGAAGGTGCGAAACCTTTGTTGCTCTTGGATGTGGGCTAAATACTACTGTATTTCCACCTGCAATCATGGAAATAGAATTGCAGATAATGGTTTCTGTTGGATTTGTAGTTGGGGTAATTGCTCCGATAACTCCAAATGGGCAATATTCAATAAGTGTAAGACCGTTATCCCCTGTCTTTGCTTCTGTGATAAGATCTTCTGTTCCAGGTGTCTTCTCTGCTGCCAAACGATTCTTAATAAGCTTATGCTCATATTTACCGATCTTTGTCTCCTCAACAGAAAGTAAAGACATCATTTCCAGATTTTCTCTTTTTAAAACCGTTTCCCGGATAACATCTACATATTTTTGTCTCTGAGCCATTGTTGAATGTAAGAGCTCCTGCTGTGCAATTACAGATGCTTCAATAGCTCCATTCATGGTATCGAAAACACCATAATCTCCTGCCTCTACTACAGGTGCTGCTGGCTTAGCTTCTCCTGCCTGCTCTGCAATCGCTTTTCGAACCATCTTTTCAATAACATTTACATCAATATCCATGATATTTCCCTCCGATTCAAGTATTATTTTTTGCAATTCATTGCAATACCAAGCGGTGTAACCAATAATGGTTGATTAGACTTAACCGTTGTAATTCCGATTTCTTTTTCAAATACTGCAGTAAATTCTGAAAAGCTGCATGCACCACCTACCACATAAATCGCCGGCACGTCGTAGCCTTCTACAAAACGCTTTACAATAGAAGCCATTTTTTGAACTACCGGTTTTACAATTGGAAAAATCTCCGACTCTTTACTCGAATCTTTTTTCATCGCTTCTGCTTCTTCCATGGAAACATTATAGTATCCTGAAATTACTAAAGACATATGGGTACCGCCTGTTGGTTCATCTGCCGTATAGATGACTTTTCCATCTTTTAAGATACTAATACCTGTGGTACCACCACCAACATCCACAACAGCTCCATCACTAATTTCAAGAACAGTAGCTGCCGCAGTAGGCTCATCCACAATATTAATCACATCAAATCCAGCACCTTCCACAACATTGGCAATTGCCTTCACACTGCCATCTACAACCCCTGGCGGGATTGCACAGGAAGCCTCCGTAAGTTCCACTCCCAAGGTTTCTTCCACCTGAGCTTTTAGATTTCTCACGATGCGAATAGCTCCCATATAATCCACGACGATACCATCTTTTACAACGGAAGAAGGAAATGTGGCCCCGGCAACCGGGGTATCATTCTCATCAACCACAGCAAGGACGATATTCGCAGTACCTAAGTCCACGCCGACTTTCAGTTTACCTTCAAATTGATTTCCACTTTTCTCCTCTACCAGCTGGGCAAAAGAATCTAATACGTCTTTTTCTAAGATCACTGCTTTGTCTCCATTACTTTTATTACTTGTTCTATTATTTCTTTATTACTACATAGTCTTTGTTTCTCAAAGAACATGCATTTGCCTCATCAATGTCCACATGCATCTCTAATGCAAACTTATCTGAAACTCTTACGAGAACATTTCCTAAAACACCTGCACGTTCCCCAAAGGTCTCAACTTCTACCACGTCCTTGTCCTTTAGACCCATAGATGCTGCCTGCTGTGGAGTCATATGGATGTGTCTAAGAGCTACGATAGTTCCTCTTGGCATCTCCACGGTTCCCTTGGGTCCAATTAATGTAACTCCCGGTGTATCATCCAAATGTCCGGACTCTTTAATCGGCGCTTTCACTCCAAGCTGGAATCCATCAGTAAGAGAAATCTCCACCTGACTTTCCGGCCTTACCGGTCCCAGGATACGAACCTTCTTAAACTCACCCTTTGGTCCTCTAACTACTACTGTTTCGTTAGCAGCATACTGTCCCGGCTGAGCCAAATCAGATTTCTTTGTAAGCTCATATCCTTCTCCAAACAGCTGATCTAGATCTTTTCTAGATAAATGAACGTGACGGTTAGAAACTCCAATAGGAATCTTCAGCTCATTATATTGATTGAGCTGCTCCATTACATTCTTTACGATTTCCTGAATCAGTTCTTCCTGACTCTTTGCTGTTGTATTCATTTTATTTTCCACTTCCTTGCATAAAACTTGCATATTGCTTTGCAATTACAGACTGTCTGAGAGCCTCCACCATATCGGTTTTCTCCCATGCAAATCCTTGATCTTCTCTTCCAAAATGGCCATAGGAAGCAGTTTTTAAATACTGGGGCTTGCGAAGATCTAATTTCTTAATAGTTGCTGCTACTGAGAAATCAAATAATTCTTTCACTGCCGCCTGAATCAAACTTCTGTCTACATGTTCTGTTCCAAAAGTATCAATATTCACTGCCTCTGGTTCGATCTGACCTATGGCATATGCAATTGCAACTTCACATCGATCCGCCAAGCCTGCAGCAACTACATTCTTTGCTACATATCTTGCCATATATGCTGCACTTCGATCAACTTTTGTAGGATCCTTTCCTGAGAAAGCTCCTCCTCCATGTCTTCCGATTCCACCGTAGGTATCTACCATAAGCTTTCTTCCGGTAACACCTGTGTCTCCCAATGGACCACCCACTACAAATCTTCCTGTAGGGTTAATCTTAATACTAGTATTACTTAAATCGAATAGACCAGATAAAGTAGGTAATACCACCTCATCCATCAACGTACTTTTTAAATAATCAAAATGAATGGAAGCATGATGCTGTGCAGAAAGTACAACATCCTCTAGCGATACAGGAACATGGTCTTGATTATAACGAATGGTAACCTGAGCCTTACCGTCTGGATACAGCCAAGGTACAATTCCCTGCTTACGAATCTCTGCCAATCGTCTGACTAAACGATGGGACAATTCTATCGTAAGGGGCATATAGTTTTCTGTTTCATTGGATGCATAACCATACATAATTCCTTGGTCTCCGCCGCCAATTAACTCCTCGCCACTAGGGTCCCTATTGACACCCTGGGCAATGTCCGGTGATTGAACGTTTAAATTTGTCAGTATCATACAATGATCTGCATCGATACCACTCTCTTCTGATGTATAACCAATTCCTCTCATTACATCTCTTGCAATAGCTGACGGATCTAATTTTGCTGAAGTTGTAATCTCACCGGCAATCATAAGCGTATTCTTAGATGCCATAGTCTCAACCGCCACATGAGCTTTTGGGTCCTGTTTAATGGCCTCGTCTAATATTGCATCTGACACCTGATCACAGAGCTTATCCGGATGCCCCTCTGTTACTGATTCAGAGGACAATAAGTAAAAATCATCCACCTGATCTCACCTCCTACTCCTTTGAAGATAAGATTGTTTTCCGGTACTGCTGTACCGTCATATGTTCATATTTTTTAAACACCTTGCTGAAATAGCTGCTTTCGTTATATCCCAGGCGATCTGCTATTTCCGCAACACTATCATTGGTAAGGAACATATAGCATTTTGCCAAATGTAACTTACGCATGTGTAAATATTCCATCACACTGATTTTAAATTGATCTTTGAAAATTCTGCTTAAATATCCCTGGGATATGGCACAATTTTCGATAATCTGATTTAAGCCAATCTCTTCACTGATATGCTCATCAATATATTGAAAAACATTGGTAAGTACCGGGTATCTTCGGATACTTCGCTGCTTAAAGACATAATCCATCACTTTAAACAACCACATCTCTCCTACTTGACTTCCCATAATCACATTGTCATTTAAGGAAAGAAGATCGTCTAAATTTTTAATCTGTCCCTCCATACCACCAATCATGGAAATCATATGCTGTCCAAAATATCGGAAAACATCAATCAGTTTTTCCCTATCATCTCCGTATTTTCGATAAATTTCCTTTACCTGTTCTTCATAACTGTAGTATGCTTTTCCAAAGTCTCTAGCTTCTATCAGCTCTTCCATGATTCGCATAGAAAGATTAATATTATCATCCCTTGCATTTTTGTAATCAGCAAGAACTGCTATAAGAGTCTTTAGGGGAATTGGTTTCAATAGATATTCTTTTACTTCTAATTTCATTGCTTCCTGTGCTAGATTGAAATTTGTGTAAGCACTGAGAACATAAATTGTAACCGAATTATCAGTTTTTCGAATAGACCGGATTGCCTCTAATCCAGTCATGACTGGCATTACGTTGTCCATAAAAATAATATCGGGTTGAGTCTCTTTATAGAGAAGAATTGCATCTCTTCCGTTGGAAGCTTCCCCGCAAACCTCAAACCCCTCTACCTTACTTATCATGACGCCCAATGCCTTTCGCATTATGCTATCATCATCTACGATCAGAATCCGATACATCCACATCTATCCTTTCGTTAAAATACCTTGGATAGCGAATACAAACGCGTCTACCTTTGCCTTCTTCTATTTCCGTGACTACATCGTAATCATTTCCAAAAAGAATTCGCATCCTTTTGCTGGTTTCTTCCACGCTTTGTAGTATTCCGTCTTCTGACGCATTGTTTCTAAACGGACTAAAATACTGTTCGATTTTTTCTGCATCGAAGCCAGGACCGTTATCTTCCACATACAAGATTACATCTTCATCATTGTATGTTCCGCTAATTTTAACCGTTCCTCCATCTTCGTTCATAGCAATCCCATAATCAATTGCCTGCTGTACAAATACCGGCAATATTTGCTGTGGTGTCTTCCACATCTTCATCTTATGAGAAACCTCTATAGAGTAATTCAAACGGTCACCAAGCTGCATCTTACGAATTTCTAAATAACGTCCCACATTGTCAAGCTCCTCCGAAAGAGGCCAAAACGTATTGTTATTTCCCATAAGATTTTTCATATAATCTGCAAACTTGATTAGAGCCTCATTTGTTTCTAAAGCACCTTCCACCATGGCCATATTGGCAATGGCTGTGACGGTATCCATAACAAACTGGGAACTTCTTGCATAACTCATGGAAGAAATCTTGAGATCCTTAATCTTATTTTGATATTTTAGATTCTGATTCTCTTTGTCTAAGGCATCCACCTTTTCCTGATTTGAATATCCATGTTCCATACGGGTAAGTTCCATGTCTCTGAGCTGATTAATTACCATAGTCGCCAGATCTGCAATATCGCAAAACTGCTTATATGTCATGGTGGTGGCATCTTTTTTTAATTCCAAATCGATGCCGGCTTCCGCCAAAAGCTCATCCCGTTTAAAAATTGTCTCCAAGTGAACTACATCCTCTGGAGCATCTGTGCATGCAACTTGTCCACCAATAAATCCCCCCAAGTAGTGCCCTTTTACTACTAAAGGAATTGCAACCTCCAGTAGGCCGCAGGGGCAATAATAAATACTAGTCTTCTTTGTGGTTGCCGCTTGGATGGCTCCATAGGCATCCGATGACCAACAGCCCCTTTCTGTCAAAGGATTCTCTCGAACACACTTGCACAAACTGGTAAAGCTGGTTGGCTCTGTAACCGGTTCTCCTTTATAGTCAACTGTTACAAATGCCAACCCTGTAACTTTGGAAATTGTCTCTTGAATCTCCTCCAGTTTTTCCTTACCAAATAAATGAATAATATCAAATTCATTGACATTTATTGCTGGTTTTTCCGTTCTTTGATCCAATGGTTTTGCTTCATCGTTTCTTGTCATTCTTTCATTTCCCCAAGAACACTTTGTGTTCATTATTCTAACTTAAATAGTTAGAATAATTATAACACACTCAGCAAAATCTTTTCAATGTCAGCCTTGGTATAAACCATCCGTGCCTGTGGAACACATCCGTCTTTTAGAGCATTCTCACACATCTCCGGCATCTTCGCTTTCACGTCAGCTGCTGAGACTTTACACTCTGTGATTCTAGTAGGCATCTTCATCTCTGCTTTACATTCATCTATCTTTTCACAAAGATGCATAACTGCAACTTCATCGGATTCCTGGAAGCTTGCAAATCCCATCTTACGCGCGATGGTTGCATATCTGCTTCTCATATAGGCATCCTCTGAATTTTTCTTGATTACTTCATTGAGAATCAAAGTATTTGCCAAACCATGAGGGATATGGAAGGTTCCGCCAAGCTGATGAGCAATGGCATGATTCATACCAAGTCCTGCGATATTAAATGCACTTCCTGCAATATTAGAAGCTTCCTGCATCTTACCTCTAGCCTCTAAGTCCTCTCCACGATCGTAGCATGTTTTCAAATACTGGAACACCAGTTCAACACCCTTCTCAGCCAAGGCATCTGAATATGCATTAGAATTCTTGGCTACATAAGCTTCTAAAACATGTGTCAAAACATCCATCCCTGTGTTAGCAGTAATGGATGCCGGTACAGACATGGTAAGCTGGGGACAAAGGATAACTTCATCCGGAAGCATGTCATGGCTTACCACCAGGTGTTTGGTTTCCATTTCCTTGTCTGTGATTACAGTAACAGAGGTAACCTCTGATCCTGTACCACTGGTTGTAGGAATAGCTACAAATTTCGGCTTCTTATCATATCCTGATAAAGGCGCGAAATAAATAATTCCCTTAGCCGTATCAATCGCTGATCCACCACCAAATGCAATAATGACATCCGGCTGAATGTTCTTTAACAAAGCAACTCCCTTAGCTATATTTTCAAGAGGTGGATCCGGAATAACATCCTTACATACAACTATTTTGTTAGACTTACTAATCTTGCTGGTAATCAAATTAACAGTTCCGTTATCTACTAAAAAACCATCACAAACCAGCCAGATTTTTTTATCTGTGAATTTTCTTAGACGTTCCAAAGAATCCTGTCCGGAGAAAACTCTTGTTTTGATATATACCTGTTTCATATTTTTTAACCTTATCGAATGGAAAATCCATTAGTTAAAATGCATTTTCTTCTTCTAGCGAAATGTCTTGCGGTAACTGCGCCTTCACCTGTCACATTTGCAACTGTTAAAGCAAAGGGACTATTAGGCGCTAACAATCCAACACCACTTAAACTCGGTCCATTCTTCACAAACACTGCAGTCTGTAAGACCCTTGCAGCTTCGCTCAATCGATTTATATCTTTTGAGAAGATCGCTGCTGTATGTTTGTAACGCTGCTCAATATCCAAGGTCATTTCCAAACCTTCTTCGTAGTTTTCTGCTACCACATAAGCAAGCACCGGGGTTCTAAGTTCTTCTGTCACAAAGGGATGCGGCAAATCTGCTTCAACCAGAATTAACTGCACATCACTTTCATGAGAAATTCCCGCTGCATCTAAAATCTCAGCTGCGCTCTTTCCGATCCATTTTCTTCTAAGAACCATATCTTGTCTTAAAATAAGATCTGCAAGCTTTTGGCATTCTTCCGAACTAGAGATTACTTTTGTCTTATTACGAGCAAATGCTTTCACAAGCTCATCTTTTGCTTCTTTAACAACTACTATGGTTTTCTCTGAAGTATGAATCAAGTTGTTATCAAAGGAAGCGCTTCTAGAAATTTCAAATGCTGCAGCATTTAAATCTGCTGTCTCATCTACTAATACGACAGCATTGCTTTGACCTTCACCAATAACCTTTTTGCCGCAGGATAAAGCTCCCTTAAGAGCTGCTTCCCCTGCGTTACATACTATCATGTCTACATCCGGATGATGCATAATCTCCTGTGCTTTATCAATGGAGCTTTCATCCAATGCTACCACTAAATTATCAATTCCACAGGTTTCTACGATTGCACTGCTGATAAGACTGGTTACATATTTGGTAGTCTGTAAGGCTCTAGGATTCGGACAGATCACTACTGCATTTCCTGCAGCCACCATGCTGATCACATGATTCACCAATGAAGCCGCCGGGCTGGTTACCGGTTCTAAGGTGCAGATAACTCCAAAGCCACTAAGTTCGTAGAGAACCATGCCTCTATCTCCTGTCTTGACTTCTGTAATCAAATCTTCCACTCCCGGTGTATTCTTAATTGCCGCCTCTAATTTTGTCTTCTTATCTGCGTAATTACCCATTCCGGTTTCCTGTAAAGCAAGCATTGCAATAACATCTACCTGCTCTAACAGTTTGCATCTTATGGCTTCTATGATTTCACATCGATCCTCAAGGGATAATGTCTGATAACGTTCGTGAGCATTTCTCACAAAGCCGATCGCATCATTTACAGATGCAAAAATTCCTATTTCCATAATTAACCCTTTTTATATCCTATTATTGTCCTGAGGTATCAACACTATCAATGATTCCTATTACTGCCATATCAATTGTTTTACCACGTTTATCGTCATCTACACGAACTGAAGATCCGGTTGCACAAAGTACAAATTCTCCGATTCCACAGCCTACATAATCTACTGCAACCTGTTCTGAATCAATATATGCTCCCTCTGCATTCACCCTACGAACAATCATTAACTTAGTTCCTTCTAGGGTTGGATCTTTGCGTGTAGCTACTACATTGCCGATTACTTTTGCTAAAACCATACGTTAATACTTCCTTTCTCATCTATCTATTTCTTTTTTCTAGATGATCGTCTAGGTTTAGCCTGGCTTTTCCCTTCCGTTTCCTTCGGGGTATTCTTTGCCTTAGGTTCTTCTGCCTTAGTCTCTTCTACTTTCGACTCTTCTACCTTAGGTTCTTCTGCCTTAGCTTCTTCTAGCTTCGGTTCTTCCGCCTTCGGCTCCTCAATCACTTTAGCTTCTTCTTTTACCGGCTCAACTTCTGCCTTCGGTGCATTCTCCCCCAAAGCTTCTTTTGTCTTTGCAGGCTCCTTCTTCACCGTTTTTTTCTTCACCGTGTAATTTAACTTTTCAGGCTCATCTTCCTCCCAAGCTTGAGGAATCGGCTTCTTGTTAACGGATTGATATGGAACCTTAGGATTACAGAAAAGAGTTGACATGCCATCAGAAGGTCTGGCAATCACTGATGCCGAAACAAGATTTCCATACTTAACTCCAGCAGCTTTTGCAGCATTAACCGCAGCCTTTACAGCTCCTACATCACCTACTACTTTGACGGTCATGTATCCACCGCCTTTGCTATTCTCTAATTCAAGAATTTTTACATTAGCTGCTTTTACCATGACATCCGCCACTTCAATAGCTGTAGAAATACCTACGGTTTCTACGAGTCCCAGTGATTCACGCATCTTTTCACCTCCTTATATTTTCTATAGTTCTATTTCGATTCCATATTCCAATAATCTTTTTATATATCCCAAAATACAATTTTGATAGCTCTCTGGTTCTTTTCCTGTAAATGGACTTAAAGCATTCTTAGATAGTACGATGGGTACTGATTCCTCGAATGCTTTCTGAACCAAGGCTACTTCGTAGGTATCCGGAATACACAATGCACACTTAGCGAGAATGTCCCTCGGCATAGCTGGGAAAATTATCTTTTCATAGCTAAGCGGCTTAGATAGAACTTCTTCCGGCTGGATGATTTTCTCGCAGGATTTACAGATAAGCTGTCCTAATTCTTCATTCTCTATAAGCCCTTTTGTAACCACAATGGTTCGACTCTCATCAGAGGAATCAGGTAATGCTTCTAATGCTGTCTTCAGCTGCTCCTGGTTCTTTCCAGCTAAAACTACCAAAATCTCCTTTTTTACATTATTCGATTCTGTAAGTTCAAGAGTAAGCTCCATGATCCGCTCAACTAATTTTCTTAGCTGTGTTTCATTAATTTCCATGGGCACCTCTATGACTAGCGGAGATTAATTTCTTAATCTCCGCCCCGTCCCTTTAATTCTTATTAGTCTGCTAATTTCTTTGGAATAATCTTCTCTGTATCCATGTGTGGACGTGGAATAACGTGAAGAGAAACAACCTCACCTACTGCTCTTGCAGCTGCTGCTCCAGCGTCTGTAGCTGCCTTAACTGCTCCTACGTCTCCTCTAACCATTACAGTAACAAGTCCAGATCCGATCTTCTCATATCCGCATAATGTTACGTTAGCTGCCTTTACCATTGCATCTGCTGCTTCAATAGCTCCAACAAGTCCTTTTGTTTCAACCATTCCTAATGCATCTGAATTCATAGTATATCCTCCTTAAAAATTTATGAATCTTAAATGTATGGCTCTGTAGTTGACTGTGGCTCATCGCCTAATGCTCCAAGAAGTTTCTTACCAACTTCGATTGCTGCACGTACAGCCTGACGAACCGCACCAGAATCACCTGTAAATGTTAAAATAACCTCGTTTGAGTAGCTGGTTCCACCATTTCCAGGTGAAGAATATCCAATTACCTCAACGTTTGCTGCCTTAACAGCTGTATCTGCTAATACTGCACCAATTGCTGCAGGACCTGCACAAGTCATTCCCCAAGCCTTTCCAAGAGTAGCTCCCATAGCTTTCTCTAAGCAATAGCTTGCTCTAGCTGTATACTGGAACTCAAGATGTCCAGCATCATTTCCATAAACGTCTCCAAAATATTTAGGAAGTACGCTCAATGCGATCTCTACTGCTCTTCTAGCATCGGATACATCTTCAGCACCGATCAGGATTAATGATCCGTGTCCAGCGCCACCCTTTGTATCTCTTGGCAACTCAACAGAAATAACTTCTGTATTAGTAGCCTTAACAGCCTCATCAACTGCCATTATCTGTGGACCTGCTCCTGTACGTCCTCCGATAATACCGATAGAACGGAACTTTCCAAGATTCATAATATCTGTGAGCATTGGGTCTACACTTGCGATTACTAAACCAATTGTATCTCCAATTGATGTTCCTACGTACTCTGTGAGTCCAACACCATCCACACAACTGTCACAAGCTGCTGATGTGGAAGATGCGCTAGCAGAAGCTGTCTGGTTTGCTGCGAGTTCGCTAGAAACCTGTTTCATCACTTTTTCAATTAACTGCTGATCCATTTTCTCTCCTCCATTTTTTTATTTAGCCTACACGGCAATTAACGCCGCATTGCTCTACTACTTCTTTTAGCTCGTTCACATAATCTTTGTCCATCATCTTTACACCATGGAGATCATAGTCACGACCTAACATCTTATATTTATTCTCACCCATTGAGTGATATGGCAAAAGATTCACCCCTTGCAGGTTTTCCTGATTGAGAGTCTTTGCATACTCTGCAATCTGACGAATCTCTTCTTTTTTGTCATTGAAGCCCGGAATAACTGGCACCCTTACCATTATTTTTGTAATCTCCGAAACAAGTTTTACTCTCTCAAGAATTTCCTTGTTGGATACGCCGGTAAAATGTGTATGCTTCTGGTCATCTATACTCTTTACATCTGCCAAAGCCAGATCGATATGAGGGAATACATTTCGAATCACCTCTTCACTGGCACAGGAAGTTGTCTCTATAGCTGTATTCCAGCCCTGAGCATGTGCAGCCTTCAAAAGCTCAACTGCAAATTCAGACTGCATCAGAGGCTCTCCACCTGATAATGTTAAGCCTCCTCCGGACCTTCTATAATGTGTGCCATCCTTTTTCAGAATACGAATGACTTCTTCTACTGTCATTCGCTTACCCTTCATAATAAGTGCTCCTACCGGGCAAACCAGAGAGCATTCGCCACAGCCAGTACATTTGCTGTGATCGATCATCCCCCGATTCTTAGGGTCAATTGCTCCCTGTTTGCATGCTGAAATACAAGCGCCACAGTGAATGCATTCCATATCATTGTACATAACCACAGGTCTAAGTAACTGTGATTCCGGATTTGAACACCACTGACAACGTAAGGGGCATCCATTTAAAAACACAATCGTGCGGATTCCCGGACCATCATTCACGGAAAATCTTTGTATATCAAACACAAGACCTTCCATGGCATAATCAATCCGCTCCATATTAAATATTCTCCTTCAATTAACAGCTTGAGCAACCGAATTCATGCTCTGTACGCTCAATAATGTTGTCCTGAACTTCCTTAGCTAATGTAACAAAGTGAGCACTGTATCCAGCTACACGAACTACTAAATCCTTATGAAGCTCTGGATGTTCCTGAGCATCGATCAGTGTTTGACGATCAATTACGTTAAACTGAACGTGCATTCCTTTGTGATCGAAGTAGCTTCTTACTACTGCTGCGAAGTTCTGAAGTCCATCATCTCCTGCTACTGCAGATGGAGTAAACTTCTGGTTGTAAAGTGTACCATTTGAGAAGTACTCATGGTCAAGCTTAGCCACAGAGTTTGTTGCTGCCGTAGGTCCACTTACATCCTTACCTGCACGAGGTGAAACACCGTCTGCAAGAGGAGTAGTTGCAAGTCTTCCGTCTGGAAGAGCTGCTACATCTTTACCAAAGAGAACGTTTGCAGATACTGGGTAGCATCCTGCCTGGAACTGTCCTCCACGTGGGTTGGTGTATTTTTCTACTTCTGCACTGTAGATACGAGCAACTCTAGCTGATACGTAGTCTACTTCGTCGATATCATTACCATACCAATCGGTCTTTTCCATAACCTTCTTGATTCCGAAGTAATCTCCGCCAACTGCTGCTGCAGGACTTACAGAATTATTAACTGCACTTGTTACTGTAGCAAGATCTACAGATCCGTTACTGCTAAGAATCTTCTTAACAATCTCATATACCTTTTGCTCATCTGTCTGAACAGCAGCAGCTGTAGCATTAGGAATAGCACCACCAGCACGCTGTGCATCAAAGATCTTCTCTGCCTGAGTGGAACTATCTACCGGATAACCAAAGTTGTGATCAAGAGCTTCTTTCAACTGAGAAATTGTAACTTCCTTATTCTCAAATACATGTTTCTGCATAGCATATGCAGAGTCGCCAGCATCAACAACACCGAATGCCTGTGGGCCAGTAAAGTTATAGATTGCTCCACCTTCTTCTACTGTCTTACCACGTCCGATACAGTCATCAACAAGAGCTGAAAGGAATGGTAACTGGTCTCTTTCCATATGAGCAAGGTCAACTGCGTTATCAGCTTCTGCCAAATGATATACGAAGTATTCCATCTGTTTCTCAAATGCTGTAAAGAAGTCTTCGATACTTGTCCATGTGCTCATCTCTCCGGTTACAGGTCCTAACTGCTTGTCTCCAACACGTCCGTTATTTAATGTAATCTCCATTACCTTAGCAACATTGAAGAATGCAGCATCATGCCAACCTTCTGTCTTGTGTGGACACTGAGGCTCTACACAACCGATGATACAGTAGTTACGAGCATCTTCCAGTTTAACACCACGGTTAACAAGAGCCGGAATGATAACTTCATCATTATACATAGCCGGAACACCAAGTCCTAAACGAGCGAGCTCACAAGCTCTGTACAAGAACTCATCAGGAGTATTCTCATGTACACGGATTGAGAATGAAGGAGCCGGCAACTTAACATGTGCACAAGCCTGCATAGCCATGTAAGAAATATCATTCGTAATATCTCTACCCTTCTCATCCTGTCCACCAACACCTAAGTTCTGGAATACTGCATATCCAGCAAATGCCTGATCAGAGATGGCATCTCTTGTCTTGTTGATGTCATTTAATTTAACCCAGATACAATCGATTAGTTCCTGAGCAAACTCTGGAGTGATGTTCTTGTCATCTTTGTAATATGGATACATATAAGTATCAAATCTACCTGGAGAAATAGAATGTCCGGAAGACTCGATCTGAAGCATCAACTGAACGAACCAGAAGGACTGGCAAGCCTCATAGAAGTTTGTTGCCCCATTCTCCGGAACTCTATCACAGTTAGCAGCGATCTGAAGAAGTTCGGCTTTTCTTGTTGGATTAGTCTCAACTGCTGCCATCTCTCTAGCTTTAGCAGCATAACGATGAGCAAAATTAATAGCTGCTGAATATGTAATGATTACTGCATTGTAGAACTGCTGTTTCTTAATATAAGTCGGATCACTGCGGTCCATCTTCTCCATTGCACAAACAACTTCTTCGATAACTCCGCGGAAACCTTTCTCAAGAATCTTGCCATAGTCTACACAAACATGTCCTACGCCACCATAGTAGTAGTTACCAACTGTAAATACACCATTTGCCTGGCATGCTTTTGTCTCTTCTGACATGTAAGATGTAGCCAAATCACTTACAGTCTTTCCCGGCCAATAGAGGAATGCTTCATGAAGCTTTGCTGCAACATCCTTTGGAATCTTGAATGGGTCAGCCATTCTAGTCTCCATTGTGTCAAACTCAGCCTCAACCCAGTCATAAGAATACTCTGGAGCGATCTGACATGAACGAGGATGCACAGTCAAAGAACCAACTACCAACTCATCATCTCTGATTGTTACAGGGAGTTCGTTGAATAACTTCTCTGCAACTTTTGCACGACGCATTACGTTAGGCATACCCTCTGTCTCTTTGTACGCTTCTGTTGTAAGTACAGCTCTCTCAGCTTCTACTTCAGGAAATGCTGTTACAACTACGTTAGCCAAACGTTTGATTCGTTCTGTTGGCTCTGTAAAACCTTTTGCTATCATATTAAATAACCTCCTTTAATATTGTGCTCTATTTATGAGCATTATTACATAGTTCGCCAAAAATCTACAGGTAGTTTAAAAACCATCCTTGGTAAATTTAAAACGCCCTTATGATTCAAAAATTGTAATGTGAAGTAACTTTAAAAATTCTCTTAAAAGAGTAATATGGCCAGGCCAAGCTGGGGATGTAACTAAATTGCCATCCACCACTGTTTCTGTTACCGGCACCTGCATATAGGTAGCCTTTGCCATAGTCACTTCCGGCGCCACAGCATCATATGCAGTCAATATTCTTCCTTGCAATACATCTGCAGCTGTAAGAATCTGTATACCGTGACAGATTGCCGCCACAGGCAGATTCATTTGAAAGAAAAACCTAACAATATCCAAAACTCTTGGATCTCTTCTTAAATACTCCGGACCTCTTCCACCTGTAAGGTAGAGTCCGTCATACTCCGCAAGTTTCAGATAATCAAAAGAAGCATTCAATTGAAATAAATGTCCCGGCTTTTCCGAATATGTCTGCTCCGCTCCAAAGTCATGAACTGCTGTCTGAATATGGTCTCCGGCTGTTTTTCCTGGACATACCACATCAACCTTAACTCCAGCCATTTCTAAGGCTTGATAGGGAACCATAACTTCATAATCCTCTGTATAATCTCCAGCGATCATTAATACGCGTCTCGCCATCTTTCTTCCTTTCCGGACGATTAATCAACTTGACTCCATCCTCGATCACGATATTTTCGTGCTCATAGCCAAGTTCTCCTTCGTGGCCTTCCTTCTCCCAAGGCATCACATCCCCCTCTTCTCTTAAATAAAGAAGGATATCTGCAATCCCTTCACCAATCACCGAATCTACAAAAAATATGGTCTTGCATCCTGCAAGTCTAAGCCACATCTCTGCCATATCCGGTCTTGCTCCTAAATCATTGATTTTTGTAACAATTCCTACAACCTCCCGGGTTGCCAAGGATGCAATATTGGGACTGTAAACAGAGTAATCCTCTGTGGAACTCATCATCAGCCCCACAATACTAGCTTCATAGGCATATAGGATTACTCCATTTGCCAATTCCCTGTTTTCACAATACTCTCCCGGAGTATCAATGATTACATCATAATGATTTACATATTGTGTCTTATGGTAAGAAATCTTATTTCCCTTTAAAGCCTGCGTTAAAGTTGTTTTTCCCGTTCCCGTTCGACCTATAAATATAATCTTTCTCATAATCTAAGCCTTCGTAATCTCGCAAACTGAAAATCCCATTTCCCGTTTTGCATAGAGAAGAACTGCCTCCCAAGCTGTAGTCACATCTGCAATCCTTCCTGTTATAATCAATGTACCGCTGAAACGATCAATAAAACCTAGATCAATCCTTGCTCGCTTCATGGCAATGTCTGCTGCGATGATGGCTGTCTCGCTCGGGGAAAGTGTCATGACGCCAATGGCCGCTTTGTTATAATCTACTGTTGGATCCAGACCAAGTTTTTGATAGATCAGCGGGTTAGGGCTAGACACTACGTGAGCCATGGTAATCTGCTTACCCGGCACTGTTTCCTGAATAATTCTCTCTAATCCCAATTCTCCCAACTGTGTTCTTTCCATATGTACTTCCTTACCTTCTTTTCTCAATACGTGAAGTTTTTCACGAGGTTTTCATTAAATGAAATTCGCCTAAATCACAAGAACTCTTGGATTCCGGCGAATTTCTTATGTTTATTCAATTTTAATTTTGCTATTTATAGCACTGGCTTAACCTTGATATATCACCTAGAATACTGCATTTACTGCAACTACTGCTAAGATTCCGCCGATACTACTTCCAATCAAGTTAACAACCAACTGATAGGTCCAATCTACTTTTTCTCCATCCTTGTGAGGAATTGGTAAAATAGCAAACCAGATGCTACTGAATACAGAACGCATTGCATTCATAGAGAAGCCTGTTAGATTCAATGTTAATGACAGGAAATATACTGCTGCAAATCCGATTACACCAATCTGAAGTGCTGCTGTAGGTCCGTCTGTTGCATGAATAGTTCCAAGTACTAAGAAAAGGAACAAGAATGTTGCACAGATCTCCTGGATTACGTTTAATGGAAGATTTCTCTGAACAGGACCTGCCGAGAAGATTCCAGCCTTGCTAACTCCTTCGCTTTCTTTAAAGCTGTCATAGAAGTTAACAACAGTGAGAGCAACGGCTACACCTGCTGCCAAGAATTCCATCAAAAGATACATCACTGCTTCCCCTGGGGTAATTCCACCAACGATCAACTGTCCAAAGACCACGCCTGGATTTAATAGTGCAGGACCTCCCATTACAACAGCAATGCAAAGACCAAAGCCTACTGCCAAAGACCAAGCAAAAGAAAGATCTACCCAACTTAATCCCGGAAGCTGAGTTTTCTTAAGGGTAACATTACTCATGTAGGTATAACCTCCTAACAGGAAAACCAAACTACCTACAAATTCTGATAAATAAACCATAGTCACTAATGACCTCCTTCCTTTAGTTTCCCCTTGCTACTCACCAATTTATCATCTATCAAGCGGCAAAATACAGTGATTATTCAAACTTAATATGGTAAATTTCGACCCATTTTCAGGAAGTTTGTTTTTTACCTTTATTTGTTTCAAAAAACTCTTCTGACTTATTTTTTGCTTTGATAAAATTATTTGAGAATTATTAGGGAGGTGCCATATGAAACGTGAAATTCAGGTCTTAGATGGAAATAAAGCAGCGGCAAGTGTTGCCTATGAATTTACAGATGTAGCTTTCGTATATCCTATTACGCCTGCTACCCCTATGGCTGAATACACCGAACAGTTTTCCGCCTCCAACAAGACCAATCTATTTGGAAACAAAGTCAGTCTTTCCCAGATGCAATCCGAGGCAGGAGTTTCAGGGGCTATGCATGGGGCTTTGGCCTCCGGGGCCTTGGCTACCACTTACACAGCATCTCAGGGGCTGCTTCTTATGATTCCTAATATTTATAAAATGGCTGCCGAGCATTTGCCCGGTGTTATTTATGTAGCATCTAGATCCATTGCCACCCATGCCTTGTCAATTTTTGGCGATCACTCTGATATTTATGCCATAAGGCAAACCGGCGCTTGTATTTTCAGTGTATCTAATGTTCAGGAAATTGTTGATTTAGCCCCGGTGGCTCATTTATCTGCTATTATCGGAAAGATGCCGGTGATTTTTTTCTTTGACGGTTTCCGCACCTCCCATGAGATTCAAAAAGCCTTGATGTGGTCCAAAGAGGATTTAAAAGACCTTCTACCGGAAGATCATATCAAGGCCTTTAGACAGCAAGCTTTAAACCCAGTCCATCCAAAGGCAATGGGAAGCGCCCAGAATCCGGATATTTATTTCCAGGCAAGAGAAGCTAACAACCTAAACTACCTGATGATGCCGGAAGTTGTTTCCATCCAAATTGATCGGATTAATGATAAATTAGGAAGCACCTATGCTCCTTATGAATACTATGGGGCTTTGGATGCTGATCATGTGATTATCGCTATGGGTTCTGTAGTGGATACCATTAAATCAACCGTAGATTATCTGAATGCTAAAGGCGACAAAGTTGGAGTTTTAAATGTACGTTTATTCCGTCCCTTTAGTACAAGCAAACTAATTGATGCTCTCCCTGCTTCCACCAAGCTAATCAGCGTCTTGGATCGCACCAAAGAGCCAGGCTCCGTGGGAGAACCGCTTTACCAAGATGTGGCATCTGCTTTGAGTGACTCTTATCTTCAGCATGTAGAACTTCATCACGGTCGCTATGGCCTAGCATCAAAAGATACGAATCCGGAGCACATCCTTGCTGTATTTGCAAACCATGAAAAGAAAGAATTTACTATTGGAATTCAAGATGATATCACCCATCTTTCTCTGGAACCCAAAGCAGACCTCTCCTTAGATTGTAGAGACTGTTTTTGTTGTAAATTTTACGGCCGTGGCTCTGATGGAACCATCGGCAGTGTTAAGGCCGCCGGAAAGATTATCGGGGAACATACAGACAATTATGTACAGGTATTCTCAGAGTATGATTCCAAAGTGTCCGGAAGTTTAACTACCAGTCATTTACGCTATAGCAAACATAAGATAAAGAATCCTTATCTCATAAATAAGGCACATTTTATTGTTTGTAATCATTTTAAAGATTTGGAAAAATACGATCTGCTTTATGATTTGTTAGATCAGGGAGCTCTTCTACTAAATTGTTCCTGTTCTATAGATGAGCTGGAGGAGAACCTTTCTGCCTCTGCAAAGCAATATCTGGCAAGGCATAGGATTTCTCTCTATACCATAGATGCAGATCATCTTTGCAGAAAGATCGGTTTGGGAAATCACATCAATATGATGATTATGACTGCAGCTTTTTGTATCATGAAGCTGATGCCGGCTGATGACTGTGCCGCTCTTTTAAAGAAGTATGTAGATATTGCCTATAAAAGTTATGGGACTTCTGTTTTGGAAAAGAATAAAAAGGCCATTGAATGCGCAAGAGAAAACTTAAAGCAGCTAGATGTTCCTGAAGGCTGGAGCCAGGCAAGGGATTCTAAGGCCAACTCGGCTAATCGACCCATCAACACAGAAGCTCCTGATTCAGAAAAGGAGAACTTCTTAAAAAAGATTCACGAACCGATTATGAAGAAGAAGGGAGATGCAATCCCCGTATCTTCTCTTCTGCCTTATGCTGACGGAAGCAGTCCAAGCGGAACCTCCGCTTATGACAAGTTAGGTGCCGCAGCCTATGTAGCTGTTTGGAATATGAAAGAATGCTTACAATGTAACCACTGTTCTTTCGTATGCCCTCATTCTGCTATCCGTCCTTATATTTTAACAAAGGAAGAAGTAGAAAATGCTCCTTCCGGTATGAAACATTGCATATTAACCGGAAATTTGGAACACGAGTTCACCATAGGGGTGTCTGTGATGGATTGCACCGGATGCGGATCCTGCCTTAGCAAATGTCCCTCCTCCGGCAAGGCCCTTCGCATGATGCCTTTAGAAAAAGCCCAGGACCAACAGGAGATTTTCGATTATTTGGAGTCCTTACCAAAGAAGGAGATTGGCTCCAAACTCTTTAGGCCTACTTCTGTAAAAGGAAGCCAATTTAAAAAACCTCTTCTGGAATTTCCCGGATGCTGTCCCGGATGTGGAGAGACTCCTTACGCCAAACTATTGACACAGCTTTTTGGGGATCGCATGTATATTGCCAATGCTACTGGATGCTCCTCTATCTGGGGTAATTCCACACCTAGTATGCCCTATACCACCGATGCTAGGGGGCATGGACCAGCCTGGTCTAACTCTCTTTTTGAAGATGCAGCAGAATTTGGTTATGGCATGCTATTAGCTCACAGCCATATAAGAGGGACCTTAAAGGAAAGACTTCTAATACTTAAAGACAGCTTGGAGGAAGAAGACTCCCTTAAAATTTCTATAAAAAACTGGATAGATACCTATAATTCCGGCTCATTAAATTCATCAACCACCGACGATCTTTGTCGTCAACTTGCAAGCCATTCATCACCGGAAGCCAAGAGTATCTTACAATATCAAGACTATCTTGCAAAGAAATCCCAGTGGATTTTCGGAGGAGATGGTTGGGCCTACGATATCGGATTCGGAGGTCTAGATCATATACTAGCTTCCGGCAAAGATATCAACATTCTTGTATTTGATACAGAATGTTATTCCAACACCGGAGGGCAGGCATCTAAATCGACACCTCAAGGTGCCATTGCCAAATTAGCCTCTACTGGAAAAATTACTTCCAAAAAAGACCTGCCCTCTATTGCTATGAACTACAAGGATGTATATGTCGCCAGCATTTCCATGGGGGCGGACATGAATCAATGCATCAAAGCCATGGTCGAAGCGGAAAGCTATAATGGACCTTCCCTTCTGCTTGCCTATGCTCCTTGTAAGCATCATGGCCTGCCACGAGGCTCTGCTGGCGCCCAGTATGAAGAAGAAGCAGCTGTTGCCTGTGGATACAGAAATCTATTTCGTTATAATCCATCCAATATTGAAAAGGGATTAGCTCCCATGCAATTGGATGCCTACGGGGATAGTGAAAAACTAGATGGTTTTCTATCTCAGGAAAAAAGATATAAAAAAGAAAATTATTCAGACACAAAGCACGGAGAAGAATTGAGGGAACATTTAAAAGAAGACGTGATACGGTCTTCCAATCAACTAGGTTCCTACTTACACAAAGACAATTATCTATAATCTAGAACTCCATTTTGAAAAAGAGTTGGCAGGAAACTGCCAACTCTTTTTCTTTATACTTAAGATAATTCTCTATCCCTGCAGTCCAAGCCCCTTCATATAAGGGATGATCCACAATAGCAGCATTCCCACAAAGGCAATAAGCCCAACCATAATACCAGCTCTGGCTATGGCCAATGTTTTCTTAACATCCTGTGGATTTTTCTCCGATTCTGGCATAATGAACATTTTCTCTCGTTCTAGCTTTTCCGAATCTGAAACCTGGGTCAGGAAGCTTCCTAGAATCATGGCAATTATGTTGATAAGTATACCTACAAAGCTAGGATCCAAATACACCGGCAAATCCCATCCCATAAAGTATGAAAGTAGTTTTAAGGCAAAGGTTCCTACAAATCCACATAGCATACCACAAAAGGCTCCTGTTTTAGTCAATCTTTTGCTAAACACACTTCCAACTGCAACCGGCATCCAGCTGCTGGCCATCATAGCACCGCCAAGATACATAACAACAAAGATTGCCGGCGGATTGGCCAGGGCAATTACCACCACAATCACAGCAACGATCAACATTGCTATTCTGCCAAGATTGATAGCCTTATTATCCATTTCTTTTTTTTCAAGCTCAGTTGCCTCTTCCTTATTTCGAAAAGCAAGCATAATATCATTGGAAACAGAAGCTCCTACCAAGGACTGAAATGTAGTTGCGGACGAAATTCCAGCGGACAAAATTCCTGTTAAAAGAACAACTCCAAGAGCCTTTGGCATTAAATTCATGCTGGCCCAAATAAGGGCATGACTTGATACAAGATCCGGATTTACTCTTACCACCATAACTGCGGCAATACCACTTAAAAACTCAAGAGCAAATACTCCGATAGCCGCCCAATAAGCACTTTTCACTACCACGTGTTCTGACTTTGCCATCTGATAACGGCTGGCTTGCCAAGGGCCCACCATACAAACACTCATCCAAACAATGCCATACACCAGCCCCCAGGCTATATTATCAGCTCCACCTTTATAAGATGCCCCAAGAACACCTCCACGACCAGCCCAGGAAAGAATTGTTGCTGTATCTGCATTGGACGCAAGACTTTCAATGGTGTCATACCATCCGCCGGCTCCCTGAGAAATAAAAATAACCCCTAAGATTGTTGCTATGGTAAATATAGTTGCCATTAAGGTATCTGTAATAAGGACTCCCTTGCTGCCTGAAGTTACAGAAATAAAGGTAAACACAATCATTACAAGAACGATACAGATCTTATAATTTATATCAGTAACAATCACCATTAAGGTTCCAACTCCTTGAACAACACTGAGAAGGTAGACAGACATTGTAATAACTGCTGTAATAGCCGACAAAGTTCTTAACCTTGGGGAGTCGAACCGATTGCCAAAAAATTCAGGCATAGTTAAAGAACCACTTCTCCTAAGATATCTGCCAAAGAAAATTGCTCCGAAAATATATCCTGCCGATTGCATACCGGCAAATAATATAATGGGCACAAAGGCACCATCATAGCAGGTAGCCGCATCCCCCATAAACATTCCTGTACTAGAATAAGATGCAATCAAAGAACCTGCAATAAGAAGTACCGGTGCTTGTCTTCCTGCTACGTAAAAATCCTCCGCATTTTGAACTTTCTTGCTGACAATCTTACTCACAGTAAGAAATAATATCATGGCAATGATCATTCCTATAAGATATATATTCATTAGTTTAGTCCTCCATCTGTCTTTGTCGAACCAATCTCAACATCCTTATAATCATCCTTTAATTTCAGATAACCCCACAAGGCAAAACCACTTAACCACATTCCAATAAAAGCTGCCACTACTATTTCCATAACCAATCCTCCATTTTTTTACTGATTTTGTATCTTCTCGTTTAAGTCATTTAAGTAAACCCATCGATCCATTTTTTCTTCCAAGGCATTTTCTGCCTGCTGTTTCTTTTCCATAAGCTCCTTTAATTTTACAGAGTTTGTTGCATTTTTTAGCATTTCCTCATCCAGGCTTTCAATTTTGCTCTCTAACTTTGCAATATCATCATCTATGCTTTCAAATTCCTTCTGTTCATTGTAAGTAAATTTTAATTTCCGCTCTCGTTCCTTCCAGGTTTTTTTAGAGTCACTTTTCTGTGAATTTTCATCTCCTTGAAAGGCTTCTCCAAAGGCATTTTTTGCGGACATTGCCTTTCCAATATTTTGGAAATTCCCCTCTGGTTTTTCCAATTCTAAGCGAATAAGATAATCGGAATACCCACCTTCTGACTGTCTGATTTTCCCATTTCCTTCAAAGGCAAAAATTCTTCTTACTGTTCGATCCAGAAAATAACGATCATGGGAAACAGTAATTACGATTCCATCAAAACGATCCAGGTAATCCTCCAAAATTGTCAGGGTCTGAATATCCAAGTCATTGGTAGGCTCATCTAAGATCAATACATTAGGAGCAGCCATTAGAATCCGAAGTAAATATAATCTTCTCTTTTCTCCTCCGGAAAGCTTCTCTATTTTTGACCACTGAAGGGCTCCCTCAAAAAGGAAATTCTCCAGCATCTGAGCTGCAGTAATTTTTCCATCAGAAGTGCTAATATACTCTCCCACTTCCTTCACATAGTCAATGACGCGCATGGTCTCGTCCATATATTCATTTTCCTGGGAAAAATACCCGATTTTGATGGTTTGACCAATTTCCACATGGCCGGCATCCGGCTCCACAATTCCATTTAAAATTTTTAAAAGCGTGGACTTTCCACAACCGTTAGGGCCTACAATTCCAATACGATCATTTTTCAAGAAAATATAATTAAAGTCGTCTATAAGGAGCTTCTGCCCATAGGATTTGGAAATATGTTCCATTTCTATGGTCTTATTTCCCATTCTGGTGACAATAGAATCCATAGCCACCCTCTTCTCTTCCTGGATATCCTTCATCTCCTGCATAGCCTTTATTCGGTCAATGTGAGCCTTCTGCTTGGTACTGCGGGCTCTGGCCCCTCTCTGGAGCCACTGAAGTTCTGTTCTCAAAAGATTCTTACGCTTCTTCTGAGTAGCCAGAGCAATGTCCTCTCTGACCTCCTTAAGTCTTAGAAATTCCGAATAATTTCCCGGATACTGGTAAAGCTTCCCCTTATCCACCTCCACAATCCGATTAGAAACCCGGTCCAAAAAATACCTATCATGGGTAACCATCAAAATCGCTCCCCGGAAATTTGTTAAATAGTCCTCCAGCCACTCAGACATGGTATTGTCCAAATGATTGGTAGGCTCATCTAGTATCAGGATCTCGGCAGGTGTCAAGAGAGCCCGCACCAGGGCAATTCTCTTTTTCTGCCCTCCGGACATATGAACAATTTTTTCATCGTAATCCAAGAATCCCAAACGGTTTAACATGGACTTAGCTTCCGCCTCTAAAGTCCATAAATCCCCCAAAGATTCATCCCCATCCTTATATCCTTCTATAGCTCCGGATAAAACAGTGGCCTCCTCTTTAAATACCGGCGTCTGGGGCAGATAAGAGATTTTTACATGATTTCCCATGCTGATCTGTCCTGCATCACATTCTTCCACTCCTGCCACCAGCTTAAGAAGAGTGGATTTTCCCATACCATTTACTCCAATGACACCAATCTTCTCATTCTCATTTATACTAAATGCCACATCATCTAAAAGCACTCTGTCTGTATAAGATTTAGTAATATGTTCCATTGTCAATAAATTCATCTATTGTCTCCACCTTCTGTCTTTTATTTTCACCAAAACAGGCTCGTCATTTCAACGAGCCTGTCCTCAGATATTCTTATATTCTATTGCTACTGAATCTCTCGAATCTTCTTACGAAGTGCCAATACATCAATAGGTGCCACAGATAACTCATCCACCCCTAACTGAATAAAGAATTCTGTCATAGAAAGATCTGCCGCCAAGTCCCCACAGATACTGACATGTTTATTCTCCAAATGCACATTGTTAGTTACAATACGGATCATTTTTAAAATGGCCGGATGATGGGAATTATAGTAAGGTTCCAGGCGCTCACTGGTGCGATCCATTCCCAAAGTAAGCTGGGTCAGATCGTTGGTTCCAATACTGACAAAATCCACTTCCCTTGCCAGTTCCCCACTGATCATAACAGCGGCCGGGGTCTCTATCATAACACCAATCTTGATATTCTCATCAAAACTAGTCTTTTCTTCCTTCAGCTCCCGCTTAACTCTTTCAATCATGATCTTGGCCTTGCGAACTTCTTCTATAGAGGTGATCATGGGAAGCATAATCTGTATATTTCCATAAACAGATGCCCTTAGAATGGCCCGTAAATGAGTTCTAAAAATTTCTTCCTTATCTAATGAAACCCTAATTCCACGGTAGCCTAAAGCAGGATTGTGCTCTTCTCCCAGATCAAAGCAATCTGCCATCTTATCTCCGCCAAGGTCTGCAGTGCGAATCACCAGCTTCTTTGAACCCATGGCCTCCGCTGCAAATTGGTAGATTTGGAACTGTTGATCTTCCGTAGGCATCTTTGGCCCATTCTCCATATATACAAACTCACTCCGAAAAAGCCCAACACCACCGGCATCGCTTCTAAGAACATTCTCAATATCTTCCCGGCTGCCTATATTGGCACAAACATCAATGGTACGACCACTCTGGGTAATATTCTCCTTTCCCTTTAAGCGTTCCAGGTTCATTACCTTTTTCTGGTTCTGATTCTGTCTTTCCTTCATCTTACTGATGGTGGTATAATCCGGTTCTATGTAAACCTTCCCTTCAAATCCATCAATAATAACTGTCTTTCCATCGTATTCTTTCTTGAGCGATTCTCCAAGACCGATTACAGACGGAATTCCCTTGGTTCTTGCAAGGACTGCCGTATGAGAATTAATGGAACCATATCTTGTAATAAATCCTAAGACCTTGGACTGGTCTAACTGGGCAGCCTCACTGGGATACAATTCTGCTGCTGCAAGGATAAAGGGTTCATCCGTAAGCATCCGATCCTTCCAGTCTCTGGAAAGGATCTGCAGTAAGCGGTGGGATACATCCCGCACATCAATCTCATGGCCCTGTACATAATTCTTTTGATTGGCAATGGCCTCTGAAATAAATGTCCCGGCTGTAGTCTGAATGGCATACTCGGCATTCAGTTTCTCCTTGGCCATAATAGAGGTAATCTTGTTCACATAATCCTCGTCTTCCAAAATGGCCTGCTGCATCTCAAAGATTGCTGCATTGGCTTCTCCGATCTCTTTGCTGGCACTATCGAATAGGATCTTTAATTCCAAGATTGCCTTCTGTCTCGCCTTCTGAAATCTGGTAACTTCCTTCTCTACATCCTTCACATAAATACGACGGATTTCTTTTTCTTCTCTCTTAAAGAACTGAAGTTTCCCCATAACGATTCCTTCAGAGACTTTTTTTCCTGTCAATGTAATCATATATTTCCATTCCTTTATTCGCTTATCTTTACCTATTTACTTTACATGTTTCTTGGCCTTTCGTCAAGAAAAACCACCACCGATCGCGCTCTGTTTTTTGTACAAAGTGCTAGATATATCTTAATTTTACATTGACTGTTTTGTGAATTTATGATAACTTTGTATAGTGTAATATTCATTCATTATTTATGGAGGTAACAAGATGAAAGGTACTGTAAAATGGTTTAACAACCAGAAAGGTTATGGCTTTATTTCTGATGAAGCTGGCAATGATGTTTTTGTTCACTACACAGGTTTGAACATGGAAGGATTTAAGACCTTAGAAGAAGGCCAGGAAGTTGAGTATGATGTAACAGAAGGAGCCAAGGGACCTCAGGCTGTAAACGTAACAAAGCTCTAATCCACTATTTTGATCACATTTGACTGTACCTTTTATTTTTTTAGAAATAGCAGCTTACTATTTTTACATTTTAAAAGTTATAAGTAAGTGAGATTACGATAAGATTAAAGAAAAGGAATCGAAGCACTTTTGCTCGATTCCTTTTTAATTTAATTATTAAAATTCTCCAGATAAATCTTATATTTCTTGATTTTCTTCTTTATTTACTTCCTTTTTCTTCGCAGTAACATTC
>CAVAKZ010000016.1:0-7067 GCA_963589425.1 Parabacteroides distasonis | reverse complement strand
AGGGATTAATAATAACTCCGGCTGTGTTGGCTGTTAAAAGTTTATGAAGATTTGCCGCCGGAAGTATTGCCGGAATAAATTTCTTTTCCCTGCTGAATTTCCAAAATTCCTGATAATCGGTGAAGAGAGGCTGATACTCTTTTCCATCTCTCTGCAAAATGCAGGGATGCTGATCCTTTGTAGCAATAAGAAATCTGCCTTTTCCAAAATGAGCCCGAAGCTCCTCATCAAACTCTTTCAGTTTCTCTGTCATTTCCGCAGTTCCCTGTCTGCGAAGCTCCTGTACAAAGTAGAGGGCTGTTAAATGAAGTTCCGGATTTTCTACCTTCATAATCTCCCTAGCATTTCCGGTAGGTTCATGTCTCTCCACAAATTCTTTCAACTGAATGGCTACTTCCCTATCTGTACTTCTGCCTACCAGCATACAGTTCACACCCATGAAAAATAAATTTACGCAAAAAGGAAGGGCTCCTTTTTTTTCCACTTTTAAAACCTGGGTAGGTTCATTTTCTGCCAATAGGCGTTGCACCTCGGCTTTTGCCTCCTCTTCTGTAAAATAAACCAGAACCTGGTCATCAAAGGTTTCCGGGTCACACTCTACATATGGCATCCTAGTGGATTTAGAAAAAACCACATACCAGGCTTCTGCCAGCCGAAGATCATGTTTTACTTCTTTTTTTAATTCTATAATATCCTTTTGATTCTCTGCCATATCACTATCCTCTTACTTTCTCGTCTATTTGTTAAGCTTATCAAGAAAATCATAGATTCCCTCTGCTACCCCATCCTGGTCATTGCTTCCTACAATAATATCTGCAGCTTCCTTACAGGCAGAAGATGCATTCTCAACAGCATATCCATATTTTGCATAAGTAATCATATCCCGGTCATTGTCTGCATTTCCAATGGCTGCCATATGATTTTTAGAAATCCCTAAATGGGCTTCTAGGTAGCGAAGTCCTGCTGCCTTTCCTGAGTGTTTATCGGAAATTTCTACAAGCTGAGGCACCGAGGATGTAACATATATTTCCTCTCTAACCTCTTCAAGCACGCGATAAATCTCCTGCCGCATTTTAGAATTTTTTACCACAATATCCATACTGTCCAGGGAATCTCCGTGCTCTTTTATAAATGCCGGCATATCCTCCACAAATTGCCTGGTATTTTTTACATACTCTACAGCTTCCTTGCTGGCACCGTATCGCAAAGGATCCTGTACATATCTAAGATCCGCGTAGGCATGTCCGTCCACAAAGGCCTCGTAGACGATTTCATGCTCCCCGGTTAGCTCAAGGATTCGGCGCACCACTGCTTCCTTGATTTTTAATCCCTGTAGCAGTTCTCCTCCCGGAACCCGACATACTGCCGCTCCGTTAGAAGTCACTGCATATTTAATGCCCGGAAGTTCAAGAATCTGTCTTGGCAAGGTCTTGTAGGCTCTGCCACTGGCAATAATAATATGTACTCCCCTAGAAATGGCATAGTCAATTGCTTCTTTATTCTTGGCCGAAAGCTGCCCCTGGTTATTTAAGGTTGTTCCATCTAAATCCAGGGCAATGCAAGCTTTCATTTTATTGTCTTTTATTTTCATAAGTCCTCTTACCTTAAAATACCACCGCGGACACAAGAGGGATAGTAACTACAGAAAGTAAAGTGGAAAGAGCCACAATCCTAGCCGCTAATTCTTCGTTTCCATCATATTGCTCTGCCAACATAACTACCATACTGGCTGCCGGCGTAGCAAGAATAATCATACACACATGACACAACATTTCATTATCAACAATCCTATTGATAATAAACATTCCTATAATGGGAAGCACAAGAAGTTTTACCAAGGAGTAAAGCAGGAGTTTAATATCTGAAAACAATTTCCTCAAAGGTATTTTACACAAGGATATCCCAATAACCATCATGCTAAGGGGTGAAGTCAAGTTGCTTAAGCCACTGGCAGTAGTCTTAACAAATTGTGGCATAGGTATCTGAGCAATATATAAAAACAAGGCCAAAAATCCACAAAGAACTCCTACATTAAAGAAACTTCCTTTAGCTTTCTCTGTTTCTGAATCTGATCCGGAGCTTTGAACCTTTTGAACTCCATAAGTATAGATTAATACATTAAATGTAATGGAAAACAGCACCGCATAAAGCAGGGCCGAGCCACCATAAACCGCCGATATAATGGGGTAGCCCATAAATCCAATATTATTAAAAACTAAGGCAATCTGATAGATCCCCTTCTCCTGTATGGAAGGCTTGCAAATCAAAGGCAGGATGGCCGCCACTCCAAGAAGAACAGCATATACACCAATGGCTAGAAGCAATGTTGTAATAAAATCTTTGCCTTTGATGCTGCCGTCACTATTAATTGCAGCTGAAATTATCATAGCATTATTAGCAATTTCAACTACCAGCCAAGATATTTTCTTACCGAAAACATCATCAAATTTTCCTTTTTTGCAAGCAAGGTATCCTATCAGCATATACAAAAAAAGAACCATCATTTGCTGCAATAATATCATATCACAGGCTCCTAGGCGTTGGCAGTGTAGGCCTCATCTGCACTATACACTTCATATCCGCAGCCGGTCAAAATATCAATTGCCCTTGCCACATCATCGCTCTTTAATATAGCTGAAGCAGTATCTCCATTGGCAAATACATACATGTACTGAATATCAATTTCCCCGTCCACCAGCTGATGCATTGCCATACTAAGAGACCCTGCTGCGTGAGAAACACGAAATGCGATTACATTAATAAGTCTCGCCTGGTAACCTGCCTCCTGAAGAAGTTTTCGTCCCTTATGGGGATCTGAAACAATAAGTCTTAAAAGTCCGTAATCTGAAGTGTCTGCCAGATTAAGAGCTACTATATTTACCTTCTTCTCTCCTAAAATATGGAGTACCTGGTCTAATCCCTTGGACCTGTCATCCATATATACTGTCAACTGTTGAATAGTATTACTGTATCCCATAAAATTCTCCCTCGTTCCTATTTTTTAATGGAGTCAAATATTGCCCCTCAATAAGCAACATTATAACACAGGCCTCCCTAATATTGCTTGATGAATTTTCCTATTATCTTTCATTATAGCTTTATTTTATTATAGAAAAATATCTTCAAGTACTGCCCTGGCAGCCTGAATGGACCCCTGGATCATTTCCGGCTTTCCGCCACCTCTGCCGCCTAGGCTTTTTAATTTTTCCCCATAAGGACGAACATCCTCTTTACGGCTTCCTATGACATAGCGATAGCCCTTTTCGTCATCTCCTGCGAAGATTCCGCAAATTTCTGCGCCTTTATCTAACAGCAGATTCATAAATTCTCTGGGTTCATTTCCGGTAAGTTCCGGATCAAAAAGCAAGGTTACAGGATCGTCTACAGAAATCCCTTCCACACGATAAGCTAAAAGTTTTTGCTTTAGGGCGGCAATCTCATTTTTCAAGGCTTCCTGCTCTTCTTTTAATTTTTCAACTGCCCCTGCCACCTCATCTTCTTTTACGCAGAGACTTGCAGAAATAGATTTTACGCTTCCCGCTTTTATCTGGTAATCCTTTAAAGCCCGCATTCCACTTAACATATAAATGCGCTCTCCACCCTTGTAATTGTCCATGCGGACTAATTTGATCAGGCCAATTTCTCCTGTAGTTGCTGTATGAGGGGCGCAACATGCACAGATATCCACTCCGGGAATCTCCACAATTCGAACCTGTCCCTCAATCTCAATCTTGCTTCGATATTCCAGATTCTTTAATTCTTCTTTTGAAGGATATAGAATATTAATATCAAGATTGGCAAATACAATTCTATTTGCCTCCTCCTCAATTTCTTTTAAAGCTTCCGTGGTAATTGGGCCATTAAAATCCATGGTGCAATAGTCATCTGCCAAATGAAAACCCACATTGTCATATCCAAAACGCCTATGGACAATTCCGGAAATAATATGCTCCCCGGAATGCTGCTGCATCCGGTCAAAGCGAACTTGCCAATCAAGACGCCCTGTCACTTCCTTTCCAGGCTCCAAGGCTTCTTTTGTATAGTGATAGACCAGGTCACCTTTTTCCTGTGTGTCAATAACCCTTACAGAATCTAAAAATCCCAGATCCCCATATTGGCCGCCACCTTCCGGGAAAAAGGCAGTCTGATCCAATACAATCGCATATCCTTTCTTCATCTCCTCACAGGAGATTACCCTGGCGGTAAATTCCTGCTGATATCCATCTTGGTAAAACAACTTATCTGTCATGATCGTCCTCCTATTTTTATCTATAAACAAATGGGCAGCATATCCTAAAAAAGCCCGGCAGTCGCCGAGCTTTTCAAACATCTACATCTTTTCCGGAGCTTCAAATCCCAGCACATCTATGCAGGATTCTAACACTTCCTTGGTCACCTTAAGCAGTGCGATATAACTTTCTCTTCTAGTCTGATCTTCTTCTGACAAAATCTTTGTCTCATGATAGAAACGGTTAAATGCATTGGACAGATCATAAATATATGCACAAATCTTATGAGGCGCTAATTCTTCATATGCAACTTGCATGATATCATTATATTTAGAAAGCTCCAACATCAAGGCCTTCTCACTGTCTCCTGCAGCCGAAAGGATTGTCAGATCCTTCAAATCTTTTCCTTCAGCCATGTACTTATTCAAAATAGATTTGATGCGCACGATAGTATATAAAATATAAGGACCTGTATTTCCCTCAAAAGAAGTAAACCGATCTACATCGAAGACATAGTCCTTGGAAGCCTGGTTGGAAAGATCTCCGTATTTGATGGCCGCAATACCAACAATCTTCGCAGTCTGTCTGGCTTCTTCTTCCTCTACAGTGCGGTTGTCTGTAATTTTCTTATACATCTCATCCTCAATCTCAGCAATGAGATTCTCAAGCCGCATAACCCCGCCTTCTCTGGTCTTAAAAGGCTTGCCATCCTTTCCATTCATGGTTCCAAATCCCTGGAACCTAAGAGATGTAGTCTCCGGAACGATTCCAGTTTTTTTAGCAGCCCTAAATACCTGAACAAAATGAAGTTCCTGCCGCTTATCTACTACATAGATCACTTCATCGGGCTGATAATCCTGCTGTCTTTGGATCAGGGTAGCCAAATCAGTTGTGCCATAAAGAGAAGCTCCGTCTGATTTTTGAATCATACATGGAGGAATCTCCTTGGTATCTGTCTCTTCTTTTACATCGATTACCAAAGCACCGTCATCAACATGAGCAAATCCCTTGGCTTTCAAATCCTGGATCATATCCGGAATATAAGCCTGGGCATCAGACTCTCCCTTCCAAAGATCGAAAGTGACATTTAGGTTCTCGTAATTCTTTTTAAGATCTGCTACTGAAACACTCATAATGCGCTTCCATATAGCAGTGTATCCTCTGTGTCCATTCTGCAATAAATAGGTAGCATGCAATGCTTCTTCCCGGTAAGAATCGTCTTCCTTTGCCTTTCCACTGGCTGTAGGATAAATCTCTTCCAACTCACCGATGGTAAAGGGGGCCTCCTTAGGATACTCTCCCTCAAAGGAATCATCAAAGTAAGGAAGCTCCGGTTTACGCTTCCTTAATTCTGTAATGATCAGGCCCATCTGATAACCCCAGTCTCCCAGGTGTACATCACCTAAGACTTCATTGCCAACTTTACGATTGATTCTCTTTAAACTTTCACCGATAACCGCGGAACGAAGGTGACCGACATGAAGAGGCTTTGCCACGTTTGGTCCGCCATAGTCAATGACAATTTTTCTGGGACTAGCTAATTTATCAAGTCCAAGTTCTCCGTCTGCTGCCATCTCATTTAAGTATGCGGAAACTGCCGCTTCTTCTAGCTTAATATTAATAAATCCTGGCTTTACTGCCTCTACTTCTTTGATAAGCTTGCTGTCTTTCAAAAGGCCTACCACGTCTTCAGCAATCATAATGGGAGCCTTGTGATATGCTTTTGCTCCTGCCATAGCCCCGTTACATTGGTATTCGCACAGGTCCGGTCTGTTAGATAAGGTAACCTTACCATAACTACTATCATAGCCGGCCTGGTCAAATGCACTAGAAAGCTCTTCTGCGATTAAATCTATTATCTTCTTCATGGTTCATTCTCCTGCCTATTTCTTAATGCAATATCCATTAAAGGCCCCATCTCTGAAAAAAACGGAGCCGAAATTAAACAAAAAAATACACACCCGGGCGGATTCGAACCGCCGCTCCCGCCTCCGGAGGGCGGTGCTCTATCCCCTGAGCTACGGGTGCATGTCAATATAAGGCGTCTCTTTCGAGACACCTTTGTAATCTTACCATATTTAATTTTCAATGTAAATGGAATTCATCATTTTATATCCATCTTTCTTCTGATTATCATAGCAAATCCAATAATCAAGGCTACAGAGAGTAGAATTATATAAAGGACAGCATTTCCTTCATCTCCGGTTTTTACTGTAGATGTCATTTTCTCAGTTTTCTTTGTTTCGTCAGATGAATTGCTAATGCTTTTCTCTTTCTCACTGACTTTTACTGTCTGGTCTTTGGCATTGATATCCTCATGATTAGCAATCTCTTTTCCATTTGCATCATAGACTTTCTCAAATACTACTAAGCTCTTTCCTCCAAGATCAGAAGCGTCAAAGCTAAAGCTAACTTCTACAGTTCCATTTGCTTTTTTCGATGTAAAGCTAGTTTCTGCTGTCACTTCCTTGTTATCGACTAAGACTTTTTCTCCGGTTGACTTATCCATCAATACACCGAACACCCTGTATTCATATCCCGGAACCAGGTTTTCATATTTAATAGTATCTATGATAGTTGCCTGTCCACAGGTTAATGTGCGGTCTCCATCTTCCTTATCGGTAGCTGTTGTCTTAATCTCTGGGAAGTGTACGCTCTGATCCTCGTCTGTGATATCAGCATGAGTAGCTACTTTGTGGCCATTCTCATAAGCGTCTTCAAATACCACTACAGTTTTTCCTTTTAAGGCCGAACTATCAAAAGTAAAGCTAATCTCTACCTCCCCGGAAGTCTCCTGTGCAGTAAAGCTAGTCTCTCCGGTAATCTGATTTCCTTCTG
>CAVAKZ010000015.1:0-47414 GCA_963589425.1 Parabacteroides distasonis | reverse complement strand
TAATTATGTTTGGAAATTTTATTCATGATGGTGTGATAGAATAATTCATTTCCATTTGCAACTAGACACTGAGCTACAATATTTTCATATAAATATCCAAGATTTACACTTAATCTATCGTTTAAAAGTTTTTCGTATATCTCATTTTCTGTAAAATCTTTATCTTTAAACATTAAGGTTACAAATAAGCCTGTATCACTTAAAAATAATTTAAATCTTGATATGTCTCTTGTATTTGACATGCCTGCATCTGGATCATTTGTATTATATGCTACCAAAACTATTTTCGAATCTTTTAATTCCGCAATAAATTCTAATATTTTATCCTGGTTTTCTCCATTTAGTACACTACTAGCCTGATATCTGGCTGCATTTTTATTTAGCTGCGCCGGGATCGCATCGAATAACATTGCTAAACGCCCTGTTGGATCAATCTTTGCGAAATCACTTTCGTACAAATTCAGAATATCTCTCTTTATCTCATCCACTTTTCTAAAATTGTTTGTTTCAATATAAGTGGATACTGCTTGCGGCATTCCTCCAACTAACATGTATAAACGAAATTGTCTTAGCTGTTTACGGTTGATGGCTTCTCCTAATCCTTGATTCATTTCAAAACATTTTTTTAATAACGAAAACGTTGCTGTATCACCAATTGCCCACAAGAACTCTTCATAGTCCATTGGATACATGCTAATTTTTCTTTCTTCGCTAGGGATTAAAATATCTTTCACATTTTTCTTAATCGAGATAAGGGATCCTGTTTCAATATAATCATATCGATGATCCGCAACTAATGCTTTGATTGCTTGACGCCCCGCAGGACATAATTGAACCTCATCAAATATGATAACAGATTTTCTCTCCTTCAAATCCACCCTGTATTGCAACTGTAACTGCAGAAATAAAAAATTTAAATCTGAGACATCTTCAAAAAGTTCTTTTGTTTCTTTTGACGCTCTTGCAAAATCTATTAATATATAGCTTTCGTACTCATTTTTGGCAAATTCTTCGACTACAGTCGATTTACCGATACGTCTTGCGCCCTCAATCAACAGAGCTGTTTTCCCATCGGAATCCTTCTTCCATTCTTGCATTTTACTATATATTTTACGTTTAAACATGAAGCACTTCTCCTTTCCGCATTTTTCATTCTTCCATTTTACCCCATTTTCGCATTTTTTTATATAGTATTTTTACATGTTTCCGCATTTTTTATTCTTCCATTTTACCCTGTTTCCGCATTTTTTGTTTGCAAATAAAAATGCTTCCATTGCTTCCTTATTCTAATGCTGTATCACAAAATTCTGCTGACTCTTCCCCTATATTTTAGTATATAATCTAAATATATATCATGCATCAATAAGGGCTAGACAAAAGCCTGACAGTAAAGGAGATTAAAAAAATGAGTACTATGAAAGAAAGAATGCATACGGGGGATTTATACCTTCCCAGAGACGAGGAGATTACCAAGTGGCAGACCAAATGTCTTGACCGTCTTTATGACTTCAATCAAACTCGCCCCACCGAAATGGAAAAAAGGCAGGCTATGATGAAAGAGATGTTCGCAGAAATCGGCGAGGATTGTTACATTGAGCCCCCTTTTCACGCAAATTTCGGCGGCTATCATGTACATTTCGGACATCATATTTATGCAAACTTTAACCTGACCTGTGTTGATGATACTCACATTTATGTAGGGGACTATACCATGTTTGGTCCCAATGTTACCATCGCTACTGCAGGACATCCGATTTTGCCCGAACTGCGAGAGAAGGCCTATCAGTACAACGCGCCTGTGCACATAGGAAAAAACTGCTGGATTGGCGCAGGGGCTCTAATTCTTCCCGGTATTAGCATTGGAGATAATGTTGTTGTGGGAGCCGGTAGTGTAGTGACCAAGGACTTGCCTTCTAATGTTGTAGCTGTGGGAAATCCCTGCAGGATCTTGCAAAAAGTCAATGAGCATGATAGGGAGTATTATTTTAAGGACAGGAAAATCCAGTGGAATGATCTATAATATCTTTAGAAAAAGTTCAAAAAAAGCCAGCACCAGGGCCCCCCTGGTACTGGCTTTTTTTAAAATCCAAAATCTTTATAATCCTCCGGCAAGAACCGGTGATAAATAATATGACAGCCTTCATCCTTAAAGCAATAGTAATAGGGATCTTTATCTGAGTCTGCAAAGCGAATCAGCCAATCAAACTCTTCTCCTTCCATGGGCTGCCTTATAATCTGACTTCCACGCTTTTCAAAGAGGGAAAATATTTCCTCCATAGTTGTGCCATGGACTGCCAACAAGTCTACCAATTCCTTAATAAATTCATTGGGCTTCATGTGGTCATGTACATATTCGCTGCCCTTAGGCGGAATATAGAAGCAAAACCTATCTCCCTTATGGGTCACTTGAACCTGTCCGAGTTTGTCCATCAATGAAGTAGGAAGCTCCTGTAAGCATCCGGCCATCTCCTCCGCTGAATATTCCTTTTGGAAGAAATGATTAAGGGAAGACAAGGGATAATAAAGTCTTACTTCACCGGACATGTAACCAAGCTTTGCCTGCTCTTCTTTTAATAAATCAATGAGACTATCCTCTAACTGCATCTTCCTTTTGTTCCTCTTTACTTTTTACAAATTGCATTCCAAGAACCAAAGCCAGTCCTACAATACAAGCCACAATACTAAAAGTTCCAAGGCTTAAGGGCTCCTTTGCTTCTTCCAATGTAGTAGGTCCCATAACAATAGCATAGAAGGATCCCACCATCATACCAAGTATCCCATACACTGCCTGGGTGCGGTATTTTTCCAGGCAAACCCTAATAATACGAACAACGGTAGCTGCACCGGTTAAAATTCCCAGGCCAAAGAAAACTAAGGCCGGAAAATATTGAAACTTCAATGACAAAAATCCCTTAATTGCTGTCATTACCGGAATATAAGCTCCAAAAATCAGAAGCAGGGTTGATCCTGAAATACCCGGCAAAAACATAGCAGAGATTGCAATCATTCCAATAACAAAGAGGCGAATTCCAAGGCCAATGGAAAAGTGTCCAAGATCCATTCCTGCTCCTGCAGAACCATTATTAAACAAGGTGATCACCACTACTAAGGCAGCTCCAAGTACTCCAAATAGAATTCCCCTTGCCACATGACACAATGCTTCTTTCTCTTCCATAATGATCAAAGGAATGGCACCTGCAATAAAGCCAATAAAAAGAGAACTCACTCCGTAAATGTGGCTTTCAAACATGGCGGTCAGTACCAGGACAGCCATGATCATTCCGATAATCCAGCCAATCCCCAGCTTGATCAAATAAGCCAAAGCCTTTTTCTTTTCCTTCATACTTCCAAATACCAGATCATTGATAGACCCAATAAACTGATCATAAAAGCCCATAATAAATGCTACAGTTCCTCCAGACACCCCTGGCACACTGTCTGCCAGAGCCATGCAGAAACCATGAAATCCATTTTTTAACATATATCCTCCTTATATTTTTACATTGTCTTTACCACCTTAGCATATTTCCCCTAAATTTAAAAGTTAAATTATCTTTGCATACCTAAGTTCGCAAGACCGTGTATAAGAAAAAAGAGGCATGTCTTTTTGACACACCTCGAAAATCTCTTGATTTTTATTTCTGTTCTCCCTCTGGGAAAATAATCTTATTTACAAAGAAGAATACCACCATGGAAACTCCACCGTTTAACACGGTTGTTCCTATGTTGTATAACCATCCCGGAACAATGAGTCCTGCCACTGCTACCCAAATACAGTTAATAGAATTTACTACACAGGTAACAATACAAAAGGCGATGAAATACCATAATGCCTGGTAAGCAATATTTCCCTTGCTTCTAAATACAAAGTTTCTCTGGATTGGGAAGTTAATACACTCCCCAATCACCATTGCTACCATGTAGGCACAAAAGTAAGGTAAGCCACCATGAGCCGCATCATAGCCGATAATGTTCCATTTGAAGGTTTCTCCAAACATGGTAAGGTCAATTCCCGGGAATCCAAAATCAATATTCGGAAGTCCTGCAAATGCAAGAGGAAGAAACAAAAGCATTAAATATTTAAATACTGTGATTACGTTACTGACGATTACGAATAAGCCGCCTTCACGAACCCATTTTGCAGCTTCCGGATGCTTATTTGCAAAGCTTTCCCAAAAATTCTTAATTGCTCCCATAAGATCTTACCTCTTATTCCTCAGATTTCTCTGTTACAGCTGCAGCTTCTGCAACTGGCATTGCCTTTTTTGCTTTCTTGTAGCTCTTAATTACAAGTACTTCTAAGAAGATAATCAGTGCTGCTAAAATCACGTCAATAACAATAGCCATCTTCTCCCAGTTCTGAAGTCCTGTACTTAAGTTGTCTGCATCATAAGCACGGCTGTTTACTACTGTGTACATAATGTTCTTGCATGCCTGACGCATTGCCTTTACACTTGTTGCACTTTCTGTATCTGTTACATGATTGGTCTCTGTGTCATATGCTACCAGCATAAGGTCTGTACCACCACGGATTGCCTGATCGGAATCCATGTAACCGTAAACGCCAAAGTAGTCAGTCTCTACAAATCCACGGAAGCCCCACTCATCGCGAAGTACGGTGTTGCAAAGTGCAGTACTAGCTCCTGCCCAGTTTGCTCCGATGTAGTTGAAGGATGACATAACTGCCTTTGCCTTTCCTTCTTTTACAGAAATTTCAAATGGCTTTAAGTAAATTTCACGGATTGCCTGCTCATTAGACCATGTACAAAGCATTCCACAACGGTTGGTCTCCTGGTCATTTAAAGCATAGTGCTTAATGTAAGCATATACGCCGTATTTTTCAGCTCCGATAATAGCATTTGCTGCCATGTGTCCTGCAAGAACTCCGTCTTCTGAATAGTACTCGAAGTTACGTCCTGCAAATGCTGAACGGTGAGTGTTCATAGCCGGTGCATACCATCCGGATACATCCATCTCGTCTGCCATCTTACCGATACTCTCACCAAACTTCTCTGCCAAATCCTTGTTCCATGTGCTTGCGATCATAACTGCAGACGGGAATCCTACAGATCCAACTCCAGTAAAGTTGTTGTTAATAGAAGCAGGTCCGTCACAGTCGATGGTCATTACCTTGCCAACACTTGATGCTGCGGAGGTCTGATATCCACCGATAGCAATCATAGTATCCATATCAGAAATAGTTAACTGATCAAGAAGGTCTTCCCACTTTTCATCGTCATAGTCTAGTCCGCGGAAATCTGCCAATGTAAGTCCGTTCTTTGCACCTGTAGTAGGCATCTCGTCGGAATCATCATTGTAATCTTCCGGATCATAGTTGCTGTTGTTGTGGAACTGAGCCTTTACTTCATCACTCATGGTGAAGTTAGTAGGCGCTGCAGTTGCCTCTGCATAATTTGCAAATCCATTTGCTCTTGAAAGATAAGTTACATCTCCCTCTGCATAATCAAACTGATTGGTTGCAGTAGTCTCGTCTGTACTTCTTCCATTGTCTCCATCATAAGTAATGGTCTCATCTACCGTATAAGTCTTAGAAGCGTATTCTGTATGAGAATCTGCATTGATAGAAATTACATAATCTCCAGCTTCTAATACATAAGCCTTTGCATTCTGATAGTCATAAGAAGCCATGTCTTCAGCTGCAAATGAAATTGTAATTGTCTGAGACTGGCCTGGCTCTAAGAGATCGGTCTTCTCATAAGCAATCAGGTTTGCAGAAGACTTCTCAATACCACCATTGGTGTATGGTGGGTTGTAATAGGTTTCTACTACATCTTTACCAGCTACGTCACCGGTATTTGTTACTGTTACGTCGAAAGTAATGTTTCCATCCTCTTCTGTAATATCACTCATTTCCTGAGTAAATGTTGTATAAGAAAGTCCATGTCCAAATGGGAATAAAACTGTCTCATCGTAGTTGATTAAGCCTTCATCAGCTGCTGTCTCATAGAACTTATAGCCAACGTAGATACCTTCTACATAATTTACAAAGGTAGGAGCAGTTGTCTCTGTCTCCCCTGTAAATCCTGTCTGTGTATACTCAAATTCGTCTACGTTGTCATAATCAAAGTCCCCAAAGTTGTTCCATGTAGGAGTTGATGTAAGATCAGCTACGAAAGTGTCAGCGGTCTTACCAGATGGATTAATTGTACCTGCTACGATTTCTCCAAGAGCTTCAAAACCAGACTGGCCGGTTCCCGGACACCAGATGGCACTCTTGATCTGACTGTACTCATTTACAAATCCAAGCTCCATCGCATTCGCTCCGTTGTATACAACTACAACGTTGTCAAAGTTTGCGCATACAAGGTCTAACATATCTTTTTCTGTCTGGCTTAACTGTAAGTAGTGTTCACCATCCTCGAAATCCTTGTAATCTTTTGAGTTGTCTTCATAAGTAACCTGACTTACATCTGTTGGAAGATCAGCTCCCTCACCACCAACACGGGTGATAACTACCATTGCTGTGTCAGAGAAATCTTTTGCATTTGCAATCAGATCATCAGAATAAGAATCAGCAGTTGGCTCTGGAAGAGTCCAATCCTGTGCCCACATTCCTACTTCCGGTCTGTCTGCACGGTAGTCTGTGTAGAAATCAGATAATTCTGTATTTAAGTTAAAGCCTGCATCCTCTAATCCCTGTAATAAAGAAACGGTAGGATATGCATCCGATAAGGATCCGGATCCTGTACCACCATAGCAAGGATTGGTAGAAGCCCAACCAAATACATTTAAGTTACTGTCACTTGCCAGGGGAAGTGTGTTATCCTCATTCTTTAAAAGAACGATACCTTCCTCTGCAATTTCTTGTACCAGGCCCTTAGCCTCTTCTGAGGTTTCATCAGAGATGGTACCATTTCCCATAGCAAGTGAAATCATACTTGACATAGGAATAAAGCAGATCATGTTAACAATAATTACTAGTGCAAGTAAAAATGCCAACCAAGCTTCCTTGCGAACCAACTGTTTCAGTGGTTTCTTAAGCTTCATGCAAGCCACTGTCACAATAATTGCCAATACCAGTACAACTACCAAGGCAATAATGTAAGGTCTGCACGAATTCAGGACGTTTACAACGTCATCCATGTTAATACTTAACATTTTCTTGTCCTCCCTTTAGACTTTTTTGTTCCTTTTGGAACTTTTATGTACATAATTTAACACAATTTTCACATTCATTTGAAAATATGCATAATCTGCACTTTTTCTGCACAAACGGTTTCTGCTTCGTCATTCCTAACAAAAAAGCAGGCAAAAAGTTGTGCACTTCTCACAGCTTTTCTCCCGCTTTTTCTAAACTCATATCTTATTTTTTATAGGAATGAGGGCCTTCATCTCAAACCAATTTTCTTTTGTTTCTACCGTAAGAGCCCCGTCATACTTATTGATAATATAGCGAATGCTCTTTATTCCGTAACCATGATGTTCTTTCTCATCCTTGGTAGTAAGGATGTCTCCATCTTTTGTCTTTAAATTTCCCTCAAAATAATTCTCAAATCGGAGGATCAGGAAATTTTTCTGCTTGGACACGGTGACATGGATCAGACGTTTTTCCTTATCCGGAATTTTCAGCTCACACTCTATGGCATTATCCAGGGCATTTCCAAAAATATTACAGATATCCATTACATCCATAAACTCTAAAAGAGTCCCATCTGCCACACAGGTAAAGGTAATGTCATGCTTGGCACAGTAAAGGCTTTTGGAAGTAAGTACTGTATCTAATACTGCATTTCCAGTTTTATTCTGGGCCTCGTACTGTTTAATTTCCTCCTCCATACGGTCTAGATAGGCTTCTCTTTTTGCAGAATCTCTCTCACTGCGAAGGTAGGCGATCTGGTGTTTTAAATCGTGGTATTTGTAATTGATCAGATCAATACTTTCCCTAGACTGCTTGTATTGCACATATTGATTTTGCAGCACACTCTGCACTGCCTCCAATTCTGATCGGACGCGAAATTCTGAGCATTGCATTAAATGGGCATATAAGATAGCCAGACCTCCGGCATCTACCAGCATCCGAATAAAACCTAAAGGATAGGAAAAATATCCCACTTCTACATCGGTATCGCTGATAAAGCCAATATTGCTTACCGCAAATACCGCAACAGCAATAATCACTCCGGAAAAAAATTCCTTCTTTGTCACTGCCAGCCTTCCATCGGAAGGAAGGTGCACATGCACCAGATGATAAAAGCAAATAGCAATAAATCCATAGATAAAAATCAACAAGGCTCCCCGAAGAAAGACTCCCGGAAGTTTTCCTTTCCAGACAAAGCAAATCAACTGCCACTCGGTAGCTGCCATAAATTCAGCCAGGGCAAAGGCAATCATACCGAAGTAGGCCACATCGGAAATTTCAATTTCACAGGTTAAATAGAGAAATCCCATCATCATGGCCACAGCTATAACCATACAAGGAACCCACAAATAAATGGGCACATTATCCGTCCCTACTAAAAAAACACTTTGAACCACCAAAAAGATTCCTGCCATCACTGCCGTCTTCTTTGTGTCATATTTCTTTTTCATAGGCAGCAAAAATAAGATACAGGCGATCCACTCTGCCAAAGCCGTATAGAATCTGGGAATGTCCGGCACGATCTGTCCTACTGTATTTGACATATCACTTCACCGCCTCTCCCCAGTATTCTGTAAGTGCTTCCAAAAATTCTTTTTTTCTAGCACGGCTTAAGACCAATTTTTCCCCTCGGACAATGGCACATCCATCTTGAATTCCGTCCACATGCTGAAGGTTAATAAGATACCCCTTATTGCCCCTGCAAAAATTCATTCCGGAAAGCTTTTCTTCCATTTCTTTCATGGTGCCTGTGGTAGCATAATTGCCCAAAATGGTATGGAGAATCAGGGTGTGACCCTGGCTGTCCACGTAAAAAATATTGGCAATATTTACCCGGACAGTTCCTCCCTTAATATTGACCATAATACACTTAGACTCTCGCTTGTGCATTCTATCAATGGCTCTTTTCAGTCTCTGGGAAAACGCAAAATAGGATACGGGTTTTAGCACATAATCCAGCGCATCCACCGCGTATCCTCTTATGGCATACTGAGCCATATTGGTAATAAATATAATCACAACTTCCGAGTCAATCTTTCGAATCTCCTCCGCTGCAGACATACCGTCCATAAATTTCATTTCCACATCCATCAAAATAATGTCGAAATCCGATTTGTATTTATGGACGATCTGGTCTCCATCGGTGTAGAGGGTGATGTCAAAGGTCTCACCCTCCTCCCTTTCATATTGCTCAAGATAGGTCCGAAGTTGTTCCCCATACATTGCTTCATCTTCTACTATTGCAATTTTAATCATTGGCTTTTCCTTAATCTCTCTTAATGGTTGCCTTAATTAAATGAGCGGTTCCTGTAATTCGGTGTCCATTGGCCATTTCTGTTAAGGCTCTGGCCATGTCCATTGTGACAAAACCGCCGGTCATCTTGGCATAGCCACGGATTGGCATGTTATAGTTAAACAATACATTCAAGTTCGGCTTACCGGTTTTTTCGCAATGCTTGATCATTTGCTTAAGGACTCCACAGAAAATCTTCCCAAGAATGCCCTTTCCGTAATAGAGTTGACATACGGCATCATTCATCCGAATCTCGCCGCTCCAGCTGCCATCAGGAATCTCTCTTCCATAAAGTTCCCTAAATTCAGGATCCTTAACATCAGTAACTTTACCGGAAAAATAACTTGGAAGGCTTTCTTTGTTATATCCTCCCTCGGTAACAGTACCCTTTACTTCAAGACTTCCCTGCAGCTTCATGGTCGCAGCATCAGAGCCTACATAGATATCATAGCATCCACTTTCAATTTCCCAGCTATCGGTTCTCACATCATAGAAGCGGAAGGTCTTATCATCAAAGGAAATAGTAACTTCCTTTTCCTCTCCCGGTGCAAGATCTACCCTTGCAAATCCCTTCAGTTCATAAGCCGGGCGGAAAACAGTATCGGATTTTTTGCCTACATAGAGCTGCGGAATCTCACATCCTGCCAACTTGCCTGTATTTTTGATTTTAAAGGTAACTCCTTTATCAGATACCTTTAAATCATTATATGTAAATGTAGTATAACTCAAACCATAGCCAAATGGGAAGCGAACTTTTTTCTGAAGGGTAGAATAATAACGATAACCTACATAAAGACCTTCTCTAAACTCACTGCTTCTTTCTTTTCCCGGATAGTAGGCATAGGATGGGGTATCCTTATAAGCCATAGGATAGGTCTCGTTTAGCCTTCCGGATGGATTTACCTTACCGGTAATCACATTCATCATAGCGGAGGCTCCTGCCTGTCCTCCCAGGTAGCCATGAAGGATTCCCTTTACATAGGGATACCATGGCATCTCAATAGCAGATCCTGCTGAAAGCACTACAACTACCTTGTCACTTACCGTGGAAATTTCATCGATCAAAGCCCTTTGTCCCTCTGGCATTTTCATATGGGTGCGGTCAAGGCCTTCTGACTCGCTAATCTCATCTAAACCTGCAAAGATTAATACCACCTCTGCATTCTTAGCAGCTTCCTTTGCTTCTTTAATAAGATTATGATCCGGTTTTTTGTTGCGAACATAACCCTGGCTGTAGGATACCATTTCCACATCGTAATTCTTAATTACATTTAAGATGCTCTCTGCTTCCTTGGTAGGATTTACCAAAGAAGAGCCTGCCCCCTGATAGCGGGGAATCTTAGCAAAATCTCCGATTACAGCGACCTTGCTTCCTGCCTTCAAAGGAAGGATCTGGTCTTCATTTTTCAGCAGCACAATGCTTTCCTCTGCTGCTTTTCTTGCCAAGGCATGGTGGGCTTCAACATCAAAAGTCTTTCCCTTGGCATTTTCTGTGGCATCATGGGTAGCGAAAATAACCCTGAGAAGTTCATCTAATCTCTGGTCTAAGATATCCTCAGAAAGGCTTCCTTCTCTAACAGCTTTCACAATATCATGAACACCGCTATTTCCGGTCCCGGGCATTTCCAGGTGGCTTCCGTTCTTTACTCCCAGGGCATGGTCATTGCTGCCGCCCCAGTCAGAGACTACATAGCCATCAAAGCCCCACTCATCTACCAGGATTTCCTGCAAAAGATGGGCATTTTCGTTGGCATATACTCCGTTGATCTCATTGTAGGAAGACATAATAGACATTGCATGGCCTTCCTTTACGGCGATCTCAAAGCCTGTGGTATAGATTTCTCTAAAGGTTCTCTCATCCACTACGGAATCATTGGCCATACGGCGAAGTTCCTGGCTGTTGGCTGCAAAGTGTTTTGGGCAGGCTGCCACTCCCTTGCTCTGAATACCACGGATATAGGCTGCTGCCATTTTTCCTGCATGATAAGGGTCCTCTGAGAAATATTCAAAGTTTCGTCCGCATAGGGGGCTTCTCTTTATATTAAGCCCGGGTCCTAAGACTACATTTACCCCAAGACTTGCAGCCTCATCCCCTAAGGCTTGTCCGATTTCTTCTCCTAGGGCTTCATCCCAGCTGTTGGCTACAGAGGCTGCTGTAGGGAAACAGGTAGCCGGCAAGCTTCCGTTAATTCCCAGGTGGTCTCCTGCTCCTGCCTGCTTACGAAGACCGTGGGGGCCATCAGACATAAACATAGACGGAATTCCATATTTCTCGTAATCCTGGGTTTCCCAGGTACTTTTACCGGACATCATTCTTGCTTTTTCTTCCAAGGTCATCTTCTTAATGATGGCTTCATATTTCAGACTCATGAATCTTTTCCTCTCTTTCTAATTACCCTCAAATATTATCTGAAGCTATAGTAACACAGCATGCTTTGTACAGCGTATTTTCGCACAAATGGACATTATTTTCGCACAAACGGTAAAACAAAGGCTAAAAAAAGGACCCTGATATTCTATCTATCACAGTCCCTTTTTATTCTTACAAATTCATTCTACCCTATACCTGGGCTACAAAGCGAAGAAAAGCTTCCTTTCCTTCTTCGGTTCTGGCATATACTCCTGCATGTTCCAGAACCTTTGCAAATACCAGACCAACTTCTTCCTGAATAATCTCCCAGGCATTTTCCTTGGTAACTGTATGTCTGGAAAGAATCTCCTGGCCCCAATCTGCATGAGATGCAGTAAGTGGATCTTCTCTTAAATCTTGTCCGGCTGCCAATTTCTCTGCTACAGCTGCAAGTTCTGTCTTTAAACGTCCAGGCAGGATCGCAAGACCCATAACCTCAATAAGGCCGATATTTTCCTTCTTAATATGATGAAGCTCTGCATGAGGATGGTAGACTCCCAAAGGATGTTCCTCAGTGGTTAGATTATTGCGCAGAACCAAATCAAGCTCGTAATCTTCCCCTCTTCTTCTGGCAATTGGGGTAATGGTATTGTGAGGCTCCCCATCTGTCTCGGCAAAAATAGTTACAGAAGCATCTGTATATCCTCTCCAGCTGGCAAGGATCTTATCTGCTAACTCCACCAGTCTCTTAGGCTCTTTTGCCCTCAAACGAATAACAGACATAGGCCACTTTACGATTCCGGCCTCCACATCTTCAAATCCTTTGAAGGAAATCTCAGTTTCCACCGGGGCCTTTTCCATAGCAAAAGTATAATGACCTCCCTGGAAGTGATCATGGGCCAAAATAGATCCCCCAACAATCGGAAGGTCTGCATTGGAGCCCACAAAGTAATGGGGAAATTGTCCGACAAAATCCAAAAGTTTCTCAAAACAAGCTCTGTCAATCTTCATTGGCGTATGAATTTTATTAAAACAAATACAATGCTCGTTATAATATACATAAGGAGAATATTGCAAATACCATGGTGTTCCATTAATACAAATAGGTACAATTCTGTGATTTTGTCTTGCCGGGAAATTTAAACGTCCCGGATATCCTTCATTTTCCTCACATAACATACACTTAGGATAATTGGTGGCAACCTGGTTTCTCGCTGCTGCAATAGCCTTTGGATCCTTCTCCGGCTTTGATAAATTAATAGAAATATCCATCTGACCATAGTCTGTCTGGGATTTCCAACGCATATCCTTTACAATACGGTCTCTTCTTATGTAGTTGGTATCCTGACTAAATTCATAATACCAGTCTGTAGCCTTCTTTGAAGACTCTGCCACCAGGTCTTTGAATTTCTTTCTCACCTGGGAAGGTCTTGGAGTGATGCTACCCATAATCTTTGTATCAAAAAGATCACGGTAGGCAATGGAATTCTCCTTTAAGACTCCTCTTTCATAGGCATCATCCATAAGCCATGAAAGAATATCACATAATTCTAAGTCTTTCCCCTCTTCTGCCTCTTCCCACTCAAAGGAATCTAATTCTAATACATTCAAAAGACTGTTAGCAGCCCAGGCCTTCTCCTCCGGCTCTATCAGACCTTTTTCTACCCCATATTTCACAAGGCTTGTAATCCATGCATTTCTGCTCATTTTGCCTTAACCTCCATTCCTTAATCTAATATTCGTACGCCAGTCTTCGTCATTTTCGCTTATTGAGTGCATCCTAAGCAGAAAGAACGATTCCACCTGCCGGTCGAATATTCAGAACATGACAGCACCCCTTCTTTAACATCTTCTCCATGTCTGCTTTAAAGCTTTCTACATCCTCGAGTGGTACAAAAGCCTGTAAGGTTCCTGCAAATCCTCCACCGTGGACACGGCAAGCGCCCTTTCCTTTTAATGCAATCTCAGCTGCTGCTAAAGCCACTGCCATATCCTGATGTTCTACGGCACCACTTGGAGTAATATTCTGCAAAAGTTCCCAAGAAGAGCGGCCGGATTCTCTAATAATTCTAAGGAATTCGTCCTTATCTCCCTTATTTAGGGCATCTGCTTCTAAGACAGCAAATTTGTTATCTGCAAAGAAGTGCATAGCCCGAAGCACAGCCTGGTCTCCCACTGCTTTTCGAACCTCGGGCAATGTATTTAAGAAGTCTTCTTCATTTACATCTCTAAGTACTTTCTTTCCGAAATATTCTGCCACCTTGCACATATCTCTTGGGATAGCTGCATACTCTCCTGTAAGAGCTGCATGGTCTGCGCCACTGTCTACAATACAAAGGGCCAATCCCATAGCCTTAAGATCTGCTGCTACAGGGCGAACTACCGGAGCTTCCGGATCTTTAAAGTCAATAGCAACAGCCTCTCCAACAGAGGAAGCAGTCTGGTCCATAAGTCCACTAGGTTTTCCAAAGTAAATATTCTCTGCCTTCTGTCCAATCTTAGCCAGGGTTACTGCATCTAATTCATCCTTGCAGAAGAGGTAATTTCCCACAACACCTAGGAGAATCTCGCAGGCTGCGGAAGAAGAAAGACCAGATCCCGGAAGTACGCTGGATACAGCATAAATGTCACAGCCTGCCACTGGATATCCTGCTTTTTTAAGCTCTGCAAATACACCTCGCACCAAAGATTCTGTAGTTTCTTTTTCTTCTTCCTTTGGCTCCACCTCAGTAATATCGATGGTAGTCATAGGCCATCCTTCAGACTGAAATCTTACAAGGTTTGTTCCATTTAGGGCCACACAAGAAAGAAAATCTAAGTTTACAGAAGCTGCCAGCACATTACCATGCTGATGGTCTGTGTGATTTCCACCGATTTCCGTACGTCCAGGTGCTGAGCACAGGGCCACCTCCCCATCCTCTGAAAAATCAAAGGTTTTCTTAAATTCTTCCATTACATGTTTTACCCGGTCGGTGGCTTCCTCTACATCCTGATAGCCAGCCTTTAAAAATGCCTGGTTCAGTTCTTTTTTCTCCACCATTTGATACAGCTCGTTCCATTTTTTCATGTTTTCATTTTCCTCTCTTATTTATTTTATCTTTACAGATTACTGTTTTTTTTCGAAAACATTCCTTTGGTATCATATCACATTTTTCTCAAAAAATGTTCCCTATTTGGATATTCTTTTCGGTATGCATTTAGAGCTGCTTCTTTTAGTAAGTCAAACTCTCTATCCATGTGTAATCTATGGGGTGCCTCAAAAGCTATAACGCTAATTTGGTCTGCGATTTTCTTGGCGATTCCTTCCTCTGATAGCTGGCCCATTCCAAAGACCATAGAGCTAAATCCCCTCCCCCTACGGCTTACTTCTATAAAGCAAAGAAATACATTCATTAATTCAGATTGTAATATATTTCTCTTTTCCAAACTTAGGTCTTCCGCATTAGCCAGGTCTAGCTCTACTAGGATTTTTGCCCCTTGATGTTTTTTCTTTCCTCCCGGATCTAGGCTGCTGCCTTCTGCCAGATATTTTAGTTCCATCAAGGCCCCCACAAAGGCATCCTTAGAAGGTTTTCTTTTTCCATAGCGGGCTAGCCAGAGCTTCTTTCGATATTCCTGCTCAGAAAGCCCTCCTTCTTCCCCATATTCTTTTAATAATTCCCATCGTTTATTGGCATCTGTCTCTTGGTAAAATGCTTCCAGCCAAGACTCTCTCATCCTAAACCTTCTCCTATCTGCTACTATTCCGACACTTTTTGTCCTTATCTTCCGACAAAACTATCTACATTGCTCTTATCCACTCTCCGGTACTGGGCTGTGTAATATTTTTCATCATCAAAACCAATCTCATCCAAAGACTCCTCCCCATAAAGCAAGAAGGATATTCTTGCCATCTGCCTGGCCAGGTCCTCTCGGTCCTGATAGACTGTCCCCTGAATTTTTTCCTCCTTGATGGCTTCTAGGGCATCCGAAAGGCCATCAATCCCAAAGATTGCCGGCAACCTGCCAGAATCAATCCCAGCCTTTTCATAGGCTTCTACTGCCCCCAGGGCCATTTCATCATTGTTGGATAAGATCAGTTCTACAGAATCCCCATATTGACTGATAATACGATTGATGCGGTTCTCTGCCTGTCCCCTATTCCAATCAGCAAATTGATTACTTAGCTTTTCTAACTGAACGCCTTGATCCATAAGTGTTTTGACAGACACTTCTGTACGGCTAATAGAATCCTGATGTCCAGCCTCTCCCACTAGCATTACATACTGGATCTTCCCATCCTGATTTCGGTCAAGCTCTGGATGTTCCTTTATATAATCAGCAGCCATCTTTCCTTGTATGACACCTGATTGTTCCGCATCACAGCCAATATAATATAATTTTTCCCACTGAAACAAATCTTCTCTTACCGGTTCTCTGTTAAAGAAAAGCACAGGAATGTCGTTTCCCTTAGCCAACTTAATAATTTTTGATGGTGCTGTTCGGTCCACAAGATTTACGCACAAGATGTCACAGCCTGCGTCAATCATTTCCTCCACCACCTGGTCTTGGTTCTCCTGATCATCTCCGCCGGATTTTACAGAGACAACGATATTTATCTTTTCTGTTTCCTTTTTCTTCAGATCTTCCTTTAACTTATCAGTAAGGGCATTGATATTTGGATCATCCTGGCTATAGGTGACAACCCCCACTCTAAGAATCCCGGCATCAGCTTCCTCTTTCTTGCCGCAGCCTGTAATTAACAAAAGAGTAAGGATCAGGGATAGACCCAGGATTTTCTCCCAATTATTGACTGAAATACAAAAACTTTTCCATTTCTTCATCTGAAAATATCCTTTCTTTGTCAACCAGCTTTATTCCTGTCTCCCAGCTTTTCATCTCATAGGAGGAGGATTTTAATTTCTTACTCATCTCCTCCACGCTCTTATAGCCGATTTCATAGCCATCATAAAGAATTAATCCCCGGATATTTCCACTGTCCAAGAGGGCAATAGCCTTCTCTCCCGTTCCAAGACCATAAACCAAAGCATCCTTGTAGCAGCCTTCCACTGCTTGCTGTCCAATTTCTTCCAAAGATTTTGGATCTAAAACCAGCAAGGCATCCACTTCCGGTTTGCTGCCAATTTGTTCCAGCACATCTGCTCCTTTTTTTTCATAGGAATACCATAAGATTTCTCCACCCTTTTCCTTTAGGGCATCTTCCAGACCTTCTATAGCAGAAACCGTAGCCTCATCCTCCTGCCATCCTGCTACCACTCCTAGCTTTAGATTTTCGCTTTCAATCAACTGTCCCAGTGCATAGCCCAGGGCATAATTATCAGGCCCTACAACCGGGTATAGCGATGAATTTCCTGATTCTTCCCCGTAAAGACCTTCTGTTACCAGCATCAGTGGAAATGTTCCCAAATTTTCTTCTAACATTTCTTTTGTATCATTTCCGGGAGCCGGCCGTAAAATCACTCCGTCAATATTATTATTCACTTGCTCCTTAATAATTTCTGCCTGAGCATCTGCATTTTCCAGTTCATCGGTATTACAGATAATCAAATGAATATCCTCTTGCTCTGCCGCCTGCTTCATGCCTGCAATTAACAGGTCCCAACCCTCGTCTCCGGAATCCGGCAAAACAACTGCTACTCTCTTTTGGGGAACATTCTGATTGAAAATCCCAAGGACGCAAAGCACTAATAAAACAAGCAAGATCAGTTCAGCCATAAGAAAAGGCCATCTAACTTTCTTCATCATCTTTTATCCCCCGTCCGTATCTTTGCATCTCCAATCTTTCCACATTTTCTTCTGTATAAAGAAGGGCCGGAATGTGAATCACCACCTGAGTTCCTTCATCAGGTTCACTGTAGACTTCCAAACCGTATTCCTTTCCATAAATCAATTGGAGCCTGGAGTGAACATTAATGACTCCCACGCCGGACCCATGTTTTGGCACGCTTTCATTGTTGCTAAGAATATTTTCAAGGACCTCCCGGCGCATTCCCATACCATTATCCTCCACCGAAATGTAGATATCCTGCCCCTTCTTCTCTCCACGAATGGTAATTTTTCCTCCATCATCCTCATCCATGTTTCCGACGCCATAATAAATGGCATTTTCCAGAAGAGGCTGAATCACAAGTTTCACAATACAGAAGTTCTTTATCTTATCGTCCATAAGAAATTCCACTGCAAACCTATTTTTATAACGAGCCCTCTGAATATTCATATAGCTTTTGCTGTGCTGAAATTCATCGGAAATGGGAATAATAGTTCTACCCTTTGATAGGCTGACCCTAAGAAGCCTTCCAAGCTCCGAGATCATCCGAACCGCCTCATCATTATTGCCAGCCTCCACCATCCAGGTAATGGACTCCAGGGTATTATAGAGAAAATGTGGGTTTATCTGACTCTGAAGTGCCGCAAGCTCACTTTTTCTCCGTTTAGTCTCTTGCTCTATAATTTCATCCATAAGAGCTTCAATCCGCTCATAGGAACGCTGAACAGAAAGGCCTAAATGCCTAATCTCCGAAGAGCCCCCAATATATATATTAGGCTTTCCGCCGGCTTCATAAGCTTTTACCGATCTATCTAGCTGCTGGATCGGTTCTGAAATTTTGCCGGAGATCACCCGGTTAGCCTGAATCAACATCATCAGAAGCACTAGGATCGTTGCAAAAATGTATGACCGAAAACTATTAATACTAGTATTTCTAACCCTTCCCGGAACCACTCCCACTACTTTCCACCCGGTATAGGCGACACTTCCAACCACCACATGAGCCTCCCCGGCTCCTAGTTTTTCTTCATAGATTCCATCTTCAGAAGCAGAAAATTTGCTAGTCTCCTCTTCAAACAGCCCCCAGTTTATTTCGGTCTCCCTGGGATGATAAATAATTTCTCCATCCCGATTACATAGATAATAGTAAATACCATCCGAAGACTCATTAATGCTATCTAATGCATCCTGGATGGCAGAATACTTAAAATCCACCAGCAAAACACCCATGCCTGGCTGATTTCCATCGTTAATATCCACAGCAGTGCTAAAAGAAATCACCCGATGATAACGATAGCTTCCATCAAAAAAAAGATTTTGAATATAGGGAAGAGAAATCTGAATATTTTCAATATCCTTCCTTGCTCCAAGAAACCAGCCTTGTTCAGAAACCTCTGCATTTTCCTTTTCCTGGGTCACTGGCTCTGATGCGATCAAGGTCCCGTCACTTCTATAGAGGGCCAGGCTCTGAAGTTGGTCTGAATGGACCTCATAAAGGAGACTCAACTGGTCTGTAAATTCCTGGCTGGAAATATCATTTTCTTGAATAATATTATAGTTGGCTGCATTAACAAGCTGTCGGATAGCCGAAAAATCAGAGTTTAACCGATCTACCGTACTCTCCACGGCAGCCTGGGTGCTTGACACGGTAGTCTCATCTAAACTTATCTTAAACCGTTGATACAAAAGAAATCCCATAACGGAAATAACCACCAAGGTCACAAGCATCAGCACGGTCATCAGCATGGTTCGAATATTTATTTTCATAAAATCTCGAATATCATTTTTTATGAATTTCAATTTTCAAAAATCTCCCTGAGCCTTTTAAGACTTCATTTTCTCTCCCCGATATTTTGAGGGAGAAACTCCATATTTTTTCTTAAATACATAGCCAAAGTAATTGGCATCCTGATATCCCACTTTCTCTGCAATGGCATAGCTCTTCTCCTGGGTATAAAAGAGAAGTTTTTCAGCCACCTCCATGCGACAATCGGTAAGATAAGAAATAAAGGACTGTCCTGTTTCCTTCTTAAAAACAGAAGAAAAATACGAATTGGACACACCTAATTTAGCGCAAACCGTATCTAAGGAGATGTCACTGTCCATATAATGATCTTTCACAAGGTTTTTGGCATCTGCCACCATCTTCTGTGAAGAAGAATTTCTGGCATTTTTCAGCTGATTGCCAATGGCAACAGCAACCAAAGTAAGCCAATGGGTCAGGGCACTTTCATCCATCTCCGGCACCCTTTGGTAAATATTTTTGGAGCCGCCGGTAATCTCATTAAAATCCAAAGAATTATTCTGGCAGAATCGATACAAGCCATTTACGATTTCCAGGGCAGACATATTGTACTGGTTAATGGATCCTGCATTTTTTTGCATCTTTTCTATTTCTTCGCAAACTGCTTTCTTTATTTTTTCTTCATCTCCTACTTGAATACTTCGGTATAGGTCTTTCATTCTGCTTTCTTCTGAGGAAGAAAAACTATTGCCCTCCTTTGGAACAAGCTCCCCAATGTTAATGGCTCGCTTAGTTCCATATAGGACCCGGTAAGACACTGCCTCTCTAGCTCCTTCATAAGAACTATGAATTTCAAAGAGACTTTCACAGGGACGACCAACACCGGCCGTAACCACAGCCCCCATAACACGGTAGGCCCACCTGCAAAAGCGATCACAGGCATCTGTAGCCTGGGCCAGCTTTTCTTCGGAATCCAGTTCTACGATCACCACAGTATTTCCAAGGTAAATAAACTCCTGGCAAGCATTTTCTCTTTTCTCTTCCTGGATTCGTCTCTTGATCTCCCGCTCTACAGACAAGGACAAAAGCATGGGATCCATCCCCTCCGGCACATGGTGGGAGGAGGTGTGAAATACCAGACAGCAATACAGGGGACCCTTCATATCTATTTCATAGGAAGCTAAGAAGTTTTCATAGTCACCCCGTTCCAGTCGCCCTTCAAGTAAAGAAACAAAAAAATTTGACCTAAGGGCCGGAAGAGACTCCTTAAAATAATTCTGTAATTTTGTTACATTTAACTTTTCTTCCCGTTCATGGTCAAGACTCCTCTTAAGCCGCAAGAGACTGTCCGAAAGTTCCTCTGCATTCACAGGCTTTAACATATATTCCTGCACATCCAAGTGGACTGCTTCTTTTGCATATTCAAACTCATCAAAACCGGTACACAAGATTACACGGATATTGGCGTATTCTTGGTTTAGTCTTCTTGTTAGCTCCAGGCCATCCATATAGGGCATCCTTATATCTGTAAGCACCACATCCGGCTGTAGTTTTTCTACTAAATCCAAGGCCTTCACTCCGTTAGTGGCACTTCCTACCACCTGAAAATGCAAGTCTTTCCAATGGATCTTATGCTCCATAGCATCAATGGCCTGAGGTTCATCATCCACCAAAAGTACCTTATATTCTTCCATAACAATCCCCCTCATTTTCACCAGGATTTCCTACACTTAATCGCTGGTTTTATTATAGCAAAAATCATAGCTATTCTCTGCAAAATAATATTTTAAAAGCCGTCTTTCATCAAAAAAGATGAACAGGCGGCTCTTAATCTACTTATTTATTTCTTTTGTACATATTTCAAGCAGTCCAAAGTTACTGCTGCAAGAATGATAATACCTTCAAACACGAACTGAAGGTTGGTGTCGATACCAAGAATAGTCAATGCATAAGTTAAGGATGTAAAGATCAAAACACCAGTTACTACACCGGAAATCTTTCCGATACCACCGGTAAAGGATACACCACCTACTACGCAAGCAGCGATGGCATCCATATCCCATCCTTGTCCATAAGCTGCACTACCAGATCCTACCATTCGGTTACACTCAAGCCAAGCACCGAATCCATAAAGAATGCCTGCCAGTACAAAGGCTCCGATGGTTACTGCAAATACGGAGATACCGGAAACTGCTGCCGCCTCCGGATTTCCACCTACTGCGTAGAGGTTTTTGCCAAAGGTGGTTTTATTCCAAATAAACCAAACCACAATAATGGCTGCCACAGCCCAAAGAATAATGGTTGGGAATCCTCCTACATTTGGAATAAAGATATTTGGAATAGAAGGATCAATAGCTCCAAAGGAGACACCCTTGGTTGCATAGGTTACCAAACCAAAAATAATCAACATATTTGCCATGGTAGATACAAAGGGGTGCATTTTAAATCTAGCCATGAAAAATCCTGCAATACATGCAAAGAGAGTAGTCAAAATCACACAAACTCCCAAAGCGAACAGGGCTCTTGCAACCACCGGCATAGCCGTAAAGTCAAAGATATGACCAAATACACCACCGGTATTCACCCCATTGTGCATGATGATCGTAGCTGTTACCATACCCATACCAACCATACGTCCTACAGAAAGGTCGGTACCTGTAAGGAGGATCAATCCTGCAACACCCAGGGCTAAGAACATTCGCGGTGAAGCCTGCTGCAAGATATTTAAAATATTTCTCACTGTCAAAAGCTGGGTATTTTTAAGCACAGGTGTAACTGCACAAAGAATGATAAAAATTAACAAGATAACAATATAAAGTCCATTTTTATACAAAAACTGCGCGGTATTAAAGGTATACTTGTAGTTTTCGAAGGCCTGTTTGCGCTTTTGCATAAAGGTAAAATTAGACATTCTGAGAAGATCGATCAGATGATACTTATGCATGTAAGCATCATGTTTTTTATCTTTGATCTCTTGCAGTTTAGACTCATGGGTCATCTGTGCATCAAAGAACTTATTTTTAAAGGTAAGTTTCTCTGCCTTCAACTCATCTGCATCCTGGATTTTAGACAAGGTGCTTCTCTGGTCTGCCTCAATCTGAGCCTTAATCTTTTTATATTCGATTTCCTCTGCTTCCTTTGCCGACTGACAGCTTTTCGCTACGATATTATAGTATTCTGCGTCATAATGCTTATCTAAATATCCTTCTGCCTCAGCAATTAATTTTGAAATCTGTGCCTTATTAGACTCCTCAATGGTCTTTGCCTTTGCCAGTTCCTTCTTGCACTCTTCAATTATTTTTTCCTGCTCTGCCTTAGATAAATTCTTATCCTCTTTCGTAATGGCAATGCGATTTTTCAAACTAACTACCTTATCAGAACCATCTTTTCTTAATTCATCGATCTGATTCTGAATATTTCCAACATAATCATCAATCGGTTTTAAGAGCTTTTCTTCCTCTTCAGCCGAAATAATAAAGCCTGTTTCTGCCATAGTTGTACGCTCCTTCCTTTTATAGATACATCGCACTGAGTCTCAACAATTCTTCCTGGTTTGTCTCCTTAGTATTTACAATACCTGCCAAGCGTCCATTGGACATGACACCGATCCGGTTGGTGATACCAAGAATCTCAGGCATCTCGGAAGAAACTACAATGATGGTCTTTCCTTGTTTTGCCATATTGATGATCAGTTCGTAAATTTCATATTTTGCACCTACGTCAATACCTCTGGTAGGGTCATCCATCATAAACACACTAGGGGAACGCTCCAGCCACCTGCCGAAGATTACCTTCTGCTGGTTTCCACCGGAAAGACTGGTAATCAAATCATCCGGTCCCATACATTTGGTATGCATAATCTTAATTTCTTCAGAGGTAGCCCGAACCATCTGATCGTGGGATAATACCGGCCCATTCTTGTAATGCTTCATATTGGCTATAGTGGTATTAAAAGTAATGTCGCCTTTCATAAAGAGTCCATTAGCCTTTCTCTCCTCTGTAATCAAGGCAAAGCCATGATCCATGGCATCCTTTGGAGAGTTAAAGTTCATAAGTTTTCCTTGATAGATTGTATTTCCCTCTGCTCTGGTCCTGATTCCGAAAATAGTTTCAAGAAGTTCTGTACGGCCGGCACCTACCAGACCATACAAGCCAAATATCTCACCTTTTTTAACATCAAAAGAAATGTTCTGTAATTTCGGTGCATATTTTGTAGAAAGATTCTGCACGGAAAAAATCGTTTCTCCCGGCTTATTATCCACCGGTGGAAAGCGGTTGTCCAAAGATCTTCCAACCATAGCTGAAATCAGTTCATTCATGTTGGTATCGTCTCTGTCCTTGGTCATAACCAAACTTCCGTCTCTCAATACAGAGATTTCATCACAGATTTCAAAAATCTCGTCCATTTTATGAGAAATGTAAATCAGGGCGATTCCTTGGGCCTTCAATTGCCTCATCATCTTAAAAAGCTTCTCAACTTCAGGAGCAGTCAAAGAAGAGGTAGGCTCGTCCAATACAATAACTTTCGAATTATAAGAAATTGCCTTGGCAATTTCACACATCTGCCGCTGTGACACAGACATTTTCTTCATGGGCTGGGTCAAACTAACAGTAAGTCCAAGCTTTCTAAAAAGCTGGGAAGTTTCTTTTTTCATTCTTTTCTCATCAACCACTCCAAATGAGTTTCTTGGATAGCGGCCTAAGAAAAGATTATCCACAACGCTTCGCTCCAGACACTGGTTTAGTTCCTGGTGAACCATTGCAACTCCATTTTCCAATGCATCCTTTGGTCCTTGGAAGTTTACCTCTCTTCCATCTAATATGATCGTCCCCTCATCTTTTTGATATGTTCCGAAGAGACATTTCATCATTGTCGATTTTCCGGCACCGTTTTCACCCATAAGTCCCATAATAGATCCGGGTTTGACATTCATACTAATGTGCTTTAGGACCTTGTTCCTGCCGAATGATTTGCTCATGCCATTAATCGATAAGATGTAGTTATTCTTATCCTCTGCCATAGCCTTATCTTCCTTTTCTTAGAGAAAGAAGGGTATCAGATCTGATACCCCTCTGTATTACCTAATTGCTATCTTTCCATATTGTAACCTATGGTTACTGGCATCTTATTGAGAAAGAAGTGAAGTATATGCAGATGCATTATCTGTCTTAACCATGTTAATTGCAAATGCATCATACTCGCTTGGGTTACCAAGACGGTTTGTGATATTGGACTCTGTCTGTCCATCTCCACCGATGTAATCAACGTCTAAGTTAAGAAGATCATCATACTTCTCAAGAAGCGGCTGATAAGTTGAGCTTAGGAAGTTATCAGAAGCATTGTAAATATCAAGCCATACCTTCTTTGTTGCATTGCTGCTCTCATCTAACTGATTAGAAACTGCTGCGTAAGTTACTGTAGAATCTGTGAAATCCTCGTAATTATCAGCTGTTACTGCAAGGTTTAATGCATAGTAAGATCTCTCTTCTTCGCTGTATCTGTAATCTTCGCCTTCTACTAACTGGTTTCCGGCATCATCTGCTGTACCGATACCTGTATCAATATCAACACCATCCAAGGCATTACGGATTACTCTAAGTGTTAAGTAAGCCTGTACATCTGCATGCTGGGAAATCGTTCCACCATATCCTTCAGCAATGGCTGCAACTGCATCACTGTTAGCATCATATCCAAATGTAGGAACTTCCTCTGCCTTTGACCAAGCATTAAACATTGACATTCCCATACCATCATTATTGGAAACAACTACGTCAATATCTTTTCCAAAGTCGGCTGACCATGTTCCGATTGCATTACCTGCTGTAGCAGCATCCCATGTAGCACCTGCAGAGTTCTTCATCTCCTGGGAAGCAAGCTCACGGATAATGTAGGTCTTTCCACCGATCTCCACTTCTGCATCCTGAACTACTGTTGCTGATCCGTCGCTATTGGTTCCTGCTGCTTCTGCATCAACATTTCCGTCCTTCTCAACGCCGGTTCCTAATGCGCTGCGGACACCTCTTGTACGTGCAATAGAATCGTTATGTCCAACATCTCCGATTGCTAATACATATCCAATAATTCCGTCCCCATTTCTATCAATGGTATCGATGTGCTCTTCAATGTAATCCATAACCATCTGGCCCTGTAACTCAGCACCCTGATTTGCATCGAATCCTACATAGTAGGTGTCATCATTAAAGGTCAACGCATCCATATCCAGCTCTCCTGTAGAACTGTTAGACGGCTGACGGTTGAACCAGCAAACCGGTTTGGAAGCATTCTCTGATGAGCTTCCGCCACTTGCGGTAGAATCGGATGAACTTGATCCCGAACCAGATCCGCCACATCCTGCCAAGGTCAAAGCAAGGGTTGCTGCCAGTAAAGTTGCCATTACTTTTCTTTTCTTCATTTTCTTTCCTCCCGTTGTACATTTTTTCGTCTTTTGGTGTGTTCCTCATTAACTATTTTGATTATAACGCCCATGCATTTTGGAAAGAACAGAATATTTTTGGATTGAATATGAAATTTTTAAGGTTTTTCTAAGGATTATTATGCATTTTCACCATTCTCTTCCTCCAAGACCTGATCCAGTATTTTTAATAGGCCAGCTATATCGATAGGCTTTGCAATATGACCATTCATTTCTGCCTCAAAGGACTTTTTTTTATCCTCATCAAAGGCATTGGCAGTCATGGCTATAATAGGTATATTGGCTTTTCGCTTGTTCTTTAGGGTACGAATCTCTCTGGTAGCTGTATAGCCATCCATCTTTGGCATCTGAATATCCATGAGAATGAGATCATACTCCTCCTCTGTCGCTTTATTCATAAGTTCCACTGCTTCTATGCCATCTTCTGCCGTATCCACAATAATTCCTGCATCTTCTAGAATGGTGCAGGCAATCTCTCGGTTCAAATCATTATCTTCCACAAGAAGAATTCTTTTTTCTCTGTAACGTTCATGAGAATCCAAGGCTTTGTCCGGCTCCTCATTTTCCATCTTCTCTCCAAGCTTTAGGTCCACTGTAACAATAACTTCCGTACCCTGCCCCTGCCTGCTATGCACCTCAATGCGACCATTCATAAGGTCCACAATATTCTTTGCAATGGACATGCCAAGGCCGGTACCTTGAATGCCACTGACTGTGGAGGTATGTTCTCTTGCAAAGGCATCAAATATATGGTCCGCAAATTCCTGCGACATTCCAATCCCGTTATCTCGGATGCTAAATTCATAGCGGGCATAACCAGGCCGATCACTGGGTTTTTCTGTCATTCCTACCCGGATAATTCCGCCCAAATCCGTATACTTTATGGCATTTCCAACAATATTTAAGAGAACCTGATTCAGGCGCAGTTTATCCGTTATCACATCCTCATGAACCAGCTCAAAAGTCTCAATCAGAAGCTTTTGTTGTTTTTCATCAATCTGTCCCTGAATAATGGTGTGAAGATCCCTAAGAATATCTGGCAGATGTACCTGATTTTCCTCCAACTTCACAATACCGCTTTCTATACGGCTCATATCAAGAATGTCATTAATAAGACCCAGAAGATGGGTGCTGGATGTATGGATTTTTTTCAAATAGTCCCCCACCTGGTCCGGATGATCCAAGCGACTTTGAGCTAAAGCTGTAAATCCAATGATTGCATTCATAGGAGTCCTGATATCATGGGACATATTGCTAAGGAAAGTGCTTTTGGCATGGTTGGCCTGCCTTGCCATCACAAGCGCATCTCGCAAGGCCTTTTCCTGTTCAATCTGTTTTGCTATGATTTCGTCTGTATTTTGAAAACCGCCTACAATATATTCCATGTTCTCAGGCCTTGAAAACTTAAACTGAAAAAAGTGAGCTTGTCCATCTTCAAGCACGGAATAATTTCCTTTGTATTCTTTAGCCTCTTCTAGATTTTTTCGAATAGTATTAAGGCTTAAAGCCTCTGCCATCATCTTACGATCTTTCGGATGCACACGATTTTCTACATAGTGATTTTTCACATCCTCAAAATCATAAAACAAATCTCTGCCCTTAGAAAAAATAGCATTTACAGCTCCCTGAATCTTCATCGGTTTTATTTGTTTATGTTCTGCATCAATAAGAAGAACATTGGCATAAGAATCTGCCAGAGTATCAAAAATAGCAAGAAGGTTTTCCCGTTCTTTCTCATATTCCCTTCGCGCCTGTACTTCTGCGGAAACATCCAGTCCGTAGACAATGCATTCCAAGTGATTATTATCCGGATTAATAATCAAACGCGCAGTAATTCTGGCTGGTCTGATACTTCCATCATCAAAATAAGAATCTGTATCCTTTACAAGCTCAGTCTTTCCATTTTCATAGGCCTTAAGAAGACTTTCTTTACAGAAAATATGATAAAAGTCTAAGGCTCCCTCTTTCCCCGGAACACACTGAGAAACAGCCTTTATCACTTCGTTAACCTTGGATAATTTTCGCATTTCGATAGCTGTTGATGCACTTCCGTTAACAGAAATCACCAGGTCCTCGGTGAGATCCATATGAAAAATTCCCTGGGCATGAGGAATCGATGCAAGCAAGGCCTTCACCTGAGATTCATAAATCTTCTGGGAACGGCGTATTTTTGTAATATCCCATGCATACTCAATAAAAACCTCCTGGCCCTCCCAGAGAATTTTCTTAGTCTTTACTGCATAGACTTCCTTGCCGTTATCTACCTCTGTCTCAAAAGAATTCCGATCCCCCAGATTGCGCATTGGGCAAAAGGGGCACTGCTCTTTTAGCCCCATCATATACTCATAGCAATGACGTCCTAGGTAAGGCGCATCTCCATGACCTGTATATTTTTTTGCCGTCTCATTGGCATAGATCATAGAAAAAGTTTTCGCATGGCTAACCTGTATCATTTCATCCGAGTCATTTAATATCTGCGCCAGCAATTTTTCATTCTTTTCCACTGGTTTCTCCTTCCTGCTATCTTAAAAAATCTAAAACACTATGGTCTGTTTAACCAAGAAACAATCCCTCTTCTGCCATGTTTTCTGTAACCGGAACCCTAGCTGTCACAGAAGCGTTCTCAATCTCGACGGCATAGGTCTTATGAATCAGGCAGTTAACCGGGTCTTCAGTTGCAAGCACCACCCCAAGGCTGTGCCCAGGCTCTAGTGTGTATCTAGTCGCATTCATAAAAATATGATAATCATGATACTGACCCTTTATAAGATCAATGGCCTTATCTGCCGTCTCCGGTTCATATCCGGCTTCGGGATTACACAGGTCTGCAAAGGCTCTGCTAATAACCCGGTAGTTCTTATGGACAGTCTGGAAGCAGGCTTCGTCAAGGGCAGGCAGGTCTCCCCCATTCACAATTCCGCCTTCTTTTACAAGCTCCACCGAAATAACATTTCGCTCCGGGTCTTGGGTCTGAATACTGTCAAACTTCTCCTGGCACACATCACAAAGCAGTAGGGTAAGCTTAACATCATCCATTTTCCCAGAAATTTTAGATTCCCCAAGTTTCATTGTAAGGCTATCTGCATCGTTTACATTTTCCGGATGGAAGTCTTCTTTTTCCCATCCATCCTTCAGTGCCGCTCTTAGGTTCACGCAAACTGTTCCCTGGATGGTTACTCTTTCCTCAAATGGAGTCGTCAGGTAACGCATGCCCATATTGGTAGACTTTTGTCCCATTACATCATCAAAATTGTCTGCGCTGATGCCAGCCTTCTCCCAATCTGTATCAATTACCGAAGTTCCCTCTTCTTTACAGGAAAGATTCATGGCATATGCTGTCTCCCAGGAGTCTGCTGTCTCCCACTTATTTTGGTCATAGTTTGTCTGTACCGTAAGAGCAGGCCTATCTTCCGCCCCATTCTCTAAGTCGTAAAGATAATGCGAAATCCATTCATTTACAATATCATCATAGAATTTACCATCAACGAGAATCCCATAGCCTTTGTTAGGCATTGTAGGGGTAATATGAGGGCCCTGATGCAAAATCAATTTCACATTCTGTCCTGCCTTTTGAAAGGATTTATACATCATTTCAAATTGTTTGGTGGATACATTTTCGTCATTTAAGCCATGGACAATTAAGGCACTGCACTTAATCTGGTCTGCCTTTAAACGGTAATTTCCCATTCCCCAAAAGTCTGCATCATAATCAAAGCCACACTTCAATTGCCGGAGACTTAATTCATGGTGAAATGCCCCTATATCTTCCAATTGTTTCTCAGACAGGTTCGCGTCATTGTAACGACTGGAACAATAGTAAGCAAGAAAGCTATTTAACATCTCTTTTGGCCAGTAGCGCTGGGCTCCCTGCATGTTCTGTTGGCTATACCAGTCTGCAATTCCAGCCACCGGAACGATGGTCTTTAAGCCTTCCACTCCTGTGGTGGCTACTGCAAAAGGCATAGTTCCTGCATAGGACCTTCCGGTCATTGCTACATTTCCATTGGACCAGTCAGCCTTAGTCTGAATCGTTCCCTCCCGGTTTGCATAGGCAAGGCGGTCCCCATGAAGCCATTCAACCACAGCCTTAAAAGCATCTCTTTCATAGTCTGATCCTACATAGTTAAATCCATCAGAGCCAAGAGCCCCAAAGCCTGCACTTACTACTACCGCAAAGCCTCGCACCAGATAATAATTGAAATTATCCAAATTTTCATAAACCATGCTGTTATGATTGCCCTTATCCGGATAGTACCAGTCTGCAGGGTCTGCTTTCAAAGCAAGATCCATAGCACTAATCTCTCCTGTAGACACCCTAGCCGGCACCACCTGGTCTAAATCTGCCAGGTTAAATTTGGGATAATCTTTTTCTGCTACCTCCTTCATGTGCTGGTAGCCATCCTCAAAGACCCCGGCACAGTAGGGACGAGCCTCAAAGACTGTAGCTGCCTTATAATTTCCTTCCACAGCACTTCTTGGCACCTGAACCACTGCCTTGACTAAATCTCTTTTTCCGTCCCCATCCATGTCATAATCCGATTCCACATACACAGCATATCTTACAATGTCCGATGTCCGGGCATCATAATTCTCACCGGTTTTTCCATCTGTAAAGGGAAAAACCGGCAAGGCCATACCATTTTCAAATACTGGAACCTTGCTATATTCTTTTGTCTGCATACCATTACCTCTCCATTTCTTTAATCATAAAACCAGTATACCAAAATTTCTGCAAAACAAAAAGCAGCAGGTTGCCCGCCTGCTGCTTAGTAAACTGAAATACAAAAGCTATTTTATAATTATTATAGTTCTATTTACATGCACTCATTACCATCATCACAAAAAACTATATACATCAATTGTATATGGATACATGACGTCTACTGTTTTTATTTTTCCACGAATCGTGACCTCGTCTCCGGTAGTAAGCTCTACTAAATGATTTTCTAATTCATCTGTTGTCATATCACAACAAATAGTCTCTAATGTAGGCCAGCCTACTACGTCATGAATTAATATATATTTTTCTCCGATTGCAGATATTTTGCCTGTAAGCTCTACAAATTCCTTTTGATGTGTTTCCTCCGCACGTATCGGATTGTCTTCTAGGTCCTGATACAACTGGCCAGCTGTATACTGTGTATATACTATATTAGGATTGTCTTTTTCAAAGGCATAAAATAAAACAACAACCTCTGCAGTTTTATCAAAAATTTCTCCTTTTTCGAAGTCACTTTTTCCAGCAATACTTACCGATTCCACCTCTTCGTGCTTCAATGAATCCCAAAACCCTGTCCCCAAACTATAATTCGCTTGTGCCGTTACGTTTTCAAATCCAGCTTCTTTTAATTTGTTAACTACATCATTATAATTATCTGATTCATATACATAGTATGCATCGGCTATTTTAATTTTCCCATCCATATCTTCGCTCTGAATTTGATTTTCCTCAGTCTGAGATTCTTTATTATCGCTGTCATTTGTGCTTTCTGATGTAGTCGACTCTTTTTCTTTAGATGATTTTTTTCTTCTTTTTTAGAATCTTTCTTTTTGGATTCTTTCTTTGTGGTCTTTTTGCTTTTTTTCGATACCTTCTTCTGCTTGATGGAATTTATGATACTATCATAATCTCCAAAATAAGCGTAATCCGAATAATCATTTTCTAACAAAACAACATAAACCCAATGGTTGTTTTTCCCTGAAGGAAATACTAGACACCTTCCAATTCCTCTTGTCGCATTTTTTTCATATTCAAAACTATATATATACCCCTTAATCTTGCCTGATTCAAAATACTCAGAGGTAACCTTACTTGTAGCGTCAAAGTATGATTTTACTGCCGAAGCCATTTTCCCATTATCAGTTTCTTCTTCAAGAATTTCAAAGGAAACTGGATCCTCATCATCTTCAACAGAGTCTATCTGAAGTTTTACAACTTTATCAGAATCCTCAGCATACGCTTGATATAAGTTCTCAGATTCTTCCTCTGCTTCCCAATAATCCGGAACAGAGAAAGTATAATTCCCCACCTGCACTTCTACATTAGTTTCCTCATCAAACCCTTCCCGTTCTTCTTTTTCACTATGGGTAGATATTGTAGCATCATTCGCAAACGTGTAGCTTACCAAATTTGCCACTGCTACTATTACAGCGACTAATAATACAAGGTATTGCAAATTTCTTTTCTTGCATTTTAGGACGTCTTTATGTAAAAGTTGTGCGAGAATCAACACCCCTGCCTGCACAACAGAAACGATAACTGATATGAACTTGTATGAGAAAAGTGCTGACAAAAACATAAGAATTGTAATCAAAATACTTACTGTAAAAATTTTTCCAAACCAATCTAACCCTTCCCAAAAAATAAGAGCTTCTATCTTCATCCTTGTGACTAACTGGGCAATAAGTTCACTTTCATTTTTATTTGTTTCTGCATTATTGTCTTCAGGAATGCCGTCATATTCCCTGACATTTTCTGATTCATCCCCTGTTATCTCATCATTTTTCTTTTCATCACAAGCTTCATTCTCAGATACCTCTTCACAATTCTTCTCACAATCCTCCTCAGTTATTACAGCGGCCGCCTCGCCTTGCGGCTCCCCCCCCGATTTTTCGTCATCCTGTCTTTTCGTTTGTGCATGAACGAATTCGTCCTCTACTTTCATTCCACAATTCGAACAGAACTTCGCTTCCTCTTCAAGTTTTGCTCCGCACTCTCTTTCTTCTTTTCTACCTTTGCTCCACATTCCCGACAGAACGACACATCCTCTGCCAGCAAAGCACCACAATTTTCACATTTCATACCTTTTCCTGCTCCTATCTTCTTATACTTCTATATTAGATAAACTCATTAGTCTTTTTATCCACTCCTTCTCCTAATTTTTTACAGTGGAATTATCCCTTCACATTTTCTATTTTTCCATAACCTCAATCACACATTCATGTTTCTTGGTTTTCTTATTATAGTTAATACCAACCAGCAATATTTTTCCCTGATAGTTCCTCAGTGCACTTACATAATTCTTTCCCTTGATCTGCTCCAAGGCACCAACCATACTCTTGTCCCACTTCAATTCAATAATTACTGCCGGTTTGTCCAAATGTTCTTTTCTCGGAATCATACATATGTCCGCGAATCCTTTCCCGGCCGGCATCTCCCTCACTATCGTATAATATTCACGTGCAAAATAGAACGCAAGATTGATTGTACAACTAAGGGAATTTTCATCGTTATATTGAAGAATAGAAATTTCATCATGTGCTCTTTCAATTCCAGCTGCAACAGCCTCTTCATCCAATTCCCATAATGCTTCCAATAATCTTCTGGAATCTTCTATCGACTCAGCTACTCCACGCCAATTCATTGTAGTGATTGCATTTATATATTCCCTGGAAACTTCTTTATTAGGAATACTCACAGTTCCATCGGTAACATTGTAAGTCAAATATCCCAGATGTACCAACAAGGTCAATATATCATCTTTTGTTGCAAAGGTAGTCATATCATTGCTGAATGTTCCAATATTAATTGTAACAGATTCCCCCGCAAGCATTCGAACCACTGATTCTTTTAACCCATCCATATCCATTTGAATATAAATTTTTAATGCTTCATATGTTTCTGTCTGATTCCAATAGGTTCCAAATCGATGACGCAGCATGGCTTCTACAACAGATTTTGGACTGTACATGGAATAGCATTTTTCTTTTTCTTTCTGATGTACAAACAGGTGATACCCATCATACCAGACCCTTGCTTCCTCAAAACTCATTCCATACTTTTCACAAAGTTCATACACTTCCTGTTCTGTAAACCCGAAATATTCTGCCAGATTACCAGGATCTGTCATAGAATACTCGGTAAACATATTCAAGGCTGAATGAGAACCATATTTTTTAATTGGAAGAATCCCCGTCATATAAGCCATTGCAACATAGTCTTTATCTTTCAGCCATGCACGCAAGAAATCTAGATACTTTTTCTGTGCTTCCTTATCTTGTTTGTATTCTCTAAACAGGCAATCCCACTCATCAATCAGAATCACAAAAGGGCATCTTGTATAAGAAAATACATCTTTCATTACCTGAATCAGATTCTTTTTATCCCGGAAACGCACTTCCGGATATGTTTCTTCGAAATCTGAAACAAGATAATTTTTAAACATTCCCAACATTTCTTCCATTGTTTCTGACATGCTCAAAAATTCCTGCATATTAATTTTGATTACATCATATTGATTCAGATTTTCCTTATACGACTTGTCCTGACTGATTGCAAGATTCCGAAATAATTCTTCTGTACCTTCACCACGGTCATAATATGCAGCAAGCATATTTGCGGCCATTGATTTACCAAATCTTCTTGGACGGCTCACACAAATATACTTCTGTTCAGTGCAAAGGGCTTCATTTGTTTTCGCAATCAATTTGCTTTTGTCTACATATATTTGGGAGCGAAGACTTCCCCGAAAGGAAAAGTTTCCCGGATTCAGATAACTGCCCATGCAAATCCCCCCGTCAAATTTTTATAGAATCTATTATACTTGATTCTCTTAATAATCACAAGATTTGCAATTTTTACTATTGCTGAGATACGGTGTATTTGGATAAAAAAACCCCCGGAAAACCTTGATTCTCCGGGGTTTTTTCTTCTCTTTTGTAAATTCTCTTGATAAAAATTATCGTTTTGAGAACTGTGGTGCGCGACGAGCGGCCTTGAGACCGTACTTCTTACGCTCTTTCATACGTGGATCACGAGTTAAGAATCCAGCTTTCTTAAGAACTGGTCTGTACTCAGCATCTGCCTGAAGGAGAGCTCTTGAAATACCATGACGAATTGCTCCAGCCTGTCCTGTGTATCCGCCACCCTTTACGTTAACGATTACGTCAAACTTTCCTTCTGTATCTGTAGAAACTAATGGCTGACGAACAACAACCTTTAATGTCTCTAATCCAAAATACTCATCGATGCTTCTTTTATTAATAGTAATGTTACCTGTTCCAGGTACCAAATATACTCTTGCGATAGATTTTTTTCTTCTTCCTGTTCCGTAGAATTTTACTGTAGCCACTGTAAGTATCCTCCTTTCAACCTTTCCTTAAAACTTAAGCTCTACTGGCTTCTGAGCCTGCTGCTCATGATCTGGTCCAGCATATACGTGAAGTTTCTTAATCATGCTTCTTCCCAAAGGTCCCTTTGGAAGCATACCCTTTACAGCGAGTTCAATAACTCTCTCTGGCTTCTTAGCCATCATCTCTGCCAATGTAGTCTCTTTCATTCCTCCTACATAGTCTGAGTGATGATAGTAAACCTTCTGGTTCATCTTCTTACCAGTTACTTTAATCTTCTCAGCATTAACTACGATTACATAATCGCCAGTATCAATGTGTGGTGTATATTCAGGCTTATTCTTACCTCTTAAAACCTTAGCTACTTCTGAAGCAAGGCGTCCTAATGTACAGCCTTCTGCATCAACTACATACCATTTTCTTTCAATCTTATCTGGATTAGCCATATAAGTTTTCATTGGTGTACCTCCATCATTCACTAATATCATCATACTATCTGTATCGAAATCAGTATGTCTCCGGGGCATTGGCTCCACACTGTTTCTTCTCATGTCATACCCGAATATTATATGTCACCCTTGCTGCAGTGTCAACAGTTTTTTCATGAATGCGAGGATTATTTCTTGCATTTATCTTGTACATACTTTTCGCCAAATGCTATACTAATCGAAAACACCTAATCGAAATCTCTTCAGAAAAGGAGCACCTTATGGCAAAAGCATATCATGAAGCCCTTAAGCCCCTGGGTAATCTTGGCATTCAAACTTCCATGGGGGAACTTGAAAATCCTCATATTCCTGCCCATTGGCATGAGGCTATGGAAATTCTATTTTGTTTAAGCGGCTCTGTTCAGATTCAGAAGGAACATGAACATATCACTCTCCGGCATGGCCAATTAATTGTTTTTGACTCCAGGGAAGTTCACTCCATCCACTCAGATTCCAGCTTATACATATTTTTGTGTATTCATGTGGATAAAAAGAATCTTTCTGTGTACTGCCCTAGCCTTGAACTTTATCATATTGAATGTCATCCTATTTCCTCAGAGCTTCCTGAATATCCCCACTATGAGCATTTATGTAGTTTGGCCAAGGACCTGACTTATACCTGTTTGGACAATGACCTGACCAGTGTTATGCGGTCAGACGGCACAGCTCTTTTGCTGCTTTCTGACCTGATCCGTTATTTTTCAGTTTATTCTCCGCCAGAATCTCTTGCTTCCACGAACCACTCCAATGACATTCTAAGAAAAATCATTTCTTATATAAACGAAAACTATAAAGAGAAAATATCTCTCAATGAAATTGCGGAAATGACAGGATTCAGCAGAGAGTATTTGTGCCGTTTCTTTAAGAAACATATGGGCATTAGCTTAATGAAATATCTCAATGAAGTACGAATTTCCCACGCTGGGTGGCTTCTTACCAAGGAAGATTTATCCATTGCCGAGGTCATGAGCGAAAGCGGCTTCACCAATCAGACCATGTTTAACAGGCTCTTTAAGGAGCTCTACGGACTAACTCCTCGCCAGGCCAAAAATCACAAACAGGAGTCCCCGTCAACTTTCCAGAACTAGTCTCTTTATGGTATACTGGCAGGAGCTTAAGTTTTAAAGAAATGAGGTTTTATTTTATGTGGGCTTATAATGCTATTTTTTATCAAATCTATCCTATAGGTTTTTGCGGTGCACCCCTTGCCAACGACGGCCAGTGCCTGCCAAGAATCCGAAAACTTCTAGACTGGACAGAATACCTAGAAAATTTAGGGGTGGATTCTATCTTATTAAATCCAATTTTCGAATCGGACAATCATGGCTATGACACCAGGGATTTTAAGAAGATCGATTGTCGCCTAGGAAGCAACCAGGATTTTGCCGATGTATGTAAGGCTCTCCATGAACATCATGTAAAAATTGTTTTAGACGGGGTTTTCAATCATGTAGGCCGAGGATTTTGGGCCTTTAAGGATGTACAGGAGAAAAAATGGGACTCTCCTTACAAGGACTGGTTTCACATAAGCTTTGAGGGCAACAGCTGCTATGATGACGGTTTCTGGTACGAGGGTTGGGAAGGCCACTTTGAATTAGTAAAGCTTAATCTCCAGAACCCTGCTGTGGTGGATTATCTTTTGGATTGCGTGAAATTCTGGGTTGATAACTTTGATATTGACGGTCTTCGTCTGGACGTTGCTTACAGCTTAGACCACAATTTCATGAGAAGGCTGCGATCTTTCACCGAAAGCCTGAAGCCTGAATTTGCCCTGATCGGAGAAGTACTTTTCGGAGATTATAATCTAATCGTAAATGATGAAATGCTCCACAGCTGCACAAATTACGAATGCTACAAGGGGCTTTACTCCAGCTTTAATTCTATGAATATGTTTGAAATTGCCCACTCCCTGCACCGCCAATTTGGAATGGATCCCTGGTGCATTTACAGAGGAAAGCATCTTATGACCTTTGTGGACAATCACGATGTCACACGACTTGCCAGCATTCTCACCAACAAAGACCATATCCGCCCCGCTTACGGACTGCTTATGGGAATGCCGGGAATCCCATGTCTCTACTACGGAAGCGAATGGGGAGAGCTTGGCGAGAAGGCTCCTGATAACGACTACGCCCTCCGTCCCTGCTTTGAGGCTCCAAAGCCCAATACCCTGACAGACTATATCCGGACCTTAATTCACATTCGACAAAATAGCCAAGCCCTCTGTCATGGAAATTATCGAAACCTAGTAATTCAAAACCACCAGCTGATTTTTGAGCGGGCAACAGAAACTGAAAGAGTCCTTGTTGCAATCAACGCTTCCGATAATAGCTATACGGCATGGGAGGGAAGCTTAAATGGCAATTTTGTGGATCTTATTAGCAAGGAAGAATACCACTTAGAGGGCTCCCTTAGCCTTGAGCCATATGCCAGCCTTTACCTAAAATTCCAAGGATAACGATTGCTATTTTATCTACTATAGCAGTTTTCTTTAGCACAAAAAAAGCCATGAAATTTGCACAAAATAATTTGCAAATTTCGTGGCCTTTTTGCTTTTTCTATGCTATAATCTGTTCTGTGTTTTAGCACATTAAAGTGCAAAAGTAATATTTTTGAGTAAAGGAAAATATGTAAATGAAGATTGTAGTTTGTATGAAACAGGTTCCTGCTTCCTCCAAGGTAGACATTGACCCAGAAACAGGAGCTATGAAACGTATGTCCGGAGATACCCGGACCAATCCTTACGATTTGTTCGCCCTTGAAACCGCTCTTAATATTAAAGAACAGGTTGGGGGAAGCCTTACAGTCCTTACTATGGGACCTCCCCAGGCAGAAGAAATGATTCGTGATGCCTATGCCATGGGAGCTGACGATGCAGTAATTCTTTCAGACAAGAAATTTGCAGGTGCTGACGTATTAGCCACCTCCTACGCCTTATCCCAGGGGATTCAGGTTATTGGGGATGTTGATTTGATTATTTGCGGAAGACAAACCACTGATGGGGATACCGCCCAGGTGGGGCCTTCCATTGCGGAACACTTATCCATCCCCCATGCCGCATGGGTAGCGGAGATTACGGAAGTAACAGATTCCCACATTCAGGTTCGCCAGGACCTGGTAACAGTATCTCAAGTTTCGGAACTTCCCTACCCCTGTCTCCTAACCATTGACAAGGACACCTGCGTTCCCAGACTTCCTTCCTATATTTTGCAGAAGGCTACCAAGGATCGTCCCATCCGTATCCTAAGTTTTGATGATATGCCGGACCAAGATCTTAGTCGCTACGGCTTAGTCGGTTCCCCCACTGCAGTGGATCGCATGTTTGCCCCACCGGAAAGCGAGGGGCAGATTTATCTTGAGGGGAATCCTTCAGAAAAAGCCAAGGCCTTATTCTTAGCCTTGACCAAGAAGAAAATTATATAGGAGAAAGGAAGAACCATGGATTTTTTAAAATTTGATTCAGATAAATGCAGTCTCTGCAGCCAATGTGTGGAGAAATGTCCCTTCGGTGCCCTTTCTATTGAAGGAAGTGGCATCCAGGTAAATGAAAATTGCCGGATGTGCGGGCTCTGTGTCAGAAATTGCCCAGAGAAAGCCATACGTTTTGAACAGAAAGCAAAATCTGTAGATAAGAATCAATGGAAACATTTTCTTATCTATGTAGAACAGGTGCTGGGAGAAATCCACCCTGTAACTTTTGAACTTATTGGCGAAGCAAGAAAAATGGCCAAGAAAGTAGGATACCAAGTGAACTGTGTCATAGTGGGAGGACAAGGCACCAAAGAAAATGCCAAGAAGCTTTTACCCTACGGCGTAGATCACATTTATGTCTATGAAGATGAAGGCTTTGAGGGATTTCGGGCTGACTGCTATACCGACGCGGTGGCAGATTGCATTGCAGCAAAAAAACCAAGCTCTGTGCTGATTGGCGCCACTGCCCTGGGCCGGTCTCTGGCCCCCAGACTGTCCACTAGGTTCCATACTGGCCTTACTGCCGACTGTACCAGCTTAGATATTCGCCCTAACACAGATATGATCCAGATTCGTCCGGCCTTTGGGGGAAACATTATGGCCCAGATCGGCATTACCAGGTCCAGACCTCAATTTGCCACTGTTCGCTACAAGGTAATGGACAAGGCCCAGAAGGTCACCAATCCTTGTGGCCAAGTAGAAGTCTGTACCGTTAACGAAAAAATGTCTCGCTCCAGAATTTGCATTCTTTCTTCAAAGGCTATAAAGAAAGAGAACTCTATCGAGGAAGAAGATATTCTGGTAGTAGCCGGACGCGGCGTAAAAAATGAAAAAGATGTGGAAATGTGCAGAAAGCTGGCCGAGGCCCTAGGGGGACAGTTGGCCTTTACCCGGCCAATGATTGAAAACGGCTTTGGAGACACTGCCCACCAGATCGGACTTTCCGGACGAACCGTACGTCCAAAGCTAATTATTACCTGCGGCGTATCCGGTGCCATTCAGTTTACTGCCTGTATGAAGGGATCTCAGTGCATTGTAGCCATTAACAAGGATCCAGATGCCCAGATTTTCAAGGTAGCAGATTACTGCATCGTAGATGATCTTTATCAGGTAGTTCCAGAACTTACGGCCCTTATCAATAATCGAAAGGAGGATTAGATCATGGCCTATCCATATAAGAAAATGACCTCCCAGGATTTTGATTACATCCGCCAGGCAACCGCTTCTGACAGAGTCTGGGTTGGGGAGGACATTGCCAAAGAATATTACAAGGACGAAATGCCTGAATACGGAGTATTTCCGCCTGAACTTTATGTAGAGGTTATTAACAAAGAAGAAATTTCCGCCATAATGGCCTATGCTTACAAGGAAAATATTCCTGTAGTATGCCGAGGTGCCGGAACCGGTCTTGCAGGAGGTGCCACCTGTAAATATGGTGGAATTATGCTATCCATCATGCGGATGAATCGCATTTTTCCGGTAGATCATAAAAACCAGACCATTACTGCAGAACCGGGAGCCCTGCTTATTGATATCCAGGCTGCCGCTTCTGCAGAGGGACTTTTCTATCCTCCGGATCCGGGAGAAAAAACAGCCTCTATTGGAGGAAATGTAATTACCAATGCCGGTGGTATGAAGGCTGTCCGCTATGGCCTTACCAGAGATTTTGTCCGCTGTATCGAAGCGGTAATGCCAGACGGTTCTATTTTAGAATTTTCCTCAAATGTAGTAAAAAACACTACCGGATACGATGTAAAGGATTTAATCATTGGCTCCGAGGGCACCTTATGTATCTTAACCAAGGTAACCCTAAAACTTTTACCTGCGCCAACCTGTTCTGCCACCTTGGTTATGCCTTTTAAAAGCTTAGAGGAATGTGCGGACATGGTTCCGGAGGTTTTAGCCCTGCCCTTTGTTCCAACAGCTATTGAATTTTTAGAGCGAGAACTGATTGAAATTGTAGAGAGAAACCTAAACAAAATGTTTCCGGTTAAGCAGGGGGAAGCAGTTCTCATTGTTATGTATGACGCTTCCAGCAAGGAGGAACTTAACAAGGCCTTAGAGGCCGCCTCAGAATCCGCCCTGGCCCACGGTGCCCTTGACTGCTGCATTGCAGCCACACCTGAAAGAGCCGGCAGTGTCTGGGAAGTGCGAGGAGCCATCCTAGAAGGCATGAAAGCGGACTCTGTTTCTCAGGAAGAATGTGACGTGGTAGTTCCAAGAGCAAAGATTGCTGAGTATGTAAAATCAGCCAAAAGGATCGCCCTGTCCCACGGCATACGGGTGGAACCTTGCGGCCACTGTGGAGATGGAAATATTCACACGGAAATGCTTCGAGGTCCTGAAATGTCCGATGAAGAGTGGAAAGCAGCCACCCAGGCCAGTCTCACAGAGCTCTATGCCCTCTCCAAAGAATTAGGAGGACAACTTTCCGGCGAACACGGTATCGGAAACGGACGTTTAGAATTTTTAGAAGAATTTGTTGGGCCAAGAATGATTGCCCTTTACAAATCCATCAAACTTGCTTTTGATGACAAATTAATCCTGAATCCAGGAAAAGTCATTGAATTCAATAAGAAAAAATAAATACACACGGGGGATTTTTAACTATGAGTCGTTCAAACTCGCTTCTTGTCGACAAGAGCAAAATGCCATTGGCCACAGGCCTGGCCTTTGTAGCCTTCACCACCCAATTTGGAGGAGGCTTTGCCTCAGGAGCTCAGATTTACCAGTATTTCATTAACTATGGAATCTGGTGTCTGCTCCTTCCCATCGTAACCCAGGGTTTATATGCACTGTTTTTCTGGTATGGAATGCGCTATGCCTACAAGCATAAAACCTATGATTATCGCAGTTTTTCCGACAGTCTCTACGGAAAAACCAGGCCTGTTATGTCCAACTTATATGAGATCTGTTACTTAATTATGATCGGCACCGCCTCTGCAGCAGCCTTTGCCACCGGAGGCTCCACTATCCAGACCTTATTTGGAATTCCCTACTGGCTGTGCACCTTGATCATCGGGGCCTTTATTTTCGTCATTGCCCTTTACGGAACCAATGTGGTAAGGAAATGCGCTTCCACCTTAAGTGTCTTGATTATTATCGGATTAGTCTTAGTGTTAGTTCCAAATATTATTGCCCAGTGGGGTGATATTATGGATTCCATCCGGCGAATGATCTCCGGGGAACTTCCGGTAATGTCTGCTGGAACAAGCAGCTTTGGCCCAGCCCTCTACTCCGCTGTTTTGTATTTCTTCTTTCAGCTGGCATCTGTATCAGTTATGTACCAGCATATGGAAGACGTTACTGACGAAAAGCAGATTAATCAGGCGGCCATCCGGATCTTTATTTGCAACTTTTTTGCCATGGAGCTTTCCATTCTTGGACTTTTGGCCATCGCCTATGTAGCAGAACTTGCCACTGCCTCTGTGCCTATGTTAGTCCTGGTACAAAACGGGGTAGGGGCAAAACTTTTAACCCCGATTATATCAATCCTGATTATTCTAGGAGCCATATCTACTGCTGTAAATATGATCTCCGGAATTGTTACCCGCTGTGTAAATGCTATGGAGCGAGGCAAGTCCAAGGAAGAAAAAAACAAGGGACATTTAGTAAGAAATGCAATCTGTACCGCAATTTTTACCTTCCTGGCCTTCGCTATCGCCCAGTTCGGTCTTATGGCCGTTGTAAAACAGGGCTATGCTTACCTTGGCTATGCAGCATTTATTACCTTGTTTGTCCCATTTGTTATCCACATGATCGTAACAAAAGGAAAAGAAATTTAAAGAATACTTATAAAGCAAAAGGATGTACCCAATTTCAAGTTCTGGGTACATCCTTTTTTCATAGATTCTAAATTAATTACTCTTTTACAAGAACCTTCTGAATCTCTGCAATATACATTTCATGGTAATCTTTCTCCGGATACCATTTTTCATCATTTTCTTTTACATCAAAGCAGTCTGGCTTCATGGTCTGATGATATAACTTCTTGCATACAAAGATCATCTGGGCTTCCTCTACTGCTGTGGTTTTATCCACATAATAAGGGGTAAGACCAGCTTCTTTCCACTTATCTTCTACATTTTTTCCGGATACAGATCCACAAACCTGCAAGGCCTTTCTCTTATCTTCCGGCAAAAAGGAAATGGTAAAGTTTTCATTTGCATCCATAAATTCCTTGGTGTAACGCTGGGGTCTAATATAAGTAGTCACTACATTCTTTGCCCACATAATTCCAACTCCGCCCCAGCTAGCTGTCATGGTATTGCTCTTATGTTCATCCCCTGCAGTCACCAACATCCATTCCTTAGATATTTTGGTAAAGGGATTAAATTCTAAGCTTTCAATTGCAACTTCTTTAAATGCCATGGTTTCTCCTCTCTTTCTCGTCTCTTATTTCATCAATACCTTGCGGAAATTTTTCTTGCCTTTTTTAAGAACAATTCCTTCTCCTGCAAGATCCTCCCCTGCAAAGCTACGGTTAATATCTGTAATCTTCTCTCCGTCTACAGACACACCCCCCTGCTGTACAGCTCGACGAGCTTCTGATTTTGAAACGGTAAGGCCTGCCTTTACAAGCATGGTCATAATATCGATATTTCCATCGGTTAAGTCCTCAGCTGTAAGCTCAGTCTTTGGCATATCAGCGGCTGCTCCTGTGCTAAATAAGGCCTTGGCTGCTGCCTGGGCCTTCTTGGCCTCTTCCTCACCGTGAACTAATTTTGTCAGCTCATAAGCTAAAATTTCTTTTGCAGTATTAAGTTCAGCTCCTTCCCAGCTATCCATCTTGTCAATCTCTTCCAAAGGCAGGAAGGTCAGCATACGAATACATTTTAGGACGTCAGCATCTGCCACATTTCTCCAGTACTGATAGAACTCAAAAGGAGAAGTCTTATTTGGATCAAGCCATACTGCACCGCTCTGGGTCTTACCCATCTTCTTGCCTTCGGAATTAAGGAGCAAGGTAATGGTCATGGCTGAAGCATCTTTTCCTAACTTTCTGCGAATCAGTTCTGTACCACCTAACATGTTGCTCCACTGGTCGTCTCCGCCAAACTGAAGGTTACATCCGTATTTCTTAAAGAGGGCATAAAAGTCATAACTTTGCATGATCATGTAGTTAAACTCTAAGAAACTAAGTCCCTTCTCCATTCTCTGCTTGTAGCACTCTGCAGTCAGCATTCTGTTTACAGAAAAATGTGCTCCTACTTCACGAAGTACCTCTACATAATTAAGCCCAAGCAGCCAGTCGGCATTATTTACCATCAAAGCCTTTCCCTCAGAGAAATCGATAAATCTGCTCATCTGCTTTTTAAAGCAGTCACAGTTATGCTGAATAGTCTCCGGTGTCATCATCTGACGCATGTCTGTTCTTCCTGAAGGATCCCCGATCATAGCAGTTCCTCCTCCGATTAAGGCAATGGGCTTATTTCCTGCTTCCTGGAGACGTTTCATAAGACAAAGAGCCATAAAATGGCCTACATGAAGGCTGTCTGCTGTTGGGTCAAATCCGATATAAAAAGTTGCCTTTCCATTGTTAATTAGGTCTCTGATCAAGTCCTCATCTGTTACCTGGGCGATCAATCCTCTCGCCTGCAATTCCTCGTAAATTCCCATGTTTTCTTTTCCTTTCTATGATTGGTTCACTTTTGTATAAAAAAAGCCCTTACCCGATAAAAATCGGATAAGGGCGTATCTACGCGTTACCACCTTATTTCATCAGCCACTCACATGACTAACCTCAGCAAGCTGCGTGTTCACAGCTCTCAACATCTTAACGTATGTCACTCCGTCACAACCTACTCCCCTTGCTAGCAAAAACAAGCTTTCAGCGTGCAGCTCCAAGATGTATTCATCCATCATGCCTTCCTGCGCCTCTCATCTGCCGGCAGCTTTCTGTAGGGGTGTACGATCAACTACTTCTTCTCTTCGTCGCTTTTATTCTATTAATCTTTTTGGCCTTCGCCTGTGTTAAAGACTAACGGATTCATTATTTTTTGTCAAGGCATTCTTTTTACTTTTCATCCGGAAAATAATTCCCAGAGAAACAATCACCAAAGTTCCCGCTAATAGCCTGGATACCGGAAGCCCGGTTCCCGGAAGCAAAAGTTGGTCCGTGCGAAGCCCTTCAATCCAAAATCTGCCGGCACCGTAGCCACACAGGTACATAAGAAAGACTTCCCCGTCAAATTTCTTATGTTTTCGATATAGTAAAAGCAGGACAAGAACCATAAGACACCACAAAGATTCATACAAAAAGGTGGGATGGACCTGAATGTAGGAAATCCCATTTTCAGTAGTCATATGTTTTGTCATAAGCTCTGTTATATCACCGTCTCTAACAGCATCTACAGGAAGTTTCATGGCAAAGAAGGAGTCCGTATATTCTCCAAAGGCTTCTCTGTTAAAAAAATTACCCCAGCGGCCAATCATTTGCCCTGTCACCAAACCTAAACAGGCGGTATCCATTAAAAGAGGGGCCGATAATTTCTTTCTCTTTGCATAGACTAAAACAGTAATCACTGCTGCGATAACCCCACCGTAAATCGCCAGTCCTCCCTGGCGGATATTAAAGACGCTGATTGGATTGTCTTTATACATATCCCAGGAAAAAATCACATAATAGATTCTTGCTCCCAGGATTCCAAATACTGCTCCGTAAATAGCAATATCATAATAATTGTCCGGATCCTGTCCGGTGCGTTTGGCCTCTCTGAGGGCTATAAAAAGTCCGGCCAGCAATCCACACCCAATAACAATTCCATAGTATGCTATGGAAAATCCAAGGAAATTCAGGGACTTCCCCACAGAACTAAGACAAATCCCCAAATGGGGAAATTCAATGCTAGTTGTCATAAACAGCTACTTCCTTTCCACTATTTAAGACTTGCATTTTAGACATTAAATCTAAACAAGATCACATCCCCATCTTTTACCACATATTCCTTACCTTCCATTCCCACAATTCCTTTTTCTCTTGCTGCTGAAAGGCTACCATTATCCAAAAGATCCTGGTAATTCACTACCTCTGCCTTAATAAATCCCCTTTCAAAGTCTGTATGAATTTTGCCTGCTGCCTGAGGGGCCTTGGTTCCCTTCTTGATCGTCCAAGCACGACACTCATCTTCTCCTGCTGTTAAGAAGGAAATTAGTCCAAGCAGGGAATAACTAGCTGCCACCAATTTATCCAAGCCACTGGAAGCTACCCCTAAATCCTCTAAGTATTCCTTCTTTTCTTCTTCATCAAGGTCTGCCAATTCCTGCTCAATCTGGGCACAGATTACAAAGACCTCTGCTCCCTCTTCAGCAGCCATAGCCCGAACCTTAGCGACGTGAGCATTGTCTGCCCCGTCATTTGCCAGATCATCCTCTGCCACATTAGCAGCATAAATGGTAGGCTTTGCTGTTAAAAGATTATAACCCTTGTACCAGATCTTAATATCATCATCCTCCGGCACTTCAAAGGTTCTAGCCATCTTACCATCTTCTAGGTGAGCCTTAACAGCTTCCACAAGCTCTAATTCCTTAGCCAGGGTTTTATCCATTCTAGCCTGCTTAGAAATCTTTGCGATTCTACGGTCTAAGATTTCAATATCAGAGAAAATCAGCTCCAAGTTAATGGTCTCAATATCCCTGGCCGGATCTACAGATCCATCTACGTGAATAATATTGGTGTCCTCAAAGCAGCGAACCACATGGACAATGGCATCCACCTCACGGATATTTGCCAGGAACTGATTTCCCAGCCCCTCACCCTTGCTGGCCCCCTTTACAAGACCTGCAATGTCTACAAATTCAATAGTAGCCGGAGTTACCTTCTTTGTGTGATACAGCTCTCCAAGCTTTACAATTCGATCATCCGGTACAGAAACAATTCCCACATTAGGGTCGATAGTTGCAAATGGATAGTTCGCAGATAAGGCTCCCGCCTTAGTTAACGAGTTGAACAAAGTACTCTTTCCTACGTTTGGAAGTCCGACGATTCCTAGTTTCATTTTTTCTATTACCTCCTATAAAAGTATGTTTCAAAATATTCCCTTGCCAAGTTCTTTGCCTTTTAAATCTTTTCCCATATTTTTAGCTCCTCTCATAAGAAGCCCTAATACAGTAACTTGTATTGTATCATAGCATTTTATCTTTGTGAATATTCATTTTCGTCTCTTCTCCTGTCATTTATTTATATTTCTACACTTTCCGAAATGAATTTTTCAAATTTTTTCTCTTTACAAGCTTCTTCACCCATCACAAACTCTCCCCTTCCCCATAGCAATAATTCACTTCATGATATTTATTTCTTTTATATTTCTCAGTTACTTTACCAGGTGCCACATTCCCGCCTCCTACACAGCCATTTTATGCCTAGATGATGCTTGCTTTTCCGACTCTGTTGCGGTCATCTCTTCAACTGCCTTATTTTTACCCGGCTGTAAACCTATCTCATCAGATGGAATTTTTACATATAAATGATTAGGTTTTGAAAATCCACCGAATCTGCGAACCAATAATCCCACTACATCTAATTCCTTCAATGCTGTTTTTACAGAAGATTTGCATTTTGAGAAATTGGCAGCTTTAGCAAAAACTTTGGAAACTGGAAGTACTGAAGCATCTGTTCTGACTCCTTCATGTATTCATATTCTCCTGTCTCCTATATTCGGATGGGCTTTTCTTGCACCATTTTCGGAAGCTTTCTGCAT
>CAVAKZ010000014.1:0-48460 GCA_963589425.1 Parabacteroides distasonis | reverse complement strand
ACCTAAAACAGAGGGAAGCATGGACTATCTGCTTACCTACTATGACAGAGGTTTTAGTGGAAACCCCTATGATGCGGGAGCGGACAGGACCTTTTCTATGGATTGCCTGCCCCAGGAATATCCCTGCTACGGCAATGGAGACTACAGAAGTGTAGCTTTTAATATGAAAGATAAAAATGGAGTATATGGTGGGGACTTAAGATATGTTTCCCATAGGTTTGTCCAAGGAAAATATTCCATACCACATTTGCCGGCGGTTTATGATGATATTGATAATAACGATCAGACAACGTCATCTGAAGAAGAAACCTCTTATGTTGATCAAATAGAGGACATAGATATTACTAGGCCCTATACAGCGGAGATTATACTTTGTGATGCTTTAAGCGGTGTAGAGGTGTGCCTGAAATATGGGGTAATGCCACGGCAGGATGTTATTACAAGAAGTGCAGTGATTACAAATAAGGGCCATTCAGAGCTAACAGTGACGAAGGCATACAGTGCAGTCCTTGATTTTGTAACCGGTGACTTTGATCTTATGCATTTTCATGGACGGCATGCCATGGAGAGAATTGCAGAGCGGGTACCGGTAAAGCATTCAAATCAGAGCTTCGGAAGCAAGAGGGGTACATCAAGTCATCATCATAATCCATTTTTTATTCTTGCGGACAAGGATACAAATGAGGATTATGGCAATTGCTATGGAATGTCTTTTCTCTACAGTGGCAACTTTAAGTTTGAGGTGGAGGAAGACCAGATCAATCAGACCCGTATGCAGATGGGACTTTCTGATGAAATGTTTGAGTATAGCCTATCAGAGGGAGAATCATTATATACTCCGGAGGTGGCTATGGCATTTTCAGCGGAGGGCCTTACAGGGCTTTCTCATATTTTTCACAGGCTGATTCGCAATAATATCTGCAGAGGCCAGTATAAGCTGAAGAGAAGACCAATCCTTATCAATAACTGGGAAGCCACCTATATGGATTTTGATGGGGAGAAAATTATCAACATCGCCCGAGAAGCAAAAAAACTAGGCGTTGAGATGATGGTACTTGACGATGGCTGGTTTGGAAGCCGAAATTCAGATAATAGCGGCCTTGGCGACTGGGTTGTAAATGAAGAAAAAATGGGTGGAAGTCTGTCTGAGGTATCAAAACGGATTCACGATATGGACATGAAATTTGGTTTGTGGATTGAACCTGAGATGGTAAATGAAGACAGTGATCTTTACAGAGCTCATCCGGACTGGGCCTATGCAATTCCAGGCAGAAAGCCGGTAAGGGCCAGAAATCAGTTGGTACTTGATTTTTCTAGAAAAGAAGTGGTGGATTATATTTTTGAATCTATCGCAAAGGTAGTGGATACGCTTCAGATTGAATATATTAAAATGGATATGAATCGAAGCATATGTGATGTATACACGGCAGTGGAAGGGTACCAGAATTATGGAAAGATCATGTATGAGTATGTCCTTGGTGTGTATGACTTCCTGGATCGGATGATGACCAGGTATCCTCATCTTATCATAGAAGGCTGCAGCGGTGGCGGCGGAAGATTTGATGCAGGAATGCTCTATTATACACCTCAGATATGGTGCAGTGATGACACAGATGCCATAGAGAGAATCACGATCCAACACGGTACTTCCTTTGGATATCCTATATCTTCTGTGGGATCTCACGTATCTGCTGTTCCTAATCATCAGACCGGTAGAAAGACTTCTATGAACACCAGAGGCATTGTGGCAATGGCAGGAAGCTTCGGTTATGAGCTTGATCTTAACCTGATTTCTGATGAGGAGAAGGAGCAGGTAAAAGAGCAGATTGAAGATTTCAAGAAATACTGGGATCTTATTTACAATGGAGATTACTATCGAATCACCGATGCGGAGAATAATAGAGAGATAGCAGCCTGGGAATTTGTTAAAGCGGATAAAAGCGAGTGCTTACTTAATATCGTAACACTTACAACCCATGCCAATGCTCCGGTGAATTATGTGAAATGTAAGGGCCTTTCCGCAGACAAGACCTACCTGTGTGAGCAGACAAAGATGACCTACTCAGGCAGTGCACTTATGAGCCTTGGACTACCGATACCATTTGTGCTTGGAGAGTATCATGGATGGCAGATGCATTTTGTGGAAGTTCAGAACTAGAATTGCTTGTAATGCATTAGATGAATATTTGGCAGTTTGATCATGTGTTTACAAAAAATAATAAAAAGGCGGGGAAATCCCGCCTTTTTACAGATTAAATACGGACAGAATCATGAAATTATGACATCATGACATAGAATCTATCCGTGTAATTATTTTTTATGAAAATACACATGATAAGCTTCCAGGTCTACCCTTGGAAGGGGAATAATCTTCCTTCCCTTTGCATCTTGAAATACCATTTCCCTGTCAAGAGGATGAATTTCATCTAATGCAGGTGCAGGGAGAAAGTCTCTTTCCCGGGACAGACTGGCCATAATATAGGGACCATAAGCAAGATTGACAAATCTAGAGTCGGAGTTATTATTTAGCAGGCGAAATTCCATTGGAAGTTCCAACTGGATGGTATCCCCGGCGTTTGCTTTTTCTATGGTCAGATATCCGTCGTGAAGCCCGATGTCGGCGTGAAGGCTTCCATTTACATAGACCTTAAAGTCTTTTTGTCCCCAGGCGGGAATATGGACTTTTAAGTCCTTGCCGGGATTTTTATGGCAGTGTATTTCTATCAGATCTTCAGTTTTATTACTTTGCAGTTCTAGGAGAGCATTTCCCTTCTCATCCAGGAGCACAGAGTCAATCAGAAGGTTGATGTATAAGGCCTTTTCGTTATAGGCGAAAATATGTTCCATGTAACGGAAACGGCTTTCCATTCCGGTACCGTGACAGCAGCTGTTTTCTGAAAGGAAAAATTCTTTGTGCTGTCCCGGTCCAAGGGGCATAAAGTAGGTAGTTCCCCCATCGCTTTTGTGGCTGCTGCTGGTCAAAATATGGTTGCGCAGGGTCTTGTCATAGTAATCCATCAGATTGCCGCTTAAGCTATACTCAAAGAGTTGTCCTGTCAGCCGCAGCATATTGTAGCTTGCACAGCTTTCAGCTGCCTTATCACTGAGATAAGAGCAGCTTGTGTTGGCGCGATGGAACATTTCTGTTTCACCTACACCACCGATGCAGTAAGTATGACCACCGGTTACAATATTCCAAAAATTCCTTGCGATTTTCCACCAGATTTCTTCCCCGCTTGCACGGTAGAGGTCCATGGCTCCAATAATTTGGGGAATGTGTTGGTTGGCATGCATGTCTTCTAAGGTGTCATAGTTTTCGCTCATGGGGTAGAAGAGTTTTTCGTTTTCAAATAGTTTGGCAGTCTTTAAGTGATTTTCTTTTCCCGTTAGTTCGTAGACTTTTACCATGGTTCCCAACATACCGCCGAATTCTCCTGCGATGTACATTGCCCACATTTTGTCTAGCTGATCTTTTGGAAGGCGGGATAGACGCTTATATACCCAGTCTCCCATCTTATCTAACATGTTTTTAGCGGTCTCATTTCCTGCAAGTACATGACAGTCATAAAGTCCGGACATGATCTTGTCCAAAGTGTAGTATGGAGCCCAGATTTCCGGATACTTGGTGTAGACTTCCAGAAGATCAAACTGGTCTTCAGAGTAGGCACTAAAAAAACCATAGTGGTATTTACCAGAACCCGCTAATGCTTGCTGGCATTTGTCCAGCTCCTCCACCATGTAATTGATCTTGTCTAAAAATTCCTGCCTTCCTGTGGCAGCCCAGGCAAGGGCAATAGCAGAAAGGTAGTGACCGGTAGTATGGCCTTTTAGCTTGCAGCTTTCCTCATCCCACCCGGTCATGGGTGGGGCTCCTTTGGTATCAAGCCCTGCCGATTGACGGAAGTTGTAAAGCAGCTGGTCATCATCAAGTCCCAGCAAATAAGAAATCATAAGCTGCTGATAGTTATAAAAAAGAGTTCCTTCTTTTAAGCGTACCCGGGAAAGGGGAAAAAAAGAAGCCTTTCTAGTCGGACCTTTTTTGGCAGAAAGATTTTTTTGATAGTGAATTTCTGCCATGGCCTTGATTGGAGTTCCCTCAACATGACCTTCAACTTTTAAGGTAGTTTCTTCTTTTGCCGGTTCTAAGGTCTCCCATATAACGGGAAGGGTCATACGACGGCCATCCTTTGTGTCTGCAATGACAACAGAGGGAAGAGCTGCCTTGCTTCCTAAGGATGCGGAAAGAACTACAGGCTGTACAAAAGTTACGATATTTTCTTTTGTCTTTTGAAGGACAGTGGCTATGAATTCTTTCCTAGCCACTTGGCCCTGGTAGGTCGCAGTGACGGTAAGAGTTACCTTGCGGTTGCCCATGCCATAAAGAGGCCGGTGGATCTTTCCTTCAGAAGTGATAAATCTGTCCTCTCCACTTTCCCATGTAAATAAGCTGCCATTTTTTCCTTTTTTCGGAAGTATAAGATCGTTGTCTAGAGTATTGAGATTGCCAAGGTAGATAGTCTCAAGATCTAGTTGAATGATTTCTGATGATTTCATATTTTTCTCCGGAATAAAATAGTGTGGGAAAAAATTATTTCGCAGGTACAACTTCCAGCCAATAGCCGTCTGGATCCTGGATAAAATAAATGCCCATATCAGGATTTTCGAAGCAGATGCAGCCCATCTCTTGGTGTAGCTTGTGGGCAGCTTCCATATCATCAGTCTTAAAGGCTAGATGAAATTCTTCATCTCCGAGATTGTAGGGTTCGGTACGGTCCTTAAGCCAGGTAAGCTCCAGCTCGAAATCACTTGTATCATTGCCCATGTAGACGATGATAAAGGAGCCATCAGAAGCTTCCTTGCGGCTCAGCTCGTGAAGGCCAAGGGCAGTTTCGTAGAAATCCATAGAGCGCTTAAGGTCAAGTACATTGTAGTTTTCGTGGCACATTGTAAATTTCATGGTAATAGTCCTCCTTTGTGTGTTGGGTGTAAGGGTTAATAAATTTTGTTGAAATTATTGAGATTCACTGTGATGCTTATCTGCTCACCATCACAGTGAATCTCGTGGAAAACAGTAGTTTCCGGAAGGGTATTTTCTGCGAGATACTTGTCTATAATGGAAAAATCATTCCAGAAATGCATGGGAAAGAGATGCTTAATCTGCACATGGGAGACTAGGTAGTTCATTCCCATGGCATAATCTGCTTCCTGGCGTGGATCTAAGGGGCTAAAGGCTAAAAATATAGGTTTGTCCCTTAGATATTCAATTTCTTTTTTGTAATCCCCGGCCATCTTCCGGTTATTGCTTTCCGGTTCGCCGGGCCAGGTCCACCAGTGAAGATCCCCGGCATGGTAAATATAATGGCCTTGATAGTGAATCAGAAAGGCACAGCCACAGTCTGTAGAGTGCATGGTATGAATTACAAGGGACTGCCCTTGCCGGTCGGTCAAGCTAGTATCTGTGTATGTGGGCAGAAAAGTAACCTCCGGAAGTGGAGACTTACTGTGCTTTTTCTCCCGCTGATAGGCATGTTTGATTTCATTGGCAAAGAGCCAGTGGACCTGTGGGTGTTTAGCAAATAGGCTAAAAATCTCCGGATTATAGTGGTCTGAATGGCTGTGGCTGCAGAAGACAAAAAGTTCCTTGGCAGGATCTAGCATAGGAAGGTCTCCCTTGTAATAATCAAAGAGCCAGTAACAATGGTCCCATTCCAGAAGAAAGCCACTGTGGTTTATATAAGTTATTTTCATGAATTTTGTCCTTTATTAAGAAATAGGGAAGGATGAACTTCCTGCCCCTTTGTCGGAATCCGTGTTATGATTATAGCAAATAAGAAATTACTGGTGCAATATTGTTTGGGCATTTTAATTTGCAGAAAAATATCAAAAATATTTAGCCTCCTTTGCCGTGCTTATCGTATATATAAGCAACAAGAAACAAATACAAATTCACGATAAATAAAGACAAAGGAGAAAAGGATTATGAAAAATACAGTTATTAAGAAAATGGCAGGATGTCTAGCAGCTTCAACAATTTTAGCAACATTAGCAATTGGAACCGTATTTGCAGCAGGTACAGGAAGAGATACTTTGAACAGTGGTACAGAAACAAGTGCAGTAGAACTGGCAAATGACGAAGTGATTTTCACATGGAGTGGAGATTATACAGAAGCAACTGCAACATTTATCAATGAAAATAGTAAGATGGAAGTTGTAGACTGTGACGTCTTAATTGATGCAGAAGCAGATCAGGTGACCTATACAGCAATTTGCAGTCATGATACAGAAAAGGGTCTTCAGACCTTCAAAGATGTAAAAGTAGTAAACTACTCTGAAATGAAGGGAAGCGCTTCCATTCGTTTAGCAGATGATGGTACAATGGTAGCAGTTTTTAGAAAATAAACAAAGAGCTAGTATAGAAATGCTTATAGGGTGGTGCTGCAGGGAGTGGCATTGCCCTTTTTATCTATAATTCTTTAGCTTTTAAGGAGAATATATCATATACTAGTACTAGAAGTATAAAACGATTAGAGATTAGAGATAGATGAATTTTGCATAAGCCAAGAGAAAATAGAGAGGAGAGTTAGGATGTCACAAAAGGAGCTAAAGAAGATTCAAAGTCAGAATAAGCAGCAGGCCGTGCCACAGGAGCTCCAGACGGAACAGGGTATGCCACTGTGGCAGATGCCATTTGCAGAGGTAAACTTAGAAACATCCCAGGAAAAGCTGGAAAAAGAAATGGAAGACATTGAAAAGAAATTGCAGGACTTGTCCGATGAAGAGTGGAAGAAGGAGCAAGAGATTGGAGGACAGCAAGCTGTTTTGAGTGCACTTCATGGGAACGTAATTGCTGCCAAAGAGAAGGCAAAACAGAATCCAGAATCGGCAAATGACTACTATGCTTTTATTGCACATCAAGCGATATACGAACGTGAACAGAAGATGATTGGGGAGATGATTAAACAGCTTTTCAATATCAAGCATGAAAAATTTATCCAATTGCGCAATCATCAGACGAAAATGCTGATGTACAATGGGGAGAAACTTACAGATGCCTGGTCTGATCAGACAGCTGCGGATGGAATAGATCGTATCATTAATGATCTTCAAAAGTACACCCAGGAGCCATGGAATGCATGTGTGGAAAATATTTGGGTGACTATGGAGAAATTGCAGCATGCTCGCCAGAATTATTTGGATAGAATTGAGATGACAAAGACTGCAAGGCACATGGAGGAGGAGACTGAAGATTATTCTCATAAGCAGCAGCTTTTGGAGTGGACAGCAATGAAGATTCCGCCAGAAGAGGTTCTTAATGAATATCTCGAGAATGTGAATCAGCTTTGGAAAGATAAAAGTAAACGAGAAATATATTTAAGCCCTGAACACATCACACACCATATTAGAGAAAGTTTCTTCCTTATCGATTATTATTTGTTTTTTAAGTCTCGCAGGAAGGATATTAAGATACCAAAGGAGAAGAAAGCCGCGGTAGAAAGAGCTGACTGTATTATGAATTATTACCATGAGCATGTGAAAAATATTTTAAGTGATTATGGTATGAATATGTCAAAAATGAGATATGACAGGAAGAAGTTGGAAGATGCAACGAAAGAGGAAACGACAGCAGTCAAAGCTGAATATTGGAGAAAAGATTTTCAAATCTATCAGGATTTGACAGGAGAGTCTCAGTGGGAGGATTTGACTCCTAGAAAGGAAGATTTCTCAGAAGATATGATTATTCGCCTGGAGGAACAGTTTGGTATTGTGCATGAGGATATAAAAACAGAGAGCCAGATGAGCCAGGAAGAGAGGCCTGAAGACTTTGTAAACCGTGAGAATGGATATTACCGATATAAATCTGATATTCTTGATTCTATGGCAGATTATAGAAGTGCAGTTGCTAAGAAGAGACGGATATGGGGAATAGGTCAGGTCATGATACATAATTTGCAGGACCAGGGGCTTGGGAGACAACTAGCTGCATTCAATAGAATTCTTGATTATCTGTATGAGGACTGCCAGAATCTCGATGAAATAAATAGAAAAACATATAAGGAGTGTGAGAAGCAGGAAGATATAATCAGAGAAAAATTAATGGGAGAACTACATCAGATTCTTAAGTTAAGTAATTCTTCTTTGGAGAAACAATATGCGGCAGAATTATTTAACTTTTTTAAGAAAGAGCAGACCGGAGATTTGATTGTTCCGGACAATTCGAAAAACATTATTTATCGTTCAGATAGGATGTTCGAATTGGAGGGCGATATATCCAGGTATACTGTGTCTATGAAATCAGCAAAAAATCAGCCTTTATTTTCTCATGACCCTATTTTGAAGGATTTTGCACAGGGGCAAGTGGGTGACTGTTATTTTGTAGCAGCAGTGGCAAGTTTGGTAACCCGTACCCCAAATAAGATTAAGGACATCATGAGGGATAATGGGGATGGAACCGTGACAGTACGCTTCTATGACCGCGAGAAGAAAAAGCATCTGTATGTGAAGGTGGATAAGACAATTCCAGAGAGAGAGTATAGATCTAGACAAACAACTGCTCATGGTGCAGAAGGTGCTCTCTGGTTTAAACTATTGGAAAAGGCGTATATCTCTGTGAGAGATGGAAAAACAAAAAAACTTACTAACCGAAGCGGAAAATGTTCCTATGAGAATGGTGACGGCGGACGTTCTAGTATTGTCTTTGCAGATCTAATGGGAATGGAGATTGATGAAACTGATTATGATGATGAAAGCAGTTTTTTTATGTTCAAGGGACGATTGAAGAATGTAAAAATCTTTGGAGATTATAAGTTGGATACTCCGGCTTTGCTGTATTATGAGAAGACTCATAAGGGAGATAAGGCAGCTTTTGATTATCTTAGTAAACATAGGGTTCCAAAACGTAAAAAGGAAAAATTAAAGGAAGAATTACAGCGTAACAATAAAGTTGAAGAACTGTTACAAAGGCTCATGATGAAGGAAAAACACGAGTTACAAATTAATGTCATGGACCACAAGGAGTTTGAGGAAAACATGGCGAAAGCCTTTAGTAAACTGGCGGAATATTCTTCTATTGCAGATACCGTTGGAACAGAAGGACAGACCATGGAAATTCAGGACCTTGCTAAGACAAATATTCCAGAGGAAATGAGAAGTCTTTTGGCAGAGTGTTGGAACATATGTGGAAAACAGAAAAAAGCCTTGGAACATATTGCATTTGACATGATTGAGATTTACATGGAAAAAATAAGCACAACTGGAGTAAATATGGCGGAATACACCTCAGAGGAAGAAGAATATTTCAATAAGATTGAGGGTATTTTGCATGGACAAAAATTCTGTGCGTTAGGAAGTAAACATTTCAAAATCGAAGAGGGGAAAAAACAAGCTCAGGGGTCATCAGGAGAAGACTATCTTGATGGAATTTTTGGTGGACATGCATATGCGGTGCTTAGAACAGAGATTCACCAGATAGGAAATAAAACAAAAAAGTTTTTACGTTTGGCTAATCCCCATGGAGCAAATATTCCTCTTTATCAACTTGGAGCAGATCAGAAACTGAAGAGAGTAGCTTTTTTGCCGAAAGGTTGGAATGAAGAAGGAAGTCAATATCAAGATAATACTCATGGCGTATTTTTTGTGGAATTAAGAGATGCAAGAAACTTCTTTAGAAGGATTTTAAGTGCCAAATAATGTCTAATGAAAAGGTGGAATGAAAATGGATGAGATGAATGTAGTGGATGATTTTGAGGCTGTGGAGATATCAAGGCTTATGCAGCTGCAGGATCTTCTTTCTGAGATGAAGATGGAAGTGATGATATCAGAATACAAGGAAGAAGCAGTACTTAGGATCTGGCCAAAGGTTGGAGATGAGGAATTGGACTGCTATCTTCGATATCATGCGTGGAATGTAGACAAAGCTATCTTTCTTCTAGAAGCCCTTGTCCCGATGGCACCTTGCCCGGAGGACGAGATGGAAACCCTTGCCCAGTGTATGAAGTATAATCAGGATAGTCTGGTGGGAACCCTTTATCCTGAGGAAGGGCGGCTGTATCTTCGAATGGTATATAGAGAATCTGAGACTCCAATAGGTGCAGAAGAGATGCAGGAATTCCTTGATGAGCTGATAGAGGAATGGGAATACTTGCAATTATAAAGCTAAAAAAAGGGTTAGATGCATGAATATCCTTTTGCATCTAATCCTTTTTTAAATGAATAGAAAGAAGGATCAACCTATCCCATCACTTCCAAAATCATCTCTTTCAACTTATGAATATTTACAGGTTTTGACAAATGGCCATTCATTCCACTGGCAAGGGACCGGCGGACATCTTCATCGAATGCGTTGGCGCTCATTGCCACAATTGGGATGGTGCCACTGTCTGCTTTTGAAAGATTTCGAATTTCTCTAGTTGCCTCTAAGCCATCTTTTACCGGCATCATTATGTCCATAAGAATCAGGTCATAGTAGCCTGCATCTTTTTCTGTCACAAGATCAACAGCTTGCTGGCCGTCGTAGGCTTCTTCTACAATTATGTCATATTCCTCCAATATGACTCTTGTAATCTCCCTGTTTAGTTCATTATCTTCAACTACCAAGGCTCGCTTGCCCTTAAAATCAATAGCGGTTTCATCGGTTTTGGCATTGGTTTCCTGATGATCCATCTTTTCTAATCTTAAAGTAAAGCTGAAGATACTTCCTTCATTTACAGCACTTTTTAGTTGAATATCTGAATCCATCATATGCACCAGTTGGTTACTGATGGCAAGTCCTAAACCGGTTCCTTGTCTTCTGAACCTGTCAGAGTCCTCTGCCTGTTCGAAACTCTGGAAGATTAGTTTTTGTTTTTCAGGGGCGATACCAATTCCATCATCCTCCACCGCAAAATAAATCTCGGAATAATTTTCTTCTGTAGACTTTTCTATTACCCTAAGATAAATATGGCCGCCGGGATTTGAAAATTTCACGGCATTGCCCAAGAAATTTACCAGAATCTGACTGATCCGCAAGGCATCACAGTTAAACCACTCATGCTGCAGGCAAATTTCAGCGGAATACTGAATGTCCTTTTCTTGAAGCTTGGATTCCATGACAGTTTCCAGATTCTCGGCCATAGTTTTTAGATTACATTCTTTATATACCGGATGCATCTTTCCGCTTTCGATTTTAGACATATCCAGGATATCATTTAAAATCCCAAGCAGATAATTGGAAGAACTTTGAATTTTATGGAGACAGTATAGTATTTGTTCTTGACTTTGATTTTCCTTCAATGCAATGTCCGTCATACCGATAATCCCATTCATTGGGGTTCGGATCTCATGGGACATACGAGCCAGGAAATCTGACTTGGCCTGGGCTGAAAGGTCATGCCTTTGGATATTCAGTTTATTCTGGATAATGGTACAGATTTCTTCCAGCTGTTTTGTTTGGGCTTCATCCGGAAAATCGGATAGGGTTATCCCGGTAAGGATAAGGCTTCCGGAATAACGACCATTGTCTGTCATATGGAATACTAGGCCCCGGTCCGGTCCAACAAATCTTCCAATCACTGGATCTGTGCTATCTGCATCCGTGATTTCTGTAATTTTCTGCATTTCATGCAAGTCCATAAAGGTCTGATAGTTTGTTCCGCTACAGTGTACCATGCCGTCCCAGCCGCTGTCACATGCTCTGGCCTTCCAGTGATAAGTTCCGCTATTGACCAGATATTCCTGATTAAATTTAGTAATAATTAGATTGGTCAGCTGGTATTTCTCATTCATTTTTAGGGCCAGCATATCAAAGGCTACGCGAATCTGGGTACTTCTATCTAGAAGGTTCATGGCTAGAGAGGTAAAAGTCAATTTCTTTAGTTTTTCAAATGGTTCGGCTTCTTTAAACTCTACTTTGGCAGAAGTTTGTTTTTCTGTTTCTGTAAGCTGTTCATAACATACAAGAGGCCTTTGCTTGTTCTGTGAAGCAATCAAGGCTTTCTTCGCCTGTGAAAGTCCCTGCTGTAGTTCGGTTTCCCGGGCAATCCTTGTCATACCACAAGCAAAATCAAGAACCAGATAATCTTCATTGATTAATGATGAGAAATCTTTTTGTACACGGGAGATGACTTCTGCTACATCCCTTTCGGTTTGTGCGGGAACCCACAAAATTATATGATCGACACCTGCTCGCAGCCCTATGATATTGTAAACTCCAGCTTCTGCACATCTTTTTCTGATAGAATCTGCAAGACATTGCAGGAGCAAGTCCCCAAATACCAGACCATAATTTTCGTTAATCTGGGAAAAAGCCTTGATGTCTGTGACTATCAGCATTCCCTCCGGCTGATTATTTCTTGCTGCTTGTATGGCTTCTATACCGTAATTCATGCGGTAGAAGCTGGTAGTGTCATCCATCATTTGTTGTCTTTTCTGTGTTTCTTCTAGCTGCTTTCTTTGATGGATATCATGGACACAGCCTACCACACGGCTAAACTGACCTTTTTCATCCTGTATCACGCGGCCAATTAACTCCACCCAACGATAATCTTGATTGGGTGTCCTTCGCATACGGAATTCAAGTAAAATCTTTTCTTTGATTTCAGAAAATGCGTCCAAAAGGATTTCCTGATCTTCAGGATGTACATAATCACGTTCGGGATGTTTCTTACAATCCCACACTCCATCATTATCATTGTTGTTAACAATCTCTAAGGTTTTTTCATTTCGTCTATAGGTAAAGAAGATATCCTGGGAACTTTCTACCGCTACTTTGTAACGTTCTTTTTCTTCTAGGAGTTGATCTTCTGCCTTTCTCTGAGCATCCGTAAGATTTTCTATCACATCATGAAGTTCATCAATTTCCTGAATTCCTGATTCGGGAAATTTTCGGATGCCTTCTACACCGCCCCGTACACTTTCAGCCAGTCTGGATACTGGCTTGGTTACATGGCGGGATAGTATATATACGCAAAGTACAGCCAGAAATCCACTGATCAGAATAGCAAGGGTAATTCTGGTATAGACTTTTGTGCCAAGTCCATACACTGAGTCCTCAGTTACCAGGCCGCACAGCATCCATTCCGTATCAGAATAGGGAACGTTGTTGCTATATAAATTCAAGGGTTCAAGAATTGCATAAATATTCTGGCTACCAATCTTTGCATTTTTAACTTTTCGCAGTTGATTGGAAGACTCTTGTTCAAGATTGATCATGCCATCTTTTTTTGCTGTATTGGAGAGGGTTCCTTTGCTGGTAACCACCATATAAGATTCATCACTCTGTTTGATGACTAAAGCGTATCCGGCATTCTGGCTGCTATCAAGATCATCTACAGAAAGATAATTTTGCAGGTAGTTTAGGGATATTTCCACGCCTAGCACACCGTAGATATTGTCATCATATTTTAGCGGAACAGAATAGGTAATCATCTTGTGATTATCCATATAATGGTCTTCCAAAACAAAGGGAAGAGACCAATAGCCCAGATCCTCCATGCGACTGTTTAGATGTTCTTTTGCTGCGGTATAGGGGGCATAGAAGAAGTAATCTGCATCTCTGTTTCCATATCCTTTAAAGGTAAAATCTGTGGTCCATGCACTATCCAGTGAAATAGACAGATTCTGGGATAATTGCTTGCTTCCCCGTTCCATTAATAGGTCAGTCTTGGAAGTTGTTCTGGTCTGTGGATTCGAATCTCTTACAAAGAATCCATGATAATTGGCTTCCTGATCTGTGGATGCATCATTGGCCAGTATTAAAAATACCCCGCTGCTTGTGTTGTACTGCAACTGTTCTACCAGTTGAGGAAATACCTCTTCAAGATATTGCTGCTGAATCTCGTTTTCGGATAGAAAGTCTTGGATGCCTATCTGATTCTTGTTAAGAATCTTTCTTAGATCATCATTTAATTTATCGCTTTCCTCATAGATGGCTCGCCATTTTTCTACCATATCATTTTCCAGAATCACCTGATTTTTTTCAACCATATGGGTATTGGTTTCAATGGTCTTTTTTTCCAAACTTGGCTTAATACCACTTAAAATAAGAGTCAAAAAAGGCAAGCACCCCTGGACAAGCACCACCAGCAATACCGGAATCAAAACGATTCCCAACAGCTTTTTTTTCTTTTTCATTGAGTTCACCCGTCTTTTATCTAAGTTCCATTACTTTGTTTTGGCTTGGGAGAGGGCAGCACAGAAGTCTTCATACCAGTTTTCAAAGGATTCTTCTGAGATATATTTTGCTAGCTCCTCCTCTCTGGAAGTTCCGGAAGCCACTGCGGCGTCTAAGGCTTCTTTGTCTGATGCAAGGCGGTCTGTCAGATTGTAATCTAGGACTTTGCGTATGCTGTAGCCATTTTCACAGGTCTTTGACGTGTAGAATTGAATGTCGTCAAAATCTGTCAGAACCTGCTTCAGACATGCATAAGATTTCTCGTTGACGTCTAGGTTTTCATCTTTAATTACCTGATCTACCACGTCTGGGTCATTGGCTTCTTTTAGGACCGGCATATAGGAGGATCCGGCTACGAATTTTAGATTGTTTTCCTTCTGTGTAAACCATTTTAAGAATAGGCAGGAAGCATATTCCTGCTTTTCATCAGCTTTGGTTACCGCCATATCGGCTCCCTGTTGTACACGGTAATTCTCTCCACCTTCCATGATTGGAGATTCCTGCATAATATACTCAATTGGATACAAATCAGTATCATTTTCTACATTATCCGGGAAATAAAAGGCAGATGATGTGGATCCTGTATATGCAATAATGTCCCCTGTTTTTACATCATCGGAGCGGAACTTTCCGTATGAAGCAAAATATCCTTTCATACAAGGTACATAATAATTCTCCCATAAGCGATGAATCTTTTCCTTATCGGTGTTTATCCTTACCTTTCCGTCTTTTACCTCAAAGATATCGGTGCCCATCTGCTTCATGCCAATTACAAAATAATTGGACATGGAATCTCTTCCGTAAAATGCCTTGCCATCATTGGGTGTATCCGGAGTCAGGCTGTCAGTCCACTTATAATATCTTTCTGCAACTTGGGTAACTCCCTCTGTGGTACTAAGTTCCTCCAGAGAGGTTCCGGTTGCTTGGGCAAATGTTTCCCAGTCTGTCTTGTTGATCATCATTATCTCTGTGGACTTGGCTACCGGAAACAGATACAAGGCATCGTCTCCGTCAAAATAACCATCTTGAATGTAAGAATCTACATAAGCAGACAATTCATCTTCCGTAAAATAAGAAGAAATATCTGCCAGTTTTCCTTTTTGTTCAACAGAGTAGGCAGTGTCCGGATAGGATGAAAAAATAGCCGGAAGATCCTTTGCCCCTACTTCTTCGTTTATGGAATCTGTAACAGCCTGTTCCAGATCCGATACCGATCCATAGCTGTAACCTTCCATATGGATTCCTTGCTCTGTACCTACGGTAGAATTAAATTCATCCAGCAGTTCATCAAAAATTGCCTGTTGAGTTCCATTATAATAATGCCATACGGTAAGAGTGATGGGATTGTTGGGGTCTAATTTTACAGACTTGGCACTGTCCTTTGATGTGCCTGCACACCCTGTCAGCAAGCCTGTGATTAGGGCAAGAGTTAGCACTCTTGCAACAAGTTTCTTTTTCATAATTTTTAAGTTTCCTGTATGTCTTTTGATTGATTGAAACAACTAGTTTTATTTTATTCTCAGGGGTAGGGTTTTGCAAGTATGCAATAGTAGAAGCTTATGGAATTATGGTATACTTATCTTATGGCAGACGAGGGAGATGAGCATTATGCCAATAGGAACAAAGCAGAAGTTGAAAATGGATGGTTATAAATTATATAAAACCAGCCCTTACAAGTAGAATGGCTACTGTAAGGACTGGTCTTATTTAATTTCCATAGTTTATCAGATCAATTGATTCATCCAGGTGAGCAAATCCTCATAAACCACGTCCCGATCTGTCTCGTTTAAAATCTCATGGCGGTCATTGGGGTATAGTTTCATCTTTACGTCTTTGATACCAGCCTTTTTATATTGCTTATAAACTTTTACGACGCTTTTTCCGTTGTTACCCACTGGATCATCGGATCCGGCCACGAAAAACAGAGGCAGGTCTTTGGGAATCTGTTGGATGTGGGCAGGCTTTTGAATATATTCAATGCCTCGGAACATGTGATAATATGCGTTGACGGTGAAACGGAAGTTAGACCAGGGGTTGCCTGCGCAGGCCGCTATAATGGCAAGATCCTTGGTCAGCCAATCATTTGGAGTGCGAGCGGGCTCAAACTGTTTGTTGTAACTGCCAAAAGCCATGCCGTCTACAAAAGCACTACGGTAGTTCCAGCCCCGAAATCTTGCAAGAATGCGACAGATTGCTTTTCCAGCCAAGAGGGCAATCTCAGGCTGGGATCCGGTTCCCATAATGATGGATCCTGCCAGGCCTTTTCCATAAATCTGGATATACTGTCTGGTTAAGAAAGACCCCATGCTGTGGCCTAGGATAAAGTAGGGAAGGTCTGGGTATTTTTGTTGAACCATCTTCCGCAGTCTGTGGATATCTGCAATGACACATTCATTTCCATTGGGGTGAGCGAAGTAGCCGTGCTGGTCGTCAGTGACTACAGAGGCCCCATGGCCTAAATGATCATTGGCTACCACGCAGTAGCCTTGGCTTGCTGCATACCGGGCAAACTCATCATAGCGGTCTACATATTCCACCATGCCGTGGCAAATTTGCAAGATAGCTTTTGGAGTGCAGTCAGGTCTCCAGATGATTCCGTGAATCTGTGTTTTTTTGTCGGAAGAAGGATAGGTAAAATCTTGTTTCATAATCAAATAATCTCCTTATTTTATATTTTATTCTATGTAGCTTTTGTTCAGTAAAATGATAGGTTTGATACATCCATCTTATCGGGAAAAAATGGTGGATGCAAGAGAAAAGGGCAATTTTTCAGTGCCTCATATGGTTGCGTATAAAAGATGTTTTAGGGTATACTGAAAAGTAACTAAATAACAAAAAATTCATGGATCAAAGTGGGGAAAAGAGAAATGAATAAACAAAAGAAATTAGGCATTACGGGGAATGATTTGAAGGAAGTTTTAGTTATGACCATAGCAGTGGGGTTAATCGCTGTGGCAGTGTATTTCTTTATGATTCCCAGTCAGACATCCATCAGTAGTATCTCGGCACTAGCAATTATTATGGCACATTTTGGGCCTTTGACCGTGTCGGAGATTACCATGATTTTAAACGTGGTTTTATTGCTGATTGGATTTGTAACTTGTGGTAAAGAGTTTGGAAGCAAGACGGTATATACCAGTATTTTGCTCCCGGTATATCTGTGGATATTTGAACGGGCATTTCCAAATTTTGAATCTTTAACAGGCAGTAACGAGCTGGATGTGATCTGCTATATTTTGGTAGTTAGCATTGGCCTTAGCATCTTATTTAACATGAATGCTTCTTCTGGTGGATTGGATATTGTGGCCAAGATTTTGAATAAGTATTTTCGCATTGAGATTGGAAAGGCTATGTCCATTGCAGGAATGTGTATTGCCCTTTCGTCGGCTTTAATCTACGACAAAAAAGCAGTGGTCCTCAGTGTGCTGGGTACTTACTTTAACGGCATTGTGCTGGACCATTTTATCTTTGGACAGAATGTTAAGAAGAGAGTCTGTATTATTACAAAGCAGGAAGAACAGATGCGGCAGTTTATTTTACATGAACTTCACAGTGGGGCAACATTTTATGAAGCAATGGGAGCTTATAATATGCAGAAGTATAGGGAGCTTATCACTATTGTAGATAGAAGTGAATATCAGAAACTTATGGATTATATTGTGAAGAATGATCCGGAAGCCTTTGTGACAGTATATACCGTATCCGATGTTCGGTACCGGCCCAAGGAGAGAAGTCATTAATCTCAGCCTATAAAGGAGATGTGGTAGATGGATAAGAAAATAGATTTTAAAAAATTAACATTGCATATCTTAAATTCCTACTTAGATGCTTCGGCAGAAGAAGAGATGGATATCCTGGAATTATTGGATGAAAATATGAGCGTGATCGGAACAGGAAAGCATGAATTTTTTCAGAATTTTCAAGAATTTTACCAGAGTCTCCAGTTTGATGTATGGCAGAGAGAAGAGGTTCGTTTTGAATGGAAGGACTTCCTCATAGAAGAGGTTCCTATTGATGAAGAACACCATATGGTATATGGTTCCGTAATGATTTTAGGGCACCTGAAAAATGCTTTCACCTGCATCGATATGGATACTAGGTTCACGATTTTGTATGGCTATAAGGATGGAAAATGGAAGGTACTGCATATCCATCACTCGATTCCGGACAAGGAGCAGATGAATAATGAAGAATTCCCTAATAGCTTGGGAAAAAAGGTGGAGGAATCTAGGCAGATTATCAGAGCTCTGACGGAAGATTATGTGGCAGTTTATGAAATTGTACCGGAAAGAGATTGGGGAGTGGTTATCAAACTGGATAATCGCATACTAGATCAAATGGAAGAGGAGTTTTTGGAGACTTTTTGCTACAGTGAGGCTATGAAAAAATATGCCAAAGAGTGGGTTTGCCCGGAAGATCAGAAGAACTTCTTAAAAATGGTAGCCATAGATTGTCTGAAGGAAAGCTTTTTGGAGGGGCGAGAAAAATTAGAAATTAAATATCGAATTTTATTCCAGAGAAACCTCTCTCATTTTAGTGTTTCATTTATTAAAACATCGAAACCTACAGAGCCATTAAAATTGGTGGTAGGGTTTCGTAATATCGAAGATGTTATTTCTGTTCAAGAAAAAAACAAAGAAGAATTAATCGCCGCCCAGGATGAGGCGAAGCGAGCAAATAATGCCAAGGATGAATTGAGCATAGTAGTAAAAGAGTTAAAAGAGGAAAAGGAGAAATTAAGGAAAGCTTTGGAAGAAGCAGAGATTAAAAATGAGATTATCTCTGCCATTGGTAAAAGTTATTATTATATTTCAAGAATTGATTTGGAGAATGATTCTTATGAAGTAGTAGCAGGATATGACAATTATCCTAATGATATAAAACGAGAAGGCTGCATGAGTGGGAGTGCAAGGCAAAATAGTAATAGCTTAGTGGATGATGCCTATCTGGAGGATTTTCTTGCATTTATAGATGTGTCTACTATGGCGGAGCGGTTGGAGAGGGAGGGAACTCTTTCTATGGAATATCGCATGAAAAATGGGAAGTGGCATAAGGCCAGGCTGGTAATCAAAAAGACCGATGCAAATGGTCATGTAACCCATGTCCTTTGTGCTATTAGGGAGATTACTGATGAGAAAAGAAAAGAACAGCAGATTGTAATGAAGGCTGCTGAAGCCAGACATGAAGTGGCAGAAAAAAATCGTTTTCTCTCTAATATGAGTCATGATATTCGAACTCCTGTAAATGGCATCATAGGACTTTTGGATATTGCAGACCAATTTCCGGAAGATCTGAATTTGCAGAAAAAATGCAGAAGTAAGATTAAGGAGTTGTCTAGATACCTAGTGACAACGGTAGGAGACATTCTAGAGATGAATCAGCTGCAGTCCGATCAAGGGGTTCCCCGGGAGATTATGATCGATATTACGGAACTTTTGCGGACGGTAAATGAGGAGGAGCAAAGGAAAGCGGCCAAGAAAAATATTCAATATCAGATTGACTGGGACAAAAGCGAGATTGAGTTTAGGTACCTCTTGGGAGATCCTATCTATGTGCAGAGAGTTTTAACGATCGTTGCAGACAATGCAATTAAATTTTCACCGGCCGGGACTACCATAAGGGTATGGTGCAAGGAAGAACGGATTGATAATGGAAATGTAAGCGTTAGTTTTGGCTGCGAGGATCAAGGAATAGGAATGAGTCCTAAATTTTTGGAACATGCCTTTGATCTTTTTTCCCAGGAAGATGAGGGAAGCCGCACCAGATACCAGGGAATAGGAATAGGACTTCCTATCGCAAAGAAAATAGCAGAGAAGCTCAATGGCAACATCCAGCTAGAAAGTAAGCAGGGGGTGGGAACTAAGGCAGTAACTACAATTCCTTTCAAGGTTGGAAATCTTGAGGAGGAAGGGAAGGTAGAAGATTGCGTGCCTGCCTCTCTTAAGGGATTACGGGCTCTGGTGGTGGAAGATAATGAGCTAAACATGGAAATTGCTAAATTTATCCTGGAAGATCAGGGGATAGTAGTGGAGTGTGCTTCCGATGGCCAGGAAGCAGTGGACATGTTTGAAAAATCAGAAATTGGTCATTATCAGATGATTCTTATGGACATTATGATGCCTAATTTAAATGGACGGGATGCCACAAGAAAAATCCGAGAATTAGGTCGTACCGATGCAAGGCAGGTTCCTATTATTGCCATGTCTGCCAATGTATTTGCAGATGATATTATTAAGAATCAATTGGCAGGAATGACCGGACATCTGGCAAAGCCTTTGGATGGGGAAAAACTTTTGAGGGTTGTAAAGCAATGTCTGACCAAGAAACCCTTGTGAGAACTTAAATAGTAAGAACTTAAATAGAAAAAGGAAGAGGAAACCAATAAATGGACATCCTCTTCCTTTTTTAATATTTTCAGACTTATCTGAGAATCTCATCAATAGTAGAAACTGTACTAAAAGATCCCTTATTTCTTGAGATAATCTTTCGCATCTGCTGGAGCTCGAAATAATTTACATAACAGATGAGAGTGGTGTTATCCCCGGCAATAACCCCGGAGGAATTGATAATAGTGCAGGTCTTATTAAGCTTGTCCTTGATGTCTTTGATAATTGCATCAGGATTTTTGGTAATAATGGTAACTTGCTTAATGGCTTCGTAGTGGTCGGTAAAGTGATCGATAATGGCGGTGGCAATAATATAAACTAGGAGGCTTAGAAGGGCTGCGTCCCGGTTGATCAGCAGGAATACTGCAATATACACACAGATATTGAAGGCCACCAGTAAATTAGAAATACTGTAATCTTTTCCGGTATGCTTGTAAATTCGACTGACAATGATATTGGCGAAAATCTCGGAACCGTCAATGCAGCCCCCATTTCTTAGAATCAGGGAAAGTCCTATACCAAGAAGGATACCTCCGAAGGCAACAGCCAGAAAATGTTCTGTATTCAGTTCGAAGGGGATTTCTTCAAAGCAGGCAAGGCCAATGGTATATACGATAAAACCAACAAATGTTTTTGCAAAGAAATATTTTCCAAGAAGGAAAATACCGGCGATCAGAAAGGGCAGAAATACTACAAGTACGCAGAGGGATAGGTTATATCCCGTAAGTTTGCTGATGATCATTGCAATTCCGGCGGTCCCATAATCAATGGCATCATTAGGAAGCAAGATACAGGCTACGGAGAAACTGGCAAACAGTGCCCCCACAATAATGGAAAGGTACGAAATTAATTCTTGAAATTTTTTGTTCAATTGTCATCATCTCCTTTAATTTTTTTTGTTTAATCATAACAGAACAAATAGGTGGTGTCTATTGGCCCCAAAAAGAAAAATGGTTACATCCCCCATATTACTGGGATGTAACCACCTTGTTATTATCCTATTTGAAGACTTCAAGTCCTCTGCTTTCGCATAGCTGTTTTAATTTTGCATCTTCAGTTTCGTCAGTGTAAGCTAGCTTATCGTTATTCTCTGCCTTTTGCCTTTTTATCTCTTCGTTTACTAACTTCACAGTAGCGTCAAAGGAAGTTTTAGATGTTTTTTCTAGTTCGGCATTATCAAAAAAGTTTCCGGCATCATCATATCCATGGGCATATCTATTGGTGTAGACCAAATTTAGGCTGTAGTCTGTAAGAGGGTTCTCATAAACTTTTTTCATGTATTTGATCATTGGATGGTCCGGACTTCTTTTTTCTTCCTCTGCTAAGAAATCCCCAAATGCTCGATACTGGCTTACGAAACCGGGAGTCCCTAACATTTGTTTATCATACTCTGCGATAGTTGAGCTGACAGGTCTGTTTTTTGCATAATTGAATTTTCTTAATCTTAAGAAAACAGAAGCAAGAGCAGCAATTCGATCCTCAGGGTCTTCGCTGTGAAGCAGAGGGATTAATTTCTCATTGTACTTAAAGAATTGTTCCGATTTGCTTGTAACCTGCTTATCTTTATTTACCGCATAAGGTAAGAGGAGGGAGCTCATCTGATCATTTTTCTTCCAATATTTGTTTTCTGTGTTCATATAGTCGGAATAACGTTCTTTAATGAGTGTTTCCGCTTTGTCTTCATACAGCTTTCTTTTCTTTGTTTGGAAGAGACATAACTCTTTTAAATATTCCGGAGAGCTTGGTTTTTGCTTTTCCTCCTGTTCTTCTTTATCTACTTCTGCGATCAATGTACGAAGCTGATCTTCCAACTCTGGATCAAGAGCTTGGTGATCAATTTCATATGCAGCTTTGGCTTGATCCAACATCTGCTCTACCTTTTTTTTGCTAGGACGGTCCTTGTGGATTTTTTTCATACGTTCAGGATCAATACCTGTGTTTAGTGCATGTAATTGGAAAGTTGCAGTCATTACTCCAAGGGGTGGGTCGGCAATACGACGTCCCATGTAGGACAACAAGACATCATAAGCCTTGGTGCGATTACTTAAGTCCTTAATAAAATCTGTCAAAATAGACTTGTTAGTTCTTTGTATATCCTTTCCAAACATAGCGTTGGCGAGTTTGACAGAATTATCTACAGTCAAATCTTCCATGGTAAAATCTGGAAGGTTTTGTTTCAGATAAATTCGGGCAATTGCAGCCATTTGTCTTTTGGTATTATTTGACTGATATGCTCTTAAAAACTTCATAGTTGTATTATAATTTTCTTGGGTATCTTTTGTGACATTACCTTCTTTATCTCGTTTATAGGGAAGACAAATCTGATACCATCTGCTGTCAAGTATTTTATTTGTAGTTATTTTATTATATTTCTGTATTGTTTCTTCAAATTCCGCTGCTTCTTCATACTTTACCTCGTGATCCATAGCATTAGAACTTTTATCATTTTGTTTTTTCAGCTCAATGAATTCCTGGAATTCTAGAAATTTGTCAGTCATGGCCAATAACTTTGTAACTTGATCCATACGCCGTTTGCCTTCTTTGGTTCCATATTTGGTCTTGTATCTAAGTTTTGCATACTCCTTCATACAAGCCTGCATTCTCCAAATAATATCTAATTGCTGGCTGAGATCTTTTGTGGTCACGTACTCTTTAGCCGCTGCTACGACAGCCTTATAAGTAGGAGAATCTGAATCGGAAGATTTTTCGATCAAGACCTTAATCTCTGCATCAAAATCTGTAATATTAGTATTGTCGCGAATAGCTTGCTGAGCCTGATCCCGCTTGGTCATGGTTTCGGTAAGGGCTAAAGCTTCTTCCTTTAACTGTGCCAGATCGCTGCTTCTTTCTTCCCAGTTTTTCTTTCCCGCATTTTTGCTATACAATTTTCTGAATTTTGCAAAAATCTTTTGAGATTTTTTTTCGCATTCGTCAAAGGTCTGGGTCCAGGCTTTCTGATTTCTTTCACGCAGATAATTCTGTAAGTTGCCTAATTCCTTATATTTTTCATCATGAACAATCTGGCGGAAGAACTCATCTTCCAGTTCTTTACGCTGCATTTCGAGCTTTTCAAGCTCTGCTGCAGAATATCCTCCATTTCTAATTTGTTCCTGCGTCAGTCTCAAATCTGCTTGAAGATTTTGTTGCTGCTGTTGTCTTTGAGCATTTACTTGTCCTTGTACGTTTGGCATAATCAATACTCCTTTCGTGAGTTTCGCCTTTGTTGTTTATTGGAAAACTGTTTTGTTTTGCTTTCTGATTGTTTATACGATTGCTTTCTTGCCTGGGATAAAGGAAAGTTGTTGTTTTTAGGGTATAGGTTTTTTTTATAGTTGTAAATAGAATTTTGCGATTATACAGAAAAAGAGTTAAGTGATAAACTTTTTTCTAAAAATAATGGGGATGGGAGTGAGAGTCATGACAATTTTGCAGCTTAAATATGTGTTGGCTATTGCAGGATCTTCTTCTATGCGGGAGGCTGCAAGTAAATTGTTTGTAACCCAGCCAGCTCTTTCCGCCACCATCCATGAGTTGGAGGAAGAGTTGGGGATTAGGATCTTTGATCGAAACAATAAGGGAATTTCCCTATCGGAATCAGGAAGAGAATTTCTTGTATATGCCAAACAGGCGGTTAGTCAATATGAGCTGATTGAGGATCGCTATATCGAAAAGAATAAAAAGAAGAGGCATTTTTCTGTGTCTATGCAGCACTATGTATTTGCAGTCCACGCCTTTGTGAATACGGTGAAGCAATTTGACACTGAGGGATTCGTGTATGCGATTCATGAAACAAAAACGGAAGATGTATTGTCTAATGTGAAGGATTTAAAAAGTGAGATTGGCATTATTGCCTACTCGAAAAGCAATGGAAATATTCTAAAAAAGCTATTTAGAGAATACCAGCTGGACTTTCATCCTTTAATGAAGCGGGGAACCTTTGCTTATTTATGGAAAGATCATCCCTTGGCAAATAAGAAAAAGATTTCCCTTAAAGATTTAAGAGATTACCCTTGCATCAGCTTTGATCAGTGCAGTGACAGGGATTTTTATATTGCGGAGGAGGCCCTGGCTGATTATGAGTTTGAAAAACTGATAAAAACCAATGATAGGGCTACCTCTGCAGAGCTTTTGGCAAAGCTTAAGGGCTATTCCATAGGAACGGGAATTATGATCGATAGTTTGACCCTGCAGGATGGTTTTGTGTCCATTAAGTTAAAGGAGGAGGATCCCCTTACTATTGGTTACATCATAAGAAAGGACCATAAATTAAGCGACATAGGGAAGGCATATCTGAAAGAGTTGGAAAAATATCAGGAAATACCTTAAAAATAAGTGGCCGCCCTGCTGGATCAGGGAAGGACTAAGATCGTGATAAGTAAAAATTATCGCAGGCGATAAAACTTACAAAATTTTCAAATTGGCTTCTATCCATTATCATAAACCGCAAGGACGAAAAGGTTTGATACAGGAGAGTAAGCTATGTATATCGAATTAAAAAATATCAATAAATCCTTCGGAAATTTTCAGGCATCTAAGGATGTAAGCTTTGCAATTGAAAAGGGAAAGTTGGTAGGGCTTCTTGGACCTTCAGGAAGCGGAAAGACTACTATTCTTCGAATGCTTGCAGGCTTGGAACATCAGGATTCCGGGGATATCTGTATCAATGGAAACTTGGTAAACGATCTGCCCTCCAGTCAGAGGGGAATCGGCTTTGTATTTCAAAATTATGCCTTGTTTCCTTATCTTACCGTATATGACAACATCGCTTACGGATTAAAAATTCAAAAAAAAGACAAGAAATTCATAAAGGAGAGAGTCACAGAACTGTTGGACCTGGTGGGGCTTCCCGGATTAGAAAAAAGATATCCGGACCAGCTTTCCGGCGGCCAGAGGCAGCGAATCGCCCTGGCAAGAGCCCTGGCCCCAAATCCCGAGCTTTTGCTTTTAGATGAACCTTTTGCAGCTATTGATGCAAAGGTCAGGCAGGAACTTCGCAGCTGGCTTCGGGAAACCATCGACAAAATCGGTATCACCAGTATCTTTGTGACCCACGATCAGGACGAGGCCATTGAGGTGGCAGATGAGATTATCATTACCAACGAAGGTCGGGTGGAACAGATGGGAGACCCGGTGGAAATTTACCTTCATCCAAAGACCCCTTTTGTGGCTCAGTTTATCGGAAAGTCTTCTATTGTGGAAGACTATGGAAAACTCAAAGGATTTGATTCCCTAGGAGCAAATACAAAAGCAATCATTCGGCCGGAATTTATAGAAATAAAAAATCCAAAAGATATTACGGAAGAAAGTTCTATTTATGAACAGGCCAGAGTGGAGCAGAGTATCTTTCGGGGAAATTACTTTGAGGTCCTGTTAGATATTGGGGGTATAACACTTAGAACCAATTCCCCATTGGTAAATGGTCCGCTAAAAAGTGGGGATCTGATATGGCTGGTAATTAATCAGATGTATGTTTTTGATGATAAGACAACCACAACCCTGACTAATAGGGGACTGGATGTATCCGGCATGTACTACATATAGGAAGGAGGAAAGATTATGGCAGCACAAGAAAATACAAAAAGGACAGGCAGCCTAAACTTGCCTCTTAAAATCATTAAAACAGGACTTGTATCCTGGCTTATTGTTTTTTTGATCTGGGGCTTAGGTTCCCTGCAATATGATGAAATTTTCCTTCCAAGTCCGGCAGAGACCTGGGGAGCCTTAAAAGAATTGGTGCTAAATGGCACCCTGGGGGCAGATATTGCAGCTTCTGTCAGTCGGGTCCTAAAAGGCTGGGGCCTGGCTGTAGTAACGGCAGTTCCTATTGGTTTGGTTGTGGGACATTTTAAACCCATTCGCTGGATCGTGGAACCAATTTTAAGTCTCTTTCGTTTTATTCCGGCCATTGCCCTGACTTCTCTATTTCTTATGTGGTTTGGGGTAGATGACACTTCGAAAGTGGCCTTGATTTTATATGCAGCTTTTTTCCAAGTCCTGGTAAATACCATTGCAGGAGTGGTTTCTGTTGATGCCTCTCTTATGGAGGCGGCAGCCTGTATGGGGGCCAGCCGGTTGCGGATTTTCTTTACCGTGGTACTGCCTTCGGCAGTTCCTAATATTTTCACCGGTATTCGGCTAGGCCTTAGCAGTAGTATTATCTGCGTCATTGCAGCAGAGATGCTGGTAGGAAATGATGGTCTTGGATACTTGATTCAAAGTTCCAAGATGTATTACAAAACAGCCTGGGCCTTTGCGGGAATTGTAACCTTGGCCTTGATTGGATTTATAGCAGACCGCCTGCTTCAACTTTTTGGAGTGACATGTTTAAAACATTTCGGAGTGAAAAAGGTGTAAGAGAAACGAAGGAATGTGAGATAGGAAGCACAAGATAGGAAGCACAAGACAGCATAGGAGGAAATCTATTATGAAGAAAAGAATTATAAGTTTAGCAGCAGCCGCAGTTTTTGTTTTTGGAACTTTAACCGGCTGTGGAAATACAACAGATCAAAACAAGGAGGAAAGCTCATCAGCTTCTACTTCTTCTGCCAGTGGAGATTTGGTAACAGTAAGAGATGCGGTAATGACAGGCCAGCTTGACCAGTACGCTACAGAGGTCGGCATCTGGCAGGGGATTTTTGAAAAATATGGAATTGATCTTAAGACCACAGAGTTTGTGGCAGGTATTAACACCATTGACGCCGTAGTAAATGGAACTGCTGATATTGGAATGATGGCAGATTATGCAACGGTAAACCGTCTGGGAAATACTTTGGATGCCACAAATTTACAAATCTTTTCCCAGATCTCCGGAGGACAGGCAGCATTGTCCGGTGGCCTTTATGTAGATCCAAAATACAAAGATGATTTAGATAGTTTGGATGGATCTGCAGGATTTATGTATCAGGAAGGTACGGTAACCTACTACTATGCATGCAAGTGCATTGAGTATTTAGGGTTAGACGAGGACAAGCAAAATCTTATTAATACGGATTCTTCCCAGACCAGGTTGGCTCTGATTGAAAAAGGCGGGGCATCAGCAGTCTATGCCAACGGTTCTGAGGCAAAATACATCGAGGATGCAGGATGGGTCCAGGTCGCAACTTCTGAGGAGATTGGAATTCAAACAGGGGCTTACTTCCTAGCAACAGACCAGTATATTTCCGACAACACAGACACCCTGGCAAACTTCTTGCTGGCAGTGGATGAAAGCACGCAGTATATTAACAACAATCTAGATGAGTCGGCAGAGTACCTGGCAGACAAGCTTGGAGTAAAAGCAGAAGATTTTAAGGAGAACTGGAAAAACTACAACTTTGAACCCGGATTTTCTGAGGAGGCTACGGAACATTTGGAGGATATCGAGTCTTGGGGTTATAAACATGGAAGTTTCCCCACAGATTATGACATTCGAGACTTCATCAACACCGATGTGGTAAAAATCGCGTTCCCAGACAGCGTTACTATCGAATAAGAGATGAAAAGAGTAGTAGAAAAAATTCTATAGGAGATAGAAGAAATTTAAAGAAATAAAGGAGCATAAAATTCATGATAGAAGAATTAAACGTAAATAATTTTGATGAAAAAATCAAGCAAGAAAAACCAGTGGTGGTGGAATTCTACACCCCAACCTGTAGCCACTGCAAGAAATTGGCAGGGGCATTTGCTAAAATTGCGCAAGAAAAAGAAGGGGAAGTTTTCTTTGGAAAATGCAACATAGAAGAGGAAGAATTGTTGCAGGGACGATTTGACATCACGGTAGTTCCAACCCTTTTATTCATCAAAAATGGTGAGATAAAAAACAGGTTGGTAGGGGAGATTCATCCCCTGATTATTCAAGAAGAGATTAAAAAATTATAAGAAATTATAAAAATCAGGAGGCAAAAAACATGGGTTATCCAAGTGTATTTCCAACAGGAGTTTTAGTATATAACAAAGACAAGGCCTATAACGGCTATACCATTTATCCGTCAGCCAAGGGAGCCCTTCTTATTGACATGAATGGAAATGAAGTAAATCTTTGGGCAGGTCTTGGGGGCTTCCCCAACAAAATCCTTCCCGGAGGTTATGTTATGGGAACCACGGGAGAGCGTGGTGGAAAATATGCCTACCAGGATCAACTAGATCTAGTGCAGGTAGATTACGATGGAAATATAGTCTGGAAATTTGATCACAATGAATTGATTGCAGATCCGGGAAAAGAACCAACCTGGCAGGCCAGACAACATCATGATTACCAGAGAGAGGGAAATACCGTTGGATATTATTATCCAGGTGGAGAACCCAAAACGGATGGTGGAAAAACTATCATCTTAACCCATGAAAATGTGTATAATCATGACATTTCCGATAAAAAACTAATTGATGACAAGATTATTGAAGTGGATTGGGAAGGAAATATCTTATGGAGCTGGCGGGCTTCCGACCATTTTGAAGAATTTGATTTTGATGAGGCGGCCAAAAATGTACTCTTTCGAAATCCAGGCCTTCACGGAGAGGCCGGCGGAGACTGGATGCACATCAACAGCGTGTCGGTTCTTGGAGAAAACAAATGGTACGATGCTGGAGATGAGAGATTCCATCCAGATAACCTGATCTTCGACGCAAGAAATGCAAATATCCTTGCCATTATCAGTAAGAAGACGGGAGAGATTGCATGGCAGATCGGACCGGATTTTTCCAAGACAAAGGAGCTTCGAAAATTAGGATGGATCATCGGTCAGCATCATTTTCATATGATTCCTAAGGGCCTTCCTGGAGAGGGAAATCTCTTGGTTTTTGATAATGGCGGTGAAGGTGGTTATGGAAATCCCAACCCTTCTGCTCCTACAGGAAACAACAATGCTCACAGAGATTACTCCAGGGTCTTAGAGTTTGATCCAATTACCCTCGAGATTATCTGGCAGTACACACCACTAGAAGCAGGAAATCTTTTATTTACCGATGCGTCCAAATTCTACAGCTCCTATATTAGTTCCGCCCAGCGTCTGCCAAATGGCAATACCTTAATAACGGAAGGGTCTGACGGACACCTTTTGGAGGTGACACCGGACCATGAGATCGTATGGGAATATGTAAATCCTTATTTTAAAAACATTGGTGGAAAGTTCAAGATGAACATGGTTTACCGTAGTTATCGGGTTCCTTATGAGTGGGTGCCACAGGCAAGTCATGGGGAAGAAGTATCCATTGAACCATTGGATGTGGAAAACTTCCGAGTGCCGGGAGCCTCAAAGGGAGCAGGAACTGGAAAAGTCACGGTAGTAGAAGGGGTGAATCCAAAGCGGTCTAGCGTTACCGGTATGAACGGAGATGAAGAGGACAGCGAGGAGGAGAGGTTGGACTTCTGTGTGGCCTCTGTGAAGAAGGGCGATCTTGAAGACAAATAATGATGATGGGCTTTGCCGAATCCGGTACAGACCATCGCAAAGCCAATAATAAATATTAGCATCAAAGGAGTCTTAGAGTATGGATGTTTGTATTATCGGCAGTGGGCCGGCGGGGCTTAGCGCTGCAGTTTATGCAGTGCGGGCAAATTTATCGGCTGTGGTTATAGAGAAGGAGTATGAGGGTACCGGCCAGATTGCGGAGAGCGGTCAGGTGGATAACTATTTGGGATTTCCCGGAATTTGTGGATATGATCTGGGCGAGGCTTTCAGAGACCATGCCTTAAAGCTTGGAGTTTCCTTTCTAGAGCAGGAAGTGACAGCCATTGAAAAAATAGATGATGAGATTTTTAGGATTTCATTGGGGGATGGCTCCTTAGTGGAAGCAAGAGCTGTGATCTATGCTGGTGGATCCTCTCCTAGAAGAGCAAATGTTCCCGGTGAAAAGAAATATGCAGGCAAGGGCCTTTCCTACTGCGCAATCTGTGACGGATCCTTTTATAGAGGAAAGAAAGTGGCAGTTTTAGGCGGCGGTGATACAGCCCTAGATGATGCCCTTTATTTGGCAGACCTTGCAGAGCAGGTTTATGTCATCCACAGAAGAAAAGAATTTCGTGGGGCAGCGGCTAGTGTGGAAAAACTAAAAGAAAAAGCCAATGTTTCTTTTGTGTTGGAGCATCAGGTGACAGAGATTGTGGGAGATGAGAAGCTGACTGGAGTGATTTTAGACGATGGAAGCTTGCTGACGGTGGATGGCGTATTTGTAGCTTACGGATCTATTCCTCGCACAGACCTTTTAAAGAATTTGGTAGACTTGGATGCTGCCGGTTATGTAAAAGCGGATGAAACAGGACTTACCAGCCTGGCAGGCCTTTATGTGGCAGGAGATGCCAGAACAAAGAAGCTTCGCCAGGTGGTGACGGCAGTGGCTGACGGGGCCAATGCAGCCACAGCGGTAGCTGATCGGTTACGAATAGTTGACACAGAAAAAAGAAGTAACGATTTGCCATAGTAATCTGCAAGAAATCTTTACTGAGAGAGGAATAAAAGAATGAGTTTTAATACAGACCTTCTCCATGCAGGAGTGGTTCGTGAGGTAAATGGAGCCACCCTTCCTCCAATCTATCAAAGCAGTGCCTTTGAGCAGGAGACTGCTTCTGATTTGGAGAAAATATTTGAAAATAAAGCCCCTGGTTACTGTTATACCCGTGTGGGAAATCCTACAGTAACTGCATTTGAAAATAGAATCACAAAACTGGAAGGAGGCATGGCTTCCATTGCCTGCGCCTCCGGCATGGCAGCCATTATGAATGCCATTTTAAACATTGTGCGAAGTGGAGATGAGATTGTATCTTCCGCAAGTCTTTACGGAGGTACCATCGATTTGCTGCGAGGCATTGAGGAGTTTGGTATCAGGACTCGTTATGTAAAAAATAATGACTGGGAAGGAATTGAGAATTCCATCAATGCCCACACCCGCTTGCTTTTTGCAGAGACCATTGGAAATCCCTGCCTGGATGTGACGGATGTAGAAAGGCTGGCAGAAATTGCCCATGCGCATAAGATTCCCCTGATTTTAGATAATACTACAGCTACACCTTATTTGTTCCAAGGCTTAAAACATGGCGCAGATATTGTTGTAAATTCTTCTTCCAAATACATTAATGGAAATAGCAATGCCATCAGCGGGATTTTGACTTACAGTGGAAAATTTAGCTGGGATCCTGCCATGTATCCCCAGATTGCAGTTTATAAAAAATTCGGTCCAATGGCCTATATTGCAAGACTTAGAAATAGCCTTTTTAGAGACACCGGTGCCTGTTTGTCTCCAATGAATGCCTATTTAAATTTGATTGGCATGGAAACCTTGGGACTTCGAATGGAACGGCATTGCCATAATGCTTATGACCTGGCTCAGTGGTTGGAAGCTACTTATCCGTCTGTAACCGTTAATTATCCAGGACTAAGAAGTAGCAGCTGGCATGAGATTGCCAAGAAACAATTTAGCAAAGGATACGGAGGAATCCTAACCCTTCGGGTAGGAAGTAAAAAAAATGCCTTTGCCCTGATCGATGCATTAAAGATTCCCTATTCTATTTCCAATATTGGAGATACTAAGACGCTGATAATCCATCCTGGCTCCACCATCAGCCTTCACAGTTCAGAGAAAGAAAAAGAAGATGCAGGAGTTTTTGAGGATTTGATTCGTGTAAGTGTGGGAATTGAAGATATTGAAGATTTGAAAGCGGATTTTGCTCAGGCTATGGAACAGATCGGGTTAGGTTAAGAAAAGGAGAATAGAAGGATGGCACAGAAAATAGATTATGCAGCCTTAAAAAAAGGCGGCTATATGAGACAAAAACAGAAAGGTTACGGGTCCCTTAGACTGGCGGTAATCGGAGGTAACCTAACTGCAGAAAATATAAAAACCGTGGCGGAAGTAGCAGAAAAATATGGCAAGGGATACGTACACATGACTTCCAGACAGGGCATTGAGATTCCATTTATTAAGGTGGAAGAGCTTGCCCAAGTTAAAGAGGAATTGGAAAAAGGTGGCGTTGGAACTGGTGTGTGCGGTCCAAGAGTTCGTACCGTTACTGCATGTCAGGGATCGGAAATCTGTCCCAGCGGATGTATCGATACCTACACCCTGGCAAAGGAACTGGATGCCAGATATTTTGGAAGAGAGCTTCCACACAAATTTAAATTTGGTGTTACAGGATGTCAAAACAACTGCCTGAAAGCAGAAGAAAATGACGTGGGAATTAAAGGCGGCATGAACATTTGCTATAAGGAAGAAGACTGCATTTCCTGCGGTGTCTGCGTAAAAGCCTGTCGCCAGGGAGCCCTGAAAATGGTAGATGGCAAGGTGGAGCTAGATGTAAAAAAATGCAACCACTGCGGACGCTGCGTAAAGAGCTGTCCTGTAGATGCCTGGGAAGGAACCCCGGGATATATCGTATCCTTTGGAGGAACCTTCGGAAATAATATCTACAAGGGAGAAGAACTCCTACCTATCATTCCAGACAAAGATACCCTATTTCGCGTAACCGATGCGGCAATCACATTCTTCCAGGAAAATGCCAATCCAAGCGAGCGCTTTCGCAAAACCTTACAGAGGGTAGGACAAGACAAATTCCAGGATTACTTATTAAATGAGTTGAAGGATGATTGCGAAACCTAAAGTAGGTATACTGGATTTTAGGCAATAATCAAAGCAAAAAAAGACCCTTGGAGCACGCCGGTCCTTTGGGGCTGTTTTCAAGCCCCTTAGTACCGCTGCGTGCGGAATGGAGCGAGAGCGCGTCTTTGTTGCTTTTGGTTATTGCATACAAATCCATGAAATGTTTAACATTTCGCAACATTCAAATGATTAAAGAAGGAGAAAATCCATGGCAGATTTAAATTTTGATGTAGAAGACCAGGTAGATATTACAGATAAGGTTTGCCCTATGACTTTTGTAAAGGCTAAGGTGGCCATTGAGGAATTGGAGGATGGGGAGGTTCTGGCTATCCGTATGAATGACGGTGAGCCGGTACAGAATGTCCCAAGAAGTATGAAGGAAGAGGGCCATAAAGTTCTGAAATTAACAGACAATGAAGATGGCACCTACACCCTGTATGTAAGAAAGGTGGAAGACTAATGGCAGTCCGAGTAAGCAAGGTGGATTTTGAAGAGAAAGTATTAAAGGAAGCACTTCCGGTGCTGGTAGATTTTTATTCTGATTCCTGTGTGGCATGTAAAAAATTAGCGCCGGTTCTTGGAAATGCAGAGGATGAATACGAAGATAAGATCAAGGTATATAAGGTAAATACCAATTTTGACGGAGAACTAGCAGAAAGTTATGGAGTGCAAGCCAATCCAACCTTGATCTTTTTTAAAGATGGAGAAGAAGCGGGACGAAAAGTGGGAGCACTGAAACCGGCAGACTTAAATAGCTGGATCGAAGAATATATTTAAAGACTGTATAAAAAATATCGAAAGAAAACAAAGGAGAGCTGACATGATTATCACGGTAGCTGGAGAGAAAAAAGAAGTAAAAGATGGATTAACATTGCCGGAGCTGATTGAGCAGGAAAATGTAGAAATGCCGGATTATGTAACCGTTTCAATTAATGAGGAGTTTGTTGCAACAGAGGACAAAGCCTCTACTGTATTAAAGGAAGGCGATAACGTAGAATTCCTTTATTTCATGGGAGGTGGATGCTAGATGGCAATGACAGATGAACAGATTGAGCGCTATTCCCGCCATATTATCTTAAAAGAAGTGGGTGCCAAGGGTCAAAAGAAACTCTTAAAGGGAAAGGTGCTGATTATTGGAGCCGGGGGTCTGGGGGCTCCCGCAGCTATGTACCTTGCGGCAGCCGGTGTAGGAACCATCGGTATTGTAGACGCCGATGAGGTAGACCTTTCCAATCTGCAAAGACAGATCATTCACAGTACTGCCGATGTAGGTAAGGCAAAGGTTAAATCTGCAAAAGAAACCATGAATGCCATGAACCCAGATGTGACAGTTAATACTTATCGCATGTTTGTGGATTCATCTAATATTAGAGAGCTGATTAGAGACTATGATTTTATTATCGACGGTACCGATAATTTTCCGGCAAAATTCCTTATTAACGATGCCTGTGTCTTAGAGAAGAAGCCATTTTCCCATGCTGGAATTATCCGCTTCAAGGGTCAGCTTATGACCTATGTTCCGGGCGAAGGTCCTTGCTACCGGTGTGTATTTAAAAATCCGCCGCCGAAGGATGCTGTGCCAACCTGTAAGCAGGCAGGCGTTATTGGAGCTATGGGAGGCGTTATTGGTTCTTTGCAGGCCATGGAAGCCATTAAGTATTTACTGGGAGTGGGCGACCTTCTTACCGGATATTTACTGACATATGATGCCCTTACCATGGAGTTTCATAAGATTAAGCTTCCAAAGGACACCCATAAGTGCCTGGTCTGCGGTGATCATCCTACGATTCTGGAGCCCATTGACTATGAGCAGGAAGTCTGTGAGGAGACTGCAGGAAGATTTGACGCACCCCGTTAGGAGGCAAAGAGCAGCAAAATGAGTATCGTAAGAATGAAATATCCATTTCTAGATGAAATGGTAAAGTATGCAAAAGAACACTTGCCGGAGGAGGCCTGCGGCCTGGTGGCTGGCAGTGAGGATGAAAATGGCCGTCTTATTAGCAAGGTTTACTACCTTACCAATGTGGACCACGCGGAGGACCATTTCACCATGGATCCCAAAGAACAGCTGGCGGCCATTAAGGATATGCGGGCCAATGGGCTGAGGCCATTAGGAAACTGGCATTCCCATCCGGAAAGTCCATCAAGACCTTCTAAGGAGGATATTAGTTTGGCTTATGATCCAAAGGCCAGTTATATGATTTTGTCACTGATGGCAGAAAATGCAGTCTTAAACTCTTTTCATATAGAAAAGGGAGAGGTGGCAAAAGAGGATTTGAGAATTTATTCAGAAGAATATTTCTTCTAAACCAAGGACATAGATGGTTTGAATGTTTTGGCAGCCAAACCATCTTTTCTTTTTGGGGGATAAATGATAGTATAGCAAGAAGAGAAAACAGGCTTTATTAGGGAGCATTTACATTATGAAATTAAAGACAAAAGAACTTACAACCTGCGGCCTTTTTGCCGCTCTTATTGCAGTGGGGGCCTTTATAAAAATTGATATTCCCCTACCTATGTACACCATGCATTTTACCATGCAATGGTTTTTCGTACTAATGGCAGGATTCCTTTTGGGATCAAAATTGGCTGCCCTTAGCGTAGTGACTTATTTGTGTATCGGCTTGGTGGGAGTTCCGGTATTTGCAGCAGGTGGAGGTCCAACCTATATTTTTCGGCCGGGATTTGGATTTTTGTTAGGATTTGTCCTTGCCGCCTTCCTTATTGGATACATTACAGAGCATATGAAGCAGCATAATACGTTGGTACTGATTTTGCCGGCGACAGTGGGATTAGTAGCCTATTATACAGTAGGTGCTATTTATTTTTATTGCATCAAGAATTTTTATGCGGCAACTCCTATAAGTTTTGGAGTGGTTGTGGTGGATTACTGCCTCATTACTGTGGCACCGGACTTTATCCTCTGCGTATGGGCAGCACTTTTCTCCGAGAAACTTCGGCCGGCCTTTCTTACTGTAGTCAAGGGCTACAGCATGAAATCCAAAGCGAAAAATAAGGTGATGTAAGATGGCATATTTTCCTATGTTTGTAGATCTGTCAGAAAAGCCCTGCCTGATTGTAGGTGGGGGCAAGGTGGCCTGCCGCAAGGTTAAGGTAATGCTGGACTTTGGGGCCAGGGTCAGGGTGGTGGCTAAAGAAATCAGTCAGGAATTAAGAGACCTGGGAAGGACCTTGGCGGATTCAGAGGGCCAAAAGCTTATGGAGATAAAAAGAAAAAGCTTTGAAGAAAAGGACTGTGACGGTATAGGCCTTGTGATTGCTGCCACAGATGACAAAGCCCTTAATCATGAGATTGCCCGGTATTGTAAGATGCAGGGCATTATGGTAAATGCAGTGGACCAGAAAGAAGATTGCAGTTTTATTTTTCCTTCTTATGTAAAGGAAGGAAATCTTATAGCGGCATTTTCCAGCGGTGGCAATAGTCCGGTTCTTACCCAGTATCTCAAGGAGAAAGAAGTGGAAATTTTAACCCCTTTTTTGGGAGACTTAAATGAAGCCATGGGGCGCCTTAGGCAAAAAGTAATTTCTGAATATGACGAGGAAAACAAAAGAAAAGAAGTTCTGAAAGAAATTTTGTACAAGGCCATAGACAGCGGAAGGCTGCCGGAAGAATAGAAAATTTGTAAGTTAAAAGGCAGATTAAAGGAGGAGGGAAATGCAATATTTCATAGGAACCAGAGGCTCAAAGCTAGCCTTGGTTCAGACAAATTATGTGATCGATAAACTGAAAAAAGCATATCCAAGGGACTCCTTTGAAGCTGTGATTATAAAGACTACCGGGGACTTGGAGAAAAAAAAGGCTCTGGACCAAATTGGTTCTAAGGGAATATTTGTAAAAGAGATTGAGGATGGTCTCTTATCGGGAAGAATCCATATGGCAGTCCATTCCATGAAGGATATGCCGGAGGAGCCGGCAGAGGGACTTACCTTTGCAAAAGTGTGGAAGCGAGAAGACCCCAGAGATGTGCTGGTGCTTAAATCGGCCTCGTCCTTAGAAGGACTTCCAAAAGGAGCTGTTATAGGAACGGGAAGTAAGCGGAGAAAATATCAACTTCTGAAACTAAGGCCGGACCTTCAGGTGGTGGGAATTCGGGGAAATATTGATACCAGACTTCGGAAACTCTACGAGGGAGAAGGGGTGAATCTTTCGGAGGATACCAAGGAAGTGGGATCTTTAGATGGCCTTGTCCTTGCGGCGGCAGGAATAGAACGTCTGGGAAGACAAGGGGAGATTAGCCAGTATTTATCTTGCCGAGAGATGATTCCGGCTCCTGCCCAGGGGGCTCTGGCCCTGGAGCTTTCCAAGGATAACCTGGAACTTATGGAAAAACTGGATGCCTTGTCCCAGGAGGAGACCAACTTGTGCGTCGGCGTGGAGAGAGATTTTCTAAAGCAGATTGGCGGCAACTGTCACCTGCCGGTGGGAGCTTATTGTCAGCTGGATAAGGATAAGCTGCGGCTTATTGCCATGTTTGGAAATGAAGATGGCAGTAAACTGGCAAGAACAGAGCAGATCTTTGATCGGGCAGCAGACAGAAAGGACATTGTGAGACAGGCAGTGGCAGATATTAAATCTCAATTGAAAATGTAAAATAAAAAAGACAAAAAATAAAAGACAAAATAAAAAAGATAAAACAAAAGCGTGTATGAACATATGGGAAAAGTAGTATTAGTTGGAGCAGGACCGGGAGATACGGGCCTGCTTACTTTAAAAGGAGAAAAATACATAAGACAGGCAGACTGCCTGGTCTATGACAGGTTGTCCTCACCGGACTTTCTGTCTATGGCCAAGGCTGGATGTGAACTGATCTATGTGGGAAAGGAAAATCACAAGCACGTCCTAAAGCAGGATGCCATTAACCAACTTTTGTATGAGAAGGCAAGGGTTCACGAGTTAGTGGTAAGGCTAAAAGGCGGGGATCCTTATGTCTTTGGAAGAGGCGGGGAGGAAGCCTTGCATCTGGTGGAAAGACAGGTGGAAGTGGAAGTAGTGCCCGGGGTTAGTTCCTCTATTGCTGCCCTGGCAGATGCCGGAATTCCTATCACCCACAGGGGAGTGGCAAAAGGTTTTCAGGTTATTACTGCTCATAGCAGGAAGGACCGGGAGGCTGATATTGATTATTCCCTTCTTACAGATCCTACCATCACCTGTGTGTTTTTAATGGGACTTGCCCATGTAAAAAACATTGCAGAAGGGCTTATGAAGGCAGGAAGAAATCCGGACACACCGGCGGCAGTTATATCCAATGGTACTTTGGCAAATCAACGAAAATGTGTGGGGACCCTGCAGGATATTGGAGATAAAATCCGGGAGGCCAACCTAAAATCCCCTGCCATAATAGTTGTGGGGGATGTGGTATCTCTAAGTGATAGGCTGAATTTTTTTGAAAAAAGACCCTTATTTGGCAGAAGGATTTTTGTGCCCTATATAGAAGCTATGGGGGCTTGGGGAGCCACAGAAGCTATGGGAAGCAATGAGCTGATCTCTAGCTTGCAGAAGCTTGGTGCGAAAGTAGAGGCCATAAAAACCGGCAAGATCACTCCTATTTTGATTTCTGATTTTAAAGAAACAATCACAGAGGCGGATTGGATATTGTTCACAAGTAAAAACGGAGTCAGGTCATTTTTCTATAATATGGAGATGGCAGGAGCAGATATTCGAGCTATAGGAAGGGCAAAGTTTGGGGTGGTGGGCAAGGCCACAGCTAAGGAACTGGAAGCTCATCATATTTACCCGGATCTTATTCCGGGGATGCAAACCGGAGAAGGGCTGGCCCAGGCGCTTAATGACTCTATGAATCATATGAATCATATAGATCAAAAATTGAAGGTGTGCATTTTCGGGGCAAGGGAGGCTGACGGAGATTTGGAAGCAGGGCTTTCTGGAATCTGCCAGGTGGAAAAAATAGATACCTACGTAAATGAGACTGTAGAAGGCTCTAGAAGAGCTACTACAAGAAAGAATATAAGAAATCCTATAAGGGATTCATCTATAGAGGCGGCCTTAGAAGATCCTATACAGGAAGCAGTTTTTACCAGCGCATCCAATGTGCATCGATTTTTTCAAATGATGCCGGAAAACTTAAAAGTAGAAAGGGCCTACTCCATAGGAGAAAAAACTACAGTTGCCTTACAAGCTTATCCGGTGGGAGAGCTTGTAGAAGCTAAAAACTGCAGTTATGAAGGCTTGATAGACCTTATAGAAAGAAGATCCGGGGTTATATAGTAGTCCCAGATCTTCTTTTTTATATCCGATATTAAGATCTTTCCTACATTAAGCTCTTTTAGTGTCTGTGCATTGCCACTTGGTCTACCCCAAGATCCTTAATGTTTGCCTGTACTTCGCGGGCCTCTGCCTGGCTAAGTAAGAGGTCTCTTGCCTTCTTAGATTCCATCTCGGTAGTATGTTTGCTTGGGCCGCCTACACACCCCCCTAGACAGACCATACCTTCTACAAAATCTGCCGGAAGTCGTCCTGCCTTCATAAGGAGCAGGGCTTTCTTACACTCAGCTGCGCCATTGCACTTCATTACATCAGGAGCAATGTCCTGGCCCATTTCCTTGAAGCACTCAGTAACTGCTTCTGTTACACCGCCGGAATTTGCGAAACGCTTTCCAAATACGGAGCCTTCCTGGTAGCTGTTGTCCTCTGGTTCTAGGACGATGCCTTTTGCCCGGAACATGGCTCGGATCTCGCCGAAGGTTAAGGCATAATCTGCATTGCCCTGGATGCTTGAATCCATTGTTTCACTCTTCTTTGCGATACAGGGGCCGATAAATACGGCAACAGTCTTTGGATCTTTTTCTTTCAGCATCCTGGAGATTGCGCACATAGGGGATACGGTGGTGGACATGTTGTCCAAAAGCTGTGGGAAATGTTGTTTGATCATGTTGACAAAGGCCGGGCAGCAGGAGGTGGTCATCTTCTTCCCTTCTTTGTATGCTTGGGCCCACTCAGCTGCCTCTGCCGCTGCAGTCATATCACCGCCTAGGGCTACCTCGATCATATCAGCAAAGCCTAATTTCTTTAATGCGGTTTTCCAGCTTGCCATGGTAATATCCGCACCAAACTGACCTTCTGCGGCGGGGGCTACCATGGCTATAACCTTCTCCCCTGCATTAATCTTATTGATAACATCTACCATGAAGGTCTTGGACCCAATGGCACCGAAGGGGCAAGTGTGGATACAGGCGCCGCACTGGATACACTTGTTTTCATCAATCTCGCAGACGCCATACTCATCGTAGGTGATGGCAGCTACCGAACAGGCCTTCTTGCAGGGCCGCTCTAGGTGGGCAATGGCATTGTAGGGACAGGCATTGGCACATTTTCCGCACTCTTTACACTTGTTGGGATCAATGTGGGCCCGGTTAGGTCCCATGCTGATGGCCCCAAATTTACAGGAGTTTTGACAGGCCTTGCCCATACATTTACGGCAGTTATCGGTTACGGTATAGGATGCGATGGGACATTCCTGACAGGCTGCGCCAATGACTTGAACTACATTTTTAGTATCCTTGCCGCTGGTTGGACATTTCCCTTCAGCCAGGCGGATTCGCTGACGGAGGACCTCCCTTTCCTTGTAAATACAGCAGCGAAACTGGGCCTGGGGTCCCGGAAGCATCTTGTATGGCAACTGGTCCTTGTGCTCTTCATCCAGCTGGCCATTCCAGGCTAGTTTTGCCACTTCATATAGCAGTTCGTGTTTGATCCGTAGAATTGCTGCGTCATTTGTTACCATAATTTTCCTCTCCTTTTCCGGGAATCCATTTTTTAAAAGATTATGCATTATTCGTTCCAGTTGGATAACGGATTCCCAATCGACCTTTCTTTTGTTTATTTATACTTCCATTGTATATGGAAATGTGTTCGAAAAAAAGAACAGTTTCTTAATAATTTTAAAGAGGAACCTTAACAGACTGTAAGATAAAAATCTTAAGGCTGTAAGGTTCGTTTTTTATACTTGTAAGCAACAAGGGGAAAACAAAATAACAAAGGAAAGGATGGAAGAAGAAATGAATGACACAATGCTTGCGATTCTTGGATTCGTAACAGTTATATCAATTATTGTTCTGCTTCTTCGGAACGTAACAGTTCCAGCACTGGCTTTCGTCGGTGTATCAACAGTGACCACAGCGATTCTTGTGGTAACAAAAACATTTACAATTAGTGAGATGGGTGATTTTATCAAGGCCGGTGTAGAAGGCGTTCACGGAACGGCTGCCTTGTTTATTTTCTCCCTATTATTCTTCGGTGTTATGACCGATGCGGGAATGTTTGACAAGATTATTGGAAAGCTTATGAAAAAGGTTGGAAGTAACGTTGTGGGCGTTGCCATGATGACCTGTATTATCGCTATGATCGCACATTTGGATGGTGCAGGAGCTGCTACTTTCCTGATTACTGTTCCGGCTATGCTTCCGGTGTACAAGAGATTAGGTATGAGACCTACCACCTTGATGCTGATCTGTGTGTCTGCTATGGGTGTTATGAATCTTCTGCCTTGGGGCGGACCTACCATGAGAGCTGCAACAGTTCTTGGAGTAGAGCCTAATGAGTTGTGGTTAAAGATTCTTCCAATGCAGATTGTGGGTATTGTTATTGCTCTTGCAACTGCATTCTTCTGGGGAAATGTTGAAAAACGCAGAGGTGCCGGAACTGAAGAAGTGATGAAAAAGGCAGCTCTTGAGATGACAGAGGAAGAGGCAGAATCCGGAGCAAAAGACAGTGAACTTTTAAGACCACAGAATTTCATTTTCAACGTAATCCTTACATTAGTTGTAATTGCATGTTTGATCGTTGTAGATGTACCTGCTTACTTTGTATTTATGATTGGCTGCGTTATTGCCTTGTTTGTAAACTACCCGGGAGCAAAACTTCAGGGCAAGATCATCAAGTCTCATGCAGGCCCTGCCATTACAATGGCCTCTACCATTTTGTGTGCCGGAGTTTTCTTGGGAGTAATGGAGCAGTCAGAGATCATGATGCAGATGGCTACCTTGTTGGCTGGATTGATTCCACATTCAATGGGAAAATTCCTTCCAATCATCATCGGAGTACTTTCTGTACCGCTTACCTTGTTATTTGATACAGACTCCTTCTTCTTCGGTTTGATGCCAATTATTATCAGTATCGCAGAAGAGTTTGGAGTTCCGGCTGCACACATTGCTGTTGTTATGGTTGTATGCCGTAACTGTGCTACATTTATCAGCCCGGTTGTACCTGCAACCTTCCTTGGTATTGGTCTTGCAGGAGTTGAGATTAAGGATCATATTAAGAATTCCTTCTTCTGGATCTGGGGAGTCAGCATTATCTGTCTGATCTCAGGCTTGTTATTAGGGGTTATTACCATTTAGAGTTTATTATAGTTATCAAAAAATTGTTATTCCTCGTAAAGTTTTTAAATGGGAAGAGATCGGTTGGGGTGAACCGATCTCTTTTTTGTTGTTTTTGGGGCGGTTGTGGTTGAGGGGCTGAGAAGACCTCCTGTCTTCTCAGCCCAAAGCCACATGCTTCCCAATCCAAAAAACAATACAAAAAAATGGGACGGTTCGAGGCCCCTAGGAAAAGAGTTTCTTTGATATAGGGTATTGTATTGTTATGTTTTGTGTTAGAATGTAGAGAAATAAAAACTTGGATGCTCGCAATCTTTTGAATGTGACTGAAAGGGATTGCTGTGGGCATGTGGATTGGATAGGAGGTTTCGTTTGTATGCAAGTTGGTAATGATATTTTTTATGTTGGTGTGAATGACCATCAGGTGGATTTGTTTGAGGGACAGTATGTGGTTCCTAATGGCATGTCTTATAATTCTTATGTGATCATGGATGAGAAGATTGCTGTTATGGATACGGTGGATGGCAATTTTACGGAAGAGTGGCTTAAGAATGTGGAAGAGGTTTTGGATGGTGCCAAGCCGGATTATCTGGTGGTGCAGCATATGGAGCCGGACCATGCGGCTAATATTGAGAATTTTGTTAATGCTTATCCGGAGGTGACTGTGGTTGCCAATGCCAAGACCTTTACCATGATGGGCAATTTCTTTAGAAGTATGGATCTGGGGGATCGCAAGCTTGTGGTTGCTAATGGGGATAGCCTGACCTTGGGAAAACATGTGCTGACTTTTGTCTTTGCGCCTATGGTTCACTGGCCGGAGGTTATGGTGACCTATGATAGCACAGATAAGGTCTTGTTCTCTGCTGATGGTTTTGGTAAGTTCGGGGCCCTGGATGTAGAGGAAGACTGGGACTGTGAAGCCCGTCGCTATTATATTGGTATTGTTGGGAAATATGGCCCACAGGTACAGAATCTTTTGAAGGTGGCTGCTACTTTGGATATTCAGACCATCTGTCCTCTTCACGGACCGATTCTTACTGAAAATCTTGGACATTATATTGAGAAGTATGATATCTGGTCTTCCTATAAGGTGGAGAGTGAAGGTGTTGTGATTGCTTACTCTTCTGTTTATGGAAATACCAAGAAGGCAGTGGAGATTTTGGCGGCCAAGCTTATTTCCAAGGGATGTCCAAAAGTTTCTGTATTTGATCTTGCAAGGGATGATATGGCAGAGGCTGTGGAGGATGCCTTCCGCTATGGAAAATTGGTCTTGGCTACCATCACTTACAATGGAGATGTCTTCCCCTTTATGCGAACCTTCATTGATCATTTGACAGAGAGAAATTATCAGAATCGTACCCTTGGTATTATTGAGAACGGAAGTTGGGCTCCTACTGCAGCCAGAGTTATTAAGGCAGAATTTGAGAAGAGCAAGAACCTTACCTGGTTGGATACCAGTGTTAAGATTATGTCTTCTGTCAGTGCCCAGAACATGGAAGAGTTGGACCAGATGGCTGAAGAATTATGTAAATAGACAATGGAGGAAGCCTCAGAGGACGTGCTGTCCTCTGGGTTTTTTTGTGTAAAAAATATCTATTTAGCCTGTGAATTTGGCTATTTCACCTGTGATAATTTATAAAAAATAGGTGTCTGATATAATTAAATTGCGGTTGGAGGCGTGTTTATGAGAATTGCAATTTGTGATGATGAAAAGATGATATGTGATCTCATAAAGAATAAAATAGAGAAGTATTATTCCCATCAGAATACAGATTTTCAGATTCAGCTGTTTTATAGCGGAGAAGAAATGTTGAAAGAGGATTTGGATTCCATAGATGTGCTTTTTTTGGATGTGGATATGCCAGGGAAAAACGGCATGGAAGTGGCAAGGTTGATTCGAGAGCAGAATAAGAAGATGCTGATTGTGTTTATGACAGCCTACAGCGAATTCGTTTTCGAGAGCTTTAAGGTGGACGCCTTTCGTTACTTGGTAAAACCGGTGAAGGATCAGGAGCTTGTGGAAAGCTTAGATGCCATAGATAGTAAATTTAAGGAAAAGCAGGATGTTCTGACTTTTCAATTTCAGAGTGAAATTTTTCATATTAAGTACTCTGATATTATCTACATCGAGGGAATGCGAGATAAAATATGGATTTATTGTAAGAACCAAACCTACCGCTGGCGAGGCACCATGAAGTATTTGATGGATCTTTTGGAGAATAGGCATTTCTTTCAGGTTCATAGAAGTTACATCATTAACATGGAAAAGATCCGAAAATATAATTCCCAGCAAATTACTCTCGAGGGAGGATATGAAGTGCCCATTAGCAAGTATCGATTAAATGAATTTAAAGAAGAGTATATTGTATTTTGGAGCAAGATCTTATGAGCCTTATGAATCTTTTGATTGCCTATTTTTCTTTTGGATTAAATATGCTGGGAGTGTTTCTTGTTGTCAATGGACGAGAAAAGGTACAGGAGATTATAGAGTCATGGAATCGAAGGAAGACCATCTGTGTTCAGGCCTTAGTGCTGGTGGTTACCCTTAGTGTGGCTTTTCTTCATATATATTTGATTGTTTGTCTGGTGGCAGAGTTTTTTGTAATCCTATGGCAGTATGGCAGGAGAAAGGAAGAACATCTGGCAAATTTTATTCATGGAACTTTTTGCCTGGCTATTCTTGGACTATCGGAGCTTACAGTTATATTTTTGTACTATGTGCTGGATTATGCAGATTTGCAGCTTAGTGGAAAAATCGGTTTTGAGGTACAGCTTGGTTGTTCTGTAGCAATGGCCTTTGCCCAGCAGATGATGATTTTCTTTCGATACATGGACAAATCTTTTGAGGCTTTTCGAAGGATTCTTATGTATTTGCTGGTGGGCGAGGAAGCTTGTGGCATGGCCTGGTTTTATATCGGTGTCGGAGAAGGCCTGTTTGATTCTTATATTTATGGAAAGGTCTTATTGTTATCGGAAATTGCAATTAATTATGGATTTCTCTATGTTGTAGTCTTTCGAATCAAAGAACAAACAGAGAAAAGCAGGCGGTCCGAGATGAATATGAATGCCTATGAATACTACCTGAATATGGAGGAAGAACATCTACAGATTCGAAAAATGTATCATGACATGAAAAATAAACTTATGATCATGGAAACTGGGGATAAAGTTCAATGGGAGTCAAAGTCAGATTCCTGTAGTTCGTTGAAAGACAAGATCGAGCAGGCAAATCAGTTTTATCACACAGGATTGACATCCTTAGACATGCTTCTGTTTGATGGTCAGTTAAAGGCAAAAGCAAGAAATATTAGCTTTGATGCTGTGATCTCGGAAGGCTGTCTTAATTTTATGGAGGAAGAAGATGTTACGGTAATCTTTAGCAATGCCATTATGAATGCCATTGAGGCCTGTGAAAAAATTCAAGATGGGCAGCGCTGTATTAATATTAAAGCCGGAAAAAATCTGAATGATACCTTGATTTATGTAAAGAATACTGTGAAAACAGGTGAGAAGAAAGGGAACCTAAATACAAGTAAAAATAATCCAACAGAACATGGCATCGGCATGACCAGCATACAAGAAAGTGCTGAGAAATATGGAGGTTATGTATCTGTGACCCAGGAGGAAGGAAGCTTTCAGCTGGCCATTTTGTTTGGCAGAGAATAGGTTGATTTTGCAGGGGTGGAAAATCATGAAAAGATATATAAAAAGAATAGTATTTGTTTTGCTATTATTCGTTGCTACTTATTTACAGGAGGGAAAGGTATATGCAGCTAGTGATATAGCAGAAGAATACGAGAGAGATTACCTGTCCGAAATCTATGATTCAGAGAATGGCTTAGATGGAACTACTGCCAATTGTGTCTATTCAGATACCGATGGATTTCTTTGGTTTGGCAGTTATACAGGTTTGTATCGGTATGATGGCACAGAATTCAAAAAATATCTGATGGATGGAAGATCTCTTCCGGTAAATGATATGGTACAGGATTCCAAAGGAGTTTTTTGGATTGCGACAAATGGAGACGGAGTTTATTGTTTTGATGGAAAAGACTTTAAAGAAATCAAACTCGAAGATAAAGACCAGGGAATGTCGGTGATTAACTCCTTGTACATAGATCAAGAAGACGTCCTTTGGGTAGGAACAAAGTCCGGTTTGTTCTCTATTGATACAGAGAATGACTGCAAGGTCAAAATGTATATAGATTGTTCTAATTTGGCAGTTCGGGATATTGGCGAGATTTCAGAGGGACACATTCTTGCCATTATGAAAGACGGTGAAGTGTTTTCTATACAGGAAGACCGGACTGAAAAGCTGCAGTTAGAGTCTGATACTAGCGAAATCCCTCGGTGTTTCCTTGCCATTAATGAAGAAGAATTCTATATTGGAACTTCAGAGGATACCCTCTTAAAGGTTTCGGCAGAGGGAAAAATATTAAAGAAAATAGCTAGCAATGGTCTTTCATCCTTTAATGATATTTATGAGTTGGACGATGAAAAATATTGGATTTGCAGCGACAATGGAATTGGGATTTTACAGAATGATGAGATTACAAAGATCAGTTCTTCTATTGAGAGTTCTGTGGAGGAAGGCTGTGTGGATTACCAGGGAAGCTTTTGGTTTGTATCCTCCAGACAGGGTATCTTACACCTGTACCAAAATTATTTCTCCGATATGGGAGCTTACTGGGGGATTCATCAGACCGTAAACGCTATTCAGCCTTATGAAAACAAAATTTATGTGGGGTGTGAGGATGGTCTCTACTGTTTTGAAGGCAAAAAACAAGTGGAAGACTCTCTGACAGAGGCCTGCAAAGGGTTGCGAATTCGACAGCTTTATTTGGATAATTTAGGAAAAATCTGGGTAGTCAGCCATGAAAATGGTGTAAGCTTTATGGATACTCAAGGGAACATAAGCAGTATCCAGACAGAAAATAGTGATTTGAAGACAGATAAAACCCGTTGTATCTGGGAAAGAGAAAATGGGGAGGTTCTTATTGGTACAGAAGAGGGAATTTATCTAAGAGATTCTCAAGGGGAGATTTCTAAATATACAGATAACAGCATATTAAATGCAACCAGAATTCTGGATATTAGAGAAGGCTATGATGGAAAAGTTTATGTGTCCACCGACGGATATGGTGTTTATGAAATTAAGGATGGAGAAGTAACCACTACCTACACTAAGCAGAAAGGTCTCTTGTCGGATGTAGTGTTGAAGGTGGTTCCTTCTGCCAATTTAAAAGGGGTCTGGGTGGTGACAGGAGAGGGACTCTGTTTTGTGCAGCAGGATAAAAAAATCCAGTGTGCCGCAGGGATTCCCGTTTCCAATAGTTTGGATCTGATCCTGACAGAGGATGGAAATGCTGTGATTTTGGCGGGAAATGGATTTTTTAAAATAAAAGAGGAGGATCTTTTGAAGAAAAATGCCTCCTATGTTTATCTTAGCAAAAAGAATGGGCTTCCCATTGATTTTACGGCCAATGCCAGAAATAGTTTGCAGCATAATATCCTTTATATGTGTGGAACAACAGGACTTGCCAGTATCAATGTAAATAGTGAGATAAGCGAAACACCGGTGCGACTGTATGTGAATGACCTAGAGAAAGATGGAGAAGCTGTGGACGTAGAGCAAGAGACTGTCGAAATATCTTCAGACGCAAAACGAGTCAGCATAGATGTAGGTGTGATTAACTATATTTACAGAAATTTCTATGGAGCTTATTGTTTGGAAGGTGTGGATGATAAAGAAATTATTGTAGATGACTTGAGAACCACAGATATTAGTTATACCAATTTAGAAGGTATACCTATAAACTCTACGATGAAAATCTCCATGAGGTCGTAGCAGATTTAAGCCTGACTTTTCAGAAGGATTATAAATTTACAGAACAAAAGGAAGTACAGCTTTTGTTAGTAATTCTAGCTATTGGAGTTTTTGTATTAATTACGATTGAGATTTCACCTGTTTTAAGAGATTTAATAACTGTTATATTTTGTTATT
>CAVAKZ010000013.1:0-50915 GCA_963589425.1 Parabacteroides distasonis | reverse complement strand
AAGCATCCGGCGCCCCTGCCAAGGAACTACGGATAGAGGACTCGAACCTCTACTAACAGAGTCAGAGTCTGCTGTGCTGCCATTACACCAATCCGCAATGTTTTCAGCGAACAAATATTATTATATCCATTTCCCAATAAATGTCAACAGGTTTTTTCAACTTTTTTCAACTTTTTTTATTTTTCTGAATTATTCATGTTATTGCAACACTTCAGCCATGGTTTTTCCAAGCTATTATCTTATTGCACAAGCGATGGTATGCCTCTTAGGACATACAAAATCTTTCCTATGGCACACCATCGCTCTATGTAAAAATCAGTTGATCAAAAAAGCAATTCCTAGATAGCTTTAATTCGCTCAATAGCAGCCTTTGTATTCTCCAAAGAACCAAAGGCAGTCAGTCTAAAGTATCCTTCTCCGCTTGGTCCAAATCCTGATCCAGGTGTTCCTACTACATTTGCCTTCTCCAGCAAGAAGTCAAAGAACTCCCAAGAAGTCATTCCGCTAGGAACCTCCAGCCAGATGTATGGCGCATTTACACCACCTGATACATTGTATCCGGCATCCTTAAGTCCCTGGGAGATTACCTTTGCATTGTTCATATAGTAAGCGATCTGCTCCTTAAGCTGAGCCTGGCCTGCTTCAGAATATACAGCCTCTCCGGCTCTCTGTACGATGTAAGGTGCTCCATTGTATTTTGTTCCATGTCTTCTTGCCCAGAGGCTATGTAAGGTTACGTCTCCGTCCTTAATATCCTTTGGAATTACAGTAGCTCCAAGTCTCACACCTGTAAATCCTGCATTCTTTGAAAAGCTTCGAAGCTCGATGGCGCAGGTTCTTGCTCCCTGGCACTCATAAATGGTATGCGGAACATTTTCTTCTGAGATATAAGCCTCATAAGCCGCATCATAGATAATAACAGCTCCTACCTTATTTGCATAATCTACCCATTTTTGCAGTTCATCCTTTGTAATAGTAGATCCGGTAGGATTGTTGGGGAAGCACAGATAAATAATGTCCGGTGTCTCCTTTGGAAGCTCTGGTGCAAAATTTGTCTCCTTTGTACAAGGCATATAGATAACGTCGCTCCAGGTCTCTTTCTTGGCATCATAAACACCGGTACGGCCTGCCATAACATTGGTGTCTACATATACAGGGTAAACCGGATCGCAGACTGCAATCTTGTTATCCTTTGCAAAAATCTCCTGAATATTACCGGAATCACACTTTGCTCCATCAGAAATAAAGATTTCATCTGCCTGGATATCGCATCCTCTTGCCTGGTAATCATTCTTTGCCATAGCACTTCTAAGGAATTCATATCCAAGGTCCGGTGCGTATCCACGGAAGGTCTCTGCGTGAGCCATCTCATCTACTGCTCCGTGAAGGCTTTCGATCAAGGCCGGTGCTAATGGCTGGGTAACATCACCGATTCCCAAACGAATGATAGTCTTATCCGGATTTGCCTCCTGAAAGGCAGCTACTTTCTTCCCAATAGTAGAGAAAAGATAACTTCCGGGCAATTTTAAATAGTCCTGGTTTACTTTAAACATAATAACTCTCCTTATTTTTTGTTTTCAATTTTATAAATATAATGCAAGGCCTATAATAGTAGTAACTTTATAGTCATTGCCTATATCCTGGCATACAAGTCGTTGCCCCTCTTACCCTATAATGATGGCAATTTAATTTCTCCATCAAATACAACAGTAGCCGGTCCAGTCATAAATACATGACCACTTTCTTTATCCCATTTAATCTTCAGATCACCGCCTAAGAGTTTCACTGTCAGCTCCCGATCAGTAAATCCATTCAGGATGCTGGATACTGCCACAGCGCAGGCTCCTGTCCCACAAGCCAGGGTCTCTCCTGATCCCCTCTCCCAGACTCTCATTTCTACAGTATTTCTATCTAATACCTTGACAAATTCTGTATTGATGCGCTTTGGAAACCTCTTGTGATTCTCAAATTTAGGACCAATTTTCTCGATCTCTAAATCTTTAAGTGTCTCTTCTTCATCTAAGTAAATAACATCATGGGGATTTCCCATGGAAACCCCTGTCATATGATAAACCTTTCCATCCACTTCGATGGGGGCATCTACAACAGTGCCTTCCTCACCTGTTCCAGGCTCATAGCCCTCCATAACAATAGGGATTTTTTCCGCCTGAAGTTCCGGCGCTCCCATGTCCACCTTAACCAAAGCAACCTTTCCATCTTCCACTGTAAGGTCTAAGTATTTAATGCCTCCCAAGGTCTCAACAGAAATCTGCGTCTTGTCTGTAAGGCCATAATCATAGACATATTTTGCAACACAACGGATTCCGTTGCCGCACATCTCCCCACGGGAACCATCTGCATTATACATAGCCATTTCAAAATCTGCCTGCTTAGATGGATTGATCATAATCAAACCATCAGATCCAATTCCCATATGTCTGTCACTGACAAACTCCGACACCTTGGCCGGATCATCCACCTTCTCTTCGAAACCATTTACATAGACATAGTCATTTCCTATTCCATGCATTTTTGTAAATTTCATTCTATATGATCTCCTCTTTTCACCTTAACCGTTTGATCAAATGTAGGCATCTGATTTCAAGCAGTTACCCTTATCTTACCACAAAGATACTTCTCCGTGAACCTTGCATTTTATTCTGCCATGATACTAAGAACCATCTGGGCTGTCTCAACCATATTCGTACCACTATCCATGCTGTTTTTCTGAAGGTATTTGTGGGCTTCTCCCTCAGACATATTGTTACGTTCCATCAAAAGAAGTTTCGCCCGCTTAATCAGTTCCTGCTGTTCCGGCGTTCGATTCTTTTGCTCTAACTTTCTCTTTTTTCGCTTCTTGGTCATATTTCGCAGCATCATATCCATGGTGTTCATTAGGTCATATACCTTAATAGGCATAGATAAGCCCACCACACCATTGACATCTCCGCTGCTCCATTTATCCTTAGATGCAATCAAAAGCATCTCAAAGGTATCCGGCAAATATTCCCGAAGATCCGTATACATCATATCCTTCAGTTTATATCCACAAACAACGATTCCCTCATCCTGCATATCCGCATATTGAATCGCCTGTGCCCCTGTAGTGCAAACTCCGGCAACCGTCATTCCCCCGCGCGTCAAGAGGTTCCGTATATTGGTTGCATTATCCTTATTTGGAAATACCACTATAATACCAACCAAACCATTTCCTCCTGCCTTTTAAATAATATGTAAATATCGATTCAGTTCCCACTCAGAAATGCTGGACTGATAGTCCTCATACTCCTTTTCTTTCGCTTTTAAATATTTTCTGGAGAGATCTTCTCCCAAGACTTTTCGAATAATATCATCTTTTTTGAATTCTTCCGCAGCTTCTTTTAAGTTTCTTGGAAGTTTCTCAATTCCTGCTGCCGATCTTTCTTCATCTGTCATGTTATAGATATTGGTATCTACGCTGGCCGGTGGAAGGATCTCATTGCGGATACCATCCAGTCCTGCTGCCAGGCATACAGCCAGGGACAGGTAGGGATTAGCTGCCGAATCCGGGCTTCGAAGTTCAATTCTTGTAAGTTCCCCTCTGCTGCTTGGAATACGGATCAAAGGAGACCGGTTCTTCAAAGACCAGGCCAGATATACTGGTGCCTCATATCCCGGCGTCAATCGCTTATAGGAATTCACCAAAGGATTGGTAATAAAGGTAATGGCCTTCATATGCTTCATAAGGCCTCCGATGAAATAATAAGCCTCCTGGCTTAAGCCATTTTCATCCTTAGGATCCTGGAAAATATTAATTCCATCCCTGCTAAGAGACATGTTAATATGCATTCCGGAACCATTTACCCCTTCCTTAGGCTTGGGCATAAAGGTGGCATGCAGACCATGGCGCTTTGCAATGGTCTTGACTACCAATTTAAAGGTCATAATATTGTCTGCAGTGCTCAAAGCGTCCTCATATTTAAAATCGATTTCATGCTGGGCAGGTGCTCCCTCGTGATGGGAGGCCTCCACTTCAAAGCCCATATCTTCCAGAGTAAGTACCATGTCTCTTCTCGCATTTTCCCCTAAATCCAAAGGTCCAATGTCAAAATATCCGGCCCTCTCATGGGTTCTGGTGGTAGGAAGTCCATCATCATCTGTATGGAACAAGAAAAACTCACATTCTGGCCCTACATCAAACTGGTAACCTTCCTCGTCTAACTCCTCTAACACCTTCTTTAGAATGTATCTCGGGTCACTTTCATAAGGTGTCCGGTCTGTATTATATACATCGCATAAGAGTCTGGCTACCTTTCCCTGTTGGGGTCTCCATGGAAAAATCTCAAAACTATCCACGTCCGGATACAGGTACATATCGGAATCTTCCACTCTGGCAAATCCCTCAATGGCAGAGCCATCAAACATAATCTCGTTATTCAAGGCCTGTTTTAACTGGTTTGTAGTAATGGCCACATTTTTCAATGTTCCATAAATATCTGTAAACTGAAGGCGAATAAATCCCACATCCTCATCTTCTACCATTTTTATAATATCTCTTGGCTTGTAATGCTTCTTCATATATCCTCCTAGGCTGTAATTTTCTTTTAAAAAAGGGCGCTCTCATACCTTAACATATGAAAACGCCTTCGTTTCTTTACTCAATAATCTTAACTATTCTTCATATTCGCAGGGAGCTTCGTAGATATCTCCACTATGATTACCATTGTTACATCCAATAGTAATACTTCTTTTCTTTCCATGCTTCATGCCGGTAACCATGCCCAAGAGCAAGCATACCAATAAGAGCAAAACTTTTTCTGTAGTAGTCCAATCTCTCTTAAAAAATCCGGATAATTCCTGCCCCCAATCCTTGGCAGTCCCCTTTGCTATGTCCATGAATTCTAAAACCTGGTCCATCATAAAGTTGTGCCTCCTTTCCTTTTCGTGCCTGGAAACTTTCGTTTTAAACTTTATTATAGGGGAAAATCCTTTAAAAGAAAAGTATCGGATTGAAAAAAGAACATTCCTTTGCTAGAATGAGGCTATTGAGAAGAAAGGTTTTATACTATGCCAAAGAAAATTCCTATTGAAACCAGTGCCAGACATGTGCACGTTACAAAAGAAGATTTTGAACAATTATTCGGCCAGGGAGCAGAACTTACCGTTAAAAAATATCTCAGTCAACCGGGGCAATTTGCCTCCAACCAGCATGTTGTGGTAAAGGGGCCTAAGGGAACTTTTGACAAGGTGTCTATTCTAGGCCCTTTCAGAGATGAGACCCAAGTAGAGATTTCCATGACAGACTCCAGAAAAATCGGGATCCCCGGTCTTATTCGTCAATCCGGAGAAACTGCAGATACACCTGGCTGCACTCTTATCGGCCCCGTGGGCAGTGTAAGCTTAGATCACGGAGTAATCGTAGCCAAGCGCCATATTCACATGAATCCCGTGCAGGCAGCCCAGCTTCGTGTAAAAAATAATGATAATGTATTCGTTATTACCCAAAGTTTCGAAAGGTCTCTGATTTTTTCTGATGTAATTGTCAGGGTGAGTCCAAATTATGACTTGGCCATGCACGTAGACACTGACGAAGCCAACGCCTTTGCCAACGACAACTCCCCCACCGGAACCATTTTAAAGCTTTTCAACGGAACTACCTATTCCCTGCAAAAGTGGGCAGAAGAACTTCAAGCCGGTATTCGCAGGATGTAATAGGTATAGAATGTAATACACATAAAAATGTAATAGGCATGAAAATGTATTCGCATAAAATAAACAAAGCCCGGACAGCAGATTAAAAATCCTTTTTCCTGTCCGGGCTTTTTTATTTTTATCTCTAATTCTTTCTCTTTTTTTAGCTCTGATTGTTAGTCATTCTGATTGAGCCATTCCTTCATAAGCTCTACATACTTGTCATTTTCTTCTACAAAGCACATATGGCGACTGGTCCTAAACAGTTCCCATCTGGAATTTGGAATTCGATCATACATATATTTTGCAATATAAGGCGTACACAGGTCATTTCCGCCGTTGATGACCAAGGACGGCTCCTTGATATCCTTTAATTGCTCTGTCACATCGTAATCCTTCAAGGTTCCCATAGGAGTATATTCGTTGGGTCCCCAACCTACTACATAGGATTCTCCTCCCTTTTGTACCGGTCTGCGAAGACATTCCGGAGACTCCTCTGTCACCGGTCCACTGCAGTGGCGACTCATATACTCAGCTTCTGCCGCCTGGTATACCGGATCACTATAATCATTAATAGCTGTAGCCTTCTCAATAGCATCCTGCATCTCCTTAGGCAGCTCCTTAATCATACGATGCTGCTCAATTCCCCACATCCAAGATGCCGGCAGGGTACTGGAAAGTATTAAACTCTTTAATCCCTCAGGCTTATAGTTACATGCATAATCCAAAAGCAGCATTCCACCCCAGGATTGTCCCAACAGGTGAATCTCATCCAAGCCCAAATGCTCTCTTAGGGCGATCAGTTCCTCCACCCAAGTCTTAGAAGTCCAAAGATCCGGTCGATTCTCCACGTAGGATTCTCCGCAGCCAATCTGATCATACATAATCAGCTGACGGCCGTCTTCTTCTGCCAGGCGATCCAATACCTCAAAATAATTGTGAGCTGATCCCGGTCCACCATGCAATAGCACTAAGGGCTTTTTGTCACCTGTCTTTTCCCCAACAATTCGGTAATATGTCTTATACCCCAAATAAGGCATATATCCTTCTGTAATCTTCATTTCGCAACCTCCTCGCACAATCTTGTTAATCTATTAACCATTATAATTCTCCTGCCCCTACTTTTCAAGACAATACAAGAAAGAATCCTCCTTCAAACAACTCTTTTACAAAAAAGAGAGTCCTGCCTAAAAAGACAAAACTCTCCCTTGGTATATATCCTTAACTAGTATGTATAACTATAATTTTTTCTAGTATATCCTGCATATTAATCAAAAATTATGCAGCGACATACTTGCTGATGTCATGCCACAAATTTCCACAATCTTCCGCATTGACTCTAAGTTCAATCTCCTCTTTAAATCCAAGATTGACCAATGACAATAACGATCTTGCATCCACCACAAATCTGCCTTGACGCATGCTCATGCGGTATGGATACTTTTCAACAACCTTTACAAATTCGAGCATATCATCCAAACTGTGAAACACTACTTTTTTAGTAGTCATGTTGATCTCTCCCTTCTTCTTAAAATTTGTGCATCTGGTTTTCTGTGAAATCCTTATCACAATGCTTATAGTAGCATATTTTATTTTTGAAAAAAGGAGTAAATTTTTTTAAAAGGTGTAATTTTTTAGTCCTTTACCGTGGTAAATTGTTTTTTTTGCGATACTCTGCAGGAAGCATCCCAACTTCCTCTTTAAAGACCTTGCTCATGTACTTGGCATCGGAATATCCCACCTGTTTTGCAATATCTGTAAGCTTCATAGAAGTGCTGATCAAAAGTTTCTTTGCCAAAGGAATTCGATAGTTTTTTACAATCTCTGTAAAATATTTTCCTGTCTCTTTTTTTAATTGCGTACTAAGATAAGCCTCTGTCACATTCAACTCTTTTGCAATCTCCCCTAAGGAGATTCCCTGGTTAAAATATTCTTTGATCATGGCCAGCGCTGTTTTTACCAGGCTTGAGTACTCTTCCTGTTTTTCCTCAGGTCCCTGGATATAATCAAAAAAAGCCAGGAAACTATTTCTGATCTCAGACCAGCTAAGGGCCTGCTCGATCTGACGGATCCAATGCCGGATGCTAGGCAATTCTTCTACCTGTCCGCTTACTGTTGCAAGACGCATTACATTAAAAAAACATCGAATCATTACCTCTTTAATATCTCCCGGGCTATAACGGTTCTCCACGCAGTAATATCTATATTTGCGCAACCCCTTTATATAGAGCTCCCTATCCCCAGACATAATGGCATTTTTTATATCCGTTCCCAAATAATAAGGATACCTCATGGTGCCTAGGTCCATGTGTTTTAGCTCTCTTTGGCTGATCATGTGGCCCCGACCAAGTAGAAGTTTCCATTCCTCATCTTCCATCATCTGTAGCATGGTCTTTTTCGCTTCCGAAAATCCTGCACACTCCCCATAGGAACAAATCAGCTGTCCCTTAATTTCATTAGAAAGCATAGGGGTGACAATTCCTCGAAACCGCTCATAGAAATCATCCAAATCCTGCACGTCATAAGATACCATTAGAATGGTTTTAATTCCGGAAACAGTTAACACATAGGACTTGGCGGCTTTTTGGTGGCTTGCCACATCCTTAAGCATTCGACTAGCCATATTCCCATAGGTTTCATAATTTTCCTTCATGGTTACCTTATAGAGAACCATTGGACTATCCTCTGAAATTCCATAAGATTCTTTTAGATATTTCTCCAGGCTCTTATCCATTTCCAAAACACCTGTCAAAATATTTAATAGCAAATGCTCCAGGTCTAATATTTTTTCCCTAGTTTGCTCTTTTCGAATTTCCTCTTGAATCCCAGACAGAATAGGGGCAAATTCCTCCACAGTATTGTCCCCTACATCGATTTTACAAAGATAATCCCAAACCCCAAGGGCCATAGCCCTCCTTGCAAGGGCAAAGTCCGCATGATTACTTAATACAATTACTTTACAGTCGATATGTTCCGCTCGAACAAAGGAAAGCATGGTAAAGCCATCCATCATAGGCATATGGATATCCGTGATCACCAGGTCCGGCCTGCTGCTTCGAATAATATCTAAGCCCTCCTGGCCATTTTGCGCCACCCCGACAATCTCATAGGCTGAGCTTATCTCTTCAATTGCCTCGCACATTTCCTGACGAATAACATATTCATCATCTACAATTACAATCCTCATGCAGCATCCTCATTTTTACAGTATCCTCATTTTTACAACATCCACAAGTTTAGTCTGTCTGCCTTCCCGGCCCATCTTATCAACATTAATTTGAAGAACTTTCTACCGCCTGGTCAGACACCCAGCTTCTTACAATATAAGAAAGCGCCAAATCCTTTAAATCATCCTCTGATACTGCTTCTTTAAGGGCAGCCACATCCTCGTATCCATAGGTTGAGGCAATTTTCTTATAAATTTTCTTGTATTCCTTCTTAGTAGGTTCGATATCTTCTTTTTCTGCAATAGCATCCACCACCATCTGCTGTTTTACAACATTTTTTGCAGACTCTTCTAGATCACTTTCAAACTCTTCCACAGTTTCATTTTGATAATTCTGAATCAAATCCTCATAAGTCATATCATTAGACTCGGCATAGGATTTATACTGCTCAATAGCACTATCGCAAAGCTCATCTACCTCGTCCTCCGGATACTTCTCTACCCTTGTATTGTCCATCACCAGCTGCCAAACTGTAGATTCAAAGTTTTCCTCTGCAGTTTCTTTTGCTGCATCTTCCAAAGTCTTCTTCACTTCTTTTTTGTACTCTTTTACAGTCTTGGATGTATCAGAAATTTCCTGTACCAGCTCGTCGGTAAGCTCCGGATCCACCTTGACATCATCGATGGTAATGGTAAAGGTCACATCTTTTCCTGCATATTCTGTATTGCCATAATCCTCCGGGAAGGCTCCGTTCCAGTCAAATGTATCTCCCTTTTTATGACCAATACAACTGTCCTCAAATCCATCAATATAGCTATTTGATCCAATTACAAGATCTGTAGGGCCGGTGGTGGATCCCCCATCAAAGGCTTCTCCATCAATTTTCCCTACATACTCTATACTTACCGTATCCCCTTCCTGCACTTCATAACCATCCTCAGCAGACGCAGCATAATTTTGAAGGGTTGATTCAATCTGAGATTCCACTGCTTCGTTGCTGATCTCGTCTCCATCCCTACTTGCATCCACCTCTAGCCCTTTATATTGAGAAATTGTAAGATCATCGGTCTCTAGACCCTTCTGATCCTTGCCAGAGCAGCCTCCAAGAATTGTAGTAGCCGCTATAGTTCCTATTAACATCATATAAACACTTTTTCTTTTCATTACTTTTCTCCTTAAATTCGATTCATTTCCTCATTATAATATAATTATAGCTAGACCTTCAACACAAAATGATTTCTATGGAAAACTAACAAGCCTTCCTTTTGCATTTTCCCCAATTCAATGGATAGGCCACTGCGGTCCACAGCCAGATAATCTGCCAGCTCTTGTCTGGAAAAGGGGATGTCAAATTCATATTTTCCAAGCCTCTGCGCCTCTGCTGATAGATAGGACATAGTCTTTGCCCGGGTGCTTCGCTGACCCATGTGGGTTAGTTTTCCCTTGATGCTTAGATTTTTCTGGGCCAGTTCTCCCAAAAGATTTCGAATAATTCGGTTGTGGTGGGCGCAGGCAGAAGAGCATATATTTAAGATTCGTTTTAGATTCAAAAACATGACAGACACAGAGTTTTCCGCCAGCACAGCACTATTTAGCACAGAACCCGGGGCACAGGCATAGGCGGTTGCGAAGGTCTGCCCCTGTCCCACCTTAGACAGAATATTGCGATTCCCCCAAATATCCTCCTGAATCACCAAGACATTTCCTGATAAGATCAAGCCGATTGAATCCACCACATCCCCTGCTCGCAGCACAAAGGCCCCCTTAGGGTAGTCTTCAATTCTGGCATCGAGACAGGAAAGCATGGCCCTTAGCTCTTTTTCAGAAATTCCGGAAAAAAGCTGCGAGGAGAGTAGTACATACAAATAGTCTTCCATAAAAAACTCTCTTTCGTTGAAAATTAAACTGATTTGTTGTTTTTATTATATTATGATATAGGAAGAGAGTCAAAGAAGTATTTTTATTTGATATATGAAATGAAAGGAAGGATTATAAGATGGATCAAAAAATGTTTTGTTTTCAGTGTGAACAGACCATGGCTTGCACTGCCTGTACCGGAAATGCCGGAGTCTGTGGAAAGACTGCCCCTGTGGCAAGGCTTCAAGACGAACTAACCGGGGCCTTAATAGGACTTGCCAGAGCCACTGACAATTGCCCGGCTGTAAATGAGGGAACCTGGCAGCTGATGATAGAGGGGCTCTTTGCAACTATTACAAATGTAAATTTCAACCAAGAAACCCTTAAGCTATTAATCCACCGTATTCATCAGGAAAAATTCCGTCTGGTGCCGGATTGCAGCACCTGTGCTTCCCCCTGCGGACGAACCGTAGACTATGATATGAATATGATTTGGACTGCCAATGAGGATATTAAAAGCCTAAAATCTTTGATTCTTTTTGGTATTCGAGGCATGGCAGCCTACACTCATCATGCTTTTGTTTTAGGATATAGGGATCCGGATGTAAATCATTTCTTTGCCAAGGCACTGTTTGCCCTTGGGGAAGATTGGGGAATGGAGGAACTCCTTCCTATCGTTATGGAAGTAGGAGAGAAAAACTTAAAGTGCATGGCTCTTCTTGACAAGGCAAATACCGAAACCTATGGAAGCCCCTCCCCTGCATCTGTTCCTTTGACCCTTGAGAAAGGTCCTTTTATTGTAATCTCCGGTCACGACCTTAGAGATCTAAAGCTTTTACTGGAGCAAACCGAAGGCAAGGGCATCAACATCTACACCCACGGGGAAATGCTTCCGGCTCACGGCTATCCGGACCTAAAAAAATATGCACATCTTAAGGGGAATTTTGGTACTGCATGGCAAAACCAGCAGAAGGAATTTGCAAATCTTCCAGCCCCGGTGCTCTTTACTACCAACTGCCTCATGCCGCCAAAGGAAAACTACGCAGACCGCGTATTTACAACAGCAGTGGTATCCTATCCGGAAATAGCCCATATTGATGACAACAAGGACTTTACTCCCATAATCGAGAAAGCCCTGGAATTAGGTGGTTATACCGAGGATCAGCACTTTACCGGCATTAATGGTGGAGATACTGTAATGACCGGATTTGCCAGAGACACGGTACTAGGCGTTGCCGACCAGGTGATAGACGCTGTAAAATCCGGTGCTATTCGTCATTTCTTCCTGGTGGCAGGCTGTGACGGAGCCCGTCCCGGACGAAACTATTATACAGACTTTGTAAAGCAGACCCCGGCAGATACAGTGATTTTAACCCTTGCCTGCGGAAAATATCGTTTTAACGACCTAGACCTTGGCAGCATCGGCGGCCTCCCCCGCTTAATGGATGCGGGACAGTGTAACGATGCCTACAGTGCCATCCAGATTGCCCTGGCTCTGGCAGAAGCCTTTGGCTGCAGCGTCAATGATCTGCCTCTTTCCATGGTACTATCCTGGTATGAGCAGAAGGCCGTATGTATTCTCTTGACCCTTTTGCATCTTGGAATCAAGAATATCCGCCTTGGTCCTACACTGCCAGCCTTTATTTCACCCAATATACTTAATTACCTGGTGGAGAACTTTGGCCTTACCCCAATCACCACACCGGAGAATGACTTATATTTGCTGCTAAATAAATAGAATTCAAAAAATCCCCACCCTTATCAATCGGGTGGGGATTTTTATGTCATATTCTTCTTACTTGCCAAAATGCTTTGCAAAGAAGCCCTTCTTCTTCTCCGGAGCTTCTAAAGGTCCGCGAACGCCTCTGACATTGGTGATATAAATACCACTGACAGTTGCTTTCACTTCCTTCTTAACAGGAATCAAAGGATAAATCTGAGCATCACACATTAAGGTCATGATCTTTGGTCCAACCTTTGCCTTTACAACCGGAACCTTAGATCTCTTAAGATACCAAGGGGTGCTCTCAAGTACGATACTTGGGAGTCCGGCATCCTTAAGTTTCAGCTTAGCCTTGTCGATAATCAACATGTTAACGGTTTGAGCCACCGCATCTAACTGCTTCTGCTGTTCTGCCTGGCGCTTCTCAGCCTTCTTTCCGATGAAATAAAGAGCAATTGCCGCAATGACCAATATGATTAAGATAATAATCATTACAATGGAAAATACTTTCACAAATAGGCCCTCCCTAAATAATTTTTAACAAAAATTATTGTAACATTCTTTCTTATGGAGTGCAAGCAAGAAAGTCTCTACAGCGCGGCCATGTTTGTGTATCTAATCCTACTGTTGTCAATAGGCAGCATAAGGATTCTCAGATAAATTAGTCAGAGTATTCCACAAGCCTTCATCCCATGCATTTTCCGAATCCCAATCCGTATCGAAATGCCAATCTTTAGCATCCACTCCTGGATTAATGGCGTGAGGCACTTTAAAATTAACGTGCACAGTAAAGAAGCTATCATTTACTTCACATTCCATAGCAGAAATAAGCCCCGGCCTTTCCGCACTCATCTCATAACCAATCAATGTAGAATCAATCTCATTCCCGTCCACAGTTACATATGGAGACTCTTCTAGAGCATAATAGGGAGATGCTACAAAACTGATTTTCAATTTACCTGTATGGAGTCCCAAGCACGGATATGCCTCATTCCCTTCTGTGTCATAAGATTTTCCACCAGCAAATATATATGTATACGACCATCCAGTGGAATCTGTAACTGTAACATATCCATCCCCCTGACAGTCTATAACGCAGCTCGTCCAGCTGTATGCTTTTTTGAATGCTTCAATGTCACTGGATGGAGCTTCATTTCCTTTTTCTACAAGAAGAACTTCAATGGCTTCCAATCTCTTTCCATAGCCTTCGGTTCCTGCTGATTCTCCATTTTTTGCCCATCCAAGCCAGCCGTAAGTCTGAGAATGAACCCTATAGTATACATCAAAGTGGTCTGCCATTTCTCCAGTTAACTGAATCTCAATGGCCTCTAGTCTCTTGGCTTCTCCTGTGGTGCCGGAAGTTGCCCCGTCTGCTGTCCAATCTTGCCATCCATAAGTCTGAACATGGGTTCTATACTGAAGGCTTCCTTCGTAAGGCTGATCCACAAGCTTTAGCTGAATCCCTTCTAATCGCTTTGCCTGTCCACTGGTTCCTGCAGTTTCTCCATCGAACTTATAGCCTTGCCATCCATAAGTCTGGACGTGAGTGTTGTATCCGATCCATGGATGCACATATACACCCTCCGTAGATCCAGGGGCTTCTCCACCTTTTTCTACTAAAACAATCTGAATACCTTCCAATCTCTTTGCGTAGTTAGAAGAACCTGCCTTCTCTCCATTCTTGGCCCATCCAAGCCAGCCGTAGGTCTGAGAATGGACTCTGTAATAGATATCATAGTAATCTGCCATTTCTCCAGTAAGTTCAATCTGAATAGCCTCTAATCTCTTAGCTTCTCCTTCGGTACCGGACATAGCATCATCACTTACATAATCCTGCCATCCATAGGTCTGGACATGCGTTCGGTAGGTGATACCGCCCTCATACTCCTGGTTCTCCAACTTAATGTTGATACCTTCCAGACGTTTTGCCTCCCCCTCAGTACCGGATACAGTTCCATTACTTACATAGTCCTGCCATCCGTAGGTTTGCACATGAGTTCGATAACTTACCGTAGTAGCTCCTGAGGATTTTGCCAATGAGCTCTCCTCTGCCACTTCCTCCTGTGAGGCATCTGTTGTTTCCGAATCCTCTGTCACTTCTTCCGAGGCCTGCTCCGTCGTTTTCGAATCCACAGATACCTCTTCCTGTGTCTGCCTCTGTGTTACTAGGTCCTCAGCAAACACTGACGTACTGCCAAGCAGCATAGATGCCGAAATCGCTAGAACAAGAATTTTGCTTACTACTTTTCTTTTCAAAACTTTTCCTCCTTTTCTTTGGTTTCAACAATTTCTATATACAGCTTTTATTCTAGCACCCCCAATTTTTTCAACGTTTTCAAAGAATATCACAAAAAACGTGTCCAGGAATTTTCATCTTCCAAGACACGTATCTTCAATCTTTTCTTTTCTATAAGGCTTTGATTTTAATTTGAATCTGACAATCTGCTGACTTTTCTCCGTTTATATCCAAAGCGTATTCTACCTGGACATGAATCTCTTCCTCCTGCACTTCGGTATCCATGCGGTAGGTATGAGTTCCTACTAGCATTTCACCATAAGGAGTTTTGTAGGGAGTCATATTTATGTGATCTTTCTCAAAAATCAAGCTGGTGTTTGCAATGCCAGACTTCATAATCTCCAGCTTCTCATTTTCTGTAATTCGTATCTTGTTTCGAATTACATCAGAAAAACCTTCCACCATTTCTTCGTAAATCACATAGTGTTTTCCGTTCTTATAGTAATAAGTAGCCGGGGCAACAATCTCTATTGGCCCATCCCCTTCTGTATTTTTCGTATCTTCATCATATACACTGTTATGAATGCCGGAAATACTAACTAATACATCTTTTGTCATACCCTCTTAATACTCCTCGATGTTGATCTTTTTGGTAGTTGCCACATCATAAGGCAGAATAGTATTGGCAAGCTTGGTAAATTTCTCTGCTGCGTCACTGACATAGAATTCATAACTTGCCTTCTTCCCGGAATGATTTGCAAGCCCGGAAGTCTCCAAAATATCTTTTAATTCTATAGCTGTCTCATAGGCAGGATTTACAATGTGTACCTTATCTCCAAGATAAGCCATTATCCGACTGCGAAGAAGGGGATAATGGGTACAGCCTAAGATCATGGTATCAATCTCTGTGTCTTTAAACTCAGAAATATAAATATCAATAACTTCTTCTGTAATCTTATGCTTGGCAAAGCCTTCCTCCACTAAGGGAACAAATAAGGGGCATGCCTTTCCCTTTACCTGAGCCTTAGGATTCATAGACTGGATTACCTTAGTGTAAGTCGCACTGTTAATGGTGGCTTCTGTTCCTACCACACCGATTTTTCCATTTTTTGTCTCCTTCACCGCCGCTCTAGCTCCTGGAACGATCACTCCGATAATCGGAATATCCAGTTCATCTTTTACCGTATCAAGAGCCAGGGCACTAGCAGTATTACAGGCAATTACAATAGCTTTCACCTTCTTGCTCTGAAGAAAATGTATAATCTGTCTGCTAAATCTTATAATATTATCCTGGGACTTACTGCCATAGGGAACCCTGGCAGTGTCACCAAAATAAACAATATTCTCCTCCGGAAGCTGACGCATGATTTCTCTTGCAACTGTCAGCCCTCCCACACCGGAATCAAATACACCCACAGGGGCTTCGCTAAGCCCATCCTTATCTATACTCACCACATTAAACTCCTTATTATAATGTTATAATGCCAAGGTCTTGGCAATCTCTAACTGATAGGCAGGAATAGTCTTCTCCATGCTGAGGGCCTCATTAATATCGAAGTCCCTGTACTCTCCGTGCTGATAACCTACTACTCGGTTGGTCTTTCCTTCTATGAGAAGTTCTACTGCCATAGAACCCATAATAGAGGCGTAAACACGGTCTTTACAAGTAGGGCTTCCTCCCCGCTGCATGTGTCCTAAAATGGTAGCTCTTGTCTCCATTCCTGTAGCTTCCTCAATACGTTTTGCCATATTCATAGAATCACCTACACCCTCAGCGTTGATGATGATATAGTTCTTCTTTCCACGTTTTCTGCATTCTTTAATGTCGTCTACAATGGTCTTCTCATCATAGCCATGCTCTTCCGGAAGCATAATACGCTCTGCTCCGTTGGCAATTCCACACCACAATGCCAGGTATCCTGCATCTCTACCCATAACCTCGATGATTGAACATCTCTCATGGGAGGTAGAAGTATCACGAACCTTATCGATAGCTTCCATAGCTGTGTTAACTGCTGTATCGAATCCAATGGTAAATTCTGTACATCCGATATCAAGGTCAATGGTTCCCGGAAGTCCGATAGTGTTAATTCCAAGAGCCGCTAATCTCTGAGCCCCTTTAAAGGATCCATCTCCTCCGATAACAACCAAGCCGTCAATTCCATATTTCTTACAGATAGCTGCTGCCTTCTGCTGACCTTCTTCCGTTCTCATAGCCGAACATCTAGCTGTCTGCAAAATGGTTCCACCTTTTTGAATGGTATCTGATACATCTCTGGCGGAAAGATCAATAATCTCCTCGTCCAAAAGTCCCTGGTATCCTCTGCGGATCCCTCGAACCTTCAACCCCTTAGCAAGTGCTGTTCTTACAACTGCACGGATTGCTGCATTCATTCCCGGAGCATCTCCTCCACTAGTCAGAACTCCAATTGTTCGTACTTCCTTGTGTGACATAATTTCATCCTCCATCAACTCACCTATCTTAACCTCAAAAAAGAAACGGTCTTTCCGGCCATTTTTAAGGTCATTGTATATCATTTAACTAGGGTTTTCAATGGCTTTTTCCACCACTTTTACGTTGTTTTCCCCCAAATAGTTCGACAATCTGCCAAGGAAAATTTTATTTGCATCTACATTTTTCGAAGCCGGGAAGCGCTTTATGGCCTTCTCCTTCATACAGTAAATTGCCACCGAATCCTTCCCCGGAGATTCTGATAATTTTCTCAGCAAGTCCCCCTCCTGCTTCAGATAACTTTCCTTGTCGGGAAATTGCAGCCACAGTTCTTTCCTGGTGGCATCAAAAGGGATCACCGACTCGCAGATCAATTTGCTTGTATCTTCCTCCACTTCCTGGATTCGCCCTTTGATAAAGACCTTATTTTCCTCCGAAAGAGCCTGGTGATACTCTTCATAAGCCTTGGGGAAAACAATAACTTCAACAGTTCCCATAAGGTCCTCCAAGGTAACATAGGCCATCATTTGATTCTTCTTGGTATACTTCACCTTACACTCAGTGATCATCCCCCCCACAATCTCCTTGGCCCCATCCTTTACCTTGGGACCGGCTAATTCTTCCTGCCACTGGAAATCCAGGGTGGTCTTGGAAATGCTTTTTCTCCACTTTTCTTCATATTCCTCTAAAGGATGTCCGCTTAAATAAATTCCCAGGACTTCTTTTTCGTATGAAAGCAGGGTCTCTTTATCGAATTCTCCCACATCCGGCAGCCTGATCTCATATTCTGCCCTCTCCTCCTCCGGCATAAAGTCGAAAAGACTCATCTGGCCTGCAATGGAATTTTTTCGATCCTGAGCAACCTGGTCCATGATTTGAAGGTATACCTGCATATACTGCTTTCTGCTTCCCCCGAATTCATCAAAGGCCCCAGCCTTAATGAAATTCTCCAAAGTTCGTTTATTTACCGACTTACTGTCCATCCGCTCTATAAAATTTTTAAGAGATGTAAAGGGACCTGCCATCTTTCTTTCTTCCACAACAGCCTTTACCACCGGACGGCCTACACTTTTTATAGCCGACAGGCCAAAGCGGATATTTCCCCCATCTACAGAAAATCCTCCTTCCCCCTTATTAATATCCGGAGGCAAAATCTCTATACCCATCTGCTTACAGGTATAAATATATTCTGAAACCTTACTGGAATTATCCAGCACAGAGGTCATAAGAGCTGCCATATACTCAACGGGATAGTAGTACTTTAACCAGGCTGTCTGGTAGGACACCACCGCATAAGCCGCCGCATGGGATTTGTTAAAGGCATACTTTGCAAAGTCTGTCATCTCGTCAAAGATTTTATGGGCAACTTCTTCTTTTATGCCATTGGAGATGCAGCCGGGAACCCCTTCTTCCGGATTTCCATAGACAAAGTTCTGGCGCTCCTTCTCCATTACCGATGTCTTTTTCTTTGACATGGCACGGCGAACCAGGTCGCTTCGTCCCAAGGTATAACCAGCCAGATCCCGAACAATCTGCATAACCTGCTCTTGATAGACAATACAGCCGTAGGTAGGAGACAGGATTGGCTCTAATTGAGGGCAATCGTAGCTAATGTCCTCCGGATGATTCTTTCCCTTAATGTATTGAGGGATAAAATCCATAGGTCCCGGTCGGTAAAGAGAAATACCCGCAATAATATCCTCCAGACTTTGGGGTTTTAGCTCTTTCATAAAGCTTTTCATTCCCGGACTTTCTAACTGAAAAACCCCTTCTGTCCTTCCGGACCCAATAAGATCTAATACAGCTTGATCGTCATAATCAATATCCTGCTGAGTCACTTCCCCTCCTGCACTTTTTGTTGCAAGTTTCATAGCGTCCTGAATGACTGTAAGGGTACGAAGCCCTAGAAAATCCATTTTTAGAAGTCCCAATTCTTCCAGGGTGGTCATAACATACTGGGTAGTGACAGACCCATCAGATCCTAAAGAAAGGGGTACATACTCCTCCACCGCCTCCTGGGTGATTACTACTCCTGCAGCATGCATGGAGGTATGTCTTGGAAGCCCCTCCAGTCGTTTGGACATGTCTACAAGTTCTTTAACTCTTTCATCTTCCAGATATAATTTTTTAAATTCCGGATTTTTTTCCAGGGCCTTATCTAAAGTAATATCAAGCTCCTGGGGAACCATCTTTGCAATACTATCCACAAAGGCATAGGGAAGGTCCATGACTCGACCTACATCCCGAAGGACTCCCTTTGCCGCTAGGGTTCCGAAGGTAACAATTTGAACCACGCAGTCCGAGCCATATTTTCTTCCTACATAATCAATAACTTCCTGCCGCCTCTCATAACAAAAATCCACGTCTATATCAGGCATAGAAACTCGTTCCGGATTTAAGAATCTCTCAAACAAGAGTTGATAGCGAATAGGATCAATATTGGTGATCTCAAGACAGTAGGATACCACACTTCCCGCTGCGGAGCCACGACCCGGCCCCACCATAATATCATGTTCTCTGGCATAGTGAATAAAGTCCCACACAATAAGAAAATAGTCCACATAGCCCATATTTTTTATGGTATTTAGCTCGTATTCTAAGCGGTCCTTCAACTCCTTAGATGCCTCCGGATATCTTCTTTTAAAGCCCTCTTGACATAGTTTGTTCAGATACTCCCAGGAAGTATAGCCTTCCGGCACATCATATTTAGGCAATTTCTGAACACCGAACTCAATCTCCACATTGCACCGGTCTGCAATCTTCTGGGTATTGTCGATGGCCTCCAAGGCATAGGGGAACAAATTCCGCATCTCTTCCTCTGATTTAATGAAATACTGCCCCCCCGCGTAACGCATACGGTCTTCATCTGCCAGCTTCTTTCCTGTCTGAAGGCAAAGGAGAATATCATGAGACTTCTCATCCTCTGCATAGGTATAGTGTACATCGTTGGTGGCTACCATAGGAATTCCCGTCTCCTTAGACATCCTAAGGATCCCCTGATTTACCATCTTCTGCTGGGGCATACCATGATCTTGAAGTTCTAAAAAGAAGTTGCCCTCTCCGAAGATTTCCAGATAGCGATTGGCCGCCTTCTTTCCCTCTTCATACATACCTCTTAAAATGTACTTTTGAACCTCCCCTGCCAGGCAGGCACTGAGGGCAATGATCCCCTGGTGGAACTCTTTAAGAACTTGGTAGTCCACCCTGGGCTTATAGTAGTAGCCTTCCGTAAATCCTCTGGAGACAATCTTCATAAGATTGTGGTATCCCAGGTCATCCTCTGCCAAAAGCACCAAATGATAGTATCTGTCATCGCCACTTCCCACAGCTTCCTTATCAAACCTGGACCCCGGTGCCACATAGACCTCACAGCCAATAATGGGTTTGATTCCTGCCGCCTTGGCAGCACGGTAAAAATCAATCACCCCAAACATGACTCCATGATCGGTAATGGCCACACTGTTCATCCCAAGCTCCTTCACTCTGGACACACATTCTTTAATTTTGTTGGAACCATCCAGAAGACTATATTCTGTATGGACATGTAAATGGGCAAAACTCATGGGAGAGCTCCTTTCTGATCGGTCTACTTCAAATATAATTATTCTAACACAGAACCCCTACAAAAGGAACAAATGTTTCTGTATCTCACAGCTACAGGACCTGCCTCCTCCAGCTTCTTAAGGATCCATGACAAGAAAAAAGGACCATTGCCTTTTATGCAATAGCCCTTTTCTAGGATTGAACCTTACTATTTAATTAATTCAAATTGTCACGCCTATGGTACATAAGTAGCATAAGGATTTAATGTTTCTGCCGGAGTCAAACCTCCCTTAGGAACCAATCGGATCTCAATGGCTTCAATTCTCTTACCAAGTGCGGTTGTACCGGCAGCCTGTCCATTTTTTGCCCAGCCCATCCAGCCATAGCTTTGAGCATGAACACGGTAATAAACATCACAGTAGTTGGCAATCTCACCTGTTAACTGAATCTTAATTGCCTCTACACGTTTGGACTGACCAGTAGTTCCGGCTAATTCTCCGTTACTTACCCAATTTTGCCAGCCATAGGTCTGAACATGAGCCTGATATGTAATGCCTCCTGAACAAAAATCAGTATCAAGGCCAATCTTAAGTCCTTCTAATCTCTTAGATTGTCCGGTAACACCTAAAACTCCTCCATCAGACACAGGTCCAATGTCACCATAAGTTTGCTGATGTCCAGAATAGACAACTCCTCCAAATTCTGAACTATTTGGAGTCAAATAGGTGTAATTAACCTTTGCCTCTGGCATATCTTCCGGTGCAGCTTCTCCCTTAGGAACCAGCTTAACTCGCATAGCTTCTACACGTTTAGAAAATCCAGAAGTTCCGCACCAGCCGGACTCTTCAGATGTACCTTCTACCCATTTACTCCATCCAAAGGTCTGTACATGGAGACAATAATAAATGTCATAACATTCTGCCAATTCTCCTGTCAGATACATCTGAACTGCTTCTAATCGCTTACCTTCTCCTTTAGTTCCTGCGGACTCACCATTCTTCTTCCACTCAGTGTTTCCATAGGTTTGTACATGAGTACGGTATACAATATCACCGTTAAGACCCTCTACTATATTGCCCTTCTGAACAAAGATGGATTCCAAACGCTTTGACTCTCCTGTAGTTCCAAAATATGCACCGTCATAAACTGGTGTCATATCTCCATAGGTCTGTACATGACCACCGTAGGAAAGATAGTAGGCATCTAAACCATCCGCTGTTGCCAACTCTTCCTCTGTCTCCTGAGCCTCAGCTTCTGTGGCTACCTCAGTAGTCTCCCCCTCTGTTGCATAGATTTCAGTAGTTTCTTCTCCTGTTGCTTCCTCTGCATATACCATAGACGGGGCAGTTCCTATCACCATTGCCGCCGCAAGAACACATGCAAGAAAAGCACTTGTTACTCTCCTTCTCATAATATCTCCCTTCTGAAAATTTTTACGTAATTATAACACAAACGCCTGTTAGAATGAACCTATTTTGCCTGATTTTTACAATTCTAAAAAGAGGATTCCGAAAGGAATCCTCTTTCACAATCTATAAAATCTAACTAAGAATTATGCTTCAATCATGAAATCAAGAAGCTTCTTCATATCTGCCTGCTCATAAGCAATAATCTCAAGTTCAGGAATCTGTGCCTGACCATCTGCAAAAATATTTGCCAAGGATACATACTGAGATAACTTAGACTTTAAATTCAGTCTATCTCCCTCTCCTGTCACCAACTCTACCTTACCCTCGCAGCTATCTACTGCCTTAAAAAATGCTTCGATATTCTTGATATTTCTGATCTTCATATCAACATTCTCCTTTCAAACAAACGCTAACTTCTCTTATCCGCCCTTATTATATCCTATTTTTTTACCAATGCAATAGTATTTTCTGTAATTTTAATCTTACCTTCTTTTAAAAGGCGACCAACCCCGCGTTTAAAAGCATTCTTGCTCAATCCAAATTCTTCTTTAATTAAGTCCGGGTCTGCCTTGTCAGTAAAGGGAAGTTTTCCTCCATGGGCCATAATGCCTTTTAAGATCAGGTCTGCATCCTTGTCCATCTGGATAAATGCCTTTTCTCTTACGCTAAGATCCATCTTCCCATCTTCTTTAACTTTCACAACCCGGGCTTTTACCAAATCTCCCACCTTCAGATGGCTTCCATAAGCTTCTCTTTTGGGGATCAAGGCCGAGTACTTTCCGTCCACTGCCACAAAAACCCCAAATCGATCACTGGTTTCATAGACAATTCCCTCTACCTGATCATCTTTTTTATAAGGAGGATCTTGCCTTAACTTGTCATAGACTTTCATAGTTGCGCACAGCCTGCCGGACTTGTCTACATATAAGGATACCAAGACCTCATCATCCTTTTTCACCTTAACAGTCTGTTCCTTAAAAGGAAGTAAAAGATCCTTTTCTAAGCCCCAATCCAAGAAGGCTCCTACCCTTCCTACATCAGCAACCTTCAATATAGCTAATTCTCCCAGGCTAATCTTTGGCTGGGAAGTAGTGGCAATTAGACGATCCGAAGAATCCCTGTATAAAAATACATCTACCGGGTCTCCAACTTCTATTCCCTCCGGCACCTGCTTCTTAGGCAACAGCACCTGTTCATCTTTATTACCTAAATAGGCTCCGAAATCTACCATTCGGATCACCATTAATTTCTTTTTTAGTCCTAATCCATCTTCTAACGCCACATTTGTTCTCCTATCTATCGTTTTCCCTTAGCAGACAATTTCAAAAAAATCCAAAGCCCACCCGGTTCTTAATTTTATCATTTATATACGAAGCTCTACAATAGCGTATGGTTGTCTCGCTTCATTGTTCAGTGCCACTACATATCCATCCTCTTCCCTCACAAGTTCCGGATAAATATAAGCTCCGTAGGTGGCAGACTGCTTGTAGGATACTCGTATCTTACGAATATCCTCTTCCCCCGGAATTGCCTCCAGTGCCATCTGCACATACTGACAATTATTTACATGCCGATTGGTATCTATTTGTTCTCTTCTCACCGGAAATGGATCTGCCTTAATTCCTCCTTTTGGCATAAGGATCTTTCTTGAATCCTCAAAGCCTTCTAAGGAGCTTCCAAGACCATAGGGCAATACATCCTCATCTTTAAAAGGAATCATCCGACCCTTGTCTGTATCCATAAAGACCCACAAGGAATGTGCACAGGCCAAGGTATTTCCCTCCTCATCCTGCATAGCAAAATCTCTTTCTCCTAAAAAACGCTTAAAACCGGAGGCCCAGGTACTAACCTTAATCTTATCCCCCAGTCTTGGAAGCTTCTCAATCTTCACCTGCCAGGAAGATAAAATCCAGGCTCTGTTTTGCTTTCTGCAATGTTCAATTCCCAAGCCTAAAGCTTCCGATTGAAAAGTAGAACAGTCCTGAAAATAATTGATCACCATGGGAAGTCTAAGCTGCCCTGCAAAGTCCACCTCACTAAGCCGAACTCTGCCCTCTATACTATATGCATTTTCCGGCAATTCTATTTTAGTTCTCATGTTCCCTATTCCTGATGATGCTTGGTTCTTATAACATCGGTTACTGAATCCTTCTGGAAGGAAATGTGGTCTCCCACAATGGCAGTAGCACTTTCCTTGTCCCCAGCCTTCAAGCACCGGATAATCTCATCATGTTCTGCAAAAAGTCTCGGATATACATCCTTATTTTTCAAATGTTCTACCCGGTAACGATACATCTGCTCTCTTAGATTGTTTAGTAAGGTTACCAGCTTTTGATTGTCCGTGGAAAGATAAATAATATCATGAAAACGAACATCTGCCTCTGCTGTTGCAGTGACATCATCTCCTGCTGCAATCTTTCTAAACTCCAGGGCTGCTTCTTCCAAGGCTTCAATTTCTTCTGCAGTAATCTTATCGCAGGCCAGTTGGACTGCTAACTTTTCCAAAGCCTGACGCACTTCCAATACATCCGTAAGGCTCTTCTCTGTAATGTCAGCAACCTCCGCTCCCTTTCTAGGAATCATAAGCACTAAGCCTTCGGCCTGTAATTTTCTAATCGCTTCTCTCACCGGAGTACGACTCACTCCCAGCTTGTTGGCAAGCTGAATCTCCATAAGTCTCTCTCCCGGTTGTAATTCTCCTTTTAAAATCGCCTGCCTCAGTGTTAGAAATACCACGTCCCGAAGCGGCAAATACTCATTCATCGTTACATTAAAATCCGTATTCATCCTTAACTCCTCCTGGCATTATGCATATTCGTTACATACAACTGCTTTGCAAGACCCAGGGCTCTTATCTTGTCCCCTGCTGCCTTTGCTTCTTTTCTTTCCTTATATATTCCAAAGACCGTAGGCCCACTTCCGCTCATCATAGCATTGATGGCCCCGTTCTCCTTCATAACCTTCTTAATCTCTTCAATAATCGGATAATCTTCTATGGTAACTCTCTCTAATACATTTCCCATGCAAGCACAGATTTTCTCAAGATTTCCTTGTTCTAAACCTTCAATGATCCCATCAATATCCGGATGTTCCACAATGTCTAAAGCGTCCAACTTTTCATAAACAGTCTTGGTGGAAACAATAATAGGGGGTTTTGCAATAAGGGCAAAACACTTTGGCATCTTGGGAAGAGGTGTCAAAATCTCTCCGATTCCTTCTGCAAGAGCCGTCCCCCTCATAATACAATAGGGAACATCTGCTCCTAATTCCACTCCTCGTTCCATAAGGTCTTCTCTGGATAAGCCCAGTTCAAACATCCGATTCAGTCCGTGAAGGATAGCCGCCCCATCGCTGCTTCCTCCCGCCATACCGGCTGCCACAGGAATATGCTTTTCCAGATGGATCCTCACTCCCTCCCGGATAGAAAATTCATCCATTAAAAGCTTGGCTGCCTTGTAGGCTAAATTATTCTCGTTAACAGGAAGGTAACCTAGATTGGTGCTAAGTTCAATTCCGGCCTCCCTTTTCTTCTCTACAGAGATTCGGTCATAGACATAAACGGACTGCATAACCATACGAACATCATGATAACCATTCTCTCGTTTTCCCAAAACATCCAGTCCAAGATTGATTTTTCCTAATGCATTTAAATCTAATCTATCCATACTATGCTCCTCTTTCGTTATGGTTTACAAGTGGCACTTGAAACAATAGCGACTTTTTTAACAATACTATTTGTATTTTAGCACATTTATGTAAAAAAAGGAAAAAATATGTTAAAATGTCCCTATCGTTATTTTTAAGGAGGAACGTTATGAATACAAATAACAGAGTGTCCGGAATTTTATTGCACCCAACCTCTCTTCCCTCTCCTTACGGAATCGGAGATTTGGGAAAATCTGCATATGAGTTTGTAGATTTTTTGGAGGAAGCCGGACAACATCTTTGGCAGATACTGCCTCTTTCCCACACAGGCTTTGGAGATTCTCCTTACCAGAGCTTCTCAGCTTTTGCGGGACAGCCCCTGTTGATTTCACCGGATTACCTTATTGTATTAGGTTTTCTTACTGCAGCTGATTTAAAGGATTGCCCTAAAAGCAAGCCGGACCAGGTAGATTATGGAACCGTAATTTCATGGAAGAATAAGATTTTTAAGACTGCTTTTAAGCGTTACCAGGCAGACCGCGGAAGCTTTGGAGATTTTGAAAATAATTTCCTCGCTTTTATCCACGAGGAACTCTACTGGTTAGAAGATTATGCACTTTTCATGGCTTGCAAGGATGAAAATGGAGGTGCTAGCTGGTTAGAATGGGACGAGGAATACCGTATTCCAAGCCCTACCTTTGTGGCAAAGCTTCGGGTAGACCTTACAAATTCTATTGAATATTATGAATTTTTGCAATTTATCTTCTTCTCCCAATGGCACGAATTAAAAGAGTATGCCAACAAAAAAGAGATTCAGATTATGGGAGATATCCCGATTTTTGTATCTATGGACAGCGCCGATGTATGGAGTAACAAGCACTTATTCCAATTAGATTCCAGAGGATATCCTACAAAGGTTGCCGGAGTTCCACCAGATTATTTCTGTGCAACAGGACAGCTTTGGGGGAATCCAATTTATAATTGGGACGCCCACCGCAATGAGAACTTTGGCTGGTGGATCAGCCGTATCCGCCATCAATTAAAATCTGTAGATCTTCTCCGTGTCGATCATTTCAGGGGATTTGAAGCTTGCTGGAATGTACCATATGGTGAAGAAACTGCTATCAATGGCGAATGGGTTAAGACACCGGGCTATGAATTATTTGAAGCTGTCAAATATGCTTTAGGGGAAAATCTTCCAATCGTTGCTGAGGACCTTGGAGTTATCACAGACGAAGTAACCGCCCTTAGAAAACATTTCAACTTCCCTGGAATGAAGGTATTGCAGTTCGCATTCGAATCCACAGAGGATAGCGATTACCTGCCTCACAATTATGAATCCTCCAATTATGTATGCTACACTGGTACCCATGACAATGATACCACCATGGGCTGGTTTAGCAGCTTAAAAAAAGACTGTCAGGAAAAGGTGCGAATCTACACAAGAAATACCTCCACAGAGCCTATAAGTCATAGCCTCATAAGAACCTGTATCGCCAGCGTAGCTAAATATGCAATCATCCCACTGCAAGATGTCCTATGTTGTGGTAGCGAAGGCCGTATGAACCGCCCAGGCTACGCCCAAAACAACTGGAGCTGGCGTTTTAAAAAGTCTGACCTTACCTCCTCCATGGCCCAAAGCCTAAAGGACCTAAACATCCTCTACGGCCGCTACACCGAAAAAGCAGCCCCCAAAGAGGAGCCTGAAAGCGCAGAAGCTTCCACAAATCCCCAAGAGGAGTCTTCTAGTCTTTCTTAATCGACATTTTGTGAAACATATCAAAAAAGCAAACTGGATTTCACGTTTCACAATTGCTGGATCTACAAATAAAACACAAGGAGATTTGTGGCATGATACGATTTATAGGCGTTGTCCTATTCCTACTCTTATTTTTGATCTTAGGCCTCCCTATCCTAGGCCTTGAGTGGCTTATTAGCAAAGTCAGCAAGAAAACCTGCGACTACCAGAGTCTTCGCATTGTCCAGTGGGCCTTCCGGGCCATCCTAGCCATTGCCGGCGTAGATGTCACCGTCATTGGGGAGGAAAATATTCCAGAAGGTGCTGTACTTTTTATAGGTAACCATCGAAGCTATTTTGATATTTTAGTCACCTATTCTAGATGCAAGAATCTTACCGGCTATGTAGCAAAAAAAGAGATGCTTCAGTATCCTATCCTTCGGGTTTGGATGAAACGCCTCTACTGTCTATTCTTAGACCGGGAAAATATGAAGGAAGGCTTAAAGACTATCCTTCAGGCCATCGACTATGTTAAGCAGGGAATTTCCATTTGCATTTTCCCAGAAGGAACCAGAAACAAGGGAGAAGAAGGTTCTCTTCTTACCTTCCACCAGGGATCTTTTAAGATTGCTGAAAAAACCGGCTGCCCTATTGTTCCAATGAGCCTAAATAACACAGTAGAAATTTTTGAGGCTCATTTTCCTCGCATGAAGAAAACCCATGTAGTCTTAGAATATGGAAGTCCTATTTATCCAAATGAACTGACTAGGGAAGAAAAGAAGAATTTGGCAAATACCTGCCAAACTATCATTAAAGAAACTTTGGCAAAAAACCAAGCCTTGGTATAACAAAATATAGTCAACTATTTTAAAGGGACGTTTCACATAATCGTCCCTTTTCTTTTACATTTCTTTCTCCGAGTGTTATAATGTAAAGAACTTTGAAAAGAATCTATAGAACGGTTTACCAAACTAGTTCCTTTGATAAACCTTCTTAGAAAGGGCGTGCTAAAATGAATAGACAAGATCTGACACTTCTTACTGATTTGTATGAACTTACAATGATGCAGGGCTATTACGAAAAAGGCCAGAATGAAAAGGTTGTATTTGATGTATTTTTCCGCCAGAATCCCTGCGGCAACGGCTACTCCATTTGCGCCGGTTTAGATCAGGTCATTAATTATATTAAGAACCTAAATTTCACTTATGAAGATGTAGATTATCTTAGAGGCTTAGGCATCTTTAGTGAGGATTTTCTTCACTATCTTAGTGGTTTTCATTTTACCGGAGATATCTATGCTATTCCTGAGGGCACTGTAGTATTTCCCAGAGAGCCCTTGGTTAAGGTAATTGCCCCTATTATGGAGGCACAACTGGTGGAGACAGCCATTCTCAATATTGTAAATCATCAGTCATTAATTGCCACGAAAACCTCCCGTATTGTATATGCAGCTCAGGGAGACGGCATTATGGAGTTTGGTCTTAGAAGGGCTCAGGGACCGGATGCCGGTCTTTATGGGGCAAGGGCTGCCATGATCGGCGGTTGCGTTGGAACCTCCAATGTGTTGGCAGGAAAGGAATTTGATGTTCCTGTAATGGGCACCCATGCCCACAGCTGGATCATGAGTTTTCCAGATGAGTATTCTGCTTTTAAAGCCTATGCAGAGCTTTACCCAGACAACTGCACCCTGTTAGTAGACACCTATGACACCTTAAAATCCGGTGTTCCAAACGCTATTCGAGTATTCCAGGAGTTTAAAGATTCCGGAAGAGAATTCACAAAATACGGCATTCGCTTAGACAGCGGAGATTTGGCTTATTTGTCAAAAAAAGCTAGAAAAATGCTGGATGCAGCAGGTTTTGAGGATGCTACGATCTGCGCTTCTAATGATTTGGATGAATATCTTCTCCATGATTTAAAAATGCAGGGAGCTGCCATTGACTCTTGGGGTGTTGGAACCAATTTAATTACTTCCAAAGATTGCCCATCCTTCGGCGGCGTTTACAAACTGGCTGCCATTGAGAATAAGGAAGGCAAGCTGGTTCCTAAGATTAAGATTTCAGAGAATTCCGAGAAGATTACCAATCCGGGAAACAAAACCATTTACCGGATCTATGAAAAAGACAGTGGAAAGATTAAGGCGGATTTAATCTGTTTCTCAGACGAGGTAATTGATGAAACAAAAGACCTTTTACTTTTCGACCCTCAGGATACTTGGAAAAAAACAAAGCTAGCTGGAGGTTCCTACACTGTCAAGGAAATTTTAGTGCCAATTTTCAGAAACGGGGAGTGCATTTACCAATCTCCTAGTGTCAGAGAGATTGCCGCTTATTGCAAGGAAGAAAAAGACACCCTCTGGGAGGAGACCCTTCGTCTATTCTATCCTCACCAGGTTTATGTAGACCTGTCTCAGAAGCTTTATGATGAAAAGCAACGACTTTTAGGGGAGACTCATATCACGGAATAGTTAATCACAATTAATAAGGAGATTTTACCATGAAAATTATTGTATTAGCCGGAGGCTATAGCAACGAAAGAGATGTATCATTAAATTCTGGTGCCAGCATCTGCAAGGCGCTAAGAGACCGGGGACACAAGGCCTATCTTTTAGATGCTTTCCTTGGAATTGACTATGATCCTGACCACTTGGAGGAACTTTTTGACGCTCCTGACGGAGGACTTAACATCGCCGCAGACATTCAGGTGACTGAGCCTGACCTTGATGCTCTTTGGGAATCTCGTCCGGGAGATTCCACCAGTTATCTAGGCCCTAATGTACTTAAGCTTTGTTCTTTAGCAGATATTACCTTTATGGCGCTCCATGGAAGTCTTGGAGAAAATGGAAAGTTACAGGCCACCTTCGATGTGCTTGGAATCCGCTATACAGGTCCCAACTCCTTAGGTTGTGCCCTTTCTATGGACAAGGGAGTTACCAAGGAAATCTTTAAATATCAAAATGTTCCAACACCAGACGGAACCCATGTATTTGCAGTAGATAAAGATATTTCTCTTGACAAACTAGGTATACACTTGCCAGTAGTAGTAAAACCTTGCTCCGGCGGTTCTAGTATCGGTGTTCATATTGTACACACTGAGGAAGAATATAAAGATGCTATGAAACTTTCTTTTGAGAAGGAAGATGAAGTGGTTATCGAACCCTTTATTGACGGCAGAGAGTATGCCTGCGGAATTCTAGATGGAAAGGCTCTTCCTATCGTAGAAATCATCCCCGCCAACGGAGTCTTTGACTATGTAAATAAATACCAGCTTGGCGGAGCATCTGAAATTTGCCCTGCCCAGTCCCTCACAAAGGAAGAGACCGCCTTTATCCAGGACGCTGGAGAACGCGCATTTGCAGCCCTACGGCTAGATGTATACTCCAGAGCAGATTTTATTGTAGACAACAATACTGGAGATATTTACTGCCTGGAAGTTAATTCTCTTCCTGGCATGACTTCTGCCAGCCTACTTCCAAAGGCTGCCAAGGCTGCCGGATATGAATACGGAGAGTTCTGTGAGCTTATTATTCAAAAATCCATAGAAGCCCGCTACTCGAACTAAATACCTTTTGGAGATTTTATTTATGAAAAATTTAAGTTTAAGAAATATTACTGAGGCTTGCCGAGGAAGCTACCACGGAGACACTTCTCTTCTTGATATAGAAGTCGAAGGAGTGGTTATTGATAGTCGAAAGGTAAAAAAAGGAGACCTCTTTGTAGCCATTGACGGAGTAAAGGTTAATGCCCATAAATTTATTCCCGATACCATCGAAAAGGGAGCCCTCTGTGTCGTATCCCACGAAGACTTGGGGGATACTGACTTTCCTTATATTCTAGTGGAATCTACAGGCCAGGCTCTCCTTGACATTGCCAAATTATATAGAAATTCCTTTGACGTAAAGGTGGTTGGTATCAGCGGAAGTGTAGGAAAAACCAGCACCAAGGAAATGGTTGCCTCTGTTCTATCCCAAAAGTATTCTGTTCACAAAACCCTAGGGAATTTCAACAACGAGTGGGGACTTCCTATTACAATTTTTGAGATGAACGAGTCCCATGAGATTGCTGTGTTAGAGATGGGTGTTAATCATTTCGGGGAAATGCGCAGACTTTCTTCTGTATCCCAACCAGATATCTGCCTTCTCACCAATATTGGCGTGGCACATTTGGAATTTTTCAAAACCAGAGAGGGAATCCTCCAGGAGAAATCCCAGATGATTCAGGACATGAAAGACAGAGGAACCATCATCTTAAATGGAGACGATGATCTTTTGGCAAAAATGGGGCCAGTTAAAGGAGTGACCCCTACCCTCTTTGGCACCACACCTGATAATGATTTTTACGCAGATCATATAGAGTCTCAGGGCTTAAAGGGAACTGCCTGCACCATTCATTTAAAAGACGGACAAAGCTTTAACTGCTTGGTACCAGTACCGGGACTTCATATGGTATCTAATGCTCTAGCCGGGGCTGCCGTAGGATTTACCTTGGGACTTACATCGGAAGAAATCAAGACTGGTATTGAAAGCCTTCCATCGATTCCCGGAAGAAACCATATTATTAAAACCGACCATCTGATTATTTTAGATGACTGTTACAATGCAAATCCAATTTCCATGAAGGCTTCTATCGATGTATTAAACATGGGTCTTGGCCGAAAAGTTGCAATTCTTGGAGATATGGGAGAATTAGGGGAGGATGCTTCTTCCCTTCACAGGGAAGTCGGCACCTACGCTTCTGAGACCGGAGTAGATGTAGTATGCGCCATCGGCCCTATGTCTAAGGCCTTGGCCGAAGGTGCATCTGTCGGCTGCGAGACCCACTGGTTTGAAAGCAAGGAAGAATTTCTTAAAGCCAGCAAAGAAATCATTAAAGAGGGAGACAATTGTCTGGTAAAAGCATCCCACGGCATGAATTTTCCGGAAATTGTTTCTGCTTTGGAAGATTTCTAAAACACTAAAATCGAGATAGGATTATGAATTCAAAAGATCAACATAAATCAAAATTTTGGGGGAACCGGTGGTTCCCCTTAATTAACGGAAACTATATTTCCCTAAAGCAAATTCTATTACTTCTTTTACTTTTTGCCAGCCTGTGCCTGGTCATTGCAAGGCATGGTTCCTTCTACGAAGTAAGAGAATACTATGCCATCAATATGTTTGAGTCAGACTATGATCTCACCAACAAGGAAAGCCAGGAAATCAGACAATATTTCGTAGCCAAGCAATCCGATCTACAGAATGTTTATATTAAATTTGACATTGAAAATCTGGTAAACCTAAAGGGTCGTCTGATTCTATCCATCGAAGATTCCTCAGGAGAAAAACTGGCTTCCAGGCAAACCTTTCTCTCCTCTCTCACCCAGACAGAAACAGCCTTCTGGACCGAATTTTCCATGGCTTCCCAATTGGAGAAGGGGCAGGTATATAGCTTAGTGATCGAAACCAAGGACGTGGATACCACTGCCGATGCCTCCTGCAAATTATGTCTCTCCAAAAATCGATCCTTCCTCTTTGGATTCCTAAATATCGATGGAGTAAGGAATGATCACCGAATGGTAGCTACCTTTAAGTACAATACCTACTGTCTGGGGGACATGGGGGCAATGATTCTATTATTAGGACTTGCCGGGATTTTTGTCCTTAATTGGTATAACTTAAGCTTCCGCCACAAAATGAGAAGCCTATCGGAAAATATCCCTCCCCTGCCTGGAAGGCTATCCCATAAACGATTAAGTCCAGGAAGCTTAACCTGCCTTTTATCCAGAGGTCTCTTTATACTGACCCCCTTAGTTTCCTACTTTATCATGCAGAGGTTCTCCTCCTACAATCTGGAGGATTTTATTGATCAGCTTACTTACCTTCAAGGGCCAATTAATCTGTTTTTGTACACCCTGGTCCTGCTGATTTTTTATCTTATCAGCAACTGCACAAAATATGCTTCGGTTCTGACTGTATTAACCACCTATCTTCTGGGATTGGCCAACTATTTTGTGTGGAATTTCAGAGGTTCTCCTATTGTAGCTGCGGATTTTGCCTCCATTGGCACTGCAAAAAACGTAGCCAACCAGTATAGCTACAGCCTGGGATTTGATGCTGTATGGGCCACAGTGCTGGCTGTGACCTATATCTGCCTGCTTATGACAGTAGGAACCTACCGAGGCCTTAAGATCAAGAAACGGATTCTTCTCCTAGCAACTACTGCCCTGCTGACAAGTGGAACCTACGGTATCTTCTTTCATACCAGTCTTATGAAGGATTTAGATATTACCGTAAGCGTATGGATGCCGGAAAGAGATTATGCACAAAATGGTTCTGCCCTGTCCTACTTATTAACCTGGACCTACTATGTAGTAGAGAAACCTTCCGGATATTCTGTAGAAGCAGTGGAGGAACTTACTAAAGACTACCGATCTGACAAAGGCTCAGATGATTCTGAAGCAACCAAACCCAATATTATCGCTATTATGAATGAATCCTTCTCAGACCTTGCGGTAGATGCAGACATCGAAACCACTGAAGACTACATGCCTTTTATTCACAATCTTACAGAAAATACAGTAAAAGGCCACCTTTACGTATCAGTTCTTGGGGGCAATACTGCCAACACGGAATTTGAATTTCTCACCGGAAATTCCATTTCCTTCTTCCCTGCAAGATCCATTCCCTACAACAGTTACCTAAAGACTAAGACCGGTTCTCTTACTTGGACGCTGAGAGACCAAGGATACAGCGGAGATATTGCCATTCACCCCTATTACAGCGATGGCTGGAACAGGCCTACTGTTTACCCTCTTCTTGGCTTTACCGATTTTATCTCTCAGGATGATTTCTCTAACAATACCTATGTGCGGGAATTTATTTCCGATGAAACAGATTTTAATCGTTTGATTTCAGAGTATGAAAAGCAGCGTCAGGAAAACAAGGATCCTTTCTATGAATTTACCGTAACTATGCAAAATCATGGAGGCTATCTTGGAACTCACGGGCTGGTAGACGAAAGCATCCAGGTAACCAAACCGGAAAATGCCAACGATCAGATCACCCAATATCTAAACCTGATCAAGCTATCAGACACTGCCCTTGAAAATCTGATTAACTATTTTTCAAAGGTAAAGGAACCTACCCTAATCGTTATGTTCGGAGACCACCAGCCGGGATTTACAGACAGCGTCTACGATGAACTTATGGGCCAGTCTACCACCAGCCTTAACACAGAGGATACCGCCAAAATGTATCAGGTCCCCTATGTGATCTGGGCCAACTACGATATCGAAGAAGAGACCTTGGACATGAGTGCTAATTACCTCTCCTCCTACCTCTTAAAGCTATCAGGGAATAAAATGACAGGCTACAATAAGTACCTGCTGGATCTAATGAAGAAGGTACCCATCATCTCCGCCATCTGCTACCAGGGAGACGATGGCGTGCTGCATGCAAACGGGGAAGAGTCCCAGTACACAGAACTGATCAGACAATACCAAATGATCCAGTACAACAATATGTTCGATACAGACAACCGCGTGGACAACTTTTTCTTCTTAAAAAATTAAATAAGCCTTTCATATGTTATTCAATATCTAAATATGGCATAATAAGAGAAGATATGTAAAAGGAAAGGAGCCAGATCATGGTAGAAGTAATCAAAAAATATCCGGAAGGCATCGACTTTCTGGAACTAAAAAATGACAAATTAAGTGTGGTAGTCACCAACTACGGCTGCACTATCCAGAAGATTCTTGCCAAGGACAAAAACGGGGATCTTCAGGACATTGTCCTAGGATATGATGAATTAAAGGATTATCAGGAGAAGGATGCTTGGTTAGGTGCTTTTGTGGGAAGATATGCCAACCGTATTAAGGGAGCGGAATTTAGCTTAAACGGAAAGACCTACAAACTTCCGGCAAATGAGGGAAAAAACCAGCTCCACGGAGGAGCCAAAGGCTTCTCCCACCAGGTTTTCGATTACACCTATAGCGATAATGAAATTATTTTCAGCCGCACAAGCCCAGACGGGGAGGAAGGTTTCCCCGGAAGCCTAGAGCTTACACTTCACTATATTTTAAAAGAGGATGCCCTAGTCCTTCGCTATGAAGCTAAGACTGATAAAGATACCCTTATTAATCTCACCAACCACTCCTACTTTAACCTGGCAGGCCACCCCTGTTCTGTGGGAAATCAGATTGTATCAGTAGAGGCAGACCGTTATTGCCCGGTAGATGGAGAGGGACTTCCTAGCGGAGAGGAAACTGTGGAGGGAACTCCTTATGACCTTAGAAAGGAAACGAAAATCCAAGATATTCTGGATGCTGACCATCCGGAGATTAAGCGCATTAAGGGAATCGACAATCCATTCCTTTTTGCTCCTGAGGCTACAAAAGACCAGGTCCACCTTTATAATCCGGACAATGGGCTGAATCTTCTTATCTCCACCAATGCCCCGGGTTGCCAGGTTTATATTGCCTGCGCCCTGACAGACCGCATTGGAAAAGGAGGCCAGACCATGGGGATTCACAATGCCATTTGTTTTGAGCCTCAGTTTAAGCCAAATGATATTAATACTGAGGAAAATCCAGGATCTATCTTAAGAGCCGGAGAAACTTATATTAGCGAAACCTCCTATAGGGTTTATGCCCAGTAGATATTTTCTATAAGCACTAGGTAAAAAAGCTATCTGCTAAAAAATCAACACTAAAAAAAGTCCCTGCCGGATTACATCCGACAGGGACTTTCTTATTATGCTTTCATTAAACAATCACTTCAAAAATTAGTTTCCACTCTTACGGTTAGATACTACGTCGAAGATTACGGCAATCAGAAGAACGCCACCTTTAACGACATACTGCCAAGAATCGCTGATACCCATGATTGACATACCCATGTTAATAACACCAAGAAGAAGAGCTCCAATGATTGCTCCTGGAATTGTACCGCTTCCACCGTAAGCAGAAGCACCACCGATGAAGCAAGCGCCGATGGCATCCATCTCGAAGGATGTACCGGTAGCACCGTTTACAGATCCTACACGGGCCAGGCAAAGAAGTGCACTTAAACCTGCTAAAAATCCCATGTTAACATAAGCTGCAAAGTAAACTTTGTTGGTATTAATACCAGAAAGCTGTGTTGCTTTCTCATTACCCCCTACTGCATAGAAGTGACGTCCAAATGCAGTCTTAGATGTAATAAAGTTATAGATTAAGCAGATAACAACTACCCAAACTAACATAACAGAAATTCCCTTGTACTGAGTAAGGAAGTATGCATAGATCAAAAGTACTACACTGATGACTGATGTACGTCCAAAATCAGAAAATGCAGAATTTTGTGTATAACCTTTTTTGGTCTTGTTTGCTCTTGATTTTACAGTTGTAGCAAAAAGAATTACAACTGCAATAACAGCTACAACCAATGGAGAAAGGATATGATCATCCGTATCTAATCCTGGCACCTTAATATAAGCGGTAAAGATGTTAAGGAATGTAGTATCCTGAACTGCAACAGTCATACTATCTACTACCAAACGTCCAATTCCTCGGAAGATAAACATACCGCCTAAGGTTGTGATAAATGGAGGAATTCTAACATATCCAATCCAATAGCCCTGCCATACACCTGCTAAAAGTCCAATAATTAAGCAAATAAAAATCGTAAGAATTGGATTTACGCCCTTATTGGTAATTAATACAGCTGCAACACCGCCTACCATACAAATTACAGAACCAACAGAAAGGTCGATGTTACCACCGGTCAAGATGCAAAGCAACATACCACAGGCCATTACTAAAACGTAACCATTCTGCAGAAGCAAGTTTGACATATTTTGTGGAAGCAAAAGACGTCCATCTGTCAAGAAATAAAATAAAGCAAATACAACTACAAGGGCAACTACCATACTGTAATCGGTAAGAAATTTTCCGATACTAAATCCTGATTTGCCCTGATTCTCCTTAGCTGACATAATCAACACTCCTTTCAACTATTCTGCCTTAATGATGTGACTCATGATCATCTCCTGAGTCGCCTCACCGGCATCTAATTCACCCTTAATCTCACCTTCGTTCATAACGTAAATACGGTCACACATACCAATTAACTCCGGCATTTCAGAAGAAATCATAATTACTGATTTTCCATCCTCTACCATCTTATTTACCAAACAGTAAATATCATACTTGGCACCTACGTCAATACCACGGGTAGGCTCATCTAGGATTAAGACATCCGGCTCTGCAAATAGCCATTTTCCAAGCAAGGCCTTCTGCTGATTACCACCGGATAGGTTTCCAACCTTCTGTTCAATGGAAGGAGTCTTGGTTCCCATTTCCTTGGTCATCTTCTCAGCAACATTCTTTTCTGCTGTCTGGTCAATGATTCCATTCTTTGAAACCTTATCAAGTCTTGCCAGAGTGGTATTGAACCTGATGGATTCGCTTAATACCAATCCGTTGACTTTTCGATCCTCTGTTACGTAAGCAATCTTATGTTTAATTGCCTGCTCTGGATTCTTAAGATCTACCTTCTTTCCTTTTAGATACAGCTCACCAGTAATCTTAGAGCCATAACTCTTACCAAAGATAGACATTGCAAGTTCTGTACGTCCAGCCCCCTGCAAACCGGAGAAACCAACAACTTCTCCTTTATGAACTTTAAAAGACACATCCTTGTCCACAATTTTCTCATGATATAGTGGATGATATACGTTCCAATTCTTAACTTCCAGTTCAACTTCCTTGCCAACCTTGTGTTCTCTGCTTGGATAACGGTCATCCATCGGTCGACCTACCATTCCTTTAATGATACGGTCCTCACTAAATTCATCCACACCCTTTACGAGAGTTTCGATGGTAGAACCATCACGGATGATTGTTGCCTTATCAGCACAATAGATAATCTCATTTAACTTATGTGTGATAATAATTGAAGTAAGGCCTTCTTTCTTAAATGAAATCAGAAGGTCTAATAACATCTTAGAATCCTCATCATTCAGAGAAGATGTAGGCTCGTCTAAGATTAATAACTTAACGTTCTTAGAAAATGCTTTTGCAATTTCTACTAGCTGCTGCTTACCAGTTCCAATATTTTTAATTAATGTCTGGGCGGACTCATGAAGTCCAACCTGGGCCATGTGCTTCTCTGCTTCATCATAGGTAGCATCCCAGTCAATAGCACCTGTTTTTGTTTTCTTCTCATTACCAAGGAACATGTTCTCACCAATAGTTAAAAGTGGGATCAATGCCAACTCCTGATGAATAATAACAATTCCCTTAGCTTCACTGTCTTTCAGTGTTTTAAACTGACAGAGTTCTCCATTGTAATAGATCTCTCCGGTATAACTTCCAGCAGGATAAGTTCCGGACAAAACATTCATCAAAGTAGACTTTCCTGCTCCGTTTTCACCGATCAGGGCATGAATTTCTCCACGCTCTACTTCCAGATTAACGTCATCCAAAGCCTTAACTCCAGGGAACTCTTTCGTGATAGAATTCATTTTTAATATAATATCAGCCAAAAGATTTTCCTCCTCTCCATTTGAAGCTATGTGAAAGGCGGGGCAGATGCCCCGCCCGACTTCACGTCTTATCGCTTCTGGATATTAGTTTGTTGCTTTTAAGTAATCTCCATCCCACTCATAGAGACCTGTATCAACAAGATCCTCTAAGTTGTCTTTTGTGATTACGTTTGGTACTAACAAGAATGATGGGCAAGTATGTCCGTCAGATGTCTCATAAGACTCTGTATCGTAAGTAGCTTCTACTCCGAAGGAATCGATTAATGAGTCATCAATAGTGTCACCTGCAAGAATTGCCTTAGCAAGCTCAAGTGTTACGATAGACTCGTTACTTACGTTCTTGTAAACGGTCATAGACTGTTTTCCGTCTACAATGTTCTGTAAGTTAGCCTCGTCTCCATCCTGTCCTGTAATAACTACATCGTTCTTTCCCTTGTAGTCAGACTCAAGTGCTTTTGCGATACCAAGTGCTGTTGCATCGTTTGAGCAAAGCCAAGCATCAAGCTGAGTTCCGTCTGCATAGTAAGAAGATAAGATATTCTGTGCTCTCTCAAGAGCTGTATCTGTATTCCAGTTGTCTGTCTGAACCTTCTCAAACTCAGTCTGTCCTGAAGGAACCTTCAGAGTACCTGCATCGATGTATGGCTGAAGAACATCCATAGCACCATCTAAGAAGTACTTAGCATTGTTATCAGCTGTAGGTCCTGCTGTGATCTCTAAGTTGTAAGAATCTCCATCAGCCGCATCCTTAAGTCCCAATGCATCCTCGATGTACTCTCCCTGTAACTTACCTACGGTGTAATTATCGAAGGATACATAGTAAGATACTGCGTCATTTAAGATCAAACGGTCATAAGCAATAACAGGAACATCTGCATCAGCTGCCTCGTTCATAGCTGTGTTAAGAGATTCTCCGTTAATAGCTGCTACGATCAAAAGATCTACATCCTGAGCCAATGTATTCTGGATATCACTTACCTGTTTTGCTTCATCATTATCAGAATAGGTAAGAACTACATCAAATCCAGCATCCTCAAACTGTTTCTGAAGATAGGCTCCATCACGATTCCATCTCTCCAAGGATTTTGTCGGCATTGAAATTCCGATTGTTCCGCTTCCTGATCCTTTGGATGCTGTGCTGCTGTCAGATGAGCTTGAAGATGAAGATCCTGAAGATCCACATGCAACAAGGGATACTGCTGTAGCACCAATTAACATTGCACTAATCACTTTTCTTTTCATTCGGTTTGTACCTCCCTTTTTTTGTTGTATTTACTATAACACACAACAATCTGTACAAACTTGTCATTCTCTGTACATTTTCTTTAGCATTTATTCACAAATACGACATAAAAACAGGACAAATTTGTCAAAACAAATTTGTCCTGTGCAAGATTGTGCTAACCTGCTAAATTTACAACAAAATAATGCAGGCAAGCTTCTTATTCTCCAATTCTTACCTGCATTTGTCTTTCTAATCTCTAATATTTAGATAAATGTCTGAGGCTTCGTGATACTTTCCTGTAATCACCTCATCCATATTTTCCTTGGTTACAGCAACCGGTGTCAACTTTTCATAGGGCACCCTATAGGTCCCGTCATCTATGGTTTCTTTGATATTTAAGGATTTACCCATAGCAAGATCTACTGCAAGTTCCGCAGCTCGTTTTGCCAATTGCTCCACTGGTTTGTAGACTGTCATACACTGAGTCCCCTCTACAATCCTTTGACAAGCATCTAGATCTGCGTCCTGGCCTACCACGCACACGCTACCTGCCAAGCGTCTTTCCGACAGAGCCTGTATGGCATAGCCTGCGATTCCATCATTCCCACACATGATTCCTGCCGGGGTATCATGATTTTGCAAATAAGCTTCTGCATAGCTAAGCCCCTGCTCGGCCACCCAGCCATCGGCATAATCAGTCTCTGTAATTGTAAGAGAAGTATCCTCTAGAATCTTGCCAAATCCGCTTACCACCTGAGGCACATTGTAGTCTGCCATAGGTCCATTAATCTGCAAGATTTCTCCCTGGTCTCCAATATGTTCTTTCATATGCTGGGCCATTAATCTTCCTACTTCTTCATTATCAAAAGAAACATAAAGATTCATGTTGGCGTCCGGCACCAATCTATCATATCCCACCACTGGGATTCCAGCATCCTGGGCTTTTTTTACAGCTGACTTAAGAGCTTGGGATTCCTCATCACTAGCTACCATAACAAGGACAATTACATCTACATCTTTCTTGATAAAATATTGAATCTGGCTAATCTGTTCTTTAATATCTCCGTTGGCATTCTGCACATTCACCTCAGCCCCCAGTTCCTGGGCCTGAGATACAAACAAATCCCTGTCTCTTTGCCAACGTTCCAGCACAAAGGTGTCAAAAGAAATACCGATTTCTATGGTTCCATCCTCCTGTCCAGGCTCCTTATCCAGGCCCTCCTTCTGATTCTTTTCAATCTGAATTCCCAGCATAATTCCAAGGGCTAGAACCATCGCTAAGATAAACCATGGCCAAATTTTGTTTTTCATACCCGCTCTCTTTCCCGATACTCTGTAGGAGTCACTCCTACATTTTTCTTAAAAATACGACTGAAATAATTCGGATCACTGTAGCCTACGGCACTACAAATTTCCTTCATGCTATAATCTTCTGATAAAAGCAATTCCTTGGCCTTTTCCATACGAAGGCTTGTGACATACTCCAGAAAATTGCTACCGGTTTCTTCTTTAAATAATTTACTAAAATAATAGGAACTAAGATCCAGCTGTCTTGATACTTCATCCAAAGACAAGTCTTTGTGGTAATTGGCCTGAATATATTCCTTTGCCTTCACAATCATGGAATTTTCATGATTTTCTTGCTTGGTGGCCATATTTTTACAAATACTTTTAAATTTCTCCACAAACCAATTCTTCAGATCACTATTTTCCTTAGCACTCATGATAAAGGGCAAATAATCCTTGCGCTCCTCAAAATGATAAGTCAAACCACCATTTTGGTAAGCCTGGTGCTCTGCAAATAATACAAATTCCAGAATTTTCAGCTTTACACTCATGTTATCTTCGCCGTAATAAGTAATCATCCAATCAAAGAAAGATTCTGCCGCCTGACCACACTTTTCACTTTGCCCGTCTTTTAAATGGGCAAAAATTTCCTGTTCCAATTCCAAAGGATATTCCTCATCATAACGACATTGGATTGGAAGATCATCTACGTGCGCCACGCTACCTGTGGAATTGGCCAAGGCCTTGTTGGCCTCCTCGTAGGAAGTCATACTTTCATTGAGATTTCTGACCGATCCGATTCCAATGCGAAAGCTAATATCTGTCATTCGCTTTAGTTTTCTTGCCAGTTCCCTGCAAATATCAATCATGGTAATTCGCTGCTCATAATCAATCTTTCCTTCCTTCATAGGAAGAAATACCGGAATCTTATTGGACATCATAGAGCCTACCATACAAGACCAAGTTTCCTTGATCACCTCTCTGATCTTATTATAGTTGGTCTGGGTTCTGACGCTGGCTCCTACCGCATTGGTCATACGGCTTCCCTTTTGGTCATCTCCTACAGTAACCACAAGCATACAGCCCATCTTACAATCAATACCCAGAAGCTGCTTATAGTTTTCAACTTCCTCCTCCACATCTTCCTGAAACATAATGGAATAAATAAAACCACTTTCAATAATAGGCATGACCGTTTCCATTTTTTCTTTAATTTTTAAATCATCACTGCGCTTTTTCTTCCTAGAATCCACAGTCTTAAAGGCCTTGTTTAAGACATCCTCAATCATATCGGCATGAAAGGGCTTATTCATATATTCCAAAACCCCAAGATTAATGGCCTCTTTTGCATAATCAAACTTATCATAGGCAGACAAGACAATAAATTCTGTGGAAGGATTATTTTTCTTAATTTCCCGAATCGCATCAATACCATTAATCCCCGGCATCTGAATATCCATAAATGCCACATCGGGGCGAAAATTTTCTGCTAACTCTATAACATCTCTTCCGGTTTTTGCTGTTTGAATCTCGCATTGATCCGGGAATTTACGATTAATGATCATCTTTAGGGAATCCAAGACAATCCCCTCATCATCTGCTAACATTACTCGATACATGCCATTACCCCCTCTTGCTCCATTGGTATCCGAATCATAATCTCCGTTCCCATATCCTTTCCTTCACTAAAAATGCTAAGCTTTGCCTGATCCTTAAAATACAACTTAAGTCTCTCCATTACATTCTTAAGTCCCACTCCGTTAGAACTGGACTTAAGGTCTGACTCCCCGGCTTTTCCCTCCAGTACTTGCTTAATTCTTTCTTTCTCCATACCGGCACCATTGTCCCATACACTGATGCATACCTCTTTAGCTTCTTTAAATACAGATAATTCAATATGACCTTCCCAGTCTACATTGCGAATTCCGTAATTTACCGCATTTTCCACCAGGGGCTGCAAGATCATACTAGGCACCCGAATTCCAATTAGGCTCTCATCGATTTCTTTTTCAAAATGAATATCTCCGGAAAAGCGTACGTTTAATATGTAAACATAGTTGTCCACCAGGCGGATCTCCTCCTCCAAGGTAGCATCCCCTTCTTCTCTTTTTACATTGTAGCGGAAGAAGTCTGACAGATTTCCCAAAAGCTTCTCTGTGTTTTCCGCCCCTTCCATCATAGCAAGCTGCATTCCTGCATTTAGGGTATTGTAGAGAAAGTGAGGATTTATCTGAGCCTGCAAATACTTTAGTTGGGCGTCCTTTAGATGCTTTTGCATCTGAAGTTCCCGGTCCATGGTAAGTCGAAGTTCCTCAATATAATTTCTGATACTTTCCACCATCTGATTAAAAGCCCTGGTAACATTCCCCACTTCATCATAGTTTTCCACAGGAATTTCCTCCATGTCGAAGTTTCCTCCTGCCACTTCATCCGCCGCCTGGGACAAACGTTTTAGAGGCTCCGTCACACTACGGGTACTGGTAATGATCAGGCAGGTATTTCCCATCATAACAAGAACAAGAATCAAAATATTAAAGACTTCCATGTAGCGCATAGATCGAATCAGCTCCTGGTAGGTCTGGGAATTTCCCCTAAACTGCTGATTATTCAAACTATAAATATAAGAATTGATCTTGTTATAAAGGGTGCTGGCCTGCCCATAAAGCTTGCTGTATTTTTCTACATTCCGGCCTCGCTTGGCCTGAATCACCCCTGCTGTCAAATTTAAATAGGACTCAGACAGGGCATGTATATTTTTCTCTGTAAGAAGGGTTTCGTCATCGGAAATGATTACATTCAAAGCTTCAATGCTGGTCCGGTACTCTTGCTCACTTCGGTAATACTCCTCCATGGCATCAGAACTTCTAGTCTGCAAATATTCCTCCATATTAGACTGAAGATTTTCCAAATCTTCTGACAGATCATTTAAACTTACATTACTTTTGTAGACATTCTCTACCCGGCCAGTCATTTCATTAATGACAATATACATTATCAGATTTACCGCAAGGATTACCACTGCTGCAAAGACAAACATCGAAGTCAGTTTTGCCTGAAGGGTCATAGATTTCCATCGATTAGATAAATAATGCTGCTTCATAGACACCTCCTTACTGCTCTTTTAGAAGTTTGGATGCTTCTGTACTGTCAATAAGGGAAGTATCCACCGACATATAGCCATTGGTATAACCAGTCTCATTGTATTCCTCCAAGGCTTTCACGCAGTAACTTCCCATTTGTTTGGTGTCTATGGAAATGGTAGAAGCTACGATTCCCTTTGAAACTCCCTCTAGGATCTCCTGGGAATCATAATAGCCCAAAATATCCACAGTTCCGACTTTATTATAATCCACCACTGCCTGGTAGGCGCACCGAGTGTAAAGTTCGCTTAAGCATACACAAATATCCGGAAGCTCATCGTCCTTTACCAGGAAAATATCTCGAATGGATTCCTCGGAACTAAATTCTCCATCATTATCCACCAGCTTTGTCTCCACCTGGACCGGATAGTCAGCTCCAAGATTTTTTTCCAAAGTTTCCCGGATACCTAAAAGGATTAGATTCTGACTGCTGTCCAAACCGTTCTGGTCCAAAAGCACCAGCACTGTAGCAGGATCTTTCTCTGTAACCGAAGCCTTAGTCTCCAAAAGTCCCTGAATCTGGATGCCATATTCCTGCCCTAGATTATAACTATTATTACCAACAAAACACTGTCTGGTACTTCCTGTGGAATCATTTAAAACGGTCACCACGGGAATACCGTCTTTCACTGCCTCATCAATAAGGTCTATGGTTTCACTGTCCTCATCTGCAGATACAATAATTCCATCCACATCTGCCCAAATAGCCAGCTGCAAAAGCTCATTTCTGGAATTGGTCTCCGACAAATTACTTCCAAAACGCTCCACATAGGCCCCGCTTTTTTCTCCCTGAGCCTTAGCACTCTTATAAACTTTATCCCAAAACTCATCATCCCCGGTACCGGTAATCATGGCATAATGCCTGTCATATTTTACGGAACTGGATTTAGCAGTTTTTTTACTTAGAAAAATGGATCTGCCAAGAACCAGCAAAAATATAAGAAGGAAAATAATAATAAAGCTGTTAATCCATACCTTTTTTTTCATGATCTATCCCAAACACTTTCTTTGTATTGTAACATCTTGAGTATAGTATACTCATTTATACAAAAAAGGGCAATGGACCCCACGTCCCATGCCCTTTCTTATCTTTATACCATGTTTGGGTCAAAAATCATTTCCCAAAGCCTGGATTCTTTATGCAAATGGATTCTCTGTTGGATATCTTACTCCGGCCGGCTGGTTGTAACCAATCTTATTTACATCGATTCCTAAGAATTTAACTACTTCATAGAAGAGCTTTCCATAGTGGCCAAACATAACTGCTCCGTGATGTGGAAAGTTACCCTGGATCAATACGTGGCGATAAAATCTACCCATTTCCTTAATAGCGAAGATACCGATTCCTCCGAAAGACCTGGTTGGTACATCCACTACTTCTCCCTCTGCTACGTAAGAAACTAATTCTCCCTCAGAGTTGCACTGTAAACGATAGAAGGTGATGTCAGATGCAGCGATATCTCCCTCAAGAGTTCCTCTGGTGAAGTCCGGATCAGATCCAGCCGGCTCTAAGAGTCTGTGCTGAATCAACTGATACTTAACTGCTCTAGAATCGCACATCTTGCAGGACGGAGTATTTCCGCAATGGAATCCCATGAAAGTATCTGTCAGCTTGTAATCATATTTTCCTTTGATATCCTCATCGTAGATATACTGAGGAACAGAGTTGTTAATGTCAAGCAAGGTAACTGCATCATCAGAAATGCAAAGTCCGATGTACTCACTTAAGGCTCCGTAAATATCAACCTCGCATGCTACCGGAATTCCCTTAGCAACCAAACGGCTGTTTACATAGCATGGCTCAAATCCAAACTGTGATGGGAATGCAGGCCAGCACTTGTCAGCAAATGCCACATATTTCTTAGCTCCCTTGTGAGCTTCAGCCCAGTCAAGAAGGGTCAGCTCAAACTGTGCCATTCTTGCATTTAAATCTTCATAATATTTTCCTTCGCCCATCTCTGCTGCCATCTCAGCACAAACTTCTGGGATACGAGGATCATTTTCATGCTCATTGTAAGCAACCAAAAGGTCAAGCTCTGAGTTTTCCTCAATCTCAACGCCCAACTCATAAAGTCCCTTAATCGGAGCATTACATGCGAAGAAATCCTGTGGACGTGGTCCAAAAGTAATAATCTTTAAGTTACGAACACCGATAACTGCACGAGCGATGGGAACGAACTCACCGATCATAGTAGCAATATCATCAGCAGTTCCTACCGGATACTCTGGTATATAAGCTTCAAGATGACGCATCTTTAAGTTATAAGAGCAGTTTAACATTCCGCAGTAAGCATCTCCACGACCATTGATCATGTCTCCGTCTCCCTCTGCAGCTGCAACGAACATGCAAGGTCCGTCAAACTTCTCAGCAATAAGAGTCTCTGGAGTCTCTGGTCCGAAGTTTCCAAGGAATACAACCAGGGCATTACATTCTGCCTTTGTAACATCCTCTACAGCCTTCTCCATATCAAGTTCATTCTCAACAGTAACCGGACATTCGTAAAGCTCTCCCTTATAAGCAGCCTTAATAGCAGAACGTCTCTTCTCAGACAGTTCAATTGGGAAACAGTCACGACTTACAGCAACGATACCAAGTTTTACTTCAGGTAAATTTTTCATAATTACATTCTCCTTTGATAATATTTTTATACTTCTAAATTTTTTCCAACTAGTCCAATATGGCTGCCCTCCGGCAATCCACCTTCCGGATGTCCAATAAGCCATTTATTCTTTGCAGCTAAAAGCTTGTCTTCCCAGCCTTCATGGTCTTTCTCCAAGGGATAATTGGTCTTAGCCGGAAGAACAATTCCAACCTTAAAGCCTGCATCCCCAACGCTGCAGGGTGCATAGTGAAGGGTGGTAGCATATACCTCTACAGCCGTTCCCTTAGGAAGCAAATAAGCCTCTGCCAGGGATGTATCATAGGTAAAATCTTCTGTAATATCCTGCTGATGTCCAATGATTAAAATAGCATCCGTAGCAGCCACATTAATCTCTGAAGACCGGTGATACTCAAAGGCATTTAACTTATGATTCTTACCATTACAGTAACCGATCTGAATGGGCATCTCCCCGTACATCTTAGTCTTAAGATCCTCGTATACCGGATCAGCCTCCAAAGCTTCAATAGAAGGCTCGTAAACTACATCCTCAGGAGCCGGAGTCTTCTCTTCCAAGGCCTTAATCAGCCCGGAAAAATCCATGCCCTCCACGATCTTTCCGTATTTGCGAAAAGAAGGGTCTGTCACTTTCTTAATTTCCATGATCTTATCTCCTTTCAAAAAGCTAGGTATCTATTATTATACGCATTATACGATTGCATCAAAAACAGGTTTGCAAGCTGGATAAATCTTCTTAAACTGCTGATATCTCTCTTCGTATTTTGCCACTAGGTCTGCTTCCGGCTCCACAGTTCCTACAATCTTTACAATCTTTTCAGCTGCTTCCTCTACACTAGTATACTCACCACAGGCTACAGCTGCCAGCATAGCGCCTCCCAGCGCCGGTCCTTCTTCAGACTCAATCACATCCACCTTCAGGTTCATAATATTAGCGATCATCCTTTTCCACAGGGGACTCTTTGCTCCGCCACCACAAATCTTGGTGCGCTCAATATTGATCCCCAAAGATCTTGCAACTTCCAAGGAATCCCTAAGTCCAAATGCAACGCCTTCAAGAACTGCCTGGGTCATATCCTCTCTGCTGGTATCCATAGTCATTCCGATAAAGGTTGCTCTTGCATTTGGATTATTGTGAGGGGAACGCTCTCCCATAAGATATGGAAGGAAGTATACATGGTTTTCTCCAAGCTTTGTAATATTCTCCTGCTCCTTGCCATAATCCTTAGTTTTGATAATCTCATCCATCCACCACTTGTTGCAGGAAGCAGCGCTAAGCATACATCCCATTAAGTGATAATGTCCGTCGGCATGGGCAAAGGCATGAAGGGCATTGTTCTTATCTACTCCAAATTTCTCTGAGGAAATGAAGATAGTTCCACTGGTTCCCAGGGAAATATTGCACATGCCGTCTCCGACAGTTCCGGTTCCCACTGCAGCTGCTGCATTGTCTCCGGCTCCCGCTGCCACCTTTACATTGTGAGGAATTCCAAGGATATCTGCAATCTCCGGAAGAACGGTTCCTACCGATTCGTAGGACTCATAAATATCTGCCAGTTGATCTTCAGTCACTCCGCAGATGTCGCACATTTCCTTGGACCATTTACGGTTCTTAACATCAAAGAGCAGCATACCGGAAGCATCAGACACATCTGTACAATGAACTCCAGTTAGCTTATAAGCAATATAATCCTTGGGAAGCATGATCTTTGCAATCTTTGCAAAATTCTCCGGCTCCTTATTTTTAACCCAAAGAATCTTCGGTGCTGTAAATCCTGTAAAGGAAATATTCGCAGTGTATTCGGATAACTTATCTTTGCCGATTACATTATTTAAATAATCGCACTCTTCATAGGTACGTCCATCATTCCACAAAAGGGCCGGGCGAATTACCTGGTCATCCTTGTCTAAGATAACAAGTCCATGCATCTGGCCACCGAAACTAATACCTGCCACCTGACTCTTATCGCACTCAGACAGAAGTTCCTTTAGCCCCTCCATGGTTCCTTCCCACCAGTCTTCCGGCTTTTGCTCAGACCATCCTGGGTTTGGAAAATACAAGGGATACTCTTTTGATACAATCTTCTGAATCTTTCCTTCTCCGTTCATCAACAGAAGTTTCACTGCTGAAGTACCCAAATCCACGCCAATATACAGCATAATTCATCCTCCTTTGTTTTCCTGCTTTTACGTGCACGTGCACGTCGTTGCTATTATATTACCCTTTTCTGAGGCTTTTTTCAACATGCTTAATATAAAATTAATGGTAAATCCCTTATTTTTGTTAAAGTTATCCAAATTTCATCCTGTTCCTCTGGCCAAAACCCTTTGTTTTCTGTTGGATTTTCCTAGAAGGCCGAAAGCCCAAGCCTAGTTAGCGTGCACGAACACGCTTCTTAAAATTTGACACTATTCTGACAAATATGCGATAATTAGACATAGAAAAAATGGCTGCATCCCACAAGCAAGCAGCAAGGGATATAGCAAATAATATAAGGATCAATATAACCGGATACACAAGAAGGAAAGCTTAGACAAAGAGGAAGTATATGACCACCATCAAAGACATTGCCGACCTGGCAGGAGTTTCCAGAGGAACCGTTGACCGGGTTTTAAACAATCGAAGCGGAGTAAGCCCTAAGACTGCAGAGAAAATCAAAGAAATTGCCAAGGCATTGGATTACCGTCCCAACAGGGCCGGCATTGCTCTGGCCGCCCAAAAGAAGAAATATAAAATCGGTGTCATTCTCTTTTCCAAGGACAATCCCTTCTTCGACGAAGTCAGCCAGGGAGTGGAGGAAAAAGCCAAAGAATTAAAAGATTACGGGGTAGACACTATTACAAGACGTGTGGAATTTGACGCTGATGCCCAGCTCTTAGCCATTGACGAACTGCTAAAAGAGGGGGTTCACGGCCTTATGCTGGCCCCTTACAACGATACCAGCATACAGAGAAAAATCGACGATCTGGTGGATCTTGGAATACCAGTAGTCACCGTAAATACAGATATCAGCGGATCCAAGCGAATGGCCTATGTAGGAAGCGACTATTTTAAAGGCGGGGCCATGGTAGCAGGACTATTATCCCTCATGTCAGACGGAGACATGAAGCTTGGCATCGTCAGTGGATCCGAAAAAGTCCTCTGCCACTCCGAGAGAATTCGTGGCCTTTCAGAAACCATTGAAAGCCGCTATCCAGACATTGGCATTGTTCAAGTTGTTGAAAATCATGATGATGAATTTGAAAGCTACGCCCTCACTATGGAAATGCTAAAAAATCATCCGGAGATCAATGCCATCTTCTTTGTGGCTGCAGGGGTTTTCGGAGGCTGCAAGGCCATCAAAGAAAGCAAACGAAAGTTAAAGGTAATCACCTTCGACGATGTACCTACCACTAAAGAAATGCTGGAAGAAGGCGTAATATCCGCCACCATCAGCCAGATGCCTTATAAGCAGGGAAGCAAATCCTTAGACTTGCTTTTCGAATATCTGACCTCAGGGGTAGGAGCAAAAGAAGAATTAAATTTCGTGGAGCATAGTATAAAGATACGGGAAAACATATAAACTCAAACAATTTGTCATATGAATCAATCACTAAAATGGAACGACAGGAATTGAAAACTTGCATCTATCAAAAAAATGCTCTTGTGGCAGTATTTACTCTTGTTTTCTCTATATCCATAGAAATATTCTATATATGTG
>CAVAKZ010000012.1:50636-53893 GCA_963589425.1 Parabacteroides distasonis | reverse complement strand
TTATCTGCTCATATGTCGCTTTTCCTTTGAATTCAGATAAATCCATATCCTCCAGTGAGAAGTCCACCTTCACTTTTCTACTGTCGACCATTCCCTTGGAAAGTAAGACTACCGTCTCCACATGATCACACCAGCAAAACATATCTACCGGCTGTATCTTCATAGCCTCATAGCCTTTTTTCTTAAAGTATTTCAAATCCCTGGCCAATGTCTCCGGATTGCAGGATATGTACACCACCCGTTCGGGCCCTAATTTTGCCACAGAATCTATAAAGGCATGGTCACTTCCGGCTCTTGGTGGGTCCATAAAGACTACATCCACCTGCTGACCATTTTTCGCCATTTCTACCATGACCTTGCCCGCATCTCCCTGAATATATTCTGCATTTTTGTAGTGATTTTCTTTGGCATTGATCCTTGCATCTTTTACTGCATCGGGATTTAATTCAATTCCTATCACTTTCTTTGCTTTTTTTGCTGCTGCCAGTCCTATAGTTCCGATTCCGCAGTAGGCATCTATGATGGTCTCTTTTCCTGTAAGATCTGCAAAAGAAATGGCTGTATTATATAGCAGCTCTGTCTGTTTTGGATTTACCTGATAAAAGGATTTTGGGGAAATACGGAAGCTGCATCCACACAATTGATCCTTTATATAGCCCGGTCCGTAAAGCACCTGCTGCCTGTCTCCTAAAATCATACTGGTATGCTTATTGTTAACATTCATTACTATCGTAGTTATTTCCGGATGGACCTTCCTTAATGCTTTTACAAAATTATTTTTGGAAGGCATAATGGGGGAACTAAGAACCAGGACTACTAATATTTCCCCACTGCTAAAGCCTCGCCGCACCAGTACGTGACGCAAGAGTCCATATCCCGTATCTTCGTTATAGGTTTTGATTTTAAAGGATTTTAATAAATCACGAATGCTTCTTATGATCTCCTGAGACTTTTCATCCTCAATAAGACAGTCCTCCACCGGCACCACCCGGTGGGTGCCTGCCTCATAGGTTCCACAGATTACATTTCCCTTCCGGTCTCTGTGAAATACAGCATGGACCTTATTTCTATAGTGGTAGGGATCTTCCATGCCCAGAATGGGTCGGACCTCCCCAACATCCTTTAAAAGGGTCTGGACTTTTGTCTGTTTGATTTTTAGCTGTTCTTTATAGCTTTTAGAAAGATATTGACAGCCTCCGCATTTTTTATTTACCGGACAGGTTTTTTTTATTTCTTTTTTATTTTCCATATTTTTTTCTTTCTGTCTTCTAGGCTTTCACTGCCCAGCGCATTTTTGTAGACCTGGCTCTTGGATTTCTCCTGCACTCATCAGCAGAGGGTCGGATCACATCCTTTGACACCTCCCTGTATATTCCCTCCTTTAGGCCTTGTTTGAAGGCCTTCTTTACCAAACGATCCTCACCGGACTGGAAGGTAAGGATTGCAATTCTTCCTCCGGACTTCATAACCTTAGGAAGCTTTTCTAAGAACTCATAAAGAACCTCAAACTCGCTATTTACATCAATGCGAAGGGCCTGAAAGCATCTCTGACAGGATTTTTTCACTGCATCCTTCCTGTCTTTTTCCGGCAAGAAACTTAAGGCTCTCTCAATGGCTTCTTTAAGATCTGTGGTAGTCTCTATGTCTTTTCCGTTTTTTCTTAAGGCAAATACTTCTGCTGCTATTTCCTCGGCATAGGGTTCATCAGAATTTTCCACAAACATACCTATCAGTTCCTCTTCTGTTACATTCTTTAGTCTGTCAGCTGCACTTTCTCCCTTTTGAGGGTTCATACGAAGATCCAAGGGGCCGTGTATTTTGTAGGAAAATCCCCTCTCTGGATTATCTATCTGCATGGAGGAGACCCCTAAATCCGCCAGGAGAAAATCAAATTGGCCTGTCTCCCCTGCCACCTGATCGATATTCTTAAAGTTGGTGAGCTTTACCGTAACCAGGTCTTCTGTGTAACCTTTCTTTGCCAGACGGTCTTTAGTCTTTGCCGACTCTATGGGATCCACATCCAAGCCATAAATATGACCCTCCCCCTTGAGGCATTCTAACATAGCCGATGTGTGGCCCCCATACCCCAAGGTAGCATCCAGGCCCTGCTGGCCCGGCTGAATCTTAAGGAAATCCAAGATTTCCTCCACCATAATGGAAATATGCATTCCTGCTGGAGTACTTCCCTTTTCTATTACATGTTCTATAGTATCCTTATATTTCTCAGGATTGTGTTCCTTATATTTTTCTTCAAATTTCTTGGGGTATTTCCCGGCATAACGAACCCTTCGCTTGTGGGGGCTAGTCTGTTCCTTGTCATCTCTTCCTATATTTTTATTGTCCTGCATCCTATTCTCCCTCTTCTAACTCCAGGCGTTTGGTAAATAAAATATCATGATTTATTTGGCTATAAAAATCCTGCTTCATTTCCTCGTAGGTCTGGTCTCCCATTCCCATAATCCACATCATTTTGGTAATAGCAGCCTCCAGGGTCATATCATAAGCCTCTAAAAGCTGGAAATCCATCTTTACCTTTTTTCCCACTTCGTAGACAGTCATGTTGCTTCCTTCATTGGCCACCTGGGTCGTCATAACAATAATCTTTCCCTTGTCCTTCCATCGATTCATTTCCACATAAAATTCATCCATTAAGGTTTTGGGGATTCCTCCTACTCCAAAGCTTTCAATAACCAGACAATCATAGTGTTCAAATAGGTAGGGCAAAATATCCGGCTTCATACCGGGAATAAGCTTTAATACATAAACACTGCTCTTCATGTCATAGAAGAAATGAACAGCCCCCTTATAAGGAAGCTCACGAATGTACCGCACCAGCATGCCATCCTGGATCACTGCCTTATAGGGGAAATTAATGCTGGAAAATGCATTATAACTTTTAGCCCTCTCCTTCTTTGCCCTGGTGCCTACAATGACTTTGCCGTCAAATACAATATTTACATCCTGAGATTCATCATCAGCTGCATAAATAAAACTATCTAAGAGATTTGTTTTGGCATCTGTCACGTCCATCTCAATAGGCTTTTGTGCTCCTGTTACCACAATAGGTTTCTTGGAGTTTTGTACCATATAGGATAGGGCCGCCGCCGTGTAGGCTAGGGTGTCTGTCCCGTGAGCTACTACAAAACCATCGTAATCTTCATAATTTTCCTCTATGGTGTGGGCCATAAGCTTCCAGTGTTCCGGGGTTACATTGGTGCTATCTAGGTTACATACCTGAATAGCATCTACCTGGCAAA
>CAVAKZ010000012.1:38022-50626 GCA_963589425.1 Parabacteroides distasonis | reverse complement strand
TATTTCTCACTGCCGGGATATATCTTAAGATATCCTCCGGAGACAAACCCGGAGCCAGTCCGTATTCTGTCTGTTTGGAGGCAATGGTTCCTCCGGTTCCAATCAATAATATCTTCTTCATCCTTACATCCTGTTTCTATTTGTTTTTCTATTCATTTTTCCTAATGCTTTTAGTCATAACAAGTATAATACAAATCCAAAGAGAATACATCCGTTTTCTTGACAGACAAAACTTTACTTTTTTATACTAGTATTACAAGATTCAACTAATAGCACAAAAACAGGAGGCTTTTATGATTATAAAAAATGGAACTCTTATTAATCCGGAAACTAAGGAAATGTATCCTGCCGATCTTATTTTGGAGGATGGAAAAATTTATTCTATTGACCGGAATTGCAAATTATCAAAAGCAACTAAGAAATCCACCGGCGAAGAGGTAATTGATGCTAAGGGACTTATGGTCGCACCGGGTCTTATTGACACCCACGTCCACTTTAGGGATCCAGGATTTACCTATAAGGAAGACATCCACACAGGAGCCCTAGCTTCTGCAAAGGGTGGATTTACCTCTGTTATCTGTATGGCCAATACCAATCCCACCATTGATTCTGTGGAAGTTTTAGAAGAAGTCTTAAAGAAAGCCCAAAAAGAAAACATCCACATTTATCAGGCAGCCTCTGTCTCCTACGGTTTAAAGGGAGAAAAGCTTACCGACATGGAAGAATTAAAGGCCCACGGAGCCTGCGGCTTTACCGATGATGGCATTCCCCTTTTAGATGCAAAGTTTTGCTATGAGGCCATGGAAGCCGCTGCCAAATTAGAGCTTCCTTTAAGTCTCCACGAGGAAGACCCTGCTTTTATTAGCAACAATGGCATTAACCAGGGAGAGGTTTCCGAAAAACTTGGGGTCAAAGGATCCCCTGCCCTGGCCGAGGAAGTTTTAGTAGCCAGAGATTCTATGATGGCTCTTCACACCGGCCTAGACTTAGTGATTCAACATATAAGTTCCGGCACTTCTGTTGCCCTTGTAAGAAATGCCAAGGCCCTTGGAGCTCATATTCACGCTGAGGCTACCCCTCACCATTTCACCCTAAATCACGAGGCCTTATTAGAGCATGGAAGCCTAGCCAAAATGAATCCTCCCCTTCGGGAAGAGAAGGATCGCCTGCAGATTATTGAAGGCTTAAAAGATGGAACCATTGATCTTATTGCCACAGACCATGCTCCCCACAGTGAGGAAGAAAAGGCCAGAGATCTTACAAAGGCTCCCAGCGGAATTATCGGCCTTGAAACCTCTCTCGCCCTTGGAATCACTTCCTTGGTGGAGCCAGGACACCTAACCCTGCCGGAGCTTCTAGAAAAAATGACCATTAATCCTGCAAAGCTTTACAAATTACCAGCCGGCCGCATGGAAGAAAACGCTCCTGCAGATCTGGTAATCTTTGATCCAAAAGAAAGCTGGATTCCTAAGGAATATGCTTCAAAATCCAGTAATTCACCATTTACCGGATGCAATCTTACTGGAAAGGTGCATTATACAATCTGTGATGGAAAGGTAGTATATCAAGCATCTATCTAGCAAAGAAAAGGGCTGTCGCCTTTAAGCGACAACCCTTTTCTTATTTATCTTTAGAATTTTCCTCCACTGCCTCCGTGGCTTGTTCCAGAAGAACTGGTGTGGGTAGAACTTCCTCCACCTCCAGATCCAGAACCTCCACTATCTTTTGCAATCACATGACTCGTAACATGCTGTCTAATAAATATGTCCTTTTCCTTTGTAAGTTTTAGGCCTTCCTTCGTTTTGTATCTGGAAGCCTCCTCCTGTTTTTTTACCGACTTTAAGAGGGCTTTCTTTCCATTTCCCCAAATAATAGCTAAAATGCAGCCAACAAGGATAGAAATAATTAATCTTCCCGGGTTGAATAAATCTAAGGGATAGTGACCATCTCCATACGGTTCTCCATTACCTGCTGCCTTAAGGTACTTATCACAATAAGATGCATACTCTTCAAAGGCCTTCTTGTATTCCTCATCGCTTAAATGTGATACGATCTCATCGCTCATGTAATCTAAGCCGTCATCGGTAAATACGGTGATTCCATAACCTGTGGTGGACATATGCCACTCTCTGTCATTCATGGCAACTAAAAATAAGATCCCGTCCTTATTCTCCCCATATCCATAACCATTATAATCAAAATAGTCATCTGCATAGGCCTCAGCGGTTTTCCCATCCAGGGAATCAGTTGTAACTACCACTACGTCAAATTGCCATTTTTCGCTGACCTCATCTAGATCTTCTCTGACTTCCTCAAATTCATCCTGGTCTAAAAGTCCTGCATCGTCCACTAACCTGGCAGGGTGGTCCTCTGCATAAACTCTAAGAGGGCCTCCAAGGCCTGCCACCGAAAGGCCAAGAAAGAGGATAAGAGCTCTAGATCCTTGTTTTAGAAATTTTTTCAATCTCATAAGCTTCCCCTCCTTTTAAAGTATGGCCCATAGGGTTAAGAGCACATAAGCTAGCACAGAAAGAATTCCACCTCTAATTCCAACAAATCTCCAGAAAGCCTTCTGATCCACCGGAAGATCTCCAATCATCTTTCCGCTTTGCCCATTCATTGCGAAAACAAATTTTTCTCCCTTCCAGGTGGTGTTTAAAACCCATACCGGATACAGGGCATATTTGTGTTGTGCAGGTGCAACGTAGACCCTCTCTCCCTTAGGGTCTACGGTAGAATAGCCCTTTACCGAGCTTCTAAGCGCAGTTCTCATACTCTGCTCTGCCCGTTTTCTTGCTCTTTCCTCACACTCTGCCACTTCCACATCATAACGGTCTGCCACATAGCCGGCCATATAAGCAGTCTTAAAAGGTACTGCAGTCTCAAAATCATAGGGTTCTAAGGACTCCATTAAATCATCTGCCATTTTCCTAGAGGCATCCTCCGGAATATGGGCAAAGGACATCTGGCCTTCCCTTTCCACCTCGTAGAAACTGTGCTCGACATATTCTGTATCTCCCGATGTCCAGCTCCTGGTTTTTTCCGCACTATAACTTGCACTTCCCTGGCTGGTCATATCAAAAATCCAAAATGGCACGTAGATACCAACGATTTCATCAATATGATTTTCCTGCTTAAATACCGAAGGTACAAACAACTTATTTTCCAAATGCTTTTCATAGGCCGCCTTAGCTGCCTTTTTATTAAGCTTAAAGGGAATAATATAATCTGGCTTCAAACTGTCTTCAAATTGCCCTTTAAAAACTACTCGGTTGCCACAGTAAGGGCAGGTGCTGGCTCCTGTATTTTTATCTGCTGTAATCTCACCACCACAGGACTGGCAGGAGTAGATCACCATGCCATTTAACTCTTCCTGGGTCCAGCCCTCTTTTTCCTCTGAATCTTTTGAAGCAGCTTTTTCCTTGGCCTTCCTTGCTTCTTCCTGCTCCTTTATCATCTTTTCATAATCTTCTATAGAAATTTCCGTATCGCAATAGGGGCACTTCATCTTTTGGGAGCTGCTGTCAAATTCCATAGCTCCTCCACATGCCGGGCACTTATATTCTCTTATATCTGCCAAATCTTTCACCTCGCTTTTTGTAAGGTCTTTGCTTTCAACACATGATGTTTTTATGGTCTTGGACTTCCGCAGTTGCCGCAGAATTTTCCGCTATTGCTGGCACCACAGCCGCAGGTCCACTGGGTCGGTACTTGAGGCTGGGGTTTTTTATTGCCGCAATTTCCGCAGAAATTACCGGTATTGACATTACCACAGCTGCAAGTCCAGCTTCCATCCTGAGGAGGGGTCATCTGGGCTTGATCCATAGCTTGTGCTTGTCCCTGGGCATTCATCTGAGGCTGCTGCATCTGCTGGTTGGTCTGAGCCTGCTGCATCTGCTGATTCATCTGGGCCTGCTGCATCTGCTGACCCTGATTATAAAGACCCTGTAAATTTACACCGCCGCCTCCGGCCATGTTCATTCCCATAAATCCCATCATCGCACCGTTTGGATTGGCTGCCGCCGTCTTCATTGCCTCAGCCTGAGCCATTCCCAAGGTAGCCGCCATCATGCTTGGATTGGTATACATTACCGTATTCTGAGCCTGCTTAATAGCTTCTGCATCCTCATCCTTCATAGTTACCGGATTAATGGCTACCGATACAATAGAAATTCCTCTAAGTTCTGACCATTTCTTGGTAAGAACCTCGTTCATAGCATCTCCGATCTCCATATTGTGGGCCGGAATCTGGCTGGGGCGAACCTCCATCTCAGAAATCTTTGCAAGGGCCGGCTGCAGGGCATTGACAAACTCTGTCTTAAGCTGGGAATCAATCTGTTCCTTCTCAAAAGACTGGGCTGCATTTCCACACACGTTGGTGTAGAAGAGAATGGGATTGGTTATACGATAAGAATAAATACCGTTGCATCGAATTTCAATATCCTTGTCCAGATTGATCTTCTTATCTACCACACGAAACCATACCGGATTGGCAGTTCCGAATTTGTTGTCTGTAATTTCCTTAGTGTTAAAATAATAAATTCTTTGGTCCCTGGCAGTATCTCCACCATAGGTAAATCTTTTTCCAAAGGTGGCAAAGGCATTTTTAATACCCTCTCCCAAATTTCCACAGAAAATACTAGGCTCTGAGGAAGTATCATAAGTATACTCTCCAGGTTCTGAACAAATTTCCACAACCTTTCCCTGGTCTACAATGATCATACATTGGCCGTCTGCCACTGCCACCCCGGAGCCATTGGTGATTACATTATCATTACCCTTTGTGTTGGAAGAACGGCTGCTTGTCTGCTTTTTCCCTCTTACCATTAAAGTATCATTATCCAGGGCATCACAGGTAAAAAATTCCTTCCACTGGTCTGCCAAAGTTCCCCCTGCTGCTCCTATTGCTGCTTTTATAAGTCCCATAAGCCTCTCCTCTCTTTCTTTCATTCATTCTAGATCTTCTTAGAATATATTGACTTACACTACATTTATGGCTTTATTGTACAGGAAAAGAAGGAAGGCTGCCAGGCATTTTTCTGTCAATTATGTGAAAATCCCTAAAAAAAGCGTCAGATTTAACAATCTGACGCATCATTGATTGAATTTTATATAGTTTCTTAGACAGATGTATTAGACATGTTCTGTGCTGCCTCCTCCAGGCGCACAAAAGCAATATCATCAATGGCTTCTTCTGCAATCTCTGAGCAGCAGTCGGCCATACGATCTAGGTTACTCAATATGCTAGTGTAGTAGTCAGTAAGCTTTGTAGAGCACTGTCCCTTTTTTACCCGACTAAGATGGGCTTTCTTGCAGCGTCTCTGTTTTTTCTTCAGCTTATCCTTAGCTTCAAATACGTCTTTTGCTTCCCCCGCATCTCCCAGACGCACTGCATCCACTGCCTTGTCAAATAAATTTTGCACAATGCCTACGCAATCACTAATATCCTCTTTAGCCTCCGCAGAAAATGTTTTTATTTCCGGGTCTACCTCTTGGTCCAAGGCCTCTATGTCTTTGCAGCGATCTGCCACACGCTGGATACTGTTGGTAACAAACAAAAGTCCTGCGGTATGCTCCGCCTGTTTTTCTGTAAGGGCTCCGCCTCCCAGCATTCTTGTAAGATAATCTGCAATGGTATTTCCAAGTTCTGCCACTGTACGAATGCTATTTGTAACCCGGCCGCTCTCCTCCGAGGTTCTGGACTTATCTTTTCCATCCAGTACAATATGTCCTCTTAGTTCTCCCAGCATATCACTGCCAAGCTCTGCCAATCGCTCAATTTCCTGAGATGCAAGGCACAGGGCTGCAATAGGCTGATCAATAACGTGGACATCCAAAAAGATAGGAGTGCAAGCCTCAGCCGGCGCCTTATCATCTCCCCGAATAATATTGGTGACGATCTTCACCATAACTGAAATCAAAGGCAGCCACACCAGGGTACAGACCACATTAAAGGTGGTATGGGCATTGGCAATCTGTCTGGAGATTACTTCTACCTCAGGCCCCTTAGGGGAAATAAATTGAACAAATTTGGCAAACCAAGGGATGACACATACAAATACGATGCTTCCGCTAATATTAAAAATACTGTGGGCAATGGCGGTACGTTTTGCATTTTTTGACTGACCAATGGACGCCAACAAAGCGGTAATGGTAGTTCCAATATTATCTCCAAGCAAAATAGGAATGGCTCCAGTAAGGCCAATGACACTGGTAACGCCATCCGGTCCCGCCTGGGAAGCAAAGTTTTGTAGTACCGCAATGGTAGCAGAAGAACTTTGTACCACCAAGGTCATACCGCATCCTAAGAGGACTCCCAAGATTGGAAAATCTGACACCTTCCCAATAAGGTTGGTAAAGAAAGGACTGTTGGCCAATGGACTCATAACAGATCCCATGATTTCAATACCTTCAAAGAGCAAGCCAAAGGAAAATACCACGGTTCCGATGCTTTTGATCCGCTCTTTTTTCCCAACAAAATTCATCATAAAGCCGATGAAAATAATAGGATAAATATAGTCTGAAATCTTAAATGCCATTAACTGAGCCGTCATTGTGGTACCGATATTGGCCCCAAAAATAACAGAGATCGCCTGAGGCAGGCTCATTAAGCCGGCACTGGTAAATCCGATAACCATAACGGTGGTGGCGGAACTACTCTGCAATACAGCAGTTACCAGGGCACCTGCTACTGCCCCCATTAAGGGATTCTTTGTAAGGAAGCTTAAGACACTTTTCATTTTCTCCCCGGCAGCCTTTTGCAGGGCATCACTCATGTTATTCATTCCATAAAGGAACAGGGCCAAGCCTCCAACTAAACCGAATATAATCTGTATATTCTCCTTCATCTTCTTTTCTTCTCTCTTTCTTCATACAATGTTAACTAATCCTTAATCCTTTTCCATTGTATCCGAATTTCTCCTTAGCTATCTATCATGCATTGTTAAACCAATGTTAAATCTATGTAAAATCAGCCCTTTTTCTTTACCTATTTTTTACAAAAGAAAAATTTATGAATCAAAAAAACCAGGAGCCGCTTCTTTTTTAGAAACTTCTCCTGGTTATTACTATTTATTCAATTTCTATTTATACGATTTCTCTTGGATCATTGGCAGTAAGATCCTTTACAATCTCTCCTGCAATAATCAATCCTGCCACCGATGGCACAAAGGCTACACTTCCCGGAATATCTCTTCGCTCTGTGCACTTGTGTTTTGCTCCCGGTGGACAGATGCAATGGGTTCTGCAGCTAATGGACATATCCTCTAAGGGCCTGGTTGGCTTCTCCTCAGAATATACCACCTTTAGCTTCTTTACCCCCCGTTTTTTTAATTCTCTTCGCATGACCTTAGCCAGTGGACACATCTTGGTCTTATAAATATCCGCCACACGGAAGGCACTGGCGTCTAATTTATTGCCGGCTCCCATGCTGCTGATAATCGGAACTCCTACTTCCTTGGCCTTCATAACCAATTCGATCTTTGCAGTTACCGTATCCACTGCATCAACAATATAATCATATTCTTCAAATGGAAATTCATGGGCATTTTCCGGCAGGAAAAAGCACTTGTGAACCGTCACCTTAACGTCGGGATTGATTTCCAGCATACGCTCCTTCATTACATCGGTCTTATATTTTCCAACGGTCTTTCTGGTAGCAATGATCTGTCGGTTAAGATTAGTCAAACATACCTTGTCATCATCGATCAGGTCAAAGGCTCCCACACCGCTTCGCACCAAAGCCTCGCAGACATAGCCTCCTACGCCTCCTACACCGAAAACTGCCACCCTGGATTCGGCAAGGGTCTTCATGGCCGGCTGTCCTAAAAGTAATTGGGTTCTTGAAAATTGGTTCAACATGTGCTTAAATCTCCTGCTGTTTATGGGTCATATTTTCCATTATTTATGGGTCATTTTAAAGAAATTTTCTTTATCTTACTTTAATCTTACTGAGCCTGTACGTCAGAAACAGTTACCTTGTGATCATACCAAACACCCTTGGTACCAATAAGAGCCAGATCAAACTCCTCATCTAAGGCCGGAACCGGAATGTCAAAGCCATTTACAATCTTTTCGCTTCCATCCTCTGCTGTTACCGTATCCTTGCTAGGCTCTATAAGGTCCGCTCCGTCTTTTTGTGCATCTTTGGCAGTTCCTAAGAAGAGGTTTACAATATTCTCAGATGAAAGGCTGACATGAAGAGTCATCTTACCATCTTTTACAGTTAAAGTTCCCTGATCATTTAAAGTATCATATACATGAAACATCTTGCTGTCTGATTTAAAGGTTGCTGTATAAGTTCCGTCAGCAAGTTCAGAGGAAGCAGAGGCATCGGTATCGGTTCCTGCTACCATTGCAGCCCCTTCCATAGCAGCCTTAGTATGGGCTACGTAAATTTCCTGAATCTTGTCGATCTCACCTAAACCTGCAATCTGGGTATCTACGCTGTCAAATGCTCCTGAAGCCTCAAACTGGTTCTTCCATGAATCATCATCATCTCCTGCCATATCATTGTTAGCATGGTCTCCTGCAACTACCATTAATGGACGAAGAACTACCTTCTTATAGCCAGCTTCCTTTACTGCTTCAATAACATTCTCGCAAGCAGTCTCTTCCGGCTCACCCTCTACAGTTCCGATAAATACGTTATCGTAGCCTAAATCTTCCATCTGGGTCTGCATCTGGGTGTAGCTGATCTTTGCTGTATGGGAAGTTCCATGTCCCATAAATACAAAGGCAACTCCATCCTCTTTTGCTGCATCTAAGGAATCATAGTCTGCCTCTTCTACAGCTGCCGCAGTAATATCTTCAGCCACTGCCTTCTTATCATCATTTACACTTGTTCCATCTTCTCCTACTTCACCAAGAAGTGGCTCAGCAATCTTAACAGAGTCAAACTTATCTACATAAGTCTCTAAAATCTCTAGCAATTCATCATACTCTGCACCGTGCATTAAATGAGTTGGTTGAACCACCAGATTCTTTACTCCATTGTCTACCGCACGCTCCAATGCCTGGTCTACATTATCAATCTTCTCATCATCACGGGCCTGTACGTGGTTAATAATAATCTGAGCGGTAAATGCTCTTCTTACCGACCAGTCTGGATTGGCCTCTGCAAGAGCCTTCTCGATTCCTCCGATATCAGCTACACGGCTGTCATTGTAGGAAGTACCAAAGCTTACAACTAAAAGCTCATTCTCACCGATATCATTCTGATTTAATGGATCATCTTTGGAAGCATCTCCCGTATCCAAACCAAAATAATCTGGATCTGCATGAGTTCCGGATACTAATTCTTTCTGGGTATCTGTCAAGGCGTCCCAAGCCTCCTTTGCTTCTTTACACTGATCATCAGTCTCATCGGTACGAGATTGCACGTAAATAGCATCAATTAAGTCTGCTACCTTATCTGCTGCTGCCTGATCATCACTAGACTGAGTGGATGAGGTATCCTCTGTGCTGGAGCTGCCACCGCATCCTGCCAAAAGGCTTGCGCTCATGGCTGCCGCCAAACAAAAAACTACGAGTTTCTTTTTCATTTTGAATGTCCTCCTTTTCGTACTGCCAATTCCTCGTGGCATAAATCTTACATGGAGCCGATTTCCCTAAATCAACTGGGATTTTATCAGATTTCCATGCTATTTTTGTACTGTGAAAGGCAGGTCTCCCGGCTGATTGCTCATACATATTTTTCTCATCCTTCCCGGTGGCCCAGTGGATTGGTCCTTAAAAATACCTTTAGAAAAATACTTGCAAAACACGGTGACGAGATCGTGCAGGAATCTCACCTGCTTCCCTATTCTCCTGTATAGCTTGTCATACAGGCACCTCACACTTGCTGCGGGCAAAGGCAATAATTGTCTTGGTCGCAACTAGGTAATTCTAACATGGGGACTTCTTTATCGTCAATATGTAACGGAGGGACATATTGGAGACTCACCGGTGGGCGGACGTACAAGGGACATATAGGAGTTTGCTTCCAAATAACGGACGTACAAGGGACATATAGGGGTTCGCTGGTAATGTACGTACAAGGAGGCCTACAAGGTTTTGGGGACACGCTGCATTTTCTACTCCTCACACAGAGCTGATTCGTTCAGGCTTTGTGCAACTCGCCCCGTAAAGATGGGGCTCAGACAGCCCACGCCTTCACTGCCCTGTGTTCGTCCCTACGAAAGCCTCGCTATCGTCCCTGCAAACCTTGTAGGCCTCCTTGTACTGATACTGGTGCAAACCTATATGTCCCTTGTACTGGTTACTGGTGATGGCCTTTTGTTATATTGTGCTACTAAAACGTATATTCCCACCAACAAAAGTACAGGGGCTATTATTCCGGCAAGTATTCCCATTCTCATATTCCCCGCTGCACTGGAAACAAAACCTACCAGTGTCGGTCCTCCGGAGCAGCCTAGATCTCCTGCCAGGGCAAGCATTGCAAATAGTAATGTTCCCCCTCTTCTTAGTGCAGCCGCTGCCTTGCTGTAGGTTCCCGGCCACATAATTCCTACAGAAAATCCACAGATTCCACAAGCCACTAGTTCTACCATTGGGATTGGAATAAGGGAGATACAAAGATAAGACAGGATACACAAAATACAGCTTAACTTCATAAATCTATCCAGATCTAACTGATCCCCATATTTTCCATAAATCAGTCTTGAAAGACCCATCAGTATGGAAAATGCCATGGGGCCTACCAAATCTCCAAGAGTCTTTGTTATGCCAAGTCCTTCCTCTGCAAAGGTGGATGCCCACTGGCTTACCGCCTGCTCTGAAGCCCCTGAACATACCATCATAAGCATGAGGATCCAAAATATTTTTTCATGGAAAAGCTCCTTTAGATTCATACCGGCATCGCTTTCTTCTGTAAGACTGTAGATGGGAACCTTTGCAAAAAGAATCATATTTCCAATAGGAAGGATAGTCCAAAGCAGGGTCAGTATTTTCCAATGGTCGATGCCTACCAAGGCAAAAAACAAGGTAGAGATCAGAACTACTCCTGTACAGCCCCAACAGTAAAATGAATGTAAAAGGCTCATGGCAGCTTCCTTATTATCCGTTGGACAGGCTTCAATAATAGGACTGATCAAGACCTCTATCAGCCCTCCTCCTATGGCATACACAAATACAGCAATCAATATTCCGGTAAAAGAATCCTTTGTTAATTTCGGAAGGAAGGTAAGCAGCATTAATCCTGCCGCAGCGCATATATGGGCTATGATAACCGAGGCTCTATAGCCAATTTTGTCTATAAAGCTTGCGGACAATAGATCAATCAGCAGCTGTATCATAAAGTTCACGGTAATTAACATGGTAATCTGTGACAGCGGAATTTGAAAATCCGTCTGAAAAGTCACAAATAGCAGCGGCACAAAATTATTCACAATGGCCTGGACGATGTAGCCGATAAAGCAGGCATATGTAGTTTTTTGGAAATCGAATTTCATGATCTTCCCCTAAATCTCAGCATTTAATTCTGGCTTGTCTTTAGATTTATGAATATAACAAATTGCTGCTATGATTGTAAGTATGGCTACAACTGCCAATGTTAATGAAACATAAACCACATTCTCATTGATCCTCCCAATTTCATCACTGAGGCAGCAATCATACAATCCATGAAGCATAAATGGAAGGAGAATTCCTATTAGAGTATACTTCTTTTTCCCAGTTTCCATTCCTTTTGCCACAAAATAACCCATAATAAATCCATATCCGCAATGCATAACCGTAAGACCTCTGGCTAACATCATTCCTGCATTTGCTCCCAATGTATATACAAGGGATTCTGTAATCTCAAATCCAATTCCAATAATCATCATAAAAGAGATGATAGCTATTCTTGAATAGGCATATGGATTTTTCTTTATAAGTCCTTTCAATGCCCAATATTTTACAAGTTCCTCTGCAAGTGCAAGCAATATAAAATTGTGATAAATTTCTATAACCACAGTTCCAGCTCCTAGCACTACTAGTATTCGCTCGATAACATAAAAGAGCGCCGACATTACCGCTACAAGGACAGGGCACAAGAAAGCTCCTCGTTTTAGAGCATTGGTACATATTTTTTTGTATTCAGCATCCTCTCCTTTTCTTTTTCGTAACTAGCCATAGATTAAAAGAACCGGCACCAAACTTATTACAAAAATTAGTATAAGCATTTTCTTACTTTTCCTCCTATTTTCAAGTTTTTATCTATTATAGCACTGACTTGTAACCTTAAAAAATATTAATTTTCTTTAAGCTTATTTTTATTGTACAAATCCCACAAGTCAGGTTACTATTATAGAGTACTTGATGGCTATTATTTTTCTAGGGAGGTCTTTACATAATGGAAGAGATTATCGAATATAATAAGAAATTTGTAGAAAATAAGGAATACGAAGCTTTCCTTACCAGTAAATATCCGGACAAAAAGCTGGCAATTCTTACCTGTATGGATACGAGATTAACCGAGCTGCTCCCTGCTGCTCTTGGTATTAAAAACGGGGATGCTAAAATTATTAAAAATGCCGGTGGTGTCATTACCCACCCTTACGGTAGTGTTGTGCGAAGTCTTCTTGTAGCTATTTTGGAACTAGGTGTAGAGGAAGTTATGGTG
>CAVAKZ010000012.1:0-38012 GCA_963589425.1 Parabacteroides distasonis | reverse complement strand
GTCACACGGACTGCGGAGTCCAAGGTATGGATGGCAGTGAACTTTTAGAGCAGCTGGTAGAACGAGGTGTAGATAAACATCACATCGATATTATCCGCCACAGCGGTGTAGATTTGGAAGAATGGTTAGGTGGGTTTGAATGTGTGGAGCAGTCTGTCAAAGATACGGTCTTTGCCTTGGAAAATCATCCTCTAATGCCTAATGACATCCGTATACGTGGCTTTATTATGGATTCAGAAACCGGCGAACTTCATACAGTTTAAATAATACATGAATAGGAGCTGTCATATCAAAGCGACAGCTCTTTTTCTTATACAAAATTCTATTTCTAAAATCATAGGATTGACATGCCCTAATTTTCTTTTCTTCTATTCTTTTTTATCTCCTACAATCCTTAGGAGAATTGCTGCTAAGACCAGGACGGCTACTGTTATTTTTCCATAGAGGGTTGCAACATAGGCTAAAATGCTGCCTAGCACCGGCATATGAAAGCTTACTTCCCCTATGAACCTATCATAGCTTACCGGGCTTAGGTCTTCTTTTTCGTTGGCGTCTCCCTTAGTGATAAATTGTCCTGATACCACCTGGTTTTTTACTACTCTGTGGGTGATGATAGCTCCGGTGTCATTTTCTCCGTAGAATGCAATAACATCCCCCCTGGCTATCTTTGTTGCCTCAGCTCTTTGAACATATACCAAACTTCCGGTTGGTATATCCGGTTCCATGCTTCCACTGACTACATTATAAATTTGACAGCCAAAAAGTCTTGGAAGAGTAAGGGGAATACAGAGTAAAATTACGATAACTAAAAGCAGGGTTCCCAATACATTACAGATGGCTTTTCCCCTATTCTTTTTATGTTTTTCGGCTATTGCCTCGTTTTCGTCTTTCTTTTTCTTCCCCATTTTCATCCTCATTTTCTCATGGCATTCTTATAGCAGCAAGACAATCACCTGTTTTTAACACTGGCAAATACTGCCTCTGCCACCTCTTCTAGGCCTTCCTTCTTGCCCCCTTCTTCCCATTTTAAGAATACATTTAAGAGGGCTCCTCCGTAAAAATAAAGCTCATAGGCAGGTATCTGATATCTTGGCATGATGCGTTTTTCCATATAGTCATTCATGGCCTCAATGACTATATAATAAAGCTTTGCCTTTACTAATTTCATAATAAACACCGAATACTGATCAAAGTATTTAAGAGCATGAATAATACTGTCCTTGTCATGAAAATCTCCCACTTTCTTTCGGCTGCAGTCTCTGATATAGCCTGCAACAATCTCGTGAAAATAATCAATCAGGGCATCTTCCTTGCTTTCGTAATAATGGTAGAAAGTCATGCGAGAGACCCCTGCTCGCTTTACAATATCGGAGATTTTAATTTTCTCATATTCCTTTTTATCCATAAGATGGAAAATAGCTTCACCGATGCACATACGGGTAAAGCGGGTTCTATTGTTGTGCTTTTTCGAAAATAAATTTACCATGGCTTCTATAGGTATTGCTCCAACTCGGCGGCGTGATTGGTGTAGCGTTTTGCATCTTCTCCTGTTATATAGCCTTGTTTCATTAGTCTTGATAGGTCCATGTTTAGAGTGTGCATTCCTATAGAGGCTGAGGATTGCATCATGGATGGGATTTGGTGAGTCTTGCCTTCTCTTACTAGGTTTAGGACGGCGTCGGTTCCCATGAGAAGTTCTGTAGCCGGGATTCGGCTGACTCCTCCCCCACAAGGGATGAGGCACTGGGTTAGGATTCCTTTTAAGACTCCTGATAACTGCGTTCGCACCTGGTTTTGGCTTTCTGCCGGGCAGGCGTCTATGATTCGCTCCACGGTCTGGGCTGCGGTGGTAGTATGAAGGGTGCTTAGGACTAAGTGCCCGGTCTCCGCTGCCAATAGGGCTGCCTGGATGGTCTCATAGTCTCGCATCTCTCCTACCAAAATCACATCGGGATCTTCTCGCAGGGAGCTTCGAAGAGCCGAGGCAAAGTCTCTTACGTCTGCTCCAACTTCTCTTTGATGAATGAGAGATTTTTTATTCTCATATACATACTCAATAGGGTCTTCGATGGTAATGATATGACGGTCATACTTTTGATTCAGACTCTCAATTACCGCCGCCAATGTAGTAGACTTTCCACTTCCGGTAGGTCCGGTAATCAAAATCAAACCTCTAGGCTCCTCAGACATCTGATAAAGTTCTGTAGGAATCTTTAACTGCTCCAGGGTAGGAATTTCATCATTTAGGAGGCGAATGGTAGCTGCCATGTGCTTTCTCTCTCTAAAAATATTCACACGCTGCCTGCATCCATCAGAACTTTGCCAGGAAAAATCCACATCCAAGCCCTGATCAAACTTCATTTTGGCCCCCTCACTCATAAGAGCAAGGAGCATGTCCCGAGCAGAAAGGTCCTGAGAAGAAAAATCCTCCATCATCTTCAAAGAACCGTGAATCCGAAACCACACCGGCCCCCCTTCCGTCAAATGAACATCCGAAGCCCTCCGGCTTCTAGCCTCAATAATTAACTGGTCAAGCAAATCAAGATTATTGTTATTGGTATGCAATTCTGGCTACCTCCTCCGGTGTCGTAACTCCTTGTTCCACCAAAAGCACTCCACTTTCTTTCAAGGTTCTCATCTTCTGGTGTTCTCTTGCATATCGGGTGATTTCCTCCACAGACTTGTTATTTACAATCATTCTTCTTAATTCTGCATTAATTGGCAAAATCTCGTGGACTGCAATTCGGCCTTTGTATCCGGTATGATTGCACTGGGCACAACCCATGCCTCGTTTAATAGTTTGAATATCCCCTAAGAGCATCCGCTCTCTTTCTGTTGTCTCTACTTCTTTTGCACAGTGGGGACAGATTTTTCGTACCAATCGCTGGGCCACCAAGCCTACTAAAGAATTTGCCACCAGATAGGTTTCCACTCCCATGTCTTCTAATCGCACGATACTAGATACTGCATCGTTGGTGTGGAGGGTACTAAGAACCATATGTCCTGTAATGGCTGCCCTGACAGAAGTTCCTGCAGTCTCCCCGTCCCTAGTCTCTCCTACCATGATAATATCCGGATCCTGTCTCATCAGGGCACGAAGTCCTACATCAAAGGTTAATCCTGCCGTAGGATTTACCTGGGTCTGATTAATACCTGGGAGGTTTTTCTCCACCGGATCTTCTATCGTAGAGATATTTACCTGACGCTTGGACAGATAGTCTAGGACCATATAAAGAGTGGTAGATTTTCCGCTTCCTGTTGGTCCTGTAATATAAATAATTCCATTGGGGCAATCAAGCATTGGCGCAAACTGGGCATAGGAATACGCATCCATTCCAAAGTGGTCTGCATGCTCCAAATGTCCTGCCGATCCCATAATTCGAAGTACTGCCTTCTCCCCGTATACCGTAGGTAGTATAGAGACACGGATATTGATTCGTCCGTCATCTAAGGCTACCCGGAAATGTCCATCCTGGGGAATTCTTTTTTCTGCAATATCAAGATTGGAAAGAATCTTAATACGGGCAATCAGGGGATTGTGGATATTCTTCTGAATCTTTACATATTCAGAAACCACCCCATCCACACGCATTCGAACCTTAGTCTCCCTCTCAAAGGGCTCAATATGGATATCACTGGCATCTACCTTAATGGCACGCTCAATCAAACTATTTAAGAGCTGAATAATTGGGGTTTCATCCGGATTGTCCAGATTTTCTACATCCAACTCTTCCACCTGGGTGGTGGAGAAACTTACATTAGCCTTACCTGCCGCCTTCTTGGCATTAACCTCTGCATAGTAGTAGGAAATGGCCTTCTTTAGGGGAGCTTCTTCACTAAGCAAAATCTGAAGCTGACAGCCTGTCTGCTGGCGAACCTCCTCCAGGGCAAAATAGTTTAAGGGGTCGTTGGTTACAAGCAATAAGTTGTGGTCTTTTTCTGCCACGGGAAGAATAAGATTCTTCTCTGCCAGATCACGACTTATCTTGCCCACAACCTTTAGGTCCACAGTAAGCTTAGCCACATCCACAATTTCCAACTGCAGACGGTCTGCCAAAGCCTCCAAGACTTGGTTTTCAGTGACAAATCCCAGCTCAATAAGAATCTGACCTACTCGCTTTCCTCTATTCTCTTTTTGATAGGCAAGGGCTTGATCCATTTGTTCCCTAGTAACATAGCCCTTATCCTCTAGGATTTCTCCAATTCTCAGATTCTTTCTCACTATTCATCTGCCTCCTGAGTCTTTTCTAATTCTCCGCAAGTATAAACAGCCAAGACACATTGATAAGTATTTGCTGAAACAGTCTGCAAATTCTCATCTACATAGGTGTTCTCGCTTACTTCAAAAGAAAGAAGCTGCACTCCCGGATAGTTCTTTGCAAGATCATTTAAGAAATCTCGAAATTGATCTTCCCTTCCCTGTAGGGTCATAGACACCCTGGTGGTGTTTATGTACTGATAAATCTCCACCAGGGAAGATTCTTCCTCTAAGCTATCTGAATCCGTATCCGAATCAGAAGTGTCTGACCCAGTATCCGAAGAAGTATCTGCTGTGGAATCCGAACCAGTATCTGCCTCTCCTGCTTCCACTAAATTCTGGTAAGTTCCCGGTGCCTTAGCCTCGGTGCCTTCAATTTTTAAATATACCGGCATTAAACTATTATTTAAAGCAAGGCCTGTAAGAAGCTCATCGACCTCTTGGTTCTCCATAAGATCATAGTAGCCGCTAGACAGGGCTTTTAGGTTCTCCTGCTGGGTCGCAATCTTTGCATCCAGGGTCTTTCCCTCCTCAATGGTCATCTCCATCTCGGCCTTGGTTTGGTCCACCTGGTCCTTTTCATCTATCAAGCTTTGACTGCTATCTAAGGCCGGCATAATAAGGAAACGAATACAGAAAAATAAAATCAACACACATCCTAATAATTTTAAGAGCTTAATGTCCCCGGGTTTTAGTTCCATCTCTAATTTCATTACTCGTCACCTCCCGCATTTTCTGCTGCTAAGATGCAGGACAGATCAAGGGAATACTTTCCATCATCATACTGATAACCGGTATAATCTACAGAAGAAAAGAGACCGGTCTGGTTTAACTTGTTGATATAGGAAGGGATATCTATTACGTCTGCACTTTCTGCCTGAAAGGTAAGAAGCCCGGTCTTAGCATCCATGCTCTTAATCATAACATCCATATTACTTCCCCCTACCTGCATAATGGTGGCAAGGGTCTCCTGATCCAAGTCAGGGTAGCTTGCTAGGTTATCCTTCATCTGCTGGACTTGGGACATAGCTTCTGTTAGCTTGTCGCTATCTGTCTTCTTCTGATAAGCTTCCTCATAAGACTGGGCAATCTCTGGGTCGTTGATCCAATCTTCCACCTCATTAATCTCTAATCTCTTATGGAAATTCCAGGCAAAGATCCCTGCAAATATTACAAGGCAGGCTCCAAGACAGATTCCCGGATACAGCAGATGCTTGAGGAAATCCCCCTTGCCCTGTCCTTCCTTAGTCTGAGATTGGTTCCACTGGCTTAAAAGGTTGATCTGGCCCCCCTTATCTTCTATCATGGCTCCGATACAAGGAAGCCAAGCATCTGCTCCTACAGGAATATCACAGAGACCATCTACATTTAAAGGTGAGGGCTGCATGTTGAAAGACTGAATTCCCGGCAGACATACCTCAAAGTCATCTTCCCTGCATCCGGCATAGAATACGTCAGTAATAGGCCCCTTTGGACTTGTGGTAGCATAAAACTGCTTGATACCGGAAAGGTTTCTTACAATCTCTGTCTCAAAGTCTAAGGTTCCCCTCTCACTAAAGATCCTGCTTCTGGTGGAGTAAAGGTAGTTACCTTCCTGATAAAGGAGACTGGTGACACCGGAGTCCTCGAAGAAAAGGTAGATAGCTGTTTTATTTTCTGCCTCCTTTAATTTAGAGAGAACTTTTAGGTAGCTTTCCATAAGGACAGTGACTCCTGCTACCGGAAGGTCCAGACTATTAAAGATATTTAAAATTTCCTGAAGGATCTCAGGCTCCACACTGGCATGGCAGAGGGTAATGCCCCTGTGCTTGTCAGAGTCGCAAATTCCGTAGTCGGAAATTTTTTCAGAGTCATCTGTTTCTGCCACGTGGTCTGCTAATTGTTTTAGCTGTCTTCCCTTGGCATAGGGGATGCGGTGGATTCTAGAAGAAGCATAGATTGAAGGCAGCACCAGATTGATGGAGCCTCCCTTATAGCTTTCCCCTTTCCAGATGGTTAAAGCTTCCTTCCATTGTTCAAATAATTCACCACTGAAAGATAGGTCTAGTCGGTTGGTGGTGGAAATTCTGGGCTTGCGGCCTGGTTTACCTGTGGCGGCCAGTATGCAATCTTCCTGTAGTACTATGACTGTATCGCTCATGGATGTCCTCCTGTTGCTTTTTTGTATATTTACACTCGATGATAAATTCGGTGATTTGCTTAAATGCTTTATTAAGTTCGATGCTGGCGAAACTTGTGAAGTTACTCATGGCTGTCAGAGCATTACCGAAAACAACGAAGACTCGCTCCCGCTCCTTCCGCATGCAGCGGTACTAAGGGGCTAAAATACAGCCCCTAAGGACCGGCGTGCTCCAAGGGTCTTCTTTTGTTTTGGTAATGCTCTGACAGCCACGGCAGGTTTTCGCTTTGTTTCGCAAGCATCTACTTTATTGAATGCTTTGACGCAAAGTCGGAATTCTGCCAAGGACTGTATCCTATAGTAGGGAGCAACAGGGGCATTCTTTTGCTCTGGGAAAGGACGTCCCGGCTCAAAAATCTGGTCCTTTCGGCATTTCATGTTTCGTTTCTAGGCGTTCTCTATAGCTGAGTAGGATTCGTAGATTGGAAGCATGACTCCGATCATAATGAAGCCTACGATTAGGGCCATAAAGATGATGAGGATTGGCTCTAGTAGGGTCACCATTCGTTTGGTAGCTTGTTCAGCATCGTCTTCCATGGTGGCGGCTATGGAGTCTAGCATTACGTCTAGGCGTCCGCTTTCCTCTCCTACTAGGATGGTGCTGGATAACTTTCTTAATAGGCCATCTACTTCCTGGAGGCTTTCGGATAAGGGAACACCTCCTCGAACTTTTACTACCACCTGGTCAAATTGTTCTTCTACATAGCCGTTTCCTATGGTCTTTGCTGCTACAGATACGGCTGATACCAAGGGCATTCCGCTGGCGTAGAGACTACTTAGGGTTCTGGCAAAGCGGGCGGTGTAGATAACCTTGTATAGCTTACCAAAGCCCCACATATGTACTTTTATCCAGTCTACTCCTCTTCGCACTGCAGGAATGGCTACGATAATTCGAATCAGTCCTACAATTACTAATAGGGTAAGAAGGGCTAAGTACCACTTCTTTACCAGGAAGTCTGATACAGCCATTAATACCGTAGTTGGAAAAGGCAAGGATTCCATCTGATCAAATAGACTTTGAAATTGAGGCAGGATAAAGGTAACGATTAAAATTACGATACATACGCTAAGTACCAATAATATACAAGGATAAACCATTGCTGATTTTACCTGCTGGTTTAGCTTGTGCTCCTTCTCATATTGAAGGGAAAGTCTCTGAGTTACCAAATCCAGGTTACCACTTCCCTCTCCAGACCGGATCATTCCGATCATGAGGTCCGGGAAACATTCTTTACTCTCCATGGCATCAGATAAAGGAACTCCCCTGCGAAGATCCAGTAAAATAGCCTGGTAAATGGCCTTCTCCTGGGGGGCAATGCCCTCCTGCTGCGAAATAATGTCCATGGCACGCACCAAGCTGACACCTGAGCTAAGAAGAGTAGAAAGCTCTCGGTTGAAGGCCGCAAGCTCCTTAGACTTTAACTTGCGGTAGCCCCCTGCCTTTCCAAGGTCTTTAGACTCAACCAGAAAGAGGCTCTTCTCCTGCAGCTGCTTAATAAGATCTGCTTGGGATGCTGCTTCCATATTGCCTCTATGCACTTTTCCTTTCATGTCTTTTGCGACATATTTGTATTGTGCCATACTCTCTGTCCTCTCTGTTCTAAAATTGCTACAATCCACATCTTGACCGGCATTATCCAAGATGGGCAAATATCTTCTATAGAAAGTGAAGATACCAGCTTACCAACTCATCTCCATATAGGGCTGCAATCATAAGGCCCAGGGAAAGAAAAGGTCCAAAGGCAAAGACATCCTTTCGGTCCAGTTTCTTTCTTATTAGCATCCATGCTCCGTAAGCTCCTCCTGTTAAGAGGCCGAAAAACATAGCGCATACGATGGGGCCGGTTCCTAGGAATAGGCCGGAGACAAACATAAGCTTAATGTCTCCTCCCCCGAAGGCTCCGGGGATTACTAAGGCCAATAACAACATAGGAACTGCTATGATCACGGCCCCTATCAAACGGTCTATAAGTCCATGGGATGGGTTTAAAAAGAAGGCTCCCACTGCCAATATCAGCATCATGATATGAAATCTATCGTATATAATCTGGGTGTCCCAATCGATGAGGGCCACCACCAGTAATATTCCAAAGTAAATAAATATAAGTAAGCCCCTTAGGGATAAAATTCCCAGGGTACCCACTCCAAAGCGGTATCCGCAAAAAATGAAGGCAAAGCCTCCAAACACTTCACAGACAAAATCCCTAAAAGGAATCTTTGTCTTACACACTTTACACTTCCCACCAAGGGCAAGGTAACTAATGCCCGGAATCAACTCCAAGGCTCCCAAGCTGTGGTTACAGCTTGTACAATGACTGCGTCCCTTCACAAGACTCTCCCCTAAAGGAAGTCTGTAGATGACAACGCCTAAAAAACTAAAAATACAGGCACCAAAGAAGAAACGTAAAATCCATATAATCATCTCTAATACTCTAATAAGCATGTCTCTTCACTCCTGCCAATCCAACTTGTTATAAATAAATCTCATCCTAAGCAAGGTATCTTTCATCACTTGCTATCAATCATAGTATCGTTACGATACACGGTATAGGACTTAGGGTCTGCCTGATACCAAACAGTAAAATCATCTTCCCGGTAGACAAACTCCTCCACCGAGAAACCATCCTCCGAGGTTCTTAGCACCCAGAAATCACCTGGGGCAGCACTTAAAGAGATGACCTCCCCATAAAGACCTTTTGCGACCCCTCCCTGAGAGGAAGAGTCACAAAAGGAAATATCTCTACTATAGCAGTCCTGAGCAGTCATCTTTAAAGCTAAGCGCACCGACTTAGCATGACCAAGAGCTACCTGCGCATCTGCCCGATACATTAATGCTAGGGCTCCCGGAACCAGCAACACAACCACCAAAAGTAGGATAACAAAAAGGAACGCCACAGACTTTATTCGTTTGTACAAATTTTCTGACCAATCTTTAGGTCCTCGTAAACACATCAGCAGCTTTCCTTTCCAAAATTCAAGATTTAACTATCTAACTTCTTACTTTACATCATATGCGCCATCTGAGCCATCAGTAGCACCTTGAGTATATATGCAAGTCTTTCCTGATGCTTTATAGACAAACTTCTTGACAACGCCCTTTTCAACCTCTGCTTCATCCTGGATATTACCTTCAGTAACCTCAGCTAAATTTGCAATGTCTTCTTTCTCAATTACAGTTATAGCTCCACTAGGTTTTGTTCCACCTTCAATACCAATTGTGTCTGCTCCCTCATCTTCTTTTGCATAAGCCTCATCTACTAAGGTCTGTGCAGCCATTACTGCCTGACGTGTCTCTGCCACAACGGATTTTCTTTTTGCCTTGTCAATATATCCTGTTAATGCAGGGATTAACAATGCTGCTAAGATTGCAAGAATTACTAATACTACGATAAGCTCTACTAATGTGAATCCTTTTTTCTCTTTTAATTTTTTCATCATTTTCATCATTTCCCTCGTTTCCTTTCTTTTGGTTTTTTCGGGTGGGGGTTTTCCTCCCTTGTTTTGTGTAATCGGTTTTTTGTTCTTGTTTTGTTTTTTTCCTTTTACACTTTTCTTTATATAAACGCTTCGGTGCTAGCGTATATACCTGTTTTAATTGCCTTCTGCCGTGTCTGTTTCGGCTATTGCTGTAGCTGATCCCGTTCTTGTCTTTAGGGGCAGGGCTTTTCTTAGCTCTAGAACCTCTGTGTCTGTGGCTATGGGATCTGCCTGTTTTGTGCCATCGGAATTTGTGGCATAGAGGCTTAATGTGGCCCGGATACTTGATATCTTGCCTTCTGAGTCCGGCGTGGCCTGGTAGTCTATTTCCAAATAATTTTTCATATAGAAGCCTTCGCCGTAGGCCTTTGCCACGGCCCTTGCCACCGGGGTGCTATCCCTTTGGCATACATAGGTTCCTGTGCTTCCCTTTGGGGTGTAATAGCGGGTTAATAATCTTCCTGCTTCTACCTTTTCAAAGCTTCCACTTTGGTTGTCTCCTATGTAAATATCAGTCTCTTCTTCCCCCTCCTGGGACAGGACTTCTACATATCCATCGGCGGTTTGAAATTCTAATGTAGTGCCCCCTGTATCGCCTAATACATCAGGACCAAAGCCATCTTTCGGATATATTTTGATATATCCTTCTGCATCTTCTGTCATGCCCCGTAGCTCCGTCATGACAGTATCTAATATAGACTGGGCATATTGGGTCTTTTGTACTTTCACGAAAATTCTTGTGGCGGAGCTTAAGGCTGCCACCGCCATAGCCATCAATATACTAATCAATACTAAGGATACCATAAGTTCCACCAGGGTGGTACCCTTTCGTTTATTCTCCTTTAACTTTTGTAAGGAATCATAAACTCTCAAGTGGCTTTTCTTTTCTTTCATGATTCTCACAAGCCACCTCCGTTCCCGGATTCGCTGTCCTCGTTATATTGAAATAAGGAGAAACTGGTGCTTTGATCATTTCCATCACTATCTTTGTAGTTTACCTTCTTCTTTGCCAGATTCACAGTCACTGTAAAGACTTGATTTCCCTTTACTGTCATATCTGCATTGGTGGCAACAAAGTCCATTTCCAAGGAGTCGCTTGTTGTCTCCTGGGCCTTTTGGAGCCCTTCTAAAATCTTTGCATTTTCACTGCGAATCTCTTTGTTTTTTACAAGAGCATTACTACAGTAACTAATGGCTCCATTTAAAATAGCAAGGAGAATCAAGAACAAGAAAATACTTGCCATAACCTCCACCAAGGTCTCTCCAGCCTTTTCTTTCACTCTGCCCTTTAGAATTTTCTGTATGCTTTTTTTATCCATCAAAAGCCACCCCTTCCTACAGGCTGTTCTCTATAAATTTACTTAAGCTCGGAGAAGAAGTCTTATACTCATAAGTGATCGTATCACCTTCTGTAATTGTACACTCTGTCCCCGCCGTATTATCATTTCTCCACACTTTATAAGCAGCATCCCACACGATCACTTGATTTCCATACTTAAAACTAACTGGGTACTTTTCTTCCCTGGAAAATTCCTGGGTATAGGTATAGGACACGTCCTCATAATAGGATGTTACATCCAAAATCAAATTGTACCTGCGCACCGTGGTATTTTCGATGGAGGAAATTGTGGGTGTATAATCTGTGCCACTTTTTACATCAGTTATCTCTCCACCTTCCATAGAATTTGTATCCTCATTAGAATTCGCCTCTTTTTTTAAGGAGAGCGTTATATTCCCATAGGATGTATCACCTAGTGGCGACTGAAACAAATCGGTCAATTCGGCATCATCCAGCACAAAATTGTAAGTAGTACTGGAACTATAGTCCGAGTTGTACTCAAGGTACTGGGAGCTATCCAGAAAGTAGTTGGCAAAGGCATAAAAACTACCACTTGCCAGGCTATTACCTGCATCATCGGTTTTCTTTTCATACTTTGTAAGTTCTTTAGTCAGCACCTTTCCATAGCTTTTAGCCAGCTGGTAGCACCGCTCCTCCTTAAGCCTCTGATTAGACTGGGCCGTCACCATACCAGCCGCATAAACCATAGCAGCCGCAAAAGCCACAAAGAAGGCAGACACGCAGAGCACCAAAACCATAGCCACTCCACTTCTTCTATTCAGTTTTAAGCACTGCCATCCCATCATGCCAACTCCTCATCACAAAGAATACTACAAGTGTTTAGATCCAAACAAACTTGCATCCACATCTAAACCTCAGAGTCTATTTTCACTCCGTCTAAAACGCCTAGCGCCCAATCTCTCCCTTTTGCGAATGTCAGGATCGAAGCAATAAGCGAAAGCAGCGAAGACCCTTGGAGCACGCCGGTCCTTAGGGGCCGTATTTTGGCCCCTTAGTACCGCTGCGTGCGGAATGGAGCGGGAGCGAGTCTTCGATGTTTTTGATTATTGCATCGAGTCCGTCCCTTTCACCAAAGGTCAGGCGCTACCACTCAATCTTACACTCCTTGGACCTTACGTATGCCTCACTCTTTTGCTCCGCATTCTCTTTTGTCACATCTGCCACATTTTCACTCACATTACTATATGCCTCTACTAATGTAGAAATGCCAAAGTCATCGTTTGTCACTATACTGTCATCTGCCGCCTTCATATCTGCTACATCCGGCAGCTTCAAACTGTACTTATAGCTTCCATCTTCCATCTTTTGCACCACTAGCTGACTACTCAAGGTCACCGTATATACCGGGTTACTTCCATCGGCTGCTGTATAGGTTCCTGTTGCCGTCACACCGTAGTCAGGAATTTCAAAGCTATGTAAAATATCCGTCTCGGCTGTTCCTTCCGGAATATCCTGGGCCTCCTCTTCTAGAGTTACCCACTTCCATATCGTCTTGGTCTCGGTGTCACTAATCTTTTCTTCCACTTCTCTCCAGATCTGAACCGTCACCCCATCTGTTCCTTCTACGAATCGCAGCTTGCTTCCTATGCTGCGTTTCTCACCGGAACTGCCATCCTCAGTAATCTTTCCATTTAGATTTACTTCATAGGCACTGGCACAGGAGACACTTTCCCAGCTAAGGTAGGTTCTTTTTCCTGTCCAGGTCTCATCCTGTCCCGGAACATATGGTGTGGACTGGACATTTGCGGTGAAGCTTACTCCTTCTTCTACTTCTGAGCTAATCTCCGGAGATTTTAGCTGTACATATGGAAGTCTGTAAACATCGGATTTTACCCACTTAGAACTTACGTTTCCTGCACCTGAGGAAATTCGACTATAAAAGACAATCCATTTTCCGGCATATTCTGCAGACAAGCCACTTAAGCTATGACTATAGTCTGTGGAACTGTTTACATCCATTTGGGTTACTGATTCTTCCAAAGGATATTTAAACTTATAGGCAGTTCCCGGATCTGTAGCTGTAGCGCTCTTGGCGTCTTCTTTACTATCATAAACATAAGCTTTTAATAGGTAGGCACTTCCTCCAGGAGGAATGCTGTCTTTGTCAGCCTTTAGGCTTACAGTAAGGCCACCCTCTTCAAAGGCATCGGCAGCCAGATAATTTGCCTGTTCATACTCCCAGTCAATACTCCAGCTAACCTTTGGTGTTTTTATTCGCTCCGGTATTGTGAGCTCATAGGTGATACCGGACTCACTGTCCAAGTAGGCAGCATCTTTCTTAGCCTTTGCCACCAGATAGATCAACACACGCTTTCCTGCATAATTTTCCAAATCCACCTGCTGTCTGTAGACTTTTCCTTCTTTTTGGTCTGTAGTGACAAGCTCTCCCAAGGCTTCCTCTTCTTCTAGCTTATCATCTCTGCCATATGCCTGAATATAAGCCTGATATCCTTCCACCCCTTCTTCTGAAGAAAGAGCATCCCAACTAAGCTTGTAGAGAAGCTCGTTTTGACTTAGCAAGCTTAAGCTGGGCTGGGCAGGCTTTGTAAGCCTCTGTTTTATTTTATAGCTTCCTGTGGTAGACAAACCAATCTGCTTGCTGCTAGAATCTCCGATTCTTGTAACGGTTAATTGTACCTGGGTGTAATTCCACTTAGAACCGTCAATTGTCAGACTTTTTCCAGCTTTGTAGGCATCGGATGTATCAATTCGAACCTCTTTGCCGTTTTTATCAATACCTATCATAGATACTTCGTAGGATGCATTATCCGTTCCTGAAACCTTTTGATCCCAGGAAAATGTATAATATAATTCCCCATTGTCCCCGGTAGTCTCTACCTCTTTATAATCATCTGAATCTGCTCCTTCTAAAACCGGGGCCGGTAACCAGGAAATTCCAGTGCTTAATTCGTTTACATAGTTATCATAATAGCCATTATAATTTTCCAAAGGTGTACTGTGAAGATACCTGTAGGTCGGGGTTCCATCCTCAGACACAGAAACTAGTTCTGTTACATTGGCATTTTCCTTTGCATCAACTTCATAGTAGGTATAAACCGGTCCCTCTCCAGTAGCAGCAAACCAAAGACGCACTTTTAAGTTGCTTGCATCTTTTATAGCTTCCGGTAGATTTGAGAAGCTGGCAGAGGCCTTTCCCTTAGATACCAGTAAGATATCTTCTTTCGCAAATACTACCTCGCTTTCATCCCTCCAATCTCCAACCAGTTCAGCCCTGTAGATTGGTGGAACGTCTGTAGCAGTGCTTCCGGCATCTAATTCTATTTTAACTGCCAGATTATTCAAACTAGTTCCAGTTACCGTAACAGTCTGTGTAAGAGGATCCCATGATTTCAAAGCTCTAGGTGGTCTGTAATTATTACAAAGTCTAACTGAGCTAGTCACTTCCTTGGAATCTTCCCATACCTTAGAACCTCCGGAAATGCTTGCTTTTGAAATCATCTGGAAAGACTTCGACTGAGCCTCTTTATTTCCTCCATAAGTGTAGCTCCACGTCGGTGTAGGATTGTTTTTACTTATGGTTATATTTCCAGCACCTACAATATTCACAGTTACCTGCCAACCCGGATACAAGTCATCCCCATTTTTATCTTTTGCAGTATACTCTTCTAGGTTATTCAGCACTACTTGATAGGTGTGATTATTATAGTAACTACCTCCGTCCTGTGAGACAATCACCAATTTCACATCCGGCTCCGGCAAGGCTCCATGAATGGTTAAGTCTTCTACTTCATATCTGGCTGAAGCCTTTACATCATCAAACATGCTAACTGCCTGAACAAACACAGAAACTTGTCCTGTCAGATCATCAGGAAGGTCGAAGCTTCCCTCTTCTTCGTACATTTCATAGGTTTTAGTTTCTGAATCATTCGTCACGGTAATGAGATATTTGAAAGGATCGCATTTCGTAGTATTATCTTCCAAACAGCCATAGATTGATTTTTCCATGGTATTTGGTGTAATGGAAATGCTTAGTTTTCCATCCTCAATCTCTGCACTTGCACTTGTAGGTGCCAAGAGCTGTTCTTGCCCTGAAGCATTGATATAAATCCCCTCAATTCTTCGATAGCTTTCTCTGGCACTAAATGCCAAAGTATTCTTTGACGGATTAGTCTCCTTTACTGCTATTGTACTAATCTGACTACTAGATGAATAATTTTCATCCACCTCATAGAGTACCTGACCGATGATCTTATTCCCATCGCTACCATTCCGAACATAATTATTGACATCTATATAGCAGTAATCACCGTTCATCCACCATACATCGGAATTCATTTTTACAACCACGTATTTTCCATTCGCTGTTTTCAGCAAATCCACACTGCCACAATGTCCGGTAAATTTGTCTAGGTTGCCTTTTGTCAATGTAAGACTACCTGAACCTTTAGTGATGGTCTTGTCTAATGCTTGGATTCCTAATTCAAAGTTCGTATTTCCATAAAATCCCTTACTATTCTTCACATCATAGTAGAATAAGTTTTTATAATTTCCAGGAGGATTATTGCTCCAGCAATCATCTCCGTTATTAATACCATTGGAGAAAATACCATACCCTCTAAAATTCGGAGAATAGCAATCCTTTACAATTGTATTATTCCATCCTCCATATCTTGCTCCTACAATTCCTCCAGTAAAGGAACTTCCAGCCATCTCACTGGCAAAATTTCTGCAACGCTCTATTTGAATTTTCACATCTTTGGTAGATGTTTGAATATTAGCAGCACTGGGATTATCACAGGACATAAATCCAAAGATTCCTGACGCCATGGAAGCAGAGTAAATCTTTGCTCCCGGTCCATTCATACAATCCAAAATCCGAATCGTAAAGTTCTGAGATGTAGAAGTTTGGAAGGTGGTTACGTTTCCAAGAATACCGGCACTGTCATTGGCACCATTACCATCTGAACCATTTCTCTTATAAATACTTCCATAGTTTTCACACCCAATAATATTATATTCATGATTATCTGATGCATGATAAAGTTGAGCTACAATTCCTCCGGAAGCTCCTACCCAGCCTGCAGCATAGGTTGTCTGCAGCATTCCATAATTTCTGCAGTTTTGAATAGTTCCTCCACTTCCTGTCCACTGTCCAACAATTCCTCCGGAATAATGAGTATTAAAGCAATAAACAGTTCCAAAGTTCACCGCCATCTCAATAGTCCAATCTTTGCTTGTGGAATTATTCTGATTTCCTATGATTCCACCGGCAAATCGGTTAGTACTCTCTGATTTAATATATCGTCCTATAAAGGCAGCATTCACCAGCTTGCTAGTATCTTTCTCCGACTCATTCATCCCTATGATTCCGCCAGTACCTACTCCAACCTGCTCAGACTTGTTGGACAAAAACCAGTTTCCAGAGACACACTCATTAACCGCTCCGGTGGTGGAATTATAAGCGGTAATTCCGCCAATATTTCCATTGGTATCCATATACAGCTGAAGGCGATTCTTAGAAACCCATGAATCAGAATTATCACCGCTATAATGAAGTTTTTCCAATTGCTTTCCCGATTCATATGCCACATAGCTACTAGCCGCCGCTAAGCCCTTATCTTTAGCATTTGCAACCAATTGATCTAGGGTATCTGCCTTCATGACATCTGCTGTGATGCTGTCTCCGGATTCTTCTATAGATCCTTTATTGAAGCCTGCCACACCACCTAACATTCCATACTTAGCTGCCAATACGCTTTTCTCATTATTCTCTAGTGTACATCCGGAAACCTTTGCATCCTTTTCATTCTTTCCGACAATTCCTCCGACATGGGTAGAAAGGTTTTCTTTCTGGGAAACGGAACTGTTACTTGTAGCTGAATAAACACCCTGGATATCCATACTAATATAGCCAATGCTACAGCTTGTAAGGCTAGCACCAGCCTCGTTGATTCCGGCAATACCTCCATAACAGTTTCCTGCCATGCCGGAAGCTTCTTTTATGTATCCTGTGAAGTCGGAGTTCTTCACTTGTCCGTAGTTGTCTCCTACTAGACCTCCCAGGTACCTGTATCCGGTAAATCCTGTCATGGTTTCGTTGTTCTGTCCAGAACTCACTGACACATTGTTAATTTCGGCATTTTTTTCATTAATTCCTACTGCCCCACCTACTGTCAAGCTGCCCTGTATGGTGGTGACGTTAGGAATATCTGTTATCTGAAAGTCATCAGAATCTTGGATTGTCCCTTGATTACGACCTGCCACGCCTCCATAGATGCTTGCATTTTCTCCAAGAGTAACATTTTTTTCAGGTTTACTGTCGGTAATGGTACCTGTGCCTGCATTTACTGCTACCACAGCCCCAGCTTCCTGAACGCCCAAACTGAAAATTTTTACACTTGTATCCTGGTCTCCCACCAAACATGCATTAATAGTCCCGGCATTTTCCCCTGCAATACCTCCGGCATAGCCACTGGAACTGCTTACGTTTCCATGGTTTTCGCAAGCAAAAATAGTGCTATTTTCACGGTTATAAGCTGTTATTCCTCCGGCATAGCCTTGGTCTGCTGTTACAGAAGATCCTTCATTTTTTCCGTAATAAATATCTCCTTTCGTGTCACCTACAATTCCTCCGGCGTAACCATGGGTCGCACGAACACTTTTGGCCCGGTTAATGATGTAAGCCTTTTGGTCCTGCTTTCCAAGGTCTCCCTCATTGTAGCCTATGATTCCTCCTACCTGGCTAGATCCTTCCACAGAGGTTTTGTTTCCCACTGCCACTACCGAGCTGTCACTATCGTCCCCTAGCTGAAGAGTTCCACTTTCTCCATTTACACCTACAATGCCACCTACTCCTGTTGCATTGGCACCGCTTATGATTCTTGTGGCTTTATTTCCATCTGCTGCAACTATGACGGTTCCGCTGTTTCGTCCTGCCAAGCCACCAATTGCTTCATCTCCTGCTCCGGTTATATTGCCATTGCTTGTATTATCCTTTAGAAGGCCCCCACTCATGTTCCATCCGACAATACCGCCTACGTCACTGTTGCCAGAAAGAGTTTTATTCTCCAGCGTGCTACAGTCTTCAATCGTTCCCGTGGTATAAGTAGTGTGGTCATAAGTTTTCTTTCTATTTGTTCCAATATTTACTCCGGCAATTCCTCCTACATAGTTTAAAGCTGCATTGCCAAAATGCTGGTTCAGGCTACAGTTGGTAATTAGTCCAGCATTTAGTCCAACCATGCCCCCGATTCCATCAAATCCAGACATATTTCCTGTATTTTTGCAGCTGTCGATGATCTGGTTTTCCAAATTTATACTGATGATACCGCCGGCAAAATGTATAGACACCTCATCAGCATTTTTTTCTACATCCTCATCTGATAGGGAAATTTCTGAACTTCTCTCAAAGTCTCCTAATACAACACCCTTACTGTAAACATCACCCTTTAAAGAAAGATCTCCGCTGTTTTCACATCCTTGCATAAGAAGCTTACTATTTTTTTCGCAGTAACCTACGATACCGCCTACATAGATTTCTCCTTGCACCGGAATGTTGTTGCTACTAGTAAGGGTCAATGTATATTCATTGTCTGACTCAGTCACCTTGGTCGGCACTCCTTTGTCATCAAGACCGGGCAATAGGCTTTGTGGGGCACTTTCAAGGGCTTCCAACAATGTTGAGTAAGTCAATTGATCTTTGCTATAGGTTCTCTCATATCCAATAAGGCCTCCACAAAAAGCAGTTCCGGAAATTTGTCCCAAGGTATTATCTGTCCGAATTCCACCTATGGTAACATCATGGGTCAAAGCTACTACATTGGCACCTATACATCCTCCCACGTAATAGTTTCCCCGTAGGCTGGATGGTTTGATGGATAAATCTTCGCTCAAGATACTCTCTGATGCATTTAATCCAAAGATTCCTCCGGCACAATTTCCATAGGCATATATCTTACCTCCAATCAAGGTATAATTGACATCTAAAGTTCCTTCTTTATCGTTAAATCCTGCGATTCCTCCGATGTAATCCCGGCCTACTACTATACTGGAAACTGATTTTACTGTCACAGCCTCACTCTCCGAAGAGAATCGGATAGCTCCGTTATTATATCCTGCAATTCCTCCTGCATAGTCTGCTTTCGCATCCCACTCATTTGTGATCATATTGAAGACTGAGTTATCATAATCGGACAGGTAGCTGGCGCAATCCTGAATCGCGGAGTCTTTTGCATTGTATCCTACAATACCTCCCACATACTTTTCATAAGCTGCAGCCACACCATTATTGATGCAGTTCTTCAAAGTTACCTTTTCCTGGTTGATTCCCGTAATACCACCTACGTAATTATTTCCTATTACATAGCTAGCATTGACAGTAGCTCCTACAGCATCCTCAGTAATGGTCTGGATTGCCTCTGTCACACTGCCTCCAAGACCTCCTGCAATTCCTCCTACATAATCATTTCCTAAAATATATCCATTCTTCTGGGTGGAGCAATTAGCCAAAAGAGTATCCTGGGCGTATCCGGCAATTCCTCCTACATAATCTCCTAAAAGATATTGGTCTTTTTCGCCTACATGATCCGAGTAAGAGAAGCCGTCACCCAGACCCGAGGCACTGCTTACGTTATAAAGCAAGGCCTTTTCTGCATAGCCCACAATGCCACCAAAGTAATTTCCTTCAGCTGTTTCAGAATCTGTATCAGAAGAAGTACAGCGAACAAGACTTTCACTTTGACAATCAATTACATTGGCCAGGTTTCTCAAAGTGCTTTCACTTGCACCTTCATATTGACTCGCATCAATATTACTATCTACTCGACCTACGATCCCACCAGCATATCGATTGGCTGAAATTTCCAAGCTAGAGTGACAAGCTGAAATTTGCACATTCTCTTTTTCCTTATTAAGTTTAGCATATCCTACAACTCCACCTACTCCGCAAAATTCAGCGATATTTTTGTCTTCTTGCGGAAGCTCTACCTTCATTTTTCCTTCCACCTGGAGATTTCTAACAGCTCCCGATGTAGGTGAGTTTAAGAGGTCATTCCCGCTTGTTTTAGCAACAGCTCCAACCAAAGATCCTACGCATACATATGTAGCCTTATCATTACTTAAATCCGTTTCTAAGACAGGGCTGTCTTTTTTACTATCGGAAACTGTCAGTGCCACATCTTCAAGGGTTCCTTCGCTTCTTCCTGCCAGGATTCCTACTCCTCGTAAGGAATTTAAACTTCCTAAAGAAGATGTCTTGCTTGTTCCTATTGTAAGGGTTGGATCTTTGAAGCTTATACCACTAACTCCACCTTCAACCTCACCAAAAAGTCCAAGATACTGAGTCTTGCTTTGACTCAGCGTATCAGCTGTCTCATCAACTACTACAGACTCTTCATTTAAGTAAAGATTACTTATTAGAGTATTACTACCCTTCCCGGTTAATTCATATTTTGCCGGCAAATCTTGAATAGTTGGAAATCCCACCTTATTTTCTGAGGAACTCTCCCTCCATGTCAATTTTTGCAAGCTAGCTCCGGCTTTTGTTTTCTCTGTCTTAAAATCATAGACTCCGGTTCCTGCGCTGGTCCAGTCCATGTTTTTATTGCTTAATTTAAAGCTTGTCTCGCTTTTCTTACTGTTATCTACACTTTTTTCATAGTAACGAATATTAGACAGGTGGCGGAAGGCAGTTACTGTAACTTTCTTACTTTTCTTACTTAGTTCCGTGTCATCCCCAAACATAGAATTAGCTGTATTGGATTTTACCTGTTCACTATCCCGGTACTCAACTGTAGATGCATGTTTCTGGCTTCCTGAGTAGGCCGTAGCTTTTACTTTTGCATAGATAGTCTGAGGCTCAGACAAGACACTTGCCACAGATGCCAATCTAGTAATACTTATGCTAGATGTTCTTAACAAGTCACTGCTTGTGGAACCAGTGCTTGTCTGCTTGTCCAAGGTTGCCTGAACTTTCGCTGACATCATGGCATCTAAGACCAACGAGAATTTGTTATCGCTGTAGGTGACTGGGAACTGCCATTCGCCCTTATCTTTTCCATCGGCGTCCTTCACTGTAAGGCTTGCCATAGAAGAATCGGCATTGGTGGCGCTCCAGCCGGCTGCTCTCATATCCATCTGAGAAACTCTTACAGAGAACAGCTCCTTGTCTCCCGTCTTATTATAGAAGGAAATGTCATAGTCTACTCCCAAATCTGAGCCTGCGTTGCTGGACCAATTGAGATATAATTTTTCACTATTTACCAGATTGATCGTAGTGATACGAAGGCGTTTTGCTTCTAGATTAACACTATTTACCGTGTCTTCTGTAGAGTAGTATCCCAGGAGACGGTCCTTTCTGCTGTCGTAGTCTCGCTTCTGCATGGTAAGATATCCATCAGTGTCATCCGCCTTATAATTGAGACCTTTACATTTAGAACCGTAGAACGCAGAATAGACCTCCCCCGATTCTATATCAATTTCAATCGAGATAGAGGCATTAAAGAAGTCCTTATCATAGGTATAATCGTCCAAGATTTCTAGCAGCAGATTGTTTTTCACAGTCTGATTCTCGGCACTCTTGTCTAATTTAATGGCGTAAATTCGCCCATCCAGTTCACTGTCACTGTCTTCCTCAAAGCTGGCTTTTTCTGCTAATGTGCCATCTTTTGCGGCCTTTAAAATCTCTTTTTTAAACTTGTCCCACTGACCGGAAGAACGGTAGTAGGTAAGCTTTGATTCTGCCGCAAGATAGGCAGTTTTGGCGTTCTCCTGGTTCTTTCGAAACTCTGCTTTCTTCCAGTAGTTCATAAAGAAAGGAACCGCTATAGCTGCAATAATGCCCAAAATCACAAGAACTACTGTAAGTTCTACTAGAGTGAAACCTCTTTTTCTTTTATTTTCATTTCTCACACAAAATTGTCCACTCATGCCTTAAATTGTATCCTCAAAAAACAAATAATTCGATCCTTTTATAGTGATTTTACTACAATCCCCCCCTACTTATCAACAATAAATCGATTTTTGTGGGTCAAACTTGGCAATACTTATACATTACAAATAGGAACAAAATCCGGTTTTTGTGGTTAATGTATAGGAGAATTTTTAGTAGTACTTTGCCGAAACACTCACCTTACCATTGATGTTTCAATACCTCTCCCTTTAGATACAGGTTCCCTTTTACGTCTTTTTTTATAGGTGTCAATTCATTTTTGTTAAGCAAGTAAGATATATTTTGACGGGTGCAGCCCAATGCCTTGCAGGTCTCAGATGTATCCCAAACATTCTTTTCTACGAAGGCTTCAAAATCTTTCTTTCTCAAGGGCAAGTTCTCAACCATTTCATACAAAAGATTTGCCGCTACATCAATGGATTCATTGAAGGTCAGACAATAGCCCCCCGTTCCCACCTTACCGGATTCAAAAAGAAGTTGATTTTTCATAACCTTATCTATCCCATCAATATTTTCAAACTGCTCTAAAGATAACTTTTTCACCATATCATCTGCAAAGAAACAAAGTATCTCATTTTCAGCACACATACAGCAGTCCACAAGGTTCCTCTTCTGTCTTTCCATTACATAGGCAGGCAGCCTATCTATCTTTTTAATATATAGACTATCCTGGGAGCATTTTCCCTTTGAGATTTCAAGAATTTTCATCTCATCATATTCCATCATTTTATGATTGCTTAGTATGTCTCCTATATTTTGCCTACCACTTGGAATTACCCTCTCCTTTACCCAAAGGAAGCTTTCCTGTCGTGGCATAGTATAAATACCCCGGCGAACAAAACTAGTAAATAAAAGAGGGGCAGTCCACTCATCTAAATCTTCTTGAAGTTCTATAATATAGGTCTTCTCTTTTTCATAATACTGCAGGATACCGATGGATCTGTTATTTTCTCCATCCCATATTTCATAAGCTTTCATAGATCTTATACCTCTTATTAATCATATCCCAAATAGCATCCAAATAAATTGCCGACAATAATCCCTGTAAATCTGCAAAAACGATATCTTTATCGGAGTCTTTTAATTCATTTGCAAAAACCCTTTGTTTATCAGCAATCAAGTTCAAATTCTCATAACATGAATATCCGCCAATAAAATTCTGGCAGCGCTTATCCTCCAACACATCAAACCGATTCACCATCTCCTCCGAATAGCATGAGTACAGCAAAGACAGTCCATGATCAAACAGAGGCGCAATTCTAAGGGTTTTGTTTCTTCCATTTCTAAGCACTTCTATATTCGCGCCATGACGGTCTCTGTTTAATATCAAAAAGTCCACAGCAAGCATCTGGTTAATATAGTTTTTCCACCCTTGTCGTAGGCAGAAATCATAATGGCTTTCGCCCTTAAGGGCATTGGTTCGGTAATAATCATCCAGCGCAATCTTACTTTCACCAGGCTGCTTAAAGTCCCTCGAAGCACACACATAGCTTTCATAGTTTCTGCCTTCAATTTCGATATCTGCATAAATCAATTCATAGTGAAGATGATCCACCCCCAGGATCGTAAGTAAGCGGTCAACGATAATTTCATTGACACACTCATGCCCTACGATTCCCTTCACCGGATCAAAGTTGGATAACTTGTAGTATATTTTCTTGTCACCTAGAATAGACTCAGATTTCAGGAAAGTTCCTGCAGTTCCACTGGAGCTTCTAATATGCGACCAATTTAAATAGGTTAGATCTTGCTTTTCTCTAATCACTCTTGTTTCCATAGTCTCACCTCGTTTTATTTTACGCTAGCCAAATAATATGCAATCTCATTATACTTCAAAGTTTTACGCGCGTCAAATACATACGCGATGTTACTGAACATTTCCAAACAGGGCCTCACATCCTACGGAACCTGTCATACCTTTGTCTTGCTATTTTCTCACCATCCATATCCCTATATACTTCCAAGAACTTTTCCAGCCCTCTTCGAATCTCAGCGACCACAGGCTCCATGCTTTCTACCGTATAGGTTTCCGGCTCTGAAAATACCCTCTCAACAATCCTCATTTCCTTTAGTTCCCCGGCTGTAAGTTTCATACCTTTGGCTGCTTTTTTTGCCTTGCTGCTATCCTTCCACAGAATACTAGCAAAACCTTCCGGTGACAAGATAGAATAGGTGGCATTTTCCAGCATCCACACTTCATTGGCTACTGCCAAAGCCAGGGCTCCACCACTGCCTCCTTCCCCAATCATCAAGCTAAGGACCGGGACTTGTAAGGCTGACATTTCATAGATATTTTGGGCTATTGCCTGTCCCTGGCCCCGTTCTTCGGCTTCGATTCCACAGTAGGCTCCCGGTGTGTCCACAATGCAAATGATAGGACGTCCGAATTTTTCTGCCTGTTTCATAAGTCTTAGAGACTTCCGATATCCCTCCGGGGAGGGCATACCAAAATTATGCCTTATATTTTCCTTGGTTCCCCTTCCTTTTTCTTGTGCTATCACTGTTACAGGAGTGTTCTCAAAAAGAGCCACTCCTCCGATTATCGCCTGATCATCCCCAAAATGGCGGTCTCCGTGAAACTCATAGAAGGAAGTAAACAGGTTTTCAATGTAAGCTTTCCCTGTAGGACGATCTTTTTTTCTGGCTGCCTCCACTCTCTGCCAGGGACTTTTCTTTTTCATGTCCCGGCAAGTCGAAACTATGTAATTCGCATCTTCTATAGCTTTTTTTTGCCAAGCTCTTTCCTCTTGAAATTCTCCCTTCTTTTCATGAAGCTTAAGAAGATTTCCCAGGCTTTCTCTTAAATTCTGCCTTTCTACAATGGCATCCACAAAGCCATGTTCTAATAAAAACTCTGACCGCTGAAAGCCTTTTGGCAGTTTTTGTCCCAAGGTTTGTTGGATGACTCTTGGCCCGGCAAAAGCAAGCAGAGCCTTTGGCTCCGCCAATATAATATCTGCCTCCATGGCAAAGCTTGCAGTCACGCCTCCTGTTGTTGGATCCGTAAGAACACTTATATAGAGAAGGCCTGCTTGGCTGTGGTCTTTTATTGCAGCGGATGTTTTTGCCATCTGCATCAGGGAGTGGATTCCCTCCTGCATTCTGGCTCCACCGGAACAGGTAAAAATCACCAGGGGGAGTTTTAATTTTGTAGCTTTTTCTACCGCTCTTGTGATTTTCTCCCCTGTCATTTTTCCAAGACTTCCCATCATGAAGTTTCCATCCATAACAGCCAGCACACAGCTTATCCCTCCGATTTTGCAAAGACCTGTTACTACAGCTTCCCTTAAGTCAGTTTTCAATTTTGCTGCCGCTAGCTTCTCTTCATATCCATCAAAAGACAAGGGATTTTGAGCTGCGAGATCGTTATCCCACTCTTCAAAAGAATCCTCATCTGCCACCTGTCTTATTCTGTCCAAAGCTCCTAGTCGAAAATAAGCATGGCATTTGGGACAGATGTTATAATTTGCCTTTACATCCTCTGTAAAAATAGGAGCCTTGCATTTATTGCACCTGCAAAGAAGGCCTGCCGGCACCTTTGGCCCATCTTTTTTTCTCCCAAACAGGGAACTCTTAACTTTTGTCTTCTTAAATACATGGTCAAAATTCATCACTCTACTCCTACCGCATTTCTTCTTTTATAAAGTCGGTACTGGTCTCCCCAGACAGATATTTGGGGTGATTTAGGATCTCATATTGGTAATTTATGTTGGTATCCACCCCATCAATAATAATCTCACCTAGGGCACTTTGCATTTTCCGGATGGCTTCCTTGCGGTTCTTTGCCCAGACACTGACCTTTGCCAGCATAGAATCATAATAGGCTGGAATGGAATAGCCACTGTAAATGGCTGAGTCAACGCGGATCCCTTTTCCTCCCGGCAAATGAAGGCCTGTAATGGTTCCTGGACAAGGCCTGAAATTGTCCTCCGGTTTTTCCGCATTAATGCGCAGTTCAATGGAATGACCCCGGATATCTATATCTTCCTGACGGTAACTTAGGGGAAGGCCTGACGCAATACGAATCTGTTCTTTTATAAGGTCCACCCCCGTCACCCACTCTGTCACTGGATGTTCTACCTGAATTCTGGTATTCATTTCCATAAAGTAAAAGGACCCATTTTCTTCTAAGAGAAATTCAATGGTGCCGGCATTTACATAGCCTGCTGCCTTTGCGGCCTTTACTGCCGCCTCTCCCATTTCCTGGCGCTTCCTATCGCTTAAAGCCACTGAAGGAGACTCCTCTATTAATTTCTGATGATTTCTCTGAATAGAACAATCCCGCTCTCCTAACTGAATTACATTTCCAAAAGAGTCCGCCAAAATCTGAAATTCAATATGTCTGGGGCCTTTAATAAAATGTTCCACATACATGGCATCGTCTCCAAAAGCCTGCCTACTCTCCCTTTGGGCAAGTAAAAATAGTTCTTTAAAATCCCGGGGATTTTTAGCCATCCGCATACCCTTGCCACCACCACCGGAAACTGCCTTAATCATTACAGGATAGCTGGCTTTTTTTGCCTCCAATAGCCCTTCTTCCAAGCTGTATACCGCATGATCACTTCCCGGAATCACAGGCACCCCTGACCGGATCATAGTATTTTTTGCAGCCTGCTTGTCCCCAAGCATTTCAATAAGCTGGGAGCTTGGGCCGATAAAGGCAATCTTACATTTTTCACAAAGCCTTGCAAATTTACTATTCTCTGACAAAAAACCAAAGCCCGGATGAATGGCGTCGGCTCCGGAGACAAGGGTGGCACTTATGATTTTTTCCATAGAAAGATAGCTTTCTGTCACTGCCGCCGGCCCAATGCAAATTGCCTCATCAGCAAGTTTTGCATGGAGAGCCTCCCTGTCAGCTTCAGAATATACTGCCACTGTCTGAATTCCCATTTCCCTGCAAGCCCTAATAATGCGGACCGCAATCTCTCCCCTATTTGCCACCAGCACTTTTCTGATCATGCAATTTACTCCTTATCCAACCATGAAAGTAAGTTCTGCTTTTAAGACAAGCTTGTCATCCACACTGGCAAGGGCTTCCCCTACGCCTAAGGGCCCCTTTCGCTTTATAAGTCTAACCTGAAGCCTAAGTTTATCCCCAGGAACCACCTTTCCCTTAAACCTACATTTATCAATTCCACCAAAATAGGCAGTCTTTCCCTTATTCTCAGTCAGAGAAAGAATAGCAACAGCGCCGGTTTGAGCCAGGGCCTCTACAATAAGGACCCCCGGCATTATAGGCTCTCCCGGAAAATGTCCTGCAAAGAAATCTTCCCGGTAAGTGACAGATTTATATCCCACAGCATAGTCTCCCGGAACATAATCCTCTATAAAATCCAACAAAAGGAAGGGGTGTCTGTGGGGGATAATCTCTTTGATTTCATTAATATTTAAATGGTTCATCTTAATTTTCCTCTGTCTGAATAATAAACAGGTCTTGGCCATACTCCACAGCTTCCCCGTTTTTTACACAGACTTCTTTCACCACTCCGTCATAGTCTGACTCAATTTCATTCATAAGTTTCATAGCCTCCACAATAGCCAGGGTCTGTCCTTTTTTTACGGAATCACCAAGCTGCACAAAAGGCGTCGCCCCCTCAGAAGGAGCTCCATAAAAAACACCCACCAAGGGAGATTTCACTGCTTTACCCGGATTTTTTTCCTTCTCCTCTGCCCCAGTGGCTTCTAGCTTCTCCCTGATCAAAGTAGCTTTAGGCTGACAATTGGTTTCTCTTTGCAAGATCTCCCCTTTTGCTGCTTTACTCATTTTGATGGAAAAATCTCTCTCCTTATAAGAAAAACTATCCAATGCAGACGCAGAGACTCCTTCTACTAATCTCATTAAACTTTCAATTTCCATAGCAAAATCCTTCCTGCTTCCTATTTCTAGCTATAATTTTCGAACTTTTTTATAAGAAGGCTAGCATTATGCCCACCAAATCCCAGTGAATTTGTCAAAGCGTACCCGATCTCTTTGTCCACCGGTGCTCCTATGGCATAATTTAGGTCACACTCTTCATCAGTTTCTTTTGTCCCCATAGTCTGATGGATATAGTTTTCTTCTAAGGATTTTACAAGAACTGCAAATTCTACTCCTCCGGCTGCTCCTAACAAATGGCCCATCATGGATTTTGTAGAATTAATCACCAGGTCTTTAGCTGCCTCTTTAAAAACTGCCTTAATGGCTCTGGTCTCATAAAGGTCATTAAGATCGGTTCCTGTACCGTGGGCATTGATATAGTCCACCTGGCCCGGATCAATCTTTGCCTCCTTTAGGGCAAGTTCCATTGCCATTGCGGCACCACTTCCATCCTGGCTGGGCGAGGTAATATGAAAGGCATCTGCAGTAGCCCCATAGCCTACCAGTTCTGCATAAATATGTGCACCGCGATTTATTGCATGGTCTAACTCCTCTAACACTACTACTCCTGCGCCTTCTCCCATTACAAAGCCTCCCCGGTCTTTATCAAAAGGGATAGAAGCTCTTAAGGGATCTCTTTCTTTTGTGAGAGCGGTAAGAGCCTGAAAGCCTGCCACTACTGTAGGGGTAATGCAACTTTCACTTCCTCCTGCAAGCATAATATCCGCATCATTATATTGTATGGCGCGAAAGGCATCTCCGATGCAGTGACTGCCTGATGCGCAGGCTGTAGCTACATTGGTGCATTTCCCCTTAAGGCCTAAGTGAATCGAAATGTTTCCCGCTGCCATGTTAGAAATCATCCGGGGCACCATTAAAGGGTCTGCCCGTTTCACCTTATGGTCTAAAATCTTTTCATATTCTCTCTCCACAGTAGCGATACTTCCAATGCCGGAACCTACAATGACACCAGCCCTAAAGGGATCTTCCCTATCCATTATCAGGCCCGAATCCTCCATAGCTTCCCTGGCAGCGGCCACTGCATATTGGGAAAATGCCTCCATTCGCCTGGCACTTTTTTTATCTATCCGGCCAGATGGATCAAAGTCCTTTACCTGAGCTGCCAATTTCACCTGAAATTCTTCTGTATCAAAATAGCTTATAGGTCTAATGCCTACTCGGCCTGCTTTTACCGCCTTCCAAGTTTCTTTCATGGTATTTCCTAAAGGTGTTACAGCACCAAGACCTGTTACTACCACTCGTCTTTTCATGATTTATCTCCTAGCTTTTTCACTGTCACAAATCTCCATCACATCACCATTACATCACCATGCCGCCATCTACGTGTATCACCTGGCCGGTAATATAGCTTCCCTCTTTTGAAGCAAGAAAGGTTACTAATTTTGCAACATCTTCAGCTTGTCCCATTCTTCCCATAGGGATCTGTCTTAGGGCCCATTCTTTTGCAGAGTCTCTCATAGACTCTGTCATATCTGTGTGAATAAATCCCGGAGCAATGGCATTTACCGTAATGTTTCTGGAAGCCAACTCTCTAGCTGCAGTTTTTGTCATAGCTATGATTCCGGCCTTGGAAGCTGCATAGTTTGCCTGTCCAGGATTTCCTATTAGAGCCGCTACCGAAGCCATGTTAATGATTCTTCCCCTTCTCTGCTTCAGCATAATCTTGGAAACTAGCTTCATGGTATGAAAAGCTCCCTTTAAATTGGTATCCAAAACCTGGTCAAATTCTTCCTCTGACATTTTCACCAAAAGATTATCCCGAGTTATTCCCGCATTATTCACCAAAATGTCTATGCTTCCATAGGTATGGTGAATGTCTGCAATCATATTCTTACAAGAAGCTTCATCTGCCACATCACAAGGATAAGCCTCTGCCCTGCCACCGACAACTTGGATTTCTTCCACCACTTTTTTTGCTGCCTCCTTAGACCCCTTGTAATTTACAATTACAGTGGCTCCCCTCCCGGCAAGCTCCCCTGCAATGGCTTTTCCAATTCCTCTGGAAGCCCCGGTTACCAGAGCGATTTGATTTGCTAACATAGTTCACCTCTTACTTTCTGTCATGACCTTCATTTGCCTAGGGCCGTCACTAGTTTCTCTATATCCTCCACCTTCGATACATTGAGGACCCGGGTCCCGGAATTAATTTTTTTCATAAATCCTGCCAGGCTTTTTCCGGGACCGATTTCTACAAATAGGTCTACTCCCCAGGAAATCATAGTTTCCATGCTCTGCTGCCACTTTACAGAGGAGGAAATCCCCTTACAAAGAAGTTTGCCAATCTGCTTTTTATCTCTTACCAGGTCTCCTGTCACATTGGCGACATAGGGGATTTTTAAATCTGCAAATTCTATTTTTTCTAGTTCTTTTTTTAGAGTAGCTCCCGCAGGCTCCATAAAGGCAGAATGAAAAGGCCCGCTGACATTTAACATAAGGGTGCCTTTGGCCCCCGCTTCCTTTAAATTAGTGGCCGCATCAAGGACCTCTGCTTTTGCCCCGGTAATTACAATCTGTCCCGGGCAATTGTAGTTGGCCACGCTGACTCTTTTGTAGGCAGCCACCACCGGAAGAATTTTCTCTAGGTCTAAGCCAAGAACAGCACACATAGCACCCTGTCCACTAGGCACTGCCTCTTGCATAAAAAGTCCTCTTTTTGCAACCAATTTGATGGCAGATACAGGATGCAAAGCTTTTGCTGCTGCAATTGCCCCATACTCTCCCAGGCTAAGACCTGCTGTAATATCAGCTTCTATTCCCGCTTCTCTTAAAACCTCCGTCATAGCAAGACAAGTAGTTACCATGGCCGGTTGGGTATATTGTGTTTGATTAATCCTGTCATTTTCTTCAAAACAAATGTGCTTCAAATCCATTAAGAGGGCTTCCTCTGCCTGGTCATAGATGGCTCTTGCAGAGGGAAATGCCTCATAAAAGTCTGCTCCCATACCTATTTTTTGTGCTCCCTGTCCAGGGTAAATAAACGCGATCTTACTCATTAGCTTGATATCCCCAACAATCCAGACGCTTCCTGCATTAGGCCTTCCACAAGTTCCTTACAACTTTTCTCCTCCCTAATCATTCCTGCGATCTGGCCGGCCATTACGCTTCCTTCCTTTACATCCCCTTCTACTACTGCCTTTCTTAAAGCCCCAAGGGTCAAATATTCAAGTTCTTCTAAGGAGGCCCCGGATTTTTCTAAGTCTAAATATTTTTTTGTCATGTCATTTCTAAGTGTCCTTACCGGATGGCCTGTAGTTTGGCCTGTGACCCTTGTGTCAATGTCCTTGGCCTTGATAATTCTTGCCTTATAATTTTCATGGACCTGACATTCCTTGGTAACCACAAAGCGAGTTCCCAATTGAACGCCTTCTGCCCCTAACATTCTAACAGCGGCTATACCTCTTCCATCGGCGATTCCTCCTGCAGCAATAACGGGAATGGACAGGGCATCTACTACCTGAGGCAGCAAAGACATGGTTGTAGTCTCTCCTACATGGCCACCGGATTCACATCCTTCTGCCACTACAGCATCTGCCCCGCACCGTTCCATCCGCTTTGCCAGTGCCACAGAAGCCACTACAGGGATTACTTTAATATTTTTCTCTTTCCAAAGTTTCATATACTTTTCCGGATTTCCGGCGCCTGTGGTTACCACAGCCACTCCCTCTTCTGCTATTAGCCGGGCTACCTGGTCTGCATGGGGACTCATAAGCATTACATTTACTCCAAAAGGCTTAGCGGTAAGCTTTTTTGTCTCTCTTATTTGCTCTCGCAGCCAGTCTGCCGGGGCATTTGCCGCCCCAATGATCCCCAGGCCTCCTGCCTCGGAGACTGCTGCTGCCAGATGGTAGTCTGCCACCCAGGCCATACCCCCCTGAAAAATGGGATATTCTATTCCTAATAAATCTGTGATTCTTGTTTTCATAAATAAGGTCCTATCTGCTTATTGCGTTTTTCAATACACTTGCTATCTTTTTTGAAATATCTTTTTATTTGTGACTTTCTATATAGCGAATCACTTCTGCAATGCTGGTGAGGCCTTCTAAATCTTCGGAAGGAATCTCCACATCATAGGTCTCCTCCAAGGCCATTACCATCTCAAATAAGTCTAAGGAGTCTGCCTCTAAATCTTTTTTAAAGGAAGTATCCATCTGAATGCTACTTGCATCGACTCCCAGGTTTTCTGCTACGATTTCTCTGATTTCTTCAAACATGTTTATTCTCCTTTTTCAGTAGGGTTTTTATTTTTTGTCTATCATTCCCAGGTAACTATATTAGCTCCCCAGGTTAGGCCTCCGCCGAATCCTGCCAGCACTAGTTTCATGCCTGCTTTTAGCCTGCCGCCTCTATTTAGCTCATCTAAGAGAAGGGGAATGCTGGCTGAGGATGTGTTGCCGTATTCTCTCATATTCCTGGGGAATTTTTCTAAGGGCTCTTCTAGTCTTTTTGCCACTGCTTCCAGGATTCTTTCATTGGCCTGGTGTAATACATAGAGGTCAATGTCCTTTTTTCCCAGATGATTTTCCTTTAACACTTCTTCTATGGCCTGGGGTACTTTTTTCACTGCAAATTTAAATACCTGCTGGCCTTTCATTTTCATAAAATAATCAGAAGCTTCTTTTGGCTGCTTTTGACCATCCTCCATAAATGGATTTTTCCTATAAGGGCTTTGTAAGGTTAAGGCTTGTCCTAAGCTTCCATCAGAGCAGGATACAGGAATACAAGCCTCTCCCTCCCTACGCCTTACCACCACCGCCCCTGCTCCGTCTCCAAAAAGAACGCAGCTTCCTCTGTCTTCCCAGTTGGTGAGCTTGGACAAGCTTTCGCTTCCGATTACCAGCACAGTCTTACACCATCCTGCCGACATATAGGCATTTGCAGTATTATAGGCCATTAAAAATCCACTGCAGGCGGCACTTAAATCAAAGCAAAATGCATTGCTTGCTCCTATTTCTTTTTGTACCCCACAGGCAATTCCCGGCATTACCGTATCCGGGGAGATTGTTGATACTAAAATTAGGTTTAATTCTTCCGGAGATACCCTTGCATTTTCAAGAGCCCTCCTTGCAGCCTGAGCGGCCATAAAAGTAGTGGTTTCGCAAGTGGCAATATGCCGCCTTTTTATACCTGTCCGCTGGCTGATCCAAGTATCTGACGTATCCAGCATTTGCTCTAATTTTTGATTTTCAAGAATAAATTGGGGAACATAAGAGCCGGTTCCTGCAATCACACCTGTCATAGCTTTCACCTCACTTTTTACTGCTTAGTTTTGTTTAGTTTTGTTTGTTTTTGTTTGCTTTCAACAGCACTGATTTTAACAGGCTTCTTCTGTCGAATACAATTTACAAAAATTGTAAAAATGTAAGATTAAAGTCTTCTCCACGTAAAAAAAGCCTGCAAAAGTGAGGGTTTTTCTCTCTTTTGCAGGCTTTTAAAAGCTATTTATTTTATAAAACAGCCAGGATATCTTCTAGAATCTGTTCCTTTGTTAAATGGTTTTCTTTTAGAACTTCTTCCACATCATAGCGGTCTAAGAATTCTTTTTTAAGGCCAAAGTTTAAGACCTTCTGATCAGATGCTCCATAGAATCTGGCTATTTTCTCACCGAATCCGCCATCTAGGATACCGTCCTCCAAGGTAACAATAAGCTCATGATCTGCCTTTAATTCCTCTAATAGTTTTTCATCAAGGCCTGTAATATAGTATGGATTTATCAAAGTAGCCTGAATATTTTTCTCTTCCAGAAGCTTCGCCAGCTCTTCTCCCAAACCGTAGAAGCCTCCCAGACCAAGAATAGCCAACTTAGACCCTGACCGTGTGACTTCATATTTATTTAAGATGGAGAAGTCTTTAGTAACAGCCTCTCCTGTGGAAATCACCGGACCTCCCGGAAGTCTGATGGCTACCGGATGGTCACTTTGGTTGATGCTCCATTCCAACATAGCAAGGTAATCTTCCTTAGTTACCGGTGCTAAGTAGACTAAATTAGGGATATTTGCCATCATGGAAATATCATAGAGGCCTAAATGGGTTACATCATTCATACCATAAACAGTTCCCCAAAAGGTTACAATGGTAGCCGGGTTATTGTTAATACAAAGGTCTTGAGAGATCTGATCGTAGGTTCTCTGTACAAAGGTGCTGTAGACACCATATACCGGTTTTCCTCCATTGGCAGCGATTCCTGAAGCCAAAGCCACCGCCGTTTCCTCAGCAATTCCCACGTCTACAAACTGGGCACCTGCTTTTTCTCTCTTGTCCTTGCTAAATCCTAAGACTGTTGGAGTTCCTGAACTAATGGCTACTACTGCAGGATCTTCCTCCATTTTCTTTAAAAGATATTCCGCTGTAATATCGCTATAGTCTTCCTCCTCGGAAAGGTAAAGGGGAGCTCCCGTCTCAATATCAAAAGGACCATTCCAATGCCAGTTTTCCTTGTCGGCCTCTGCCGGAGCATATCCCTTTCCTTTTAAGGTATTCATGTGAACCACTACCGGCTTTTTTGAATCCTTTACTGATTCAAAGGCTTGGATTAAGGCTTTTACATCATTTCCTCGGTCTACATAAATATAATCTAATCCCATTGCTTTAAAGAGATTACACTGGGCTTCTCCCTTGGTCTCCCTAAGAAGCTTTAGATTGCCGTAAAGTCCCCCATGGTTTTCTGCAATGGACATGTCATTATCATTTACCAGGATAATCAGATTGCCCTCTAGCTCCGCAGCGTAGTCAAGGCCTTCTAAGGCTTCTCCTCCGCTAAGAGAACCATCCCCGATCACAGCAATGACATTTCCCTTAAGCCCCTGCAAATCTCTGGCCTTTGCCAAACCGCAGGCAAGGCTTACGGAAGTGGAGGTATGGCCTACAGTAAAGTGGTCATGCTGACTCTCATGGGGGTTACTGTATCCGGAAACATCATCATAATGTTCCTCGTAAAGATAGGCATCCTTTCGTCCTGTTAACATCTTGTGGGGATAGATCTGATGGGAGACATCAAAAACTATCTTATCCTTTGGTGACTCAAAAACGTAGTGCAGGGCAATAGTGGCTTCCACAATACCAAAGTTTGGTCCAAAATGACCGCCGTGAATGCTGGCTCTTTTAAGAAGGGCACTTCGCATTTCCCCGGCAAGGACCTCCATCTCTTCAAAATTAAGTTTTTTTACATCCTCCGGCCCGCTAATTTTCTCTATATACATTTTCAAATAACCTCCTGTCCTTCTATAGGTATTGAATTTATTTTTCTTACCTTATCACTATAGCACCTAAAGTAAGCTTTAGGTCAAGACCCAATCTGTCTATATGTCTTTGTTTTAATACATGCAGTGATGGGATTGATAATCCCTTGGCAAAATGTACTAATATTCACGGAGATAGTATTTGCCAACCGGCAAAACTATACTCTGACTGAATCAGAACAATTTCATATGAAAGTCGTTTTCGTCAGGAGCTGACGAAGAAGAAGCTTATATTTATTAAGAGGTAAAATAAAACTCAGGGAATAGATCGCATCGATTAAGTCGTTATCAACCTTTCCAACAATTGACTTAGCGAGCTGCAAAGTAGCCTGTCCAATCGGATTTCCTAATCCGCTATTAATTGCTGTCTGAAGGATAGATACTGCCTTCATTGCGCATTTCACCGTAAAGCTTGTGCTTCCAGCTGTGAGGTTGGTAGTGCTAACCTCTGAATCGCTATCTGATGCCTTTTCCACATCAAAATCTTCAGCATCGCCAATGTAATTCCATGATGGAACTGTGATTGTATCTCCAGCGACTCCCTGGAGGTCTGTATTAACATGTGCATAAGGTGTCACCTTGCACTGTGCCTCAATCTTTGCCTCGATCATATCAGACATTACTTCGGGATTGATGATATTAGATAATTTTGTTACTGCCATTCTTTTCACCTTTTAACCTTTCTTTTAACTGTTTGACAGTTCTTTGTACAGTTCTGGATTCTCACTATACAGCTTGTTTCTAGCTTGATATCCCATTTTAGCGAACTGCTCTTTTGTTACTGTTTTTTCTGTGTTGCCATTAGGCAATACGTTTTCGAGAACCTTTCTACCGGCTTGTGGGTCACTTTTAGACGCGCCAAACATGGCTGGATGTTGCGTTTTCAATGTGCTAATCAAGCTATCAACACCTTTTACACTTCCATCCTCGTTCAATTTAACTTCGCCTGCTTCCTTGCTCTTAAACAAAAGATAATCTACGTCGACTGCCCCCTCTGATACTAGGGCAAGTTTTAACGCACCCTCCAGCTTCACCGCTTCATTTTCAGCTTTAAGGCTAGCAATCTCGGACTCATAATCTGTGATTTTCTTTTGCAGTGCCTCGTTTTTTCCATTCCCTTTCTTCAGCTCCTCAATCAATCCGTTAGCTTTCTCAAGCTCCGTGACCTTTCCTGATAGATCAGACTCTAAATTCGCATACTTGTCCTTAGACACATAAGAGCCTTCCGACAGGTCCGCAAATCGCACATGCTTAAGCTTGTCTTCCTGGCCTTCGTTAGCTTTTGAGATTGCATCGTTGATTGCTTTCAGTGCCTCCGGGGAATCTTTTAACAACTCTTCCAGTTTCATGTTCTCTTCCTTTCTTTTCTGCAACTGCGTGTCGCATCAGGTCAGTTTATATTCCTTGACCGGGGATTATTCAGCGGCAGTTTAAATGTCATAAGCCTTTTCGGACAATAAAAAAGACCACGTATTAACGTAGTCTTGATTAGCGTATTAAATTATTTATCTCTTCGGTTTATCCAAAGGTAAATGAGTCCTATAGTGACAATTAGTAAATAAATTACCATCGAGACAATGTTCTGTCCAATCTTGTATTTTAGGTATAGATCTAACATGCTATCCTTCCAATAACAAAAGCACGGCTATTTGACCGTGCTTTATCCTCTTTTTCGATTTAATTTACTGCAAATATGCTTTTCATAGTCTAGCGGTATCCCTATATTGTATTTCTCGTAATAATGCAAGAAGTCAAGTGGAAATGTAAAGTCCCCATCCTCATACAATCCGGCCTGTTCTATTTTTTCGCCATCAAATATATCCTCTACTGATATAGGTGCAATTGCAGCTATTGGTAGTGCTTTAATGTATTTTAATATACTTTCTTTAGTAAGATGATTCCGTATTTTTTTATATTCATCGAAATCATCCTTGCAAATATCGCCATATTTCATATTTGTAAAAAAACCAAAATATATCAATATTAATCCCCCTTCCCTGGTTTAAACCGTCTCATCGTCCCTTTACCAGTAACTCCGACTTTAAAACCCCATCAGGGTATACTATCAGCAAATCCGTAGGCGCTTCGACTTCTACTCCCAACGCATTTGCCAATTGTTGAGCAAATCCATCGTCTGTGGATCCGGTATTACATGACAGTAGGCGTACATTCTGTCCATTATATTTTTCATGGTGCTTTATTATTTGAGCAACCTCATGTGCCGTCATGTTTTTCCCCTTTTCTCCGTATTCAATATAATCCGCAGCACCATGTGCTGCAAAATCAAAACATCCTTCCTTTTCTGGTATTGCATCCAACACCTTTCGTTCGTACGGTGTTACCATTTTATTGATATCTGCTAATATAGTTGTACCATCATTTCCGGATTTTGAAAATGATTTTTTAAAATATCTATCGACAATATTTTTCGCAGCGTCTACATAAGGCGAACCGCCCCCACTCCCCCAACGATCAGCAAGGTTGCCCCCATGCGCTGCAGAAAAAGCTTCTGCGAAGAATTCATCTACATTAGTCAGCGAATAATCACTAATTTTTACTTTCGAATCGCGCATTGCCGCCTTTTTGTATTCCTTATATAATTTATTGGCTTCCTTTTGGAAATCGTCATGAGTTTCTAGATCAAGCCCCGTCTGAGTTTGGTGTTAGTATATAACTATGGACACGGAAAGTTGAACAACCTATAATAAGCCAA
>CAVAKZ010000011.1:0-56036 GCA_963589425.1 Parabacteroides distasonis | reverse complement strand
TTCCGTCAAATCCCATAAGGTGGATGTTTTCTACATCCTGACGGAAGCCTTCCATGTTGTCTAAGTCTGTATATACAGTATCAAAGCACTGGACCCCAGCAGCTCTGGCTGCAATGATCATCTGCTGTCTTGCCCCCATAAGCTCAAGACCGGTTCCTGTAATATGGGTCTGAAGGTCTTTGGTGTAGTCTCCGCCGGATAAGGCGATACCGAAGAGACGGTCAGAAGCCTCGCAGATCTCAAGAGCATGCATAACACCCTTGGCAGACTCTAAAGCTGCCATAATCAGAACGCTTCCTTCTTCCCTTCCAAAATCCTTCTCTGCCTGTGCCACTACTTCTTCTACCATGTGCACATCCTTTGCGGTTTCGGTTTTTGGGATACGGATACTATCACATCCACCTGCTACTGCACAGCGGATATCTTCCTGCCAGTAGGGGCTGTCCAATCCGTTGATTCTGACTACTGTCTCGCAGCCTCTGTAATCAATGGTTTTAAGGGCATTATAAAGAGAGAATCTTGCAGCATCCTTCTGATTTTCTGCAACTGCATCCTCAAGATCCAGCATAATAGAATCCGGCTTATAAATATAAGGGTCCTTAATAAGTCCCGGCTTCTGTGCATTTAAAAACATCATAGTTCTTCTAAGTCTTTTCTTATTTGGGTTGTTAATCATCGGATGGCACCTCCCCAAGGAAGATTTTCTATTTGGCCTACAGAGCGATAAACAGCTCCTTCGATTCTTGCCTTAATAGTACAATCTAAAGCTCCCTTGTCTACGATTCTTATATTTACATTTTTGATATCCAGATTTTCCAAGGTCTCAAAGGTCACCTTACGAATCTGATTTCCAAACTGATTAATTACTGCGCTGTCAAGATCGAACTGAATACCATCATTTCCCGGTTCTACAGTTACCTGACAGTCGCTGGATTCTAAAGTTCCCGCCATTGCCGGTTTTAAAATCTCCATGTCATTCTCCTCCTTAGCTTTCATCTTTTATAATCTACCTTTATTTTAACGGATGTTTTTTTGAATGAAAAATTGCTTCTTAGAATGTCGCAATAACGAAAGGCTATCGGGTATTCCTAATAGGACTTGACCTCCAGAATGTTTCTTTCATCCTGGAGGTCAACTTTAATTTTCATCTATTTCTATAGGCTTACTATACAATAAGTCCATAAACTCCAAGAGCTGCCATAATTGCCAGTACCACCAAATTGATTACTGATACAGCAAATAATTCCACAAATAACTTGTTCTGTGGGAAACGCTCTTCTGCATTTTCCTGCTGGGCAACACCTGCCATAATCAGGGCACCGGTAGTAGAAATCGGTGTATAGCCTGCGATGGTTCCACCAATAACAACCATAGCTACTAGGTAAATACCGTTTGCTCCGATTCCTTCTGCCAGGCTTCCGCAAATAGGAACCAAGGTTGGGAATACCACGCCAAGGCCTGAACTAAAGAAGGACATAAGGCCTGCAAGAATGGCCATAATAGGATTGGCTGATTTTGCTCCCATGACAGACTCAAGGCCGGATACTAAGATATCCACACCACCTGAGAGAGATACGATATTCATCAACATTCCTACACCTAATACCATGATAATTACATTCCAAGGAACGCCCTTAACTGCGGCCTTCTCATCTCCACATCCAATAATACAAAGGATGGATCCAATTAAAAATCCGGTAAGTCCTACGTTCCAAGAAAGAACCAAGACACCAAAAGCCAGGATCACAAGACCAAGAATAGACGCGTACTGCTGCCAGGTGAATTTAGGAAGAACTTCCTTTTCTCCGGAAGCTGCAGAAAGATCTACCTTCCATCCCTTATAGTAAATATATACAACTACGCAGCAGATCACTGCTGTGATGGCAGTACAGATCATAATAGGTACTGTATTTCCATCCATTCCCTGTTCTTCCATGAGGCCTCGAACTACAGCTGCCTCCGGTGTTAAAGGACTCATACGGCCTGCCATGGCACCCATATCTCCAATAATAGCAGTCATAATTGGGTTGATTCCTGCAGAAACAGAAATTGGAATAGCAATTACCGGAATAATTGCAAGACAGGGAATGGATCCAGGACCTGAAGCACTAAGGATCATTCCAATAATAAACATTACAAAAGGAATAGCATGGGCAGGAACCAGGTTTACAACCTTCTTTGCAAGGAGCTCTAAGGTTCCATTCCCATTAATGATGGCAAATAAATAGGTCACACCTACCATCTGGATAAAGAGGGAAGTTCCAAATCCACCAATCACATCACTGGCTGCAATGGAATCTTTAAAAATAAGGGTTAAGATCATGGCGAAGCCGATACTTAAAATACCAACATTAACATTGCGCACAAAACCGATGACAATAGCTATCACCAAAAGTATTAAACTTAATAATCCAAGATTCATAGCACCCTCCTATTTAAATGTTATGCATACCGGGCTGCCGGTTTCTACTACTCGAAGTGTAGGATTTAACCATCCTGTGTGTTCATCAAAAACAAATTCGATAATGGTATCACTGTCCTCATTTGCTACATAGCATTTACCATTTGGTCCAAAGCAGAAAAATCTAGGAGTCTTTCCAAGACATGGGAAGAATCCGGTACTCTTTAAATATCCGCTGAAAGGATCGATCCGGTATACTGCCATACTATCAGTGTAGCGATTGGATACGATTACCCACTCTCCACTTGGATTTACCATTACCTCACTGGCATCGGAATATCCGGTTACAGTCTCCGGTACAGTGGAAAGTTCCTGCATAGCCTTCATTTTTCCTGTCTCTTCATCAAATTGGAAGTAAAGAACCTTATTTCCTTTTTCTTCACACATGTAAAGCCAGCGATTGTTTGGATGCATGGCTGCATGTCTTGGCTCATCCCAGGTTCTGGCTAAGAACTTGTCTGTCTCTGTAAATTCACCTCTTGCGTGATCATATTTTAGAGCCCGCATCTGTCCGAAACCGTTAACTCTTCCCTGGGCACAGGCAAAAAGATAATTTTTCTTCTGGTCCCACAGACACTGATGAATGGTAGATACCTTTCCTTCTGCTTTTCCTTCATAAGTAAATGTAGCTACCACATCCCCTAAAGAACCATCTTCTTTTCTTGCGATGGTGTAAAGGGTTCCCCCCTGCAAGGTGGCTACAATCACATGTTTATTATCTGCATCCACAGTAATATCTACCGGATTCTTTCCTCCGATATCCACTTTGTTCAGGAATTCTAAAGTTCCGTCATCCTTGATCTTATAGGAAGTTACAAAGGTAAAATCCCCATGTACACTGTACAGATATTTCTTGTCTGCATCCAAACACTGAAAGCTTGGATTTTCTTCTGTTTTCAAACACTGAATTTCATTCCATTCGCCACTTGTATCAGATACTTCATAGACCTTCAGTCCCTGTCCTCTGGCGTTTCGCTCTTTGGTTGTTCTACATCCCACATAGACAAAACTCATGATTTTTTTCCTCCTTAACCACTCCGATATAATTCTAACGGATTCAAAGCAGGAAATTGTTTTTTTGTAAGAAATAAGGCTATTATTTGTCTCCTGCTTAATCTGTAATTTTATTTTATGTTATTTTCTTGTCAAAATGAAATTCAGCTTTAGACTAGAAAAGCTATTCCATAATGGAATAGCTCTCAATTTGCCTGATAATATTTTTCTACGAAACTTACAAAATCCATAATTTCCTGGGATTGATAACATCTAGGAGCCACCATAAGCCATACATTTCGACTAATGGGATTCCCTGCCCTGTCATATACAGGAAAGAGGGTCACCTCATTTTCATTGATCCTCCACTTATTTCCGAAGACAAAGGTCATACCAAGACCTTTCTCCACCATCTCAATGGCAATGTCTGCATTGGTTACGGAATAGGTGGCATGCAAAGGCCCTCCAAACTGGCTCTTCCACCACTGGTCTACACTAAGTTTCACCATAGGATTTAAATAGGCCGAAATAAAGGGAATGTCCTCTAACTGGTCAATCTTGCTTCCCTTGGGGGCTGCCACGTAGAGGTCTTCCTCAAAAAGCCTAGTCTTTTCTCCGATATAGGAATAATCTCCACAGATAAAGGCTAAGTCCACCGACTCATCGGTAATCTGTTTGATCAAAACATTACTGGAATTTACCACCGTTTTAATTTGGAGGCCTCCTCCTTCTAACTGGTACTGCCTAAGGAGCTCCGGCATGTGAAGTCTGGCAAAGGAATTGGGAACTCCGATTTCGATTAATTCCTGGTTTCCTCCATGCTCCGCGAAATGGTCCTCAATCTCCCGCAAAAAATCCAGCATAATATTGGCCTTGTTCACTAGGTACTTTCCATCCTCTGTAAAAGTAACCCCCTTACTATTTCTCTTTACAAGTTCAATGCCCCATTCCGCCTCTATAGCCTGGATTCGCTTGGTAAGGGCAGACTGGGTCATATAGAGAGTCTGGGCAGCCTTTGTCATACTTTGCTTTTCATATAAGGTTTTTAAAATGGTCCAATCAACATTTTTCATATCTTCAATTCAATTACTCAATGGCTACATATTTTTCAATATAAGAAATAAAATCCTCTAAGGCCTTGGGCTGACGCTTATTCTTTGAATACACAAACCAGGTATTTCGAATCACCCTTCTTCCATCTGCATAGGAAAGAGGCGTCAGGCACAGGTCATATTCATTTTTAAAGTCATCCGGCAAAAAACAACAGGCATAGCCCAGGCCTTTGTTAATGAGCTGCCAGGCAAAATCAATATAGCCCACAGACATCTCCGCAGTATCTGTTTTTCCAAAATGACCTTCCCACCAGCTATCCAAAAGCTCCTTGGTTTTATCATTGGTCTTATAGCCAATCCTCTGTAACTTGGGAAGTTCCTTAAGATCCAAGGGAGTCTTACTTACTAAAAATGCCTGATTTTTATCCACCAGGACCTGTCTTACCGGGCCCTCGTAATCTCCCCGAATAAATCCCACATCCACAGAGCCTTCTAAAACCTTACGGAACAAGAGATTGCTCTGTTCATTAATTACATCAAAATGCGTGTGGGCATGGTTCCTGGAATAATCTGCCAAAATATCTCCCAAGGTATATTTACTGTAGGTATAGGCCGAGCCAATCACAATTGTATTGGTGGTTTGCTCCTTGAAGGACGCTAATGCAACCTTGGTCTCCTTCATAAAATCTAAATGTTTCTTTGCCTGTTCCGCCAAATATTCCCCCTCTTTTGTGAAGGTAAGCCCCTTAGGGGTCCGGTTTACAATGGCTACCTGAAGCTCTGACTCCATATTCTGCAGCCTTTTGGTCAAAGAAGGCTGTGTCATATATAAAAGATTTGCCACCTTTGTCAAATTTGGATTCTTATGCAGCTCATATATAATTTCCCAATCCGAATCTTTCATGCAAATATCCCCCATGATTTCTAAATCTCTATCGCTTGCTATATTTTAACAAATGACAGGAAAAATCACAACACCAAGAGGGGGCGGAACTTTTCTCCCCTCCCCAAAAGCTGCATGAAAGACTTATATTTTTTTCGCCACACCCAAAAGGGTGTGGCGAAACATTAGTGGTTGATGATTATTTTAATTTCTCCATAGTTTTTAATACTTTGATGGTTCTTAAAATATAATCTGTATATTCTTCTGCGCTGGCACCGTCAGTGTCTGTGGTTACTACAAGCTCTCTTTCTGTCTCTCCACAAATACGAAGAGCCTTCTCAAGAAGCTCGTTTTTCTCGGCATAACCGATGTGGGCAAACATCTGACCTACTGCCCGGATCAAACTGCTTGGATCTGCATACTGGCCTCTTCCATGGGACATAAGATAAGGAGCAGTACCATGAATAGCCTCAAAAAGAGCATAGCGATTTCCAATGTTTGATGAACAAGCAGTTCCAAGTCCTCCCTGCTGCTCTGCGGCTGCATCTGTTACGATATCACCATAAAGATTTGGAAGAACTACAACCTCGATTCCTTCATTAAACTGAGGATCCATCATCTTAGCACACATAGCATCTACTAAACGCTCCTGGACTTCAATACCCGGATACTCTTCCCCTACCTTGTGCACCATCTGTACAAAGTTTCCGTCTGCAAGCTTTACAATGTTAGACTTAGTAACTACTGTTACATTTTTCTTTCCATTGTTCTTTGCAAATTCGAAGGCAGCTCTTGCGATTCTCTCGCTTCCGGCTTTTGTCTGTACCTTAAAGTCTACAGCCAGGTCATCATTTACCTGAATTCCCTTGTTTCCCCAGATGTACTCACCCTCAATATTCTCTCTAAAGAAGGTCCAGTCAATTCCCTTGTCCGGCATCTTAATAGGACGAACAGCTGCAAAAAGCTCCAAACGTCTTCTTAAAAGGCTGTTTACACTTACAAGATTTGGAAGTCCATCTCCTGCTCTAGGTGTAGTCATAGGTCCCTTAATAAGAATCGGGCATTTCTCGATTTCTTTAAATACATCCTCCGGAAGGCTTTCATTTTTAGCCACACGGTTTTCAATGGTGAGACCATCAATGTGACGAACCTCGATTTTTCCGGCTGCGATTTCTTCTGCTGCCAGTTCATTTAAAACCCGAAGAGCCTGCTCCATAATGATAGGTCCAATACCGTCTCCCGGAAGGATACCGATCACAATCTTCTCTTCATTTTTAAAGTCAATAGCCTTCTGGGCACGTTTCATTTTATCGATTCTTACAAATTCTTCCTCGATTAATTTTCCAAAAGCTTCTTTTGCCTGATAGATTTCTAATTTTCTGTCGTCCATGCTTAAACCTCCTGCTCTGCCAACTGTTTCTTCAAGTAAGACAACTGTCCACCACTTAACACAACATCAATTTCATTATCTGTTAAATCTAATTTCACCTCAAAGCTAAATCCCTTGGTTTTGTCAGTTACCTGGACCTTTCTTGTAGGAATCTGGTCTAAAAGATTTTCAAAGGCCAGGTCATCCCCCTGATCGATACGGTCATAATCTGCAGGATCTGCAAACAACATTGGAATAATACCGTGGTTTACCAGATTTCCTTTGTGAATTCTTGCAATGCTCTTAGCAATAACGGCTTTTACTCCAAGATACATAGGGTTAATGGCTGCATGCTCTCTAGATGACCCCTGTCCGTAGTTTTCTCCACCTACAATAATGCTCTTTCCCAGCTCCTTGGCTCTTGCAGCAAAATCCGGGGCATAGCGATGATAGCAGTACTGTGACATCAAAGGAATATTAGATCGCATACTAGAGAATTCTGCACTGGCCGGTGTGATATCATCTGTTGATACATTATCCAAGGTCTTTAAACTTACCGGCACGCAAAGATCCTGTACAGGAGCCTCCGGAATAGGAAGGAACTTAATGTTTGGTCCCTTAACGATCTCTACCTTCTTAGCCTCTTCTTCCGGCAATGGATCAATAATCATAGAATCATCTACAATATACTGGTCCGGCTCGTGAATCTCAGCAAGTTTTTTAAGCTCTGGTCCCATTACTTCTTCAGCAGATGCAAAAGTACCTACAATAGCGGTAGCCGCTGCACTTTCCGGGCTTACCAGGTAAATTTCTGCTGTTGGGTTACCTGCTCTACCCTTAAAGTTACGGTTGGAAGTACGAACTGCCACACCCTTAGTAGCCGGTGTCTGTCCAATAGCACAGCAAGGGCCACAGGCAACCTCTAGCATACGAACCCCAGCCTCTAAAAGAATGTCAATATAGCCATCCCGAAGGAGCTCTCTGTAGGTCTGCTTAGAAGCTACCGCACAGGTACAGCTAACATTTTCATTTACATGATGGCCCTTAAATACAGTTGCTGCCTTGGCAATATCTGCATAACTTGCATTGGTACAGCTTCCGATAAATACCTGCTGAACCGGTTTCTTCTTAGCATCCTTAAGGGGCATTACATTATCCGGCTGATGCGGACAGGAAATCAGGGGCTCAAGATCACTTAAGTTAATCTCAATCTCCTCGTCATACTCAGCATCTGCATCAGGAAGAAGCTCTACATAGTCAGCTTCTCTTCCCTGAGCCTTCAAGAACTTACGCACCTGCTTGTCTGCCGGGAAAATAGAGCTGGTTGCTCCAAGCTCTGCACCCATGTTGGAAATAGTTGCTCTGGCCGGCACTTCTAAGTCTTCTACTCCGGGTCCTACGTACTCATACACATTTCCAAGGCCACCCTTGATGGTAACTCTTCTGAGCATTTCCAGAATAATTTCCTTGGTGTTGCATCCTGCTTTTAATTTTCCTGTTAAATTTACCTTTACCACTCTTGGCATTTTCAGTCTCATAGGAACGCCGGTCATGGCTGTGGCAACGTCCATACCACCTACACCGATACAAAGCATACCGATGGATCCACCGTGAGGAGTATGACTGTCTCCACCCATGCTGATCTTACCTGGAGCCCCGAATCTTGAAACATGCACGGTATGGCAGATTCCATTTCCCGGTCTTGATACGTGAACTCCAAAACGTTTTGCTGCTGACTGTAAATAAATATGATCATCCGGTGTCATATTATTTACATATAAAAGATTATGATCCAAATAACTTACACTGCATTCTGTACGAATCCTATCAAGGCCAATAGCCTCGAAAGCCAGGTAGGTCATAACTGCGTTAATGTCATGTGTCAAAGTCTGATCTACCTTGATGAAAACTTCTTCTCCCGGCACCATACTGCCTTTTACATAGTGGGATTCAATGATTTTTCTTGTAAGTGATTTTCCCATTTCACGTCTCCTTTTTCCTTCTCATTGTTTCGCCTTATTTCTTTATCTTTATTGTAAAGGTAACCCTAAAGGAAAGTAAAATGTAAGAAATGAATGGTGTTATTCCAGAAGAGAATAGTCTACCCTGGGCATTAAAATTCCTGTTTCTTCCATATACTCAATAGTCTTTTTTTGTGCTAAAATCTTCCGATCGGATTTTTCGAAGACCTCTTCCACCTCCTCCGGTCTGATCACGCAAATACCATTCTCATCTCCTACAATATAATCTCCCGGATTTACAAGAATTCCTCCGCACCATACCGGAACATTTTTTTCTCCAAGGCTATCTTTCTTACAGCTTCTTGGAATGACTGCTCTGGCATAAATAGGAAGTCCAGCCTTTCTGCATCCTTCAAGATCTCGAAAAGCTCCATCAATAATAACTCCTTCCACCTGCTGTCTTTTGGCGCAAATGCTTCTGTGATCTCCCCAGTAGGAATGGTTACACTCCCCACCGCCAGCAATCACAAGAATCTCTCTGGGTTTAACATCCTCAAGCACCTCCGGGATAAAACCACTGACACCCTTAGGCAGCTTAATTGTACAGGCCCTTCCAACAATCTTTTGTGTGGTCACCATTGGTTTAATACCGTAATCCATAACTCTGGCTTCCTTCATGCCGTCACACAATTCCGGTGTGGAATATTTTCTGAGTCTCTCTATCAATACTTTTTCCTCCATACAATACCTCCAATTATCTTATAAGCTCACTATAGCAAAGACATTCCCAATTAATCTAATGCACATAAGCTATTCTGTTATGACGAAATATTATATCAATGTATCAATTAATATCAGCTATTTTTCTTGCAATAATGCAGCGTATGCTATTCTGAATCCCCTCAGATATTATTCTTTCATCTGTCAAAAATCTATTAATCAAATCGGTATTGCATTTCAACAGCACAATAATTCGTGCAAATAATCCGATAAAATCAACGAGACAGAGACTGTTAATTAAAATATACACGAGAGCTTTCACTGGAGAAATTCATGTGATAAACTATGTCTATACGAGGACTCTTGTATCTTTTTTGCAGTTATTCTGTCGCAAAAGAGAGGAGAATTCTATGAGTAGAAGCAGCGTAGATAAGAAATCAAAAAAAGACAATTTTATAATGTTACCCACCGTGGATTTCTGTTTTAAAGAATTAATGCAGGATGAAAAAGTGCGAAAAGGGCTAATAGCAGCATTATTAAATATGAATCCGGAGAAGAATATTCGGATTTAATAGAAATACATGTTCTTGAACTTTCAAAACTACCTCCTGAGCAACAAAACGAAACAGAACTCATAAAATGGATGCGTTTCTTCGGTTGGACATGTGAGGAGGATTTTAAAAAAAATGGCAAACAAAGATGAATCTATCGACGAAGCCTATGAAGCATTAAAAAATATGAGCGAAGGGAAGTAATTGCAAATGAATGCGAGGAAGAAGTTTCTGTCATCTAGGCACTTATTAACGAGATAAGAACAACGAAATAATAGATGGCTGTCACCTTAAGTGACAGCCCCTTTTTTATTAGAAATAAGACATCAAACAAGTCCTGGTTGTGAACAAGGGATCTATTCTATGCATCCTCCGGATCTACATCCACTCCCAAGACCTCTCGGTCAACATAGTCCCAAATACTATCCCGTCCCTGCTTGGTTGTAGCTGAAAATGGAATTAAGGTGGTTCCCGGAAGCAGGTCCAAGCCTACTTTTATGGCTTTTAGCTGCTTTTGCAGCTGACTTCTTTTTATTTTGTCTAATTTTGTAGCAATGATCACCGGCTCATATCCCTGGTCTACAATCCACCGGTACATTTGTTTATCGTTTGCCGAAGGGTCATGGCGGATATCGATAAGAAGAAATACAGCCTTTAACTGCTTGGACTGATGCAGGTATCTTTCGATCATCTTGCCCCAGCGGGCCTTCTCCTGGTCCGATACCTTAGCATAGCCATATCCCGGAAGATCCACCAAATACAATTCCTCGTTGATATTATAAAAATTAATGGTCTGAGTCTTCCCGGGAGTTGCTGAGATTCTGGCAAAAGCCTTCCGGTTCATTAAGGCATTGATAAGAGATGACTTGCCTACATTTGATTTGCCTGCAAATGCAATCTCCGGCAAGGAATTATCCGGCAAGGTGCTAGTTATTCCGCAGACGGTTTCCAGTTGAATATTTCGTATGATCATGCTTCTTCTCCTTCCACCAGAGCAATCCTTAAGACTTCCTCCATGCGAGATACCGGTATAATCTCCAGCCCTTTTGTAATCTCAGAAGAAAGTTCCTCAATATCTCTTTTATTTTCTTTGGGAATCAATACCGTTTTAATCTCTGCATGTTTTGCCGCCAAAAGTTTTTCTTTCAAGCCACCGATGGGAAGAACCCTTCCTCTTAGGGTGATCTCTCCTGTCATAGCCAGGTCTGCCCTTACTTTTTTTCCGGTAAATGCTGAGTACATAGCGGTTGCCATGGTAATTCCTGCAGATGGTCCATCTTTGGGAACGGCCCCCTCCGGAATATGGATATGGATATCATTCTTTCCAAAGAAATCTACAGGAACTTCTTTTAGGTCCAGAGACCTGATATAAGTGATACCTGCCATGGCAGATTCCTTCATTACATCCCCAAGCTGCCCTGTAAGCCGAATCTCTCCCTTTCCCGGCATAACATTTACTTCGATCTGGAGGGTATCCCCTCCTACGCTGGTCCAGGCAAGGCCCCTTACAATTCCAATCTCCGGCTCCTTATTTGCCATCTGGAAAGAATAGATTTCTTTTCCAAGATAGCTTGCTATATTCCGCTCTGTTACATGGATAGAAGTTTTGTTCTTTTCCAAAATCTCCCTGGCGGATTTTCTGCAAATATCTCCGATCTTTCGCTCTAGCTGTCTGACACCGGCCTCTCTGGTATAATTATGGGCCATTTTCCAGATTGCTTGTTTGCTGATGCTTAACTGGTCACTGGTCAAACCATTTCTCTCAATCTGTTTTGGGATCAGATGCTCCCTTGCAATATGAATTTTCTCATTTTCCGTATAACTGCTAACTTCTATAACCTCCATACGGTCTAGCAGAGGCTTTGGAATAGTCTGAAGGGTATTGGCAGTAGTTACAAAAAGAACTTCCGAAAGGTCCAAAGGCACTTCCAGATAATGGTCTCTGAATTTGTGATTCTGCTCACTGTCTAAAACCTCTAGAAGGGCGGAAAAGGTATCTCCCTTATAGTCATTGCTTACCTTGTCAATCTCATCCAACAACATCAGTGGATTTTTTACCCCTGCATGGCGAAGTCCATTGGCAATTCGTCCTGGCATAGCTCCTACATAGGTCTTCCTGTGTCCTCTGATCTCTGCCTCATCCCGCACTCCCCCAAGGGAAATTCTTACATACTTGCGATCAAGAGCCTTGGCTAGGGACTTTGCAATGGAGGTTTTTCCTGTTCCCGGAGGTCCCACCAGACAGAGAATGGGAGCATCCCCCTTCTTAGTAAGAGTCCGGACTGCCAAAAATTCCAAGACCCTATCTTTTACCTTCTCCATACCATAATGGTTGTCCTCAAGAACCTTCTTGGCATAGGCAAGATCCCTATTATCCTGACTGGTTTTATCCCAGGGCATCTCAATCATGGTCTCAATATAAGCTCTGCTGACACCATTTTCTGCCGCATTTCCAATGGTATTTTTAAAACGCTTAATTTCTTTTGCAATCTTCTCCTTAATAGGATCCCCAGCTTCCAGCTTCTTAAGCCTCTCCTCATATTCATCTGCATCTGACAGAATACTGTCATCTCCTAATTCCTCTCGGATCAGGCGAAGCTCTTCCCTTAAAATATAGTCTCGCTGGTTCTTGTCTACCCTTTCCTTAACCTTCCTCTGGATTTCCTCCCGGATGGTGAGAACCTGGATTTCACTGATCAGCTTGTCCATCAGCAATTTATAACGCTTTTCTAGATTAGATTCCTCTAAAAGTTCCTGGGCATCACCGGAATTGAAAGGACAATTAGCTGCAATTACATCTACCAAGGTTCGAAAATCTGTAATCTTATCGATTCGCCCATTCATCTCCCTGCTAAGCTTTGGATTTCTGGACAAATAATCCCTAAACATCTGCTTTAGACTTCTGGCAAAGGCCTCGGTGGTCGCCTCATCCTCCAGTCCATCCATAATATCCGGCATGTCAATTACCCGGGCCTTCAGATAGCCATCGGAGTCTTCCATGGAAGTCATAGCTGCCCTGCTTTCCCCATAGACCATGATCCTAACCATCTGTTTAGGCATTCGAAGGAGCTGCTTAATGGAAGCTATACATCCAATAGCCTCTACATCCTCCGCTCCCGGCTCCAATATATCTCCATCAATTTGGGTAGCCAAAAATATTTTCTGGTCTCCCTCCATGGCTACTTCCACAGCTTTTAATGATTTGTCCCTGCTAATATCAAAAAGTTTTACCATCTCCGGCAAAATTGTCAAATCCCGGAGAGCAACCATTGGCAAGCTTTTACTTTCTTCGTACATAAATTCCTTTTCTCCTGAGAAATTCTTGTCTTTTAAAAAATGGATGCCTTGAAAAATCTCCAACGCATCCAGTTCTCATTTATTCTTATTCTAAACCCATATTCTAAACCCAAGGTTTTTTATGCACTCTCAGACTCTACTGCCTGATGTTCACAGATGGGTTCTGCTGTACCATTTACTACGTCTGCAGTAATCCTGCAGGACTTTAAAGTCTCATCTGACGGCGCATGATACATAATGTCCATCATGGTATTCTCCATAATAGCCCTAAGTCCTCTGGCACCGGTCTTTCTCTTTATAGAAATTGATGCGATCTCCTGCAAAGCCTCTTTGTCGAATTTTAATTGAACGCCGTCTAATTCCAGCATCTTCTGATACTGTTTTACAATAGCATTCTTAGGCTCTGTCAAAATCTGAATCAGAGAATCCTCATCTAATTGCTCTAAAGCAACAGTTACAGGCACACGGCCAACTAGTTCAGGGATCAGCCCAAACTTTACAAGATCCTGAGGGCTTACCTGCTGTAGGAGACGGTCTACATCATTCTCGTGACTATTTGCAATTTCAACATTAAATCCAATGGACTTTTGATCAATACGCTTCTCGATGATCTTGTCGATTCCCTCAAAGGCTCCGCCACAGATAAATAAAATATTGGTGGTATCGATCTGAATTAGTTCCTGGTGGGGATGTTTTCTTCCTCCCTGAGGCGGTACGCTGGCAATGGTTCCCTCAATAATCTTAAGAAGGGCCTGCTGTACACCTTCTCCGGATACGTCTCTGGTAATGGAAGGATTCTCAGACTTACGGGTAATTTTATCAATCTCATCAATATAGATAATTCCATATTCCGCCTTCTCAATATCTCCATCTGCTGCCTGGATGATCTTCAGCAGAATGTTCTCCACATCCTCGCCTACATATCCGGCCTCTGTAAGAGCTGTGGCGTCTGCAATAGCAAAGGGAACATTAAGGACCCTTGCAAGAGATTGAGCAAGAAGGGTCTTACCGCATCCTGTAGGACCCAGCATAAGAATATTGCTCTTGCCAAGCTCCACATCCAGATTATGACTGGCCATAATTCTCTTATAGTGGTTATATACCGCTACAGACAAAACCTTCTTTGCTTCGTCCTGACCAATTACATAATCATCTAAGAAAGCCTTAATCTCCTCTGGTTTTAATAGATTAATATCTGCAAAAGGATTGCCCTCATAATCTCCGGACTCAAATGCGAATTCTTCCTCAATAATCTCAGCACAAACCTCTACACACTCATCACAAATGTAGGTGCTGCCGGGTCCTGCAATAAGCTTGCGAACCTGGTTCTGTGTTTTATTACAAAACGAACACCTTACCTGGTCATCGTTCTTTCCTATCATAACTATTACTCCTATGGTACTCTACTAACGACTGGTGATAACCTCATCAATCAACCCATATGCCTTGGCTTCCTCTGCAGTCAACCAATTGTCACGCTCTGTATCTGCGCAAACAGTCTCATAAGGTTTTCCTGTATTTGCTGCCAAAATACGGTTTAATTTCTCCTTGGTTCTCAAAATATGCTCAGCTGCAATCTGAATCTCTGTAGCCTGACCCTGAGCGCCACCCAAGGGCTGATGAATCATAATCTCAGCATTCGGAAGAGCAAGTCTCTTGCCCTTAGTACCTCCGGAAAGAAGGAAGGCCCCCATACTTGCTGCCATGCCTATACAGATGGTCTCAATATCGCACTTGATATATTGCATTGTATCGTAGATTGCCATACCTGCAGTTACAGATCCACCGGGACTGTTGATATAAATATGAATGTCCTTCTCCGGATCTTCTGCTTCCAGGAAAAGAAGCTGGGCAGTGATGACGCTGGCTGCGGACTCTGTTACTTCCTCTCCAAGAAAAATAATTCTATCTTTTAATAACCTTGAAAAAATGTCGTAGGAGCGTTCTCCACGGCTTGTCTGTTCAATGACGTAAGGTACTAAACTCATGCTCCATGACCTCCTTTATACTTACCTATCTTAAGTTCAGAATAGGATTTACTTCTCAACAGCATTCTCCACAAGGAAGTCAACTGCTGCCTGAAGAGCAAGATCCTTCTTCATCTGCTCCTTCTCAGCCTCTCCAAGAAGTTCTTTAACCTTTTCAGCTTCCATGCCGTACATCTCAGCCATCTTCTGAATCTCTTCGTCTAACTTATCTTCGCTAACTTCGATATTCTCAGCCTTAACAATAGCCTCCAAAACAAGACGGTTCTCGATACGAGCCTCAGCATCCGGTCTCATCTGGGTCTTTAAAATCTTCTCTGAAGATCCTGTAAACTGGAAGTACTGGTCTACGCTTAAACCATTCTGCTGAATCTGCTGTAAGAAGTTATTGTAGTTGTTCTCCACCTGGTCAGTAACCATAGCATCCGGAATATCGAACTCTGCATTCTCTACAGCCTGTTTAACAACTGCATCTTCCTGCTTAGCCTTTCCTTCTTTTGCCTTCTCTTCTTTGATCTGAGCCTTCACATCAGCCTTATACTCTTCTAAGGTTTCAAACATAGAAACCTCTGCTGCAAACTCATCATCGATTTCCGGAAGCTCTTTTGCCTTGATCTCATGGATGGTGCACTTAAATACAGCCGGCTTACCCTTTAATTCCTCTGCCTGATAATCCTCTGGGAAGGTAACATTTACATCTACTTCTTTCTCAAGCTCAGCACCAACTAAGGCTTCCTCAAATCCTGGAATAAAGGAGTGAGAACCGATGGTTAATGGGTAGTTCTCTCCCTTGCCGCCTTCGAAAGCTACGCCATCTACAAATCCTTCAAAATCAAGAACTACCTGGTCTCCGTCTTCTACCGGACGCTCTACAGAGATAGTTCTGGCATTCTTCTCTGCCTCTTCCTGGATCTTAGCATCTACTTCTTTCTGGGTTACTCTTGTAGAAACCTTCTCAACCTCTAAGCCCTTGTACTGGCCAAGAGTTACTTCCGGCTTAACTGCTACTTCTGCTGTAAAGATAAAAGGCTTACCCTTCTCGATCTGGACGATCTCGATAGCCGGTCTTGAAGCGATTTCAAGTTCGCACTCATCGTAGGCCTTACCATATGCCTCCGGAAGCAAAGCATCTACTGCATCATTGTAGAAAACCGATGGTCCATACATCTTCTCAACCATCTGTCTTGGCACCTTACCCTTACGGAATCCAGGTAAAGAGATCTGCTTCTTCTGCTTCATATATGCATTCTGAAGTGCCTTCTCCACCTCTTCAGCTGCTACTTCAATTGTAAGTTTTGCCATGTTATGCTCTAAATTTTCTACCTGTAAGCTCATTATAAATATCCTCCTATTTTCTACGCCCGGCCTTCGGTAGTAGAAGATAGGCGTACTAGTCTAAAATACATTCACCATGGAAGTATAGCACAAAACTTCTCAAATGGCTAGCCTTGTTTTTCGCTTCTATCCCCCAGTTTTTCAGGCTTTTTATGGTTTATTGTACTTTATTATGCTCTTTTATGTACAATAGACTTTCCAATTTCATTGGCTTTGTCCGCTCCAACTAAAACTTCCACAAGCTTTAATCCAAAATCAATAGCAGTTCCCATGCCTCTGCTTGTAATAATATTTTTATCTGTCACCACGGGATTGCCGGAAAGGATTGCTCCCTCAAGCGCATCTTCCATGCCAGGATAACAGGTTGCATGTTTTCCTTTTAGAATTCCCATATGTCCAAATACGGTAGGTGCTGCGCAAATGGCCGCCACATATTTCCCTTCCTCATAGAAGTCTCTCACTACCCGGCGCACTCCCTCGTGGGCATCTAAATTGGTGGTTCCAGGCATCCCTCCCGGAAGCACGATCATATCAGACTCTACAAAATCCACTTCATCAAAAAGATCCTCTGTCTGTACATTGATTCCATGGGCACCCCGAACCATATAGTCATCTCCAATAGATACCGTATCTACATATACCATGGCTCTTCTAAGCAAATCTACCGCTGTTAAAGCTTCTACTTCCTCAAATCCTTCTGCCAGCAAAACTGTTACTTTCTTCATAAGAAACCTCCTTGTATTCTTCTATCCTGTCTATCTCTTATTTTATATTCAACCATTCATCCCATATTAGCAAAATCCCTGCTAGGGCAGTTTTTTCATTTTGCTCACTTGGTCATGTCTATTATACTATCTCATCTATAGGCCTGCAATTGCATATTTTTGTAACAGTTCAGCTATGGGTTTACAAAAATCATGATTACCGTAGTTTTCTACAATCCTCTGGCAAATCTAAAAAAATGCTTCTATAATTATCTTGTTTGCCAATCATCACTTCAAGGAGGTTCCCTATGGAAATAGAAAGAAAATATTTAATCGATACCCTGCCAGAAAATTTGGAAGATTATCCCTGCCGCCACATTGAACAGGGATATATAAACATAGATCCCGTGGTGCGTATTCGCAGAAACAATGATAAGTATGAATTAACTTATAAGTCCTCAGGCCTTATGAGCCGAGAAGAATACAATCTCCCACTGGATCAAGCATCTTATGAACATTTATCAGAAAAAATTGACGGCACCCTTATTATAAAGAAACGTTATTTGCTCCCTCTTCCTGAGGGACTCACCATTGAGCTTGATATTTTCGAGGGAAATTTAGCTCCCCTTAAATTAGCAGAAGTAGAATTTCCCACGGAGGAAGCAGCCAATGCTTTTATTCCCCCTGCCTGGTTTGGTGAAGATGTTACTTTTTCCGGCAGATATCACAACAGTTATCTTAGTCAATTATAGATTTATTAAAAAAAGCCCAGGCGGAAAGTTTCCATCCTGAGCTTTTTTTCAGTTTTCTTTTGGCCATTTAAACAGGTTTTTCTAATCTTCAATTCTGATCATATGAAGGATCTTGTCTTCATAGATTTTTGCGCGAGTCTGGTAGTCCCCTTCCATCATAACTTCTGTCACGAATCCAAACTCATCTTCTAAGCCATAGGCATGTACTACTTGAAGATTACCAAAGGACTCCTGAAGGTCTGCTAGCATTTCCTCCGAATCTCCCTTCATCCGCACAAAGAAGCGTCTCTTGGCGTCTGCCTTATCCTCTAATTGCAATTTCTTGCTATCCCATATAGTCATTACATTGGTATGCAAATGTCTTGCCGCATCTACTACGTCGGCTACCACTGCGCTGGCTGTGGGAAGTTTTCCCGCTCCACTTCCGTAGAACATGGCATCTCCTAAGACATTGCCATGGACAAAAATGGCATTAAAGACATCATTTACATTATAAAGAGGATGGTCCGGCGAAAGCATACAAGGAGCTACAATAGCATGGATTCGGTTTCCTGCGTAGCGTCTCATAGAAGCCAAGAGCTTAATGGTCATGCCGAGAGCCTTGGCATATTTCATATCTTCCACGGTGATTTCTGTAATTCCTTGGCAGTAGATATCCTCAAAGTCTACCTGCTGGCCGGAGATCAATGAAGATAGAATAGCAATTTTTCTGCAGGCATCATAGCCTTCAACATCCGCTTCCGGATTACGCTCTGCATAACCCTTGTCCTGGGCTTCCTTTAAAACAGTATCGTAATCTGCTCCCTCATAAAACATCTTTGTCAGCATATAATTAGTAGTACCATTTAGGATTCCGGTTATAACTTCTATTTCATCAGCTGTCAGAGATGTGTTTAGGGGTCTAATAATTGGAATTCCGCCTCCAACACTGGCCTCAAACAAGAAATTAATATCTTTCTCCTTGGCAATAGAAAGAAGCTCAGCCCCATGCTTTGCCACCAAGGCCTTGTTGGAGGTTGCCACACTTTTTCCTGCCTCCAAGCTGCTCTTTACAAAAGTGTAGGCCGGCTCAATGCCTCCCATAACTTCTACCACGATCTGAACATCCGGGTCCTTAAGGATGGTATCAAAATCATGGACGATTTTTTCTTGCACCGGGTCTTCCGGAAAATCCCTAAGGTCCAGGACATATTTTACATTTAAGTCATCCCCGATTCTCTGGTTGATCTGCTTGCCGTTGGTGTTGATTACCTCTACAACTCCCGAACCAACGGTGCCATATCCCAATACTGCTATATTTATCATAGGTTCCTCCTCTAATCATTGGCAATCATTTTCAGATAAGCATTGATAAAACGATCAATATCCCCATCCATAACTGCCTGCACATTACTATTTTCCACATTTGTCCGGTGGTCTTTCACCATGGTATAGGGCTGCATAACATAGGATCTGATCTGATTACCAAATCCGATCTCCTTTACTTCCCCCCGAATGTCCGATACCTTGTCTGCCTGCTCCTGCTCCTTTAGAAGCTGCAGCTTGGACTTTAACATCTGCATGGCCTTGTCCTTGTTGTGGTGCTGAGATCTTTCATTCTGACACTGGACCACAATTCCTGTAGGAAGGTGGGTAATACGGATGGCGGAGGAAGTCTTGTTAATGTGCTGTCCTCCTGCCCCGCTGGACCTGTAGGTATCGATTCGAATGTCATCATCTGCAATCTCAATATCGATATCCTTATCAATCTCAGGCATAACATCACAGGAAACAAAGGATGTCTGCCGCTTTCCCGCTGCATTGTAGGGGGAAATTCGCACCAAGCGGTGAACACCTTTTTCGGATTTCAGGTATCCATAGGCATTGTCCCCGTGAACCTCAAAGGTTACGGCCTTAATTCCTGCCACATCTCCTTCCAGATAATCCAATACTTCTAAAGAAAATCCCTTATTCTGAGCCCAACGACTGTACATTCGGTAGAGCATGTTGGCCCAGTCACAGGACTCGGTTCCTCCTGCCCCTGCGTGGAGGGTGAGAATAGCATGGCAGCTATCATACTCTCCCGACAGAAGGGTTTGGATGCGGATTCCTTCGAAGGTTTCTTCAAAAGATTTTATTTCCTCTTCAATCTCTTCTACCATATCCGGATCCTCTTCCTCATATCCCATTTCGATTAAGGTTAAGATATCCTGGCAAGACTGGTCTAAGCCATTCATGGTATCTAAAGTATCTTTTAAATCCTTTAATTCTTTTGTAAGTTTTTGTGCTTCCTCCGGATTGTCCCAAAAGCCAGGCTCCTCCATCTTTCGCTCTAGCTCTTCTACTCTCTGGGCTTTATTTGCAGTGTCAAAGTGAATCCCTCAATTCAGCAAGAGGTTCTTCATATGCAAGCATAAGACTTTTGAACTGGTCTAGTTCTACCAATGCCGTCACCCCATTTCTTTATTATAATAATTTTTATAATTATATTTCTATATTATAATCACTTTATTATGCTTATATCTTTTTATTTCTTTTTACAAGAGTAGGGTCAAAATAATTTTGACCCTACTGTCTTTTTATATTTTCCAATCTACTTACGGCCGCAACACTGTTTGTACTTCTTGCCGCTTCCACAAGGGCAGGGATCATTTGGATAAACTTTTTTCTCCACTCGCTTCTTAGGTGCTTTCACAGCACTTTCGTCCTTGTTGGTTCCGGTAACTTCAGCTACCTGTTCTCTCTCCACCTTCTGTTCTACCCGAATGTGGAAGAGGGTTCTGATGGTCTCCTCGGTAATATTCTTGGTCATCTGGTCGAACATATCATAGCCAATCATCTTGTATTCAACCTTAGGATCTCTCTGTCCATAAGCCTGAAGGCCGATACCCTGACGAAGCTGATCCATATCATCAATATGGTCCATCCATTTAGCATCAATAACCTTAAGAAGTACTACACGCTCTATCTCTCGAATCTGATCTGCTTCCGGGAATTCTGCTTCTTTTGCCTCATAATGCTTTGCGGCCCGTTCCTTCAAAAGATGCTTTAATTCTTTCGCATTTAGCTTTTTAACATCCTCTTCAGTGACAGTCTCCATAGGAATGGTACTGTGAAGGGAAACATTTAACTCCTTAAGATCCCACTCGTCATTATCCTGGTCCGGACTAATGACAGCATCTACCAGATTCTCGATATAATCATTCATCATATGGAAGATAGAATCTCTCATGTTCTCTCCGTCCAGAACCTGACGTCTTTCTTCATAAATGATCTCTCTCTGCTCATTCATAACCTGGTCGTATTCCAAGAGATTCTTACGAATACCAAAGTTGTTACTCTCAATTTTCTCCTGAGCTTTTTCAATAGCATTAGAAAGCATCTTGTGCTCGATCTGCTCTCCTTTTTCTACCCCAAGCTTGGTAAAGACATCCATGAGACGCTCAGAACCAAAGAGACGCATAAGGTCATCTTCCAGGGAAATATAGAATCTGGATTCTCCCGGGTCTCCCTGTCTACCGGACCGTCCTCTAAGCTGATTGTCGATACGTCTAGACTCATGTCTCTCGGTACCGATGATCTTAAGACCACCTACCTGACGAGACTCTTCATCTAGCTTAATATCTGTACCACGACCAGCCATGTTGGTGGCGATGGTTACGGCATCATGAACACCGGCCTGGGCAACAATCTCAGCCTCCTGCTCATGGAATTTGGCATTTAAGACATTGTGGGGAACTCCCCGTCTTTTTAACATACCACTTAAGAGTTCGGAAGTCTCAATAGTAATAGTACCTACCAGGACAGGCTGGTGTTTTTCATGGGCCTTAATGATCTCATCGCATACTGCATGGAATTTCTCTTCCTTGGTCTTATATACTGCGTCATCCAGATCGATTCTCTGTACCGGTTTGTTGGTAGGAATCTCTACAACATCCATACCATAAATCTCACGGAACTCTTTTTCCTCTGTAAGAGCAGTACCTGTCATACCTGACTTTTTCTGATATTTATTAAATAAGTTCTGGAAGGTAATGGTTGCTAAGGTCTTACTTTCTCTTTTCACCTTTACATGTTCCTTGGCCTCAATTGCTTGGTGCAAACCATCTGAATAACGGCGTCCCGGCATGATACGTCCGGTAAATTCATCTACAATTAATACCTGATCATCTTTCACAACATAATCCTGATCTCTGAACATAAGATTATGGGCACGTAAGGCTAAGATAATATTGTGCTGAATCTCTAGGTTTTCAGCATCTGCCAGGTTCTCAATGTGGAAGAATTTTTCTACCTTCTTGACACCATCCTCAGTCAGGTTAATATTCTTCTCTTTTTCATTTACAATAAAGTCACCGGTCTCTTCAATATCTTCACCCATAATGGCATTCATCTTAGAGAACTCTCCACTGGCTTCACCTTTTTCTAACTGGCGGGCTAATATATCGCATGCTTCATATAATTTGGTAGATTTACCGCTTTGACCGGAAATGATCAGAGGTGTTCTGGCCTCATCGATCAAAACAGAATCCACCTCATCGATAATGGCATAGCTAAGACCTCGCTGTACCAGCTGTTCCTTATAAACCACCATATTGTCTCTCAGATAATCAAATCCAAGTTCATTGTTGGTTACGTAGGTAATATCACAATTATATGCTGCCCGTCTCTCGTCATTGTCCATTTCATTTAGGACAACACCAACCGTTAATCCTAAAAATTCATGGACTCTTCCCATCCACTCTGCATCACGCTTGGCCAGATAGTCATTGACAGTAACAATATGTACGCCTTCTCCAGTTAAGGCATTTAAGTAGGCCGGCAAGGTAGATACCAAGGTCTTACCTTCACCGGTTCTCATCTCGGCAATACGGCCCTGGTGCAAGATAAGGCCACCAATAAGTTGGACCCTGTAGTGCTTCATGCCAAGGACACGGCTTCCTGCCTCACGAACTACGGCAAAGGCCTCCGGCAAGATACTATCCAAAGTCTCGCCTCCTGCCAGTCTCTCCTTAAACTCTGCGGTCTTTCCCTTTAATTCTTCATCGGAAAGTTCCTGCATCTGGGCGTCTAAAGCTTCAATTGCATCTACAATAGGATAGATTCTTTTCAGCTCATGCTCACTATGTGTTCCAAATATTTTTTGAAATAAACCCATTCGATTCATTACTCCTTAATTTAATCTAATGATGTGGGGAGCCATAATTTTACCAGCTCCACACACTACTTACGCCTCATTCTAACACTATCTATAAGGCAATTCAACCAATTTGACTGAAGGCTAACAGCTTCTAAACGCTTACCAGGCCGGCATAGGGGATACTGCCTCCAAAAATATCCAGGGCACTGCCTATGGTAAAATCAAGTTTTTCCTCTGACAGCTTTCTGAAGTTTTCTAAATCCCCAAGGCTTCCAATGCCCCCTGCATAGGTAACAGGGATGGGACACTTATCTTTTAAAAGCTTAACCAAATCTTCCTCCACCCCGGAAGATTTCCCCTCTACATCCACACCATGGACCAAAAACTCGTCACAGTAGGAGGCGATTTCATCCAGGACCTTAGGAGTCAGTTCTAACTTGGTAAATTTCTGCCAGCGGTCTGTTACAATATAGTAGGCTCCCTCTTTTTTTCTGCAGCTTAGGTCAATAACTAAGTGGTCTTTTCCTACAGCTTCCTTTAATTTTAAAAGCCTGTCCCACTTTACTTCCCCGTCCTTAAATACGTAGGAAGTCACTATTACATGGCTAGCCCCCATAGTAAGAAAGTCTTTTGCATTGTCCGGATTAATTCCTCCCCCAATCTGCAAGCCCCCGGGGTAGGCCTCCAAAGCCAGCTTGGCCTGCCCTAAAGTTTCCTTATAGTAAGGGGAGGTGGGCGGGTTTAAAAGAATCACATGGCCACCTTTTAGGCCATCCTTTTTGTACATATTGGCAAAGTAGTCTGCATTCTGGCTGGCAGCAAAGTTTTCCACTGCCTGGTCTCCCTGATCTGTCAGGCTTCCGCCCACGATCTGTTTTACTTTTCCATTATGGATATCAATACAAGGTCGAAATCTCATTTTCTATCTCCTAGAACTGGATCACATCTGCCATGTCATATCTTCCGGCTTCTTTTCCGGCCAAAAATTTAGCCGCCTCCACAGCGCCTTTCCCGAATACGGTTCTGGAATAGGCAGTATGCTTAAACTCAATGACCTCATCTGTTCCGGCATAGATCACCTCATGCTCTCCTACAATGGTTCCTCCGCGAACTGCGGAGATCCCGATCTCCTTGGCCTCTCTTTTCTTACGAACCTGGCTTCTATCGTAGACATACTCATAAGTCTTGTCCATAGATTCATTGATAGAATCAGCAAGAGCAATGGCCGTTCCACTTGGGGCATCTAATTTCTGATTGTGGTGTCTTTCTACCAGTTCAATATCATAGCCTGCAGGAGCCAATACCCTGGTGGCATTCTGCAAAAGCTTTAATAAAAGGTTGATTCCAAGAGACATGTTGGCAGACTTTAAGACTGCCACCTTCTTAGAGGCCTCCTCCACTTTCTGAAGTTGTTCTTCTGAAAGACCTGTGGAGCAAAGAACCACCGGCACCTGTTTTTCTACGCAATAATCCAAAAGGTCATCTACTGCTGCTGCATTGGAGAAATCAATAATTACGTCTGCCTCCACATTACAGTCAGAAATCTTGGCAAATACCGGATAGTCATTCTTTTTTTCTGTATAAGAATCAATACCTGCCACAAATTCAATTCCGGTATCTTCCTTTACAAGGCCTGAAACTACCTGTCCCATTCTACCATTACATCCATGCATAATTGCTCGAACCATTTATAAAATCCTCCTATTATTCTTATTATGTAACTTTTATGTAACGCTCTATTTGCGAAACTTTAATACTTTGCAAATATCTTTTAATTATTTGCTGTGATTAATTGCTTTGATCATTGTGATTAATTACTATGATTACTTACTGCGATTAACACAAAAAGGATACCACAGTACAATTTATGTATAATGGTATCCTTCTTATAAGTGCCTAATCTTAAGCCCTATTTTAAGCAAGCTTAATTCCAAAATCTTTCATTGCCTGAGCCAGGGTCTCTGTATGAGCCGGTGTAAGTTCTGTCATTGGCATACGAAGGGGTCCGCAGTCCATACCCATAAGCTGCATTGCCTTCTTAACTGGAATTGGGTTCACTTCACAGAAGAGCTGCTCTACCAAAGGAATGGCCTTCAACTGAAGATCGCAGCTTCCTTTCACATCTCCGTCAAAGAACTTCTGGCAGATGTCATGAGTCTCCCTTGGTGCCACATTGGACAATACAGAGATAACACCCTTTCCTCCTAAAGATAAGAGGGGAACGATCTGGTCATCATTTCCGGAATAAAGGTCAATCTTTCCATCGGTACGGTCCATAATCTTAGCGATCTGAGAAATATTTCCGGATGCTTCCTTGATGGCTACAATATTCTCTACATCCTTTACTAAAGTGGCTACAGTGTCCGGCTCAATGTTACATCCTGTACGGCTTGCTACGCTGTAAAGTACAATAGGTGTGCCCTTTACTTCAGCCGCAATAGTACTAAAATGCTTAACTAAACCAGCCTGGGTTGCTTTATTGTAATAAGGGGTTACCAGCAAAAGTCCATCTGCTCCGTGCTCTGCTGCATCCTTAGAAAGGTCGATAGCAGTTCTTGTACAATTAGAACCTGTTCCTGCAATAACCGGAATTCTGCGCTTAACTCTCTCGATGGTAAAGCGCACACACTCAGCATGCTCTTCCTCTGTCATGGTAGCAGACTCACCGGTGGTTCCGCAGATTACGATAGAATCTGTTCCGTTGGCAATGTGGAACTCAATCAGTTCATCCAATCTATCGTAATTAATACTCTCGTCTTCATTAAATGGGGTAACGATTGCTACTCCTGCTCCTGTAAAAATAGCCATAATAATATACCTCCCTCTTTTCGTTTCCTCCGTTATCATAGGTAAACGTTTCTCAAAAACGTAACTGTAAAAATAGTATCATTATTCAAGTTCCCTGTCAATGTCACCTTCTCCACTTGTAAATTTCGATAAATATGATAGAATAAGATACTAGTGTCCAAATGTAAACTATAAACATATAACGAGGTGTAAGATATATGAAAACCAAACGAGAAGATATTCGTAACATTGCCATTATTGCCCACGTTGACCACGGCAAGACCACATTAGTAGATGAACTTTTAAAGCAGAGTGGTGTATTCCGTGACAACCAGGATGTTGCTGAGCGTGTTATGGACTCCAATGATATTGAGAGGGAACGTGGAATCACCATTCTCTCTAAGAATACTGCGGTATATTATAAGGATACAAAAATCAACATTATCGATACTCCTGGTCATGCTGACTTCGGCGGCGAGGTTGAACGTGTCCTTAAGATGGTTAACGGCGTTGTCTTGGTGGTAGATGCCTTTGAGGGGGCTATGCCACAGACCAAGTTTGTATTGAGAAAGGCCTTGGATCTTGACCTTCCGGTTATTGTATGTATCAACAAAATCGACCGCCCGGAAGCTAGACCTGATGAGGTTATCGATGAAGTTTTGGAATTATTCCTAGATTTGAATGCTTCTGATGATCAGTTAGACTGCCCATTTGTCTTTGCTTCTGCCAAGGCTGGAGTGGCTATCTTAGATATGTCCGATGAAGAAAAGGATATGAAGCCTCTCTTTGAGACTATCCTCAATTATATTCCTGCTCCTGAAGGAGATCCGGAGGCAGATACCCAGGTTCTTATTAGTACCATTGATTATAATGAATATGTGGGACGTATCGGTATCGGTAAGGTTGACAACGGAACCATTAAAGTGGGCATGGATGCCATTGTTGTTAACGAGCATGACCCAGACCGCAAGGAGAAGGTCCGCATCAGCAAATTATATGAATTTGACGGTTTGAATAAGGTAGATGTTAACAAGGCAAGTATTGGATCTATCGTTGCAATTTCCGGCATTTCCGATCTTTCCATCGGTGATACTATTTGCTCTCCGGAGAATCCTCAGGCCATTCCTTTCCAGAAGATCTCTGAGCCTACCATCTCTATGCAGTTTATGGTAAATGATAGTCCTCTGGCAGGGCAGGAAGGTAAATTTGTCACCTCCCGCCATATCAGAGACCGCCTTTTCAGAGAGTTAAATACTGACGTCAGCCTTCGTGTAGAGGAAACTGAGAACAACGATAGCTTTAAGGTTTCCGGTCGTGGAGAGCTGCATTTATCGGTATTAATTGAGAATATGCGCCGTGAAGGCTATGAATTTGCGGTCAGCAAGGCAGAGGTTCTCTACCACAAGGATGAAAATGGCAAACTTTTAGAGCCTATTGAGACTGCTTATATTGATGTTCCGGATGAATTTACCGGAAGTGTTATCGACAAATTAAGCCAGAGAAAGGGTGAGCTTCAGAACATGGGAGCCTCCAACGGCGGCTATACCCGTCTGGAGTTTAAGATTCCATCTCGTGGTCTTATTGGATACAGAGGAGAATTCTTAACTGACACCAAGGGTAATGGTATTATCAACACTGCTTTTGAAGGATATGAGCCTTACAAGGGAGATATCCAGTACCGCAAGCAGGGTTCCTTGATTGCCTTCGAGACCGGTGAGTCCGTAACCTACGGCCTCTTTATTGCCCAGGAAAGAGGTACCTTATTTATCGGAGCCGGAGAAAAGGTTTATTCCGGTATGGTTGTGGGACAGAATGCAAAAACCGACGACATTGAGATTAACGTATGCAAGGCAAAGCATTTAACCAATACCCGTTCTTCCGGAGCTGACGAAGCTCTTAGACTGACTCCTCCTAAGGTATTAAGTCTCGAGGAAGCTTTAGACTTTATTGATACTGATGAACTTTTGGAAGTAACCCCTAAATCTCTTAGAATCCGCAAGAAGATTCTTGATTCTAAGATGCGCAGAAGGAGCAACTTAAAATAATGACATTTTTATGGTTCTTAGAAGGCCTTCGAACACCCATCATGAATCAGCTGATGCAGCTTGTCACCTACTTAGGTGAAGGAACTATCGCTGTATTTATTGTCTGCATTTGTTACTGGTGTATCAACAAGCGCTTTGCCTACCTTTTGGGTTTTAACTTTTTTGTATCAACTCTCTTGGTTCAAAGCTTAAAGATCGCTTTTCGGGTTCCCAGACCTTGGATCTTGGATCCTGACTTTGAAGCTGTGGACAGTGCAATATCCGGTGCCACCGGATATTCCTTCCCCAGCGGCCATACCCAATCGGCAGTTTGCCTTTACTTCCCCCTTGCCCTAAAGGCACCAAAGAAATGGATAAAGGCTTTGTGTTTTTTCCTGCCCTTTCTTGTGGCCTTTTCAAGAATGTATCTTGGGTGTCATACACCGGCAGATGTAAGTGTAGGATTTTTGGTGGCTGCTATTTCTTTAGGAGTCATTTGGCACTTCCAGGACCAGATCCTAGAAGCCCCAAGATACCGCAGATATATGGCCCTGACCTTGATTGTACTGTCCTGTGCAGTGGCAGCCTATGCCCTGTTTCTTAACGGGCAAAATATTATTGCAGGGGAATATGCCAAAGATTGCTGCAAGGCAGCGGGAGCCGGTTTGGGATTTGCCTGTGGTTGGTATTTAGAAAATACCAAGTTTCATTTTTCGACCCAGGCCAAACACCTGTGGATTCAGGTGTTAAAAGTTGTGATAGGACTGCTTCTTGTTGCTGTAATAAAAGGCGGTATATCTAGGATTCTGGGAGCTTCCTGTATCGCAAAATTTTTAGAATATTTTATTTTAGTTGTTTGGATTCTTGCGATTTACCCTTGGATATATACCCATGTGATGGAGACTATGGAAGATTAAAGAACGATTAAGGGCAGATTAAAGTTCACAAAATTTTAAAAGAAAAATCCCTGTAAAAACTATCCAAAATTTTCCATCCATGCTATACTAGACCTATCAGAAATTTTGATATATTCTCAAAAAATTATCAGACTATATCAACTGAAATACCTAGTAAAGGAGTTGAACATCATGAAATTTATCATAATTGGAAAAAATATTGATGTTACACCCGGCCTCAAAGAAGCCGTCGAAAGCAAGTTAGGAAAGTTAGAGAGATACTTCACAGCAGACACGGAAGTACATGTAACTTTAAGCGTACAAAAGACCCGTCAGAAGATTGAAGTAACCATTCCTGTAAAAGGCGGCATTATTCGTTCCGAAGAGGAAAGCGATGATATGTATGTATCCATCGACTTAGTAGAAGAGATTATCGAACGTCAGCTTCGCAAATACAAGACCAAATTAGTAGCTAAACAGCAAGAAGGCAGTAGCTTCAATCCGGATTTCATTGAAGAAGATGATGAGGATCTTGATGATGAGATCAAAGTTGTAAAGACTAAGAAGTTCGGCATCAAGCCTATGTATCCGGAAGATGCTTGTCTTCAAATGGAACTTTTAGGACACAACTTCTATGTATTCTCCAATGCGGAGACTGATGAAGTGAATGTTGTATATAAAAGAAAAAACGGAAGCTACGGTTTAATCGAACCAGAGTTTTCATAAATTAAATTAGTCTTGACAAAAAAGCGACCAGTTCCTAGGTTTCCCTGGAGCTGGTCTTTTTTTTAAAATGTCTTAATATCCCCATCTACTTCTGCAAAGTAGCACTGGTCTTCTACTTCCATTTTCACCTGTCCATTGGTGCCTTCTATTAATTCCTCCTGCATTTTTTTAACTTCTGTCTCAGGAATCATTACGCTTAACACCACCTGGTCTGTATACTGGGAATCCAAGATCTTAAGACCTCTCTGCCCTAGAATATATTGGATTTTCCCAAGGCCGGTATAGTCTGTATGGACCATAAGTTTGCTGCCCCATATCTTACTGATAATGGTGGAAGCTTCAAGACCTGCCTTGGTCGCCGAAGAATAGGCCCTCACCAGGCCTCCCGTTCCAAGCAAGGTTCCTCCAAAATACCTAGTGACCACCACTGCCACATTATGAACTTCTTCTCCCAAAAGCACATCTAATATAGGCCGGCCTGCCGTTCCCTGGGGTTCTCCATCATCACTGCAACGCTGGAGTTCACTTCTCTCCCCAATGACATAAGCATAACAGTTATGGGAAGCATTCCAATATTTCTTTTTCATAGACTCTATAAATTCCAGAGCAGTATCTTCATCCTCCGCCGGAATTACGGTAGCAATAAAGCGGGATTTTTTCTCAATAATTTCATTTTCCCCACCCCTATAAACAGTCTTTAATAGCATGTACTCTTATATCCTTTCCTATATCCTGGCACAATAAAACACCTCATATCAGATTACTTTATGGAATAGCCCCTCATAAAGCAACTGTTTTAAGATATTCGAACCCTTCGATCCCAATATCACATATTTTACACGATTTTATTTCTTTTTGATACATCAATGTGAACTTTTCATTTTTTTCTTTATTATAGATAGCAGATTTGCTATAATGACAAGGATAAAGGAGGCCAATATTCATGAATTATGGTAAGAAAAAAGCTTCTCAAAAGCAGAAGCGGATTACTTCCCGATCCAGGATGCAAAAGAAGCGAATCGGATTCCGATTGTTCAAGGCTTTTGTCCTCTGTATAGTACTACTTGGTATGGTGGGTGTTATCGGCTGCGGTGTATTTATTAAAAAGATTATCGATGATTCTCCTGAAATTACCGCCGATGATATTAAACCCAGCGGTTATACCACATTTATCTATGCAGATGATGGAACCACAGAAACAGAACGACTGGTTTCTTCGGGATCCAACCGTATATATAAGAAGATTGACAGCATTCCACTAAATCTACAACATGCCTTTGTTGCCATAGAGGATGAACGCTTCTATCAACACAACGGTGTAGATTTTCAGGGTGTGATTCGTGCAGCTGTGGTAGGTGTCACCAGCGGCAACTTCTCCGAGGGTGCCAGTACCATTACCCAACAGCTGGTAAAAAACAATGTGTTCCCGGATTTCGTGAACGAAGATACTTTTTACGAAAAGCTGAAACGTAAAATTCAGGAACAGTACCTGGCAATAGAGATTGAAAAAGAGATGGACAAGGACACTATCCTTGAAAATTATTTAAATACCATCAACTTAGGTCAGAACTGCTTAGGTGTGCAATCTGCTTCCAAACGCTACTTTGGAAAAGATGTCAGCGACTTAACCCTGTCTGAGTGCGCAGTTATTGCCGGCATTACCCAGAATCCTACCGGATATAATCCTATTACTAATCCAGATGCCAACAAGGAACGTCAGCATAAGGTTCTGCAGAATATGCTGGACCAGGGCTATATTACCCAGGAAGACTATGACACGGCCATAGCGGACGATGTTTATACCAGAATTCAGGCTGTCAACGGAGCTCTTGATCAAGACGAGGAACCTACTACCTATTTTGTAGACGCCCTGATTGAACAAATCACCAAGGATCTTCAGGAACAACTAGGATATAGCGAATCTCAGGCTTATAATCTCCTCTATAAGGGAGGCCTTAGCGTTTACTCTACTCAGAATCTTGCTATGCAGCAGATTGCCGATGAAGAGATTAATGATGCAAGTAATTATCCAAATGGGACTGATCTTATTTTAAGCTATGCCCTGACAGTTACCCGTGCAGACGGCACAGTGGAAAACTACGGTTCCGGGGATATTGAAAACTTCTCTGCCAATACTTATGGCGACACCACCGGACTTCACTACAGCAGCGAGGAGGAAGCCAGAGCCCGTATCGAAGCATGGAAGGCTACCATCGCCCAGGAAGGAGATACTTACGACGAATCCATTAGCCTATCTCCTCAGCCTCAGGCATCCTTCACCTTGATGGATCAAACCAATGGCCAAATCAAGGCTATGGTAGGTGGTCGTGGTACTAAGACTTCCAGCATGGGTCTTAACAGGGCTTATACCGGAATGACCAGACAACCTGGTTCTTGTTTTAAGATTCCTTCCACCTATGCTCCGGCACTGGATGCCAAGGGAAAGACCTTAGCTACCACAATTGTGGATGAACCTATGAAACGAGATGACGGCGAGGATTTGGTAAATGCTGACGGATCTCATTTGGGATCTATCACCATCCGGAAGGCCATTACAGTTTCTAATAACGTAGTGGCTGTGAAGCTAAGTGATGAGATCACCCAGGAACTAGGAATGGAGTACTGTGAAAAATTCGGAATTTCCACCCTGGTAAAAGAGGAAGAAATTGACGGAAAAATTTACTCTGACTTAACCCAAACCATGGCTCTTGGAGGTTTAACCCACGGTGTATACAACTACGAGATGGCTGCCTGCTATGCGACCATTGCCAACGGAGGAGTTTATAACCAACCAACCCTCTATTCCAAGATCCTTGACCATGATGGTAATGTGCTTCTAGAGGGAAGTGGGGAGACCCGTCAGGTAATCAAAGAAAGCACTGCTGCTCTTCTTACTAGCGCAATGACGGATGTCGTTACCCAAGGTACCGGAACCAACACAGCCATTGCCAATCAGCCTGTATCCGGAAAAACCGGTACAACCTCTGATAATAAGGACTTATGGTTCTGTGGTTTTACCCCCTACTATACAGCTGCGATCTGGTGCGGATATGATGACAATACAGAAATGAACTTCACCCACACCTTTAAGGATATTATCTGGTCTAAGATCATGACCAGAGTTCATGCTAATCTGGAGACCAAGGAATTTACCATACCTTCCTCTGTAGAGCAGCTGACAGTATGTACCTCTTCCGGAAAACTTGCTACCAGCAGTTGTCCTGCAGTAACTGACTATTTTGACAAGGACACCGCTCCAAAAGACTACTGTACTGAACATAGTTATAGCTACAGTTACGATTACAATTACAATTATAATAGTACTACAGATAGTACAAATTCCACAGGTACCACAAATGGCACCACAGGAACCACCGGTACTGGCGGTACTACTACAGAAGGAACTGGCGGCACCACTACTCCTGACACAAATAGCTTCGGAACGGACACTTCAGGAACCGATACCACCGGAACTGATACCTCAGGCGGAGGCACTGGCGACGGTGGCGATGGTGGCGATGTAGCAGCTCAATAAGGTATTTGAACTACTTAGCAACCAACTTATGATAGTAGAAAAAAACAAGAAAAGACTTCGGAAAATTCCGGAGTCTTTTTTATCATTTTATTTAATAGAAAATTCCAATAACTTCTGTAATTTTCAAGTTCTATTTAAGCCAAACTCATATTTCTAATTTACAAAATCAATTTGGCAGCTCCACACATACCTGCATCATTTCCAAGGGATGCCAGCACAATTCTGGTTCCCTTATTGCCAAAGAAGGCATGTTTATCAAAGGCAACCTTTACATGGTCAATTAAGATTTCTCCTGCCTTGGATACGCCTCCTCCGATAACAATAACTGCCGGATCTGTAACCACTGCAAGATTAGCCAGGGCAGTTCCCAGATAATTTGCAAATTCTTCTACTGTTTCCTGGGCCAACTGGTCTCCTGCCTTCAAAGCATCAAATACGGCCTTTGCATCCAGGGATTCCGGGCTAATGTCTCGCAGTACCGATGCTCTTGTGCTCTTGTCTATGTGTTTTAAGGCAAGTCTTCGAATACCTGTGGCTGATGCATATTGCTCTAAGCATCCTAAATTTCCACAGCCGCAGCGCTCGGTTTCTTCTGAATTCACATGGAGATGACCGATCTCTCCTCCGGAGCCATGGGCTCCAACGATACACTGACCTTCTACTACAATACCGCCGCCTACGCCGGTTCCCAGGGTAACCATGATCATGTTAGGTTCGCCGGCTCCGGCTCCCATCCACATCTCACCAAGGGCTGCTACATTGGCATCATTTCCAATCTCTGCATGGATTCCTGTAAGTTCTTCTAACTCTCTCTTAACTTCCTTATATCCCCAACCGAGATTGGCAGTGTTCTGAACTACACCTTCAGCATCTACAGGAGCCGGAACTCCTACACCAATTCCTACAATATCTTCCTTCTTAATCTGCAGTTCTTCTGCCTTTTTCTTGACACTTTCCGCAATATCCGGAAGAATATTGACTCCATTAAATTCTGTTCTTGTAGGAATCTCCCACTTATCTAAAGCCTCTCCTGCTGCTGTGAAAACTCCGATCTTAACCGTGGTTCCTCCAATGTCTACGCCGAAACAATATTCCATAATCTAACTAACTCCTAACTATATTATTTCAAAAATGGGCAGGCCCTACTGTCCTGCCAAATAAGGGCTTTTCCAGGCCCATCTGCATATTAGCTATGCTTTCCTTGTCATATTCTCCTGAACACGTCGGTAAAGTTCCTGGGCCGCATTATATCCCATAAGCTTCTGTCTATGGTTAATGGCTGCAGTCTCTACGATAATTGCAAGGTTACGTCCCGGGCGAATGGGGATCTGATGGCATACTACCTTATTGCCTAAATACTCGGTATACTGCTCCTCTAATCCCAAACGGTCATACTCCTTGTCCTTATTCCAATCTTCTAACTCAATGACTAAATCAATATTCTGGGTCTCACGAACGCTCTGGACACCATAGAGGGCCTTTACATCCACAATTCCGATACCCCTAAGCTCAATAAAATGCTTAGTAATATCCGGGGCAGAACCTACCAGGGTCTCATCACTAACCTTACGGATCTCCACCACATCGTCACTGACCAGTCGGTGTCCACGCTTAACCAGCTCCAGAGCCGATTCACTCTTACCGATTCCGCTTTCTCCTGTAATCAGCACACCAACACCATAAACATCTACCAATACTCCGTGAATGGAAATGCAAGGTGCCAGTTCCACATTAAGCCAACGAATTACCTCTGCCATAAATGCAGAAGTTTTCACATCGGTAATGTAAATAGGAACTCCTGCCCTAGTTGCCTTCTCCAAAAGGGACTGCTCCGGCTCTAAGCCTCTGCAATAAATAATAGCCGGCATCTTATAAGAAGTAAGTTCGTCGTAAATTCTCTCCTTCTCCTCTTCAGACATCTGGTTCAAATAACGGTACTCCACAAATCCCACAATCTGAATTCGCTCTGCATCGAAATGATCAAAAAATCCCGTCAACTGTAAGGCCGGTCGATTAATATCCGGGATCTTAACCACAATATCCGAATCATCCACATCGGGAGTAAGGCACTTTAAGTTCATCTTCTCCACTAGATCTTTTAACTTTACTTTATTATGATTCATCCTGCGCTCCTTTACCTTTAAAGTCGTAAATCAGGTACAAAACCTTTCTTTATCATAGCACATTAATGGAAAAAATTATAGACGTCCCTGGCGGATTTTTCGTTCATAGTCGGCAGCTTTTTAAGGTCCTCCACCTGGGCATTTTTTATGGCTTCAATATTAGGAAAATGAGCCATAAGATCCTTCCGTCTGGCAGGTCCCACCCCCGGAATATCATCTAAAATCGAGTGAACCTGCCCCTTACTTCTTAAATCCCTGTGGAAAGTGATGGCAAATCTATGGGCCTCGTCCTGAATCCTAGTAATAAGTTTGAAAGCCTCACTATTGGGGTCAATGGGAATTTCTTGTCCCAGATAATAAAGCCCCCTGGTTCTGTGATGATCATCCTTTACCATACCGCAAATAGGAATAGCAAGGCTTAACTTTTCCATCACATCCTCCGCAATATGGACCTGGCCTTTTCCACCATCCATCATAATAAGGTCCGGAAAACTAACGAAACTTCCAAAGTCCTGTCCTTCTTTTTTCTCCTTTAGACCATGGGTAAATCTTCTGGTAAGGACCTCCCTAAGGCTTGCATAGTCATCGGCCCCCTGCACCCCTTTAATTTTAAATTTGCGGTAATCATTTTTCTTGGGCTTTCCCTTTTCATACACCACCATAGACCCTACAGAGTCATAACCACTGATATTGGAAATATCGTAGGCTTCCATTCGCACAATTCCTGAGAGACCTAAAAGTTTTTCCAAGTCCTTTACGGCACCAATGGTGCGGCCCTCTTCTCTCTTCATCCGCTCCTTGTCTGTGTGAAGAACCATAAAGGCATTCTTCTTAGCCAGTTCTACAAGCTTCTCCTTTCTGCCTTTTTTAGGCACCAAAATCTTTACTTTACGTCCCTTCTTTTCGGAAAGCCATTCCTCCAAAAGTTCCAAATCTTCAATCTCTTCCGGCAGCATAAGCTCTGTTGGAAGGTAGGGAGTGCCTCCGTAAAACTGCTTCACAAAGTTTGACAAGATACTTTTCTTTTCCTCCCCATGGACTCCTGTAAGGTAAAAATGATCTCTGCCAATAAGGCGACCGCCGCGGATAAAAAAAACCTGGACCACCGCATCATCCCCATCCACGGCCAGGGCCAGAATATCCCTGTCACTGCCATTGGTATCGGTGATCTTCTGCTTTTGGGCTATTTTTTTGACACTGGACAAAAGATCGCGGTATTCTGCCGCCTTCTCAAATTCCATTTTTCCAGAGGCGTCATACATCTTTTCTTCCAATTCCTTTAACAAAAGATCATAATCCCCATTTAAAAAATGCAGAACCTGTCCAACATTTTCTCTATACTCCTCAGAGGAAATATAGCCCTGACATGGGGCCTTGCACTGGTGAATATGATAATTCAAACAAGGCCTGTCCTTCCCCTGATCTCTTGGAAGCTTTCTGCTGCAGTCTCTGATCTGATAAAGCTTTCGGATCAACTCAATGGTGCCTCTTACCGCTCCCGAGCTGGTATAAGGGCCAAAATATTTGGCCTTGTCCTTTCCTACCCGTCTGACCATCATAACCCTGGGGAAGGGCTCATCAACCGTAACCTTAATAAAGGGATAGGTCTTGTCATCCATTAACATGGTGTTATATTTAGGGCGATGTTCCTTGATCAGGTTACACTCCAGCACCAGAGCCTCTAATTCCGAATCTGTCACAATATACTCAAATCTGGAAATATGGGTCACCATCTGCTCAATCTTTGGTCCCTTATTCCTGCTGGATTGAAAATACTGCCGCACCCGGTTTTTTAAACTAATGGCTTTTCCTACATAAATGATGGCATCATTTTCATCGAGCATCAAATAAACGCCGGGCTTTCCCGGCAATTTTTTCAGTTCTTCTTGGATGTCAAACATGCTCTTCTCCTTTACCCTGCCCCTATTGTGAATGTCCCATTCTTGCGGAAAATTCACTCTGATTATTATAACACAGGGGAGGTCATGTTCTCATGCAAATTGTATTGCCTGAAGTCCTCAGACGCAAAAATGCCGCAAAAATGATTCAAAGTCTGTATCGCCTACTGCGCAATGAGAGGGGAGATTGTCCGAAAACTGATATGATTTAAACTGAAAAACTTAAAGGTTGATACCGAAATGGTATACATTAAAGAACTGTTGCTCATAGAAATAATAGCTCTACAGAACAGCAGTCCTTCTCAAATAATTCAATATGTTTCTGAGATGTAATATGTAAAGGGTGGTTTCTCCACCCGAATACATATGACTGCGGCTCATTTGTGGAGAATTGAAAGCAGTTGTAGGAAAGGAGAAAAATACCTAACAACCGCTGAAAATCAACACAAAAGGAGCTGAAATGCTATGAAATCTCTATTTGAGGAAATGGGCGGTACATACCGTCAAGCGGGAGATTACTTTATCCCCAATCTGGTCCTGCTGGATGACGGCGATTATCAGATAGGCAAATACGGACGTATGCGCCGCAGCTATCTGAAAGAATACCGAAAAATCCTCTACACCAACTACGTGGTGGATGGAACGCAGTTCATGCACTTAGCCGAAATTGACCAAGCCTGCAACGAGCGTATGGAAACCATTGTTTCCGCTCAGTTATTATCTTCTGTGCTGGCTACAAGACGGTCAAAATCACTTTGATACAAGCGGTCTTGAATGACCCGATACTGCTCAAATTCGCTTTCCGCAAATGCTTTTGCAATAGCGGCTGTGACCTTGCCCTTGTTTTGCAGAATCTCCGCATCATTGAATTGCAGGAACGCATCCAGCTTGGATGCCCAATCTGCCATTGTCATCGGGATATGCCGCCGTGCCTGTCTTGTGGCATAGTCCAGATACATGGTGACGATCTCGTTCAGCTCCTGTATCTCACTCTTGGATAAGTAATTCTTAGCAATCGGCACATCCGCTTTCACAATTTTACCATTGGGAGCATTGCGCCACGAGGTCAAGCCCATGTGTTCTTTGGTATGGTCAGCCCGTGCCATAATGACTTCTGCAGCAGTATTGCCGTGAACGGCATAGTGCATCTTATTCTGCACCGTAGCAAAGAACTCCTTGGTGATCTGGCTATCGATGGAATAATCCACGGCAGTGGCATAGATGTCCGTGATTTTCTGATAGAAACGGCGCTCACTGGCACGAATTTCCTGAATCTCGGAAATCAGGTGTTCAAAATAGTCCTCATCAAAAATCTGACCGTTGATGAGCCTGCTTTTATCCAGAACATATCCCTGCTTGGTAAAAGTGTCCAGCACCCTGGTTGCCCACTGCCGGAACTGCGTTGCCCTGCTGGAGTTGATACGGTAGCCGACTGCAATAATAGCAGATAGGGAGTAGAACTTATATTGATAGGTTTTTCCGTTATCCGCAACTTGTGCAAAATTTGCACAAGTTGAATCCTCAGATAATTCGCCACTTTCACAAACATTCTTCAAATGCTTCGTCACAACGCTTCTGTCCACATCAAAAAGCTGGGCGATTGCTTTTTGTGTCAGCCATACGTCATGATCCTGCACTCGAACTTCGATGCCGTCCTCCTGTGCGTCTTTCGTAAATACGAGGAAATCCACTGTACTGTTCCTGATTTGAAGTTTGTGTTTATTGTCATCCATTGTATATCACCATCCCATCAATCAGTGGAAAATACCCGATTTTGAGCAATGTCCTCTTGGCATATTCTTTATCCGAAATTATTAAACCTTTCTGTTCTTCCAGAAATGTAATTTGTTCATCATATGTTAAAAATTGCTTTTTATTCAAGTTTTCCACCACCTTTCATCTGCTTTACGAATTTATCCATATAAATAACGAAAGGCTCCCGTAGGAGCCTTCCGGACTATGGGCTTCTCAAGTTTCCATAGTGCGATCACTGAGTATATCCTAGCCTTTCCAAACAAGTTTGTCAAGGAGAATATACCCATTTTAGTTTGCTTGTGCATTTCCTAATTTCACGCTTAATTTTTACCTTTCCTACTACACAATGGGAGGGGGATGTCGTAGACGGACGCTTGTTTGAGCCACCGTTTTTTGGTAGCGAGTTGCGCTGGAGCCTGAGCGACTCGGCTGGGTGCAGCTACTAGGAAACGCAGCATGTATGTGACAGACATATCTCGCTCCCTGCAGTGCGTCCCCCTATCAATAATCCGCACATCCTCAGACGCAAAAAATGCCGCAGAAACGATTTGCATAATCCTCTCTGCGACACATCTAATTTCTATGATGTTTTACACTTCTGTAAAATCATAAGTTGTATTGTGTTCGTCCGTCTGAAGGTCCTCAGCGCTTTCCTCTCTAAGGTCTATCTTCTGTGATTGTGGTTGAGCTTGTGCTTCCGCCTCCGGCGTCTTTTGAGTGTCTGCTTCAGCTGCTTCTTCTACCGGTGCGCTCATAACAAACCCGGTTGTAACTCCATCTACCACTGCCTGAGACTCCCCCTCTACCGGGTTCATAGCGATACGGGGTTCCTCTTTCCTTGGCGCCTTTGGATCGATTCCTTCCATCTGGTGGAAGATCTCCATAAACTCCTTACCGGTAATGGTCTCCTTCTCTATGAGGAAGGCTGCAATCTTATCCATGGTTGCTCTGTGGTCTCGAAGGAGGGTCTTGGCCTCCTCATAAGACTCCTTGAGAAGCTCCATGATTTCCTTATCAATTTCAGCTGACGTCTCGTCTGCACAGTTACTTACTGCTCTTCCATCCAAATACTTGTGCTGTACAGACTCCAATCCAATAAGTCCAAATTTCTTGCTCATACCATACTGGGTAATCATGGACCTTGCAATACTGGTAGCTCTCTCAATATCATTAGAAGCACCTGTGGTGACAGTGTCAAATACGATTTCCTCTGCGGCACGTCCTCCAAGAAGTCCCACTAGCATAGCCCGAAGTTCTTTTTCTGTATTTAAATACTTTTCTTCCTCCGGAGTCTGCATGACATATCCAAGGGCTCCCATGGTTCTTGGAACAATGGTGATCTTTTGTACCGGCTCTGCGTCTTTTTGAAGGGCACTAACCATGGCATGTCCCACCTCGTGGTAGGATACGATGCGGCGCTCCTCCTGGCTCATAATGCGGTCTTTCTTTTCTTTACCTACAAGGACTACTTCCACGGCCTCAAAAAGGTCTGCCTGACTTACTGCATTTCTTCCATGCTTTACCGCATTAATGGCTGCCTCGTTGATCATATTTGCAAGATCGGATCCTACTGCACCGGAAGTTGCAAGAGCGATAGCTTCTAAGTCTACTGTCTCGTCCATTCGCACATCCTTTGAATGTACTTTAAGGACATCCACACGTCCCTTAAGGTCCGGCTTTTCTACTACAATACGCCTGTCAAAACGGCCCGGTCTTAAGAGGGCCGGGTCCAAAATCTCCGGCCGGTTGGTAGCTGCTAAAAGCACAAGACCCTTATTGCTTTCAAATCCATCCATCTCAGCAAGGAGCTGGTTTAGGGTCTGCTCTCTCTCATCGTTGCCTCCCATCTGGTTGTCACGGCTCTTACCAATAGCATCAATCTCATCGATGAAAATAATACATGGAGCCATCTTCTGGGCTTCTTTAAAAAGATCTCTAACTCTTGAGGCTCCTACACCGACATACATTTCCACAAAGGCGGATCCGCTAAGGGAGAAAAATGGTACTCCTGCCTCTCCTGCTACTGCCTTGGCAAGGAGGGTCTTACCGGTTCCCGGAGGTCCTACTAAAAGGGCACCCTTGGGGAGCTTGGCTCCGACGCTGGTATATTTTCCCGGATTATGAAGGAAATCTACTACCTCCTGGAGAGACTCCTTGGCTTCATCCTGACCGGCTACATCCTTAAAAGTAACTCCTGTAGACTTCTCTACATAAAGCTTGGCATTGCTTTTTCCAATGCCCATAACTCCACCGCCACCGGACATTCGCTTTGCCATCCAAACCATCATACCTACTATAAAGGCAATGGGCAGGAAGGTTAAGATAAGCTCCAGTATAATAGAATAGGTAGCATCCGGTATCTCCTGCTCGTAGTCTACCCCTGCCTTGTAGAGACGGTCTGAAAGAGAGTCATCATCCACCAGACCGGTGTAGTACTCGTTGGCAATGAGCTGTCCTTTTTCCTTCTTCTCTGTGATCACAAGGCGGTCACTTCGAATCTCTACCTTATCTACTTTCCCATCATCTACCATCTTCAGGAATTCATTATAGGTAATTTCCTGATCGTTGGTCTTTCCCTGAAACTGGTAAAGAGCCAGCACTAATATAGTAGTAATCAAGGTGACTATAAGAATAAAGGAGAAGTTTTGCTTGTTGTTCCTGTTATTTTTGTTATTACGGTTGTTTTGATTGTCCATATGAATCCTCCCACTTTATCTCTTAATTATACGAATCGAAGATGGCTAAATCAACAAAAACATTATGAAAAGATTGTAAACTAAGGCTTCCTTGTAGTATACTTGAGCTTAGGATTGTTCATTTTTAGAAAGCATCTTTATTTTTCTTTTGAAACATTGTATAATCCAACAGTATTTTTAAAAATTAATTCCAAGGAGGAAGTTATGGCAGTCAAATATGTATTCGTTACAGGCGGCGTTGTATCTGGTCTCGGAAAGGGCATTACTGCTGCGTCCCTAGGACGTCTTTTAAAGGCTCGTGGCTATACCGTGACCATGCAGAAATTTGATCCTTATATTAATATCGATCCAGGTACCATGAATCCTGTACAGCACGGTGAGGTTTTCGTTACAGACGATGGAGCAGAGACTGATCTGGATTTAGGTCATTATGAGAGATTTATCGATGAAAGTCTCAGCAAGAATTCCAATGTTACTACCGGTAAGATCTACTGGTCTGTATTACAGAAGGAGCGTCGCGGAGATTTCGGCGGAGGTACTGTTCAGGTAATTCCACATATTACCAATGAGATTAAGGATCGCTTCTATCGCAATCCTGCTGCGGAGAATACTGAGATCGCTATTATAGAAGTTGGCGGAACTGTAGGTGATATCGAAAGTCAGCCTTTCTTGGAGGCTATTCGTCAGTTCCAGCACGAGAAGGGCCGTGATAATGTCATCTTAATTCACGTAACCTTGATTCCTTATCTTCGGGCTTCTCAGGAGATGAAGACCAAGCCAACCCAGGCCAGTGTAAAGGACTTGCAGGGTATGGGAATCCAGCCTGATATCCTGGTATGTCGGTCCGAGCATCCACTGGATACTGGAATCAAAGAAAAGATTGCTCTCTTCTGTAACGTTCCGGCCAACCACGTACTTCAGAACTTAGATGTAGAATATCTCTACGAGGCACCTCTTGCTATGGAGGAAGAGAACCTTGCAGGAGTTGTATGTGAGAGCTTAAAGCTTCCTTGTCCGGAACCAGATCTTAAGGATTGGAAGGAAATGGTTGACTACTTAAAGCATCCAAATTCCGAAGTTACAGTTGCCTTAGTAGGTAAATATATCCAGCTTCATGACGCTTACATCAGTGTAGTAGAAGCCTTAAAGCACGGAGGAATCTTTAGCCGGGCTACTGTTAATATTAAATGGATCGATTCTGAGACTGTTACTCCTGAGAACGTAGGTGAACTTTTAGGAGAAGTCAGCGGAATCCTAGTTCCCGGTGGATTTGGAAACCGTGGTATTGATGGAAAGTTAGAAGCCATCAAATATGCTCGTACCAATAAGATCCCATTCTTAGGCCTTTGTCTTGGTATGCAGCTTGCCATTACTGAATTTGCAAGAGATGTACTGGGCTATCATGACGCCCACAGTGCTGAGCTTGATCCAAATACCACTCATCCGGTGATCCATATTATGCCGGAGCAGATCGGTATTGAGAATATCGGCGGAACCTTAAGACTGGGTTCTTATCCATGTATTCTCAACAAGGAATCCAAGGCCTATGAACTTTACGGTACCGAGGAGATTCATGAGCGTCATCGTCATCGCTATGAAGTCAACAATGATTACAGAGATGACCTTACCTCCCACGGTATGATGCTATCCGGACTTTCTCCGGATGGACGTATCGTGGAGATGATCGAGATTCCGGACCATCCATGGTTTATTGCAACCCAGGCTCATCCGGAATTAAAGTCAAGACCAAACAGACCACATCCTTTGTTCCGTGGATTTATTGAGGCCTCCTTAAAATACAGAGACGAACATCAATAATTTATATTTATAAGAAAAAGAGAGAGTAGTTACTACTCTCTCTTTTTAATGTTTAATAAGGTTAATTCAAACTAAAAACTAAATTAAACTGGCTAACTGGAAGAGGAAATTTGCCGCTATTCCTGCGCACAGTCCTCCAATGGTATGGCTGATAATTGCCTTTCCTGTAAGATGAGGCACCTTAAGCGCTGACATCATTCCTACATGGGTACTAAGATATCCACTCCAGCACATACACATTGCGGTAAATACAGCCACGTCATTGGCATGTACCGCACCGTTTAAAGCCATCTCTGGGATCAAACCAATGGCTGCTCCTGCCGCTCCAAGAGCTGTAATTGGTACAGAAATTGCTGCTGAGGATGTAAAGCCAAACAACGGCTTTAAGATAAAGGATAATTTTTCTCCAATCCATGGAAATAATGCAACTCCCTCATAAGCAGCCCCAGTATAGATTCCATCTGTGCTAGCACCATAGGTAAGCATCATTACAATGGTACAAATAATCAATACTCCAGGGATAATGGCAACACCAACTTCTACGCCACTTTTTCCACCTTCTAGCATTGCATCCAGGATTCTTCCAGCTACACTTCCGGAACGAACCTCTCTGGTGTTCTCAATATCCTCATCCCCCTCTTCCTGAGGAATGCAATACTCTGTAGTTCCATATTCTTTCTTTGTAAAATAAATCATAATTCTTACACTGACAATACTTCCGATAACAGCTCCTAAATTTCCAATAACAATGGCAAGCCCTAAGTTCTCGCCAGATAAAGGCAAGGTCATCATATAAGTAGATACAATCAGTCCCATTCCAAAAGCAGTACCAAGGTTGGTAAGAGCAGGCAATTGATATTTCTTAAAATATCTTTTAAAGTTTCTATCCTCCGCCAAGGATAAAATCGCCGGATTATCTGCCATATAGGTGGTAAAAATACCTACTGCCGACGCTCCTGGAAGATCATACAGTGGTTTCATCAAAGGTGTTATAATCTTATTAAACAAAGCAATAACACCAAACTCTGAAAGTACCGCCGCAATTGCCCCTGCCAGTACCGCAATGGCTGTAATATTAAGAACCGTATTAACCAAAAGGTCGTACGCGGTAGCCATCATGGTCTGCATCATGTTGGATACACCCATTTTCATTCCTACTGCACCAAAGCACAACAAGAACGCAGCCAGGAAGATAAAGGCTTCCGGGCCGATTGCTTTTTTTCTCTTTTTCTCCATATCTTTCTTTCTCCTTATCCTTCCTGTAGAATGTTAGAATTTCCCAGAAAATTTAGCGGCTAACTTCCTGTTTATCTAAAAAGGGAGCACACAAACCAAGGTCTAAAAGACCCTTTTGCGTGCCCCCTTGCACCCTACATTATGACGATCGAGCACCGTCATTTCTGATAAAATCATAACAGAATTGCCAAAAATGCACAAGATTCAGACCGCAGTCTTAACAAATATTTTATCCGTTTGCATCCCTCTCCCATTTCCATTAATATAGTAGTTAACATGCATCAAATCAGAAAGAGGAGGACTTATTATGTTAAGAGATATGAATCTATCCACAGAAACCGATGGCAGATTTTATACAAATAATGATATGGTAAAAACCGACTGCGGTGGCTGCATTGGCTGTTCAAGCTGCTGTCATGGTATGGGAACTTCCATTGTGCTAGACCCTTACGATGTCTGTATCCTATCCTCTGGTCTTCAAATTTCCTTTGAAGAACTCCTTTCCGGACCCTTGGAATTGAATGTGGTGGATGGAATCATTCTTCCTAATCTAAAATTGAAGGGGGAGACTGAAGGCTGTTCCTTCCTAAATTCAGAGGGGCGTTGTAGTATCCACAGCTTCCGACCAGGAATTTGCAGACTATTTCCCCTGGGACGCTACTATGAAAATAATTCCTTTCAATATATTCTCCAGACAAAGGAATGTCCCTATCCTAAGAAGGGAAAGATAAAAATCAAAAAATGGTTGGGGATTTCAAACCTGGGAAGCTACGAGGACTTTATAAAAATGTGGCACTATTTTTTGAAACCTCTTCAGGAATTTGCTATGACTTCTGAAGATTCAGTGGCTGTAAAACAGCTAAGTATGTATATTCTCCAAAGTTTTTATATGCAGCCATATACGGACCCTGGTTCTTTTTATGAGGAATTTAACCAAAGATTAGAAGATGCCAAAGAAGTTCTTCGTATCTAAGGCTTTATCCGATGTCGAGTCTCTACAAAAGCCTCCCTATCGTCGTTGATCCATATAGCATCACCGATGTTAGGGGTCGGAAGGACTTGACATTTTTTTTGAGCTTTGTATAATTACCTATGATAATTATCTTTGATAACTATCATGGATAATTATCATAGGTAATTACAATGTTATAAAAGGAGTTTCTATGGATGCAGAATTGATTAAGAGAATGTTCGATGCCTGCTATCTGGCTAAGCGGACTAGGGCCATGCTCCCTCCTCTTCCTAACGGAACTCGCCCATCCTTTATCCAATATTTGGATATTATCGGCAAACTGGAAAAGCAACAGATTGATGTGAAGGTTTCGGATATCAGCAATGGTTTGGGGGTTCCAAGACCTGGAGTCACAAGAACGGTAAAGGATATGGTAGAGAAGGGATATCTAACCAAGGTGACCTGCCCTAAGGACAAGCGGGTAACCTATCTTACTATGACAGAAAAGGGACGAGAACTTTCTAAAAAATATGATGAAGATTTTTTTAGGGATCTATCTTATGCTCTAGATGAAATTTCTGCTGAAGATGCGGAATGCATGATTCATACCATTGAGAAGTTTCATGACATTATGAAACATAGCTCCCAAAAATAATAAAGCGAATGGAGGAAGATATGAACGATAAATCAGATTTTACCCAGGGAAGTATTTTGAAAAAACTTGTTATGTTTATGATGCCTATTTTAGGAGCCTTAATTCTGCAGGCGGCCTATGGGGCTGTAGACGTTCTTGTGGTTGGCCGTTTTGGTACTACCCAGGGGCTTTCCGGCGTTTCCACAGGAAGCCAGGTTTTAAACCTGGTAACCTTTGTTGTAACCCAGTTTGCTATGGGTATTACCGTTTTAATTGCGCGGTATATTGGAGAAAAAAATCAACAGAAAATAGGGGCTGTTATTGGGGGCTCTGTAGTTGTATTTGCCATTATGGCTCTTGTATTATTCATTGTCATGGTCGCTTTTCCAAGACAGATTGCTATACTTATGCAGGCTCCAAACGAGGCGCTTGCTTCCACCACTAATTACATCCGTATCTGCGGAAGCGGTATCTTCTTTATTGTAGCCTACAACGTACTGTCAGCTATCTTTCGTGGTTTGGGAGATAGCAAGTCTCCTCTTCTCTTTGTATTAGTGGCCTGTATTGTAAATGTTTTTGGAGATTTACTTCTTGTGGCTGGCCTTCACATGGATGCCTCCGGTGCTGCCTTGGCCACCGTATGTGCCCAGGCCCTTAGTGTAGTTTTTGCTATTGTACTCTTACTCAAGAAAGATTTGCCTTTTGAAATTAAAAAATCCGATATTCATATCAATCCAGAGTGTAAGAAATTTTTAAAAATCGGACTGCCTTTGGCTTTACAGGAGTTTTTGACTCAGGCTTCTTTCTTGGCTTTGTGTGCCTTTGTAAATCGCCTGGGTCTGGAAGCTTCCTCCGGTTATGGTGTGGCCTGCAAAATCGTCAACTTTGCCATGTTGGTGCCAAGTTCCCTGATGCAGTCTATGGCCTCCTTTGTCTCCCAAAACATTGGGGCTGGCAAATTAGAGCGCGCAAAAAAATCCATGCTCACTGGCATCGGTGTAGGCCTTACCGTTGGGTGTCTGGTATTTCTCTTTGTCTTTTTCAAGGGAGACCTGCTTTCTGGATGTTTCACCACAGACCCTGCTGTTATTGTAAAATCCTTTGATTACCTAAGGGGATTTGCCGCGGAAGCCTTGGTAACCGCTGTACTTTTCAGTATGGTAGGCTATTTTAACGGAAGAAATCAGACGGTTTGGGTAATGATTCAGGGACTGGTTCAAACCCTTCTTGTAAGACTTCCCTTCGCTTATTTTATGAGTATTAAGCCCAATGCAAGTTTAATCTCCATTGGACTTGCAGCCCCTATCTCAACCACAGTAGGTATTATCCTGAACATTGGATTCTACCTCTACCTATCAAAAAAAGATAAATCCGTCTTTTCTGCATAAAAACTTTTCCATGAAATAAAAAAGGACCGCTTTAAGCAGCGGTCCTTTTTTCTATCTTTCTCATATGCATAATATAAATCACAAAGAGGATTCCTCCTGTGAAGATCCAGGACGCTACATACACCCACATAAGCATCTCGTAGGTTGGCCAAATCTTAAAGATGGTCACCAGCCATATTAAACGAAATACTACGGTTCCTAAGATCGTCACCACAGAGGGTTCCATAGATTTTCCCATCCCTCGAAGAGCTGCACTTTCCACCTCGTAAGTAGCTGTCAGACCCTCCAAAGCACATACTCTATGCATTCTAGAAAGTCCAAAGACTGCCACTGCCGCACTGGTAGTATAAATACTTACAAAGAAATCATCCCAAACCATAAAGATTATGCTTAGGACCTCTGAGAAGAAAATTCCAAAAAACATACATTGCCAGAAGATTTTCTTACATCTTTTTATATTTCCCGCTCCGAAGTTCTGACTGGTAAAGGTCACTGCCGCCTGGGCAAAGGCTACTGCCAAATCGTAGGTAAAGTATTCAAAGTTCAAGGCCAGAGAGGATCCTGCAATGGCATTCTCCCCAAAGGAGTTGATTCCACTTTGGATAAATACGTTGGATACTGAAAAAATCGCTCCCTGGATTCCTGCAGGAACACCAATGGATAAAATTCTCTTTAGTTGCTTCCCCTTTATATGGATCTTCCGAAAGGTAAATCCGAATTCATCTTTTCTTCTATGTAAATGAATCACAATCAAGGAGGCACTTAAAATATTAGCCATCCATGTAGCCAGGGCTACTCCTGCCACCCCTAAGTGTGCTCCTATAACAAAGATCAAGTTAAATATAACATTTAAGACACCAGATAGCATCAGATAATACATTGGGCGCTTACTGTCTCCATAACTTCTTAGGATGGCTCCTCCAAAATTATAGATTAGCATAAATGGTACACTCAAACAGTAAATCCGAAAATAAAGAAGAGCCTGATCAAGAACGGTATCGGGAGTTCCTGAAAGTACCAAAATAGGCTTTGCCGCTATCATACCAACAAACATAAGACCTATTCCAAGAAGAACACTGAAACTAAGGATGGTATGAACCATACTGCTTATCTGATCTCGCTTATTCTGCCCAATAAGATTAGCCAAGACCGCATTAGGCCCCACTGATAAGCCTGTAATCAAATTGACAAAAATTCCTACTAAGGCTGCACAGCTTCCCACCGCCGCCAGGGCCGAGGATCCTGCAAATCTTCCCACCACAGCTACATCTGCAGAGTTAAACAGCTGCTGCAAGATACTACTAAAGGCCAGGGGAATTGCAAATAGGATTAGTTTTCCTGCCAAGCCTCCGTTTAGCATGTCCATTTCTTTTGACTTACTCATGTTACTCATCCCTTTTCTATTAAACAACTATCAGTTCCTAAATCATCTGATTATAGACGCATTATACTCTAGGCCCAGACCCTCGTAAAGCCTTTTTATTATAATCCGAAAAACTATAATTCAATTTTTTCCAGGTCATCCGGCACATAGAGATTTCCTGAAAAATAAGGCCTTCCCTCTTCTGTATAAAGCTTCTTGCGCTCCTTAATATTCTTATCTTCTGTGTGGTAAAGCACTAGATTTTTTACCCCCAGACTTTCTGCCAGCTCACAGGCATCCTTAGCTGTGGAATGGTGTTTCTCATAAGGAGAGAAAATATCTGCCTGGGAATACAGGCAAAAGGCCTCGTGGAGCAGCCAAGTGCTGTTTTTTGCATATTTTTCCTGACAGGCCGTGTAAGGCTCATCTCCACAGCAGGTCAGTTTCTTTCCCTCTTCCAGATCCATGGTAAAAGCAAACTGTTTATCCTTGGTGGACTGGATATCAAAGAAGGTCACCTTTCTTCCAAGGATTTCTTTGCTTTCTCCATCTTCCACTGTCACCAAATGGATGCGGCTTCCAATATGCTTAATGACTTTTTTCTGAAGAAGCATCTCTACCATAGCATGAAGGATTCGAATCACCTCCTCATGACCGTAGATAGTAACCTCTCCATCAAAGTTGCCCTTGTTGATATTCTGGCCAAAAAGACGGATGAGCCATACCACTCCCATAATATGATCCACATGTTTGTGGGTAACAAAAATAGCTTCGATCTTTTTCCAGTCTACTCCACCGTATTTTAACTGATGTAAAATCCCATTGCCGCCGCCTGCATCTACAAGGAAATAGGTCTCGTCCTCTCCCAGGGCAAAGCAGGTATTGTAGCAGTCTGTAACTAAGGCATTTCCTGTTCCTAAAATCGTAAGTTCCATAGGTTCTCCTTTTTCTCCTCCAAAAAACCGCCAAACAGGATCTTTTTTATCAAGGGATCTTATTTGACGGTTTCTCTCTTACAAATCTCTAATTGTTATTTTAAATTATTTCTGAACAATGTTGATGATCTTCTTTGGTACGTAAATTTCTTTTACAATGGTACCGGTAAGTTTATCAGCAATTGCTTCTTTTCCAGCTGCAATAGCATCTTCTTTGGAAATGTCTACAGGGATTGAGATGACCGCCCTGGTCTTTCCATTGATCTGAACAGGCACCTGAATCTCATCATCCTTCATGGCCTCTTCATCATAGGTCGGCCATCCGGCTGTAAATACACTTCCTTCATGTCCTAACTGTTCCCAGATTTCCTCTGCAATATGCGGTGCAAATGGAGATAAGAGGACAGCTAAAGTAGATAAGGTCTCCTTATCAATGCCGCCTTCTTTCTTAGCAATCTGAACTAGGTTGTTGTTGTGCTCCATAAATCCTGAAATTGCAGTATTTAAGCTGAAGCTCTCCAGTCTGGTGGTAATGTCTTTTACCATCTTGTGGCGTTCCTTGATCATTTCCTTTGTAGCCTTAATATCTGCGTCCTTGCTGTCCATAACAAGGTTCCATACTCTCTTAAGGAAACGATTAACCCCATCAATTCCTCTGTCATCCCACTCAGCATCTAACTCTGGTGGTCCTACAAAGAGCTCATACATTCTTAGGGAATCACATCCGTAATCTCTTACAAGATCATCCGGAGAAACTACATTTCCCTTGGACTTACTCATCTTAATACCATTCTTACCGGTAATCATTCCCTGGTTAAAGAGCTTCTTAAATGGCTCATCAAAGTCGATGGCTCCAATGTCATATAAGAACTTGGTATAGAATCTTGAATAAAGCAGGTGAAGAACTGCATGCTCTACACCACCGATATACATATCTACCGGAAGATATTCATCTGCCTTCTCCTTAGATACTAACTCCTCGGAATTGTGATTATCTACATAACGCAGGAAATACCAAGAAGATCCGGCCCACTGAGGCATGGTATTGGTCTCTCTCTTTGATGGTTTGCCACACTGTGGGCATGAGCAGTTCACCCACTCATCAATGGCTGCAAGTGGAGATTCTCCTGTTCCTGTAGGTTCATAGGAATCTACCTCCGGCAGGCGTAGTGGAAGCTCTTCTTCCGGTACCGGTACATTTCCACAATCCGGGCAATGTACAATCGGGATCGGCTCGCCCCAATAACGCTGACGGGAGAATACCCAGTCACGAAGCTTGTAATTTACCGTAGCACGGCCAAAGCCCTTCTCCTCAATAATATGGGGAGCTTCTTTTTTCAGCACAGAAGATTCCATACCATTCCAGTCTCCGGAATTGATCATAATACCGGAAGCCTCTGTATAGGCCTCTGTCATATTCTCAATCTCTACGCCATCTTTTGCAATAACCTGAATAATTGGAATATTAAACTTAGTAGCAAATTCAAAGTCACGGTCATCGTGGGCAGGAACGCACATAATAGCACCGGTACCATAATCAGCCAATACATAGTCAGAAAGCCAAATAGGAGTCTTCTTGCCATTTAACGGATTAATTGCATAGCTTCCTGTAAATACACCGGTCTTTTCCTTATCCTGCATACGGTCTACGTTAGACTTCATTGAAGCATCAAAGATATACTTTTCAACAGCTTCCCTGGTCTCATCAGTAGCAAGTTCCTTTGCAAGAGCATGCTCAGGAGCCAGAACCATAAAGGTTGCTCCCCAGAGGGTGTCAGGTCTTGTGGTATATACGGTAATCTTCTCGTCTCTTCCTTCTACAGGGAAATCCACTTCTGCACCGTAGGATTTGCCGATCCAGTCTGTCTGCATTTTCTTAACCTTCTCAGGCCAATCCAATTTATCTAAGTCATTTAAAAGTCTGTCTGCATACTTGGTAATGCGAAGCATCCACTGGCGGAGGTTCTTCTTGGTAACTTCAGAACCGCAGCGCTCACACTTACCTCCAACTACCTCTTCATTTGCAAGACCTGTCTTACAAGATGGGCACCAGTTAATTGGGAATTCCTTCTCATATGCAAGACCTTCCTTAAACATCTTTACAAAAATCCACTGGGTCCACTTATAAAATTCAGGGTCGGTAGTATTCACTTCACGGTCCCAATCATAGAGGGCAGCAATCTCATTGATCTGTCTCTTGATATTAGAAACATTCTGTGCAGTAGAAACTGCCGGGTGAACTCCCATCTTAATGGCATAGTTCTCTGCCGGAAGTCCAAAGGCATCCCATCCCATTGGATGAATGATGTAATAGCCCTGCTGTAATTTATATCTGCTCCATACATCAGAGATTACATAACCTCTCCAATGTCCCACATGAAGACCATTTCCTGAAGGATATGGGAACATATCCAAGCAATAATATTTGTCTCTCTTGCTTCCATCTTCCTTTACTTCCACGTTCACTGGATGTTCTTGCCAGTTTTCACGCCATTTTTTCTCAATTGCCTTATGATTATAAGGTATCTTTGACATGTGATTGTCCTCCTTAAAAATAATCGAAAAAAGCCTTTATAGCTTTAAATTCCCATATAAATTCGTACTTACCTATTATATTTACTACCTTATAATAAGTCAAGTTGTCCACTTATTTTCACTTTGTAAAAAACTCCTAAATTTTTGCGTGATTTTATGGAATTATTATGTATTTTGTATTGTTCAACCCTAGTCTTTCGTGTATAATGGACATAAGTTAATCGTACTGAAAGCTCTCAGTATAATATACAGGTAAAGGAGTGATTGCCATGGTAAATTTATTAACAGGTCCAAAAGGCAGCGGAAAAACACAGCAGATGATCGAGCTTGCGAATGCTCAAGTGAAGGAACGCAACGGTAATGTTGTTTTTATTAAGAAGACACATCGGGATACCGCCAGCGTTTCTTTTGATGTTCGCACAATTTGTATGGATGATTATCCAGCAATCAGCAACACTGACGGATATGTTGGATTCTTATATGGAATGTACAGTTCCAACAGTGATATTCAATGCGTGCTTATTGACGGACTTTTAAAACATGCAGATATTTCCACTGAGAATGTACCTGAATTTGTTGAGAGACTGAAGAAGTTATCAGAGGACTGCGGAATTGATTTCTATGTTAGCTTAAGTGCCGAGAAGGAGGCTCTTGCAGGAATCGAAGGAGTAAATTATTTAAATTAGAGGATTCATAGGAGTTTATGACATGAATAAAAAAAGCTTCAAAGATAGGGCTTAGCTATCTTTGAAGCTCTTTTTTTACATCCTAAAATAGGAGCCTATATTTACAGGTCTCGGTTTGTATGTCCCTTTAGGGCTTCTTTGGACCTATTTACGACTAATTCCTCCGGGAAGTCTAGCTCCACAAGTAAGTCTCTTGCCAGGTCAAAGTCTCCAATCTGAACATCCATGTGGGAATCCGTATCCATAACAATAGGGACCCCATATTTCTTACATAGATTAAGCATTTCTATATCCCTTGGCCTTGCATCTACCCTGCTGCCTCCCGGCGCCAGGGAATGGTTGTTCAGTTCTAGGATTTTTCCATATTCTTTGGCCCCCTTCACCAGGGCTTCATAATCCAGCTCATAGCGTCCGTCATCAGGATGGCCGATAATATTTACATAAGGATTTTTCATTACATTTAGGCAGGCTGCTGTATTTATTTCCTTAGTCATGGGTTTGATACAGGGAATATGAAGACTTGCGATCACCAGGTCCATCTGGGAAAGGGTCTTTCCTGAAAGGTCAATGTCTCCATTTTCATTTAAGATATTTACCTCAGATCCAAGAAGCAAGTCAATTCCATACATCTGCCTTGGCACAATCTTTAAATTATCAAAGTAAAACTGATGACAGGTTCCCGGCATCATGGGAGCATGATCTGTGATTCCCAAGACCTCTAAGCCCTTGTCTGCTGCCATCTTTGCCATTTCTCTAAGGCTGCAATAGGCATGTCCACTAGCCAGGGTATGGGTGTGTAGATCCATAACTGCTTTATATTTCATAATCTCTCTCCTTTCTAGCTAAAGCCAGGATCAAGGGTCCCTTAATCCCAGCATTCTTATCTTAATTCCTCTTAAAAACTTTGGCAAGAAGCCTTAAAAACTTTTCAGAAAAGATTCTTTATTTTCCCTTTGACAAAGCAATTTTCAGATGTATAATGGTCTACGATTCTAAAGATTTTTAGAACTTAAGAGGACTTAAGAGGAGTTATGAAATGAGTAAAACACAGCAGGATTTAACCAGCGGAAATCCTATGAAAATTATCTTACGATTCACACTTCCCATCTTTATCGGAAATGTGTTCCAGCAATTTTATAACATGGCAGATACTATGATCGTAGGGAAATTTGTAGGAAATAAGGCCTTGGCTGCGGTGGGAAGCACCGGAACCATTATGTTTTTAATCTACGGATTTGTAGTTGGTATGACTGCCGGTTTTTCTGTTCCCATTGCCCAGAAATTTGGAGCAGGAAATATGAAAGATATGAAATCTGCCGTAGCAGGAGCCGGAATTTTATCCCTGATTGTAGGGCTGATCTTAACCGGGGCCTTTATCCTTTTTATGAAGCCCCTGCTTAATGTAATGAATACACCTGCTGATATTTATGACGACGCCTACCGCTATATCATTATCGTAAGTGCAGGGATTCTGGCACAGATGTTATATAATTTACTATCCAGTATTTTAAGGGCCATCGGCAACAGTAAGTTGCCCCTGATTTTTCTTATTATCAGTGCCTTGTTGAATATATTCCTAGACCTTTTGTTGATCATTGCCTTCCACATGGGGGTAGCAGGTGCTGCCTACGCCACCATTATCTCCCAGGGAATTGCAGGCATCTTATGCTTTTTCTATATTGTGGCAAGGGTTCCTATTTTGCATCTGACAAAAGAAGACTGGAAGATCAACAAGGGCATTTACCTCTTGCAGATTAAAATCGGCATTCCCATGGCTCTTCAATATTCCATAACTGCCATTGGAACTATGATGGTACAGTCTGCCCTTAATATCCTTGGCTCTACCATTGTAGCCGCATTTACAGCTGCAGGAAAGATTGAGCAGGTTCTGACTCAAGCTTATGTAGCTATGGGAACTACCATGTCCACCTACGCTGCCCAGAATATGGGGGCCGGCAATGTGAAAAGAATCCGGGAAGGCTTTAAGGCAAATACTATCATTGGCATTATCTACTCCATTGCTGCTGCAGCCATCTGCATGACAGTAGGAAAATACATGACTATTTTCTTTGTCTCAGAAAATGTATCACTGATCATGACTTCTGTAGACACTTACCTAAAATGCGTATCCTTATTCTTCATACCTCTAACTTATGTAAATGTTTATCGGAATGGTATTCAGGGACTAGGTTATGCCTTTCTTCCTATGTTAGCCGGGGTTGCGGAACTCATCGGCCGTGGCCTGGTTGCCATTATGGCTTCCCATCAAAAAAGTTATCTTGGGGTCTGTCTTGCCAGTCCCGCCGCATGGGTTTTAGCCACCGCCCTTTTGCTGGTCATGTATTTTCACATTATGAATAAAGATATGGTACGGATCTTTGGAAGCAATGGGAAAAATTAAGTTTTTTCTTGCAATCCAACAGATTCTATGGTTTAATAATAAGTGGTCTGACAAACCGTCGGACCACTTTAATTCTATATTTATTTCGGGGTATGGCTCAGTTTGGTTAGAGCGCACGGCTGGGGGCCGTGAGGTCGCAGGTTCGAATCCTGTTACCCCGATTTTTTTATGCAATAAAAGTCCTTGCACCATTTTTCTTGATGCAAGGACTTTTTAATATCCATTATTTGATATCCATTATTTGATATCCATTATTTGATATCCATTAGATAATATATTCCGGTTCATTTAACAACTGCATTTTTCTCAAAAACTCTATGGTTCTCTCATGCTTGGGATTTGTGAAGACTTCTTTTGGAGTCCCATATTCTACAATATGGCCCCCATCCAGGAAAATCACCTTATTAGCCACATGTCTCACGAAATTCATTTCATGGGATACCAATAACATGGTATGACCCTCTGC
>CAVAKZ010000010.1:26774-57207 GCA_963589425.1 Parabacteroides distasonis | reverse complement strand
AGACATGGGGAGAAGATGTTCAACTTTTTGTGTCTAAGGTATTGACGTAGGTCCACTTTAGCCTGGTCATGTGCTCATTAAGAGTACCGTTGCTCTTGTCACTGGCATTAAACTTCTGCCTAACATATCCAGCTGTTAGCTTATCTGCTAACGTATCACTTCCAAGCATTCTTAAGAGGGAATTAACCGCGTGATAGTTCCTTATTTAGGTCTGCTCTGACACTGTCCGCCTCTGATCAGCGCGATATAGTTCCGCAATCTCTCCTAATGTCAGGGAATCCTTCCTTTCCCTGGTCGGCGCGTAAAGCTCATCAATCTTAGTATCCAGGAGAGCCCTGGCCTCTCGTTCCTGGCTCTTGGAATACTTTCCCTTCATGCTTACAGATACCTTAATTAACTTTCCAGTAAAAGGGTCATGAATCCTGTCGACATATTTAACACTACTGTTTTTCTTCTCTTTCCACATGATTTGCGCTTCTTTCTCTTGCCTAAATAGTATCATTTATAACTGCCTTGGTAAATATCTTTCTTTTAGAAAAGTGCCCCCTAATTGCCCCTGGCAAAAAGAAAAAACCCCGAAACCCTTGATTTTTCAAGGATTCCGAGGTTTCGGTTAATGCGGATGGTGGGACTTGAACCCACACGAGGTCACCCCCGCAAGATTTTGAGTCTTGTGCGTCTGCCATTCCGCCACATCCGCATGTGTCTTTCGCAAGACCGATACTAAATATATCATAGGTTCTTGCAAAAGACAAGCCTTTTTTCAAAATTTCTTGAATTTTTTTTGTAATTTACAACTATTTACTGATTAAGCAATTTCTTTCCAATTTCAAAGCAATCAAAGGTTGCAAAGTAGTCTGCCGGTGTCTCTGCTCTTCGGATCAGCTTCGGAGTTCCATCCTCCTGAAGCAGGACTTCTGCAGATTTTAATTTACCATTATAGTTATATCCCATGGAAAAGCCGTGGGCTCCTGTATCGTGGATCACTACATAGTCTCCCATATCAATCTTTGGAAGCATGCGGTCAATGGCAAATTTATCATTATTCTCACACAATGATCCTGTTACATCATACTTATGATCTAAGGGTTCATTTTCTTTTCCCATTACTGTGATATGATGATATGCTCCATACATGGCCGGACGCATCAGGTTGACTGCACAAGCATCTACTCCGATATATTCCTTGTGGGTATGTTTCTCATGGATTGCTGTAGTAACCAGGCATCCATAAGGTCCTAACATATATCTTCCAAGCTCTGTGTAAATCTCCACATCTTCCATTCCTGCCGGTACTAAGACTTCTTCAAATACCTTGCGAACACCTTCACCGATGGCACGGATATCATTTGGCTCCTGGTCCGGTGTGTAAGGAATTCCGATTCCTCCGGAAAGGTTGATAAACTTAATATGTACTCCTGTCTCCTTCTGAAGCTTTACTGCCACCTCAAAAAGGACCTTTGCAAGCATTGGATAGTAATCGTTGGTTACGGTATTACTTGCCAAGAAAGCATGAATACCAAATTCCTTTGCTCCCTTAGATTTTAGGATTTTGAAGGCCTCAAAAATCTGCTCTGTGGTCATACCATACTTGGCATCTCCCGGGTTGTCCATAATATCATTGCTGATTTTAAATAATCCACCTGGGTTGTAACGACAGCTAATGGTTTCCGGAATATGTCCAATGGCCTTCTCTAAAAAGTCAATATGAGTAATATCATCTAGGTTAATAATGGCACCTAATTTATCTGCCAGAACAAACTCCTCTGCCGGTGTATCGTTGGAAGAAAACATAATATCACTTCCCTTTGCACCAATAGCATCAGAAAGCATAAGCTCAGTATAAGAAGAGCAATCACATCCACAACCATACTCTCTTAGGATGTTGATCAAAAAGGGATTAGGAGTTGCCTTTACAGCAAAATATTCTTTATAACCCTTGTTCCATGCAAATGCTTCTTTTAAGGCCTTTGCATTGGCTCTGATTCCTTTTTCATAATATAAATGAAAGGGAGTTGGAAACTCTTTGGTAATTTCATCCAGTTGCTCTTTTGTTACAAAAGTCTCTTTCTTCATTACTTGTCTTTCTCCTCCTGAATGGATAATAACTTAATCTCATTTGCTAATGCATTTTTATATAATTCTACAAAATTTTTCTTACCGGAATAGAGGCAGCTATTCATACTGCCTTCCCCATATTCTCCGGTAAGTACATACTTGGAGTCCGCGATCACCCCGATCTGCATGCCCTTATCATCCCCAACATAGACTCTTGCACTTCCAAAGGAAGCGGGCTGATCCGTAATGATAACTACCTTTTTGTCCCTCTCAATTAAGGCGTCTAACTCTCTGACAATTAAAAGCAGGTAATTTCTGGTACAACTGATATAGACCCGCTCTTCCACTCGCTCTAAGAGGTTGCGCACCTTATTCATAATATTTTGGGATCCTTCTATGGTAACATATCCTTCGGAATGGGTTCTCTCTGAAGGCACATGAGTCATAAGCCATTGCCTGGAATCTTCCAGCCTGCGAATATGATTCTTACAAAATTCAGACAAGGATACCGGAACATATTTTTTTATAGATCCTTCCTCTACCATATAGGCAGCCCCCTTCTCCGTCATACTGGCCAGAGAATTATAGGCATTGGATCTTGATATACCGGTAAGCTTAGCCACCTCATATCCTGTTACCTTCCCTTCTGATAGCATACACTGATAGATATTAGCCTCCTGACGTGTCAGGTCAAATTCCATCAAATGCTCTACAAATGTTGTTTTTTCCATAAAATCACCCACAAAAATATCTTTTAGTAGTTCTCCATAGGAACACTTTATAGTATATAAATGAAAATGTCAATCATTTAGACTGTTTTTTCTACGACTTCTCCCTGCTTTTTATAAATACTATCAGCCGGCACATAGCCTCTAACGCTAGACAGGGGATAAATGTTTGTATTTTTTCCAACGACACTGCCTGGGTTCAGGATACTTCCACACCCAACTTCCACTAAATCTCCTACCATAGCACCAAATTTCTTAATTCCGGTTTCGATATTTCCCTCCGGTGTTTTTACTACAACTAACTTTTTGTCAGACTTTACATTGGATGTAATAGAACCTGCTCCCATATGGGCCTTATAGCCTAAAATAGAATCTCCAACATAATTGTAGTGGGGAACCTGAACCTTGTTAAACAAAATTACATTCTTAAGCTCTGTAGAATTTCCTACTACTGCCCCCTCACCTACAATGGCATTTCCACGAATAAATGCACAGTGACGAACCTCCGCCTCTTTACCAATAATGGCCGGGCCATGAATATAGGCAGAGTCAAAAACTTTTGCGCTTTTTGCAATCCAAACATCTTCTCCTACTTTTGTATACTCTTCCTCTGGAAGGCTGGCTCCTAAATCTAAGATAAACTGACTGATCTTCGGAAGTACTTCCCAAGGGTAGGTTGCACCCTCAAACAAATCTTTTGCAATGGTTTCCTCCAGAGTATATAATTCCTTAATCCTTAAATTTTCATACATGTATTTTTCCTCTTTTATATTTTTTATTAGTTTATGTGCTTCTATTCTTTATATTTTACTTTTGCTTATTCTACTTTTACATATTCTTCTTATATTTATTTCTTATAAAACTGAGATACATGATCATAACAGGCTCTCATCTGATATTGGTTGTTAAGCCGTTTTACATTTTCCGTTCTTCTGCTAATAAAATCATCCAGCTTTTTCATATATTCCTCTGATGTAATGGTGCCTTCTGCCACATAGGTTAAACCCTTTTCCCAGCTGGCTGTAAGCTCCGGATTTAAAAGAGAGCTTATGGAATGGTTCACTACATCAAAGATCATCTCCCCTAACATAGTAGGTGTAATGATCTGGGTCTTTTTGTTTAAGGCTAAATATTTATTGTTAATAAGCTTCTTTAAAATCTCTCCCCTGGTGGCACTGGTTCCGATACCGGAGCTTTTGATCTGAGCCCGAAGCTCTTCATCTTCTATTAGCTGGCCTGCATTTTCCATAGCAAGGATCATAGAACCGGAATTGTAGCGCTTAGGCGGCGAAGTCTTTCCTTCCTTAATTTCCAAAGCCTGCACCCTAAGTTCCATTCCTTTTTTCAGGCTTTTCACCTTCTCAAAAAATGCAAGATCCGAATCCTTATCCCCGCTTTCCTCAAAGTTTCCCGCTTCATCCCCCGGGCTTTTTTTCTTCTTAGGTATTCCTGCCACTTTTAAATAGCCTTCCTCTGCCAGGACTTTAAAATTAGAGAAGAAGGATTCTGTGTCAATTTTTGTCACAATAGAAATCTTCTGATAGACTGCCGGTGGATAGAAAATACTGAGAAACCTTCTTACGATCAAATCGTATATATTCCTAGACAAGCTAGACAAAGATCCCAGCCCCCCCAATCCCTGTCCTGTAGGAATAACGGCATAGTGGTCGGTAATCTGCTTATCGTTAACATATCTTGTTTTTTCTAACCCCTTATAGCTTCCAAATTCCACAATCTCTTTTAGGTAGGGGACTGCCGGCTCGTACTTCATCAGACCATTTAAATTCTTATGAATCTCCTTGGCTACTGCGGTAGATAAAACTCTGGCATCGGTTCTTGGGTAGGTCACTAACTTTCGCTCATAGAGTTCCTGAATTACTTTCAAGGTTTCATCAGGGCTGATTTTAAACCGCTTGGAACATTCATTTTGAAGCTCTGCCAGGTTAAATAAGAGGGGTGGATTTTTCTTTTCCTTCTTCCTCTCAATAGAAGCTATACTAGCTGTAAGAGGCTGACCAGGAATTCCTGTCGCCGCAAGATTTCTAATTAATTCCTCTGCCTTCTCTCTTTCCTTAAAACCATTTTCCTTGTATAGGTCAAAAGATTCAAAATACCGGGAGCCTTTTACCGCTCTCCACTCTCCTTCGAAGCTACTTTCCGGGTCTCCCAAACTTCCTATGACACGGTAAAATGGGGTCTCCACAAACTCTCTGATTTCCCGCTCTCTTCTTACTACCATTCCCAAAACACAGGTCATAACTCTTCCTACAGAAACCACTGAGTACTTGGTATGCAGATAATCAGAAATGCTATCTCCATATTTTAGGGTTAATAATCTGGAGAAATTAATTCCCATAAGATAATCTTCTTTTGCACGCAAATAAGCGGAATCTGACAAATTGTCATATTCCGATAAATCCTTGGCCTCTTTAATTCCTCTAAGGATCTCCTCCTCTGTCTGGGAATCGATCCATACTCTTTTTCGTACTTTCCCTTTTACCTTAGCTTCCTGTTCTACCAAGCGGTAAATGTATTCTCCCTCCCGTCCCGAGTCGGTACAGACATAGATCACATCTACATCGGGGCGGTTTAGCAAGCCAGAAACAATCCTAAACTGCTTAGACACTGCCGGAATCACCTCGTACTTAAATTCTGTCGGGATGAAGGGCAGTGTCTCTAATCTCCATTTTTTTAAAGCCGGATCATAGACCTCCGGATAGCTCATTGTCACCAGATGTCCTACACACCAGGTGACAATTGCTTGTTGGGATTCTAAATATCCATCTTTGTTTGTAGCTTTTATGTGCAAAGCATTGGCAAACTCCTTAGCAACGCTTGGCTTCTCTGCAATATACAGTGCTTTCCCCATAGGAAATCAATACTCCTTCTATTTTTTCAAGAGCATCCGAATCCTATCCATCATGTTAGATTTCTTCTTAGGTTCTGGACGCTTTGCATGCAACGCCTCCTTAATAAACACCTCCTGAGAATCTACCAATTGTTCTCCTCCGATCACCTTGCGATAAGTTCCGTCGGCCTGCATGACTCTTCCCTTTATATTATCACTAAGCATGACTTGAAGATAGTGGTTAATTTGTTTTTTTATGGATTCTTCCAAAATAGGGCAGGCAACCTCCACTCGTTTTTCTGTATTACGGGTCATCATGTCGGCAGAGCCAATATAGATTTTCTGGCTTTGTCCCTTTCCGAAACTAAAAATTCTTGGATGCTCTAAAAATCTTCCCACAACGCTCATAACCCAAACATTTTCCGTATATCCCGGAATTCCAGGAAGAAGGCAGCAAATTCCTCGCACGATCAGGTCTACTTTCACCCCTGCGCAGGAAGCCTCAGAAACCTTGTTCATAAAGTCCTTATCTGTCAAGGAATTCATTTTCATAATGATGCGTCCATTGCTTCCTTTCTCAATCTCCTCATCCATCAAATGTAAAATCTTCGGCTTTAAGCTGGTGGGAGATACCAATAGATAATCATAAATTCCATCTAAGTTCCCGATAGACATATTTTTAAAGAATTCTGCTGCATCTTTTCCGATTCGTGGATCTGCCGTCATCAGGGACAGATCCGTGTACATAGCTGCGGTTTTCTCGTTGTAATTTCCTGTTCCCACCTGGGTAATATACTGAATATCATTGCGGTGACGGTAGGTAATAAGGCAAAGCTTTGAATGCACTTTATAGCCCTCAAATCCATAAATCACCCGACAGCCTGCCTCTTCTAATCGTTCGGACCAGTCAATATTATTTTGCTCATCAAATCTTGCACGAAGCTCAATTAAAACCGTAACATCCTTGCCATTTTCTGCTGCGGCACACAAGTATTCCACCAGTCTTGCCTTCTTAGCCAAGCGGTAAATAGTGATCTTAATGGTCATTACATTTGGATCTGTGGAAGCCTCCTTGATCAGATTCAAGAAAGGATTCATGCTCTCAAAGGGATAGAATAATAGGATATCTTTCTTCCTGATCTGCCGCATAATGCTTCCTTCTGCAACAGCCGGTGATGGCTGGGGAGAAAAGGCCGGATAGATTAAGGACCGTTTCATGGCCTCCGGCAAATTTCCTGCAATGGCAAACATATAGTCCAACTTCATAGGCATCTTGGTACGGAAGATCTGCTTTGGATCGATCTTAAATTTCTCGCAGAAAAATGCTTCCTGCTGAGGGTTTAACTTCTCTGCCACCTCTAATCGCACCACTGCCATGCGGCGTCTCTTGTGCAGGGTCTCTTTCATCAGATAACGGAAATCATCACTGACTTCTAAGGCCTCATCATCAGGAGCGATATCTGCATTCCTTGTAACGCAGATATAATTAGGATTGGAAACCTGATATTTTTCAAAAACCAGATCCAAATATTCCATAATAACTTTTTCCATGCGAATATAGCGGATATCATGGCCAGGAAGGTATAAAATATCGGAAACAAAGGATGGCACAGGCACCAAGCCTAACATCATTTTGTTCTCTTTACTACTATTTAAAGTTGCCGTTACATAAATTTCCTTATTCAGCAAATGAGGAAATGGATGGTTGGCATCTACGATCTGGGGGGACAAAATAGGAAGTATCTGCTCCTTAAAATATTTCTTTACATACTTCTTCTCTGAAGGCTCTAGTTCTTTAAAATCCAGGCCACAGATCCCATAAGGGTGAAGCTGCCTCTTGATCTCTGTGTATGTCCTGTCTCTCTCTTTATAAAGGGGAGCCACCGCCTCAAATATCTTCTCCAGTTGATCCTTTGGGGTCATACCGGTTCTGCTATCTTTAGCAGCTGCATCAGTGTGAACCATATCAAACAAGCTGCCTACACGGATCATGAAAAATTCGTCCAGGTTGCTGGTAAAAATTGCCACGAATTTCATGCGCTCCAAAAGGGGTACAGAAGGATCCTGGGCCTCCTCCAATACTCTCTGATCAAATCTAAGCCATGATAGTTCACGATTTTGTGCATAATTGTAAATTGCTTTTGTCATACGGACACCCCTTTTTCATTAAATCTAACCATAACATTTGCCTTCTTTCGGCTTGTGCCTTTAGTATCATCATTATAACACTCCCCTATTTTGTAGAAAAGAAAAATGCTTGTAAAATCCCTCTTTACAAGAGAATCTACAAGCATTCTGCTTAAGCAATATTTTAATTATTTTGCCTGGATATATCCTTTTGCAGTCAGTGACTCTGCGCAAAGCACAGCTCCACCTGCTGCTCCACGAACAGTGTTGTGGGAAAGTCCTACAAATTTGAAATCAAACAAGCTATCTTCACGAAGACGTCCGATAGATACACCCATTCCATTTTCATAATCTACGTCCAACTGTACCTGTGGACGATTTTCCTCCTCCATGTAGCGGATAAACTGCTTTGGTGCACTTGGAAGGTTAGCCTCCTGTGGGAATCCCTTGAAGTTTACAAGCTTCTCAATAAGCTCTTCCTTAGTTGGCTTCTTCTCAAAGTTAATAAATACAGCAGCTGTATGTCCGTTTAATACAGGCACACGGATACACTGGCAAGTAATCTTTGGAAGTTCAGCCTTAACGATCACTCCATTTTCTACCTTACCAAGGACACGAAGGGGCTCCTGCTCACTCTTTTCTTCCTCTCCACCAATAAAAGGAATGATGTTTTCCACCATCTCCGGCCAATCCTTGAAAGTTTTACCTGCTCCGGAAATTGCCTGGTATGTAGTTGCAACTACTTCCTTTGGTCCAAATTCTTTCCATGCTGCAAGACAAGGAGCATAACTTTGGATAGAGCAGTTTGGCTTTACTGCGATAAATCCACGGGTAGTTCCCAGTCTCTTCTTCTGGTCCTTAATTACCTCAAAGTGGTCTGCATTGATTTCCGGAACTACCATAGGTACGTCCGGTGTCCATCTGTGAGCGCTGTTGTTAGAAACTACCGGAGTCTCTGTCTTAGCATAAGCCTCCTCGATGGCTCTGATCTCGTCCTTAGACATATCCACTGCACTAAATACGAAATCTACAGTTTCTGCAACCTTCTCTACCTCGTTAACATTTAATACCACAAGCTTCTTTACAGCTTCCGGCATAGGAGTAGTCATTTTCCAGCGATCTCCTACTGCTTCCTCATAGGTTTTTCCTGCAGATCTTGGACTAGCTGCCACTGTTACCACCTCGAACCAAGGATGGTTTTCCAACAGGGAAATAAAGCGCTGTCCTACCATTCCAGTTGCTCCTAAAATACCTACTCTTAACTTCTGATCCATCTTAAATTTCTTCCTTTCTATAAAAATTAAATTTTCAACTGATGAATTCTGAACAATCTACTCTTGATAGTTTTTCATATATTCTTTATGAATTGCAATACTTTTTTCCATAGCCTCTTTACTTGGAGCTCCGGTGGTAAGACGTTTGCTTACACAGGTTTCCAAACTAATGGCATCATAAATATCTTCCTCAAATACCGGGGAGATTTGTTTATACTCATCCAGAGGAAGCTCATCTAAGGCAATCTTCTTCTCAATACAGAGAAGAACCAACTGTCCAACGATACCATGGGCATCTCTAAAAGGCACCCCGTGATTTACCAAATAATCTGCTGCATCTGTAGCATTGGTAAAGCCATGTCTTGCACTGTCCTTCATCCGCTCCTTGTTAAACTTCATGGTTTTTAACATCCCAGTAAATAAATGAAGACATCCTTTTACTGTATCAATAGCATCAAAAGCCCACTCCTTATCCTCCTGCATATCCTTATTATATGCCAGAGGAATTCCCTTCATGGAAGTATAGAAAGCATTCATTGCTCCATATACCCGGCCGGTCTTGCCTCTTACAAGCTCCGCAATATCCGGATTCTTTTTTTGAGGCATAATACTGCTTCCTGTACTGTAGGCATCATCAATCTCTACAAACTGATACTCATTGGAGTTCCAGATAATTACTTCCTCGGAAAATCTGCTAAGATGCATCATAACCGTAGAAAGACCCGACAAAAGCTCCAAGAGATAATCTCTATCAGACACCCCATCCATACTATTAAGGGTAGGGCCATCAAATTCCAAAAGCTTAGCTGTGTAGTCTCTGTCTAAGGGATATGTAGTTCCTGCCAAAGCACCGGATCCCAAAGGGCAGGTATTCATTCGTTTCAAAATGTCCACCATTCTCTCATGGTCTCTCTTAAACATTTCAAAATAAGCCCCCATGTGATGGGCCAGGGTAATAGGCTGAGCCTTCTGCAGATGGGTAAATCCCGGCATATAGGTCTCTGTATTTGCTTCCATAATTGTAAGAAGGGTTGCTAGAAGTTCCTTCAGCAATTCATTTAAAAGCTTGATCTCATCACGGGTATAAAGCTTCATATCCAAAGCCACCTGGTCATTACGACTGCGCCCTGTGTGCAGTTTCTTTCCGGGATCTCCGATGCGATCGATCAAGTTAGCCTCCACGAAGCTGTGAATATCTTCATATTTATTAGTAATCTCAAGGCTTCCAGACTCTACATCTGCAAGAATCCCCTGGAGTCCTTCAATTATCTGGGTCTTCTCTTCTTCTGTAAGAATGCCCTGTTTTGCAAGCATGGTTACATGTGCAATGCTTCCCCTGATATCCTGCTTGTAAAAACGCTTGTCAAAGGTGATTGAGGCATTGAAATCATAAACCAGCTGGTCCGTCTCCTTTGTAAAACGGCCCCCCCATAACTGTGCCATATGCTTACCTTCTTCCTAATCTTTATTTTTCTATATCAGACGCACTTTACTGCGCTAATAATTCACAGTGTGCATAACTGCATATGATTTTATCATACTTTTCTTTTTATGCAAAGTATCAAATTGCCTGCATCTTTGAAAAAACACATCCACAATAGTTCTGTCGATACAAATCATACTTAGCTGAAAGCGCTATAGAACGCTTAAATCCATTTTTCTTTTTAAAATCCGAAGGCAGATAAGCCACCCCATATTCTTCCCCTAATCTATTTCCAATCTCATTTAACTTACCCGCGTTCTTGTGGGGACTGATACTTAAAGTAGTGGTGAAATAATCGTATTCTCCCTCTGCAGCCAGCCTAGCTGCCTCCCGAAGCCGCAGTTCGTAGCATTTAAAGCACCGCTCTCCGCCCTCTTTAACATGCTCAAGTCCCCTAGCCATAGCATAAAATTTATCCCGATCGTAAGGTCCTGCAAGAAAAGACACTGAATGCGTCAGCGGCATGGTATCAATTAATCTCTGCAATTCTACGATCCGCTTGGTATACTCACTTTCCGGATCTATATTGGGATTATAAAAGAAATCAGTGATCCTAAAATATTGGCTCAAATATTCCAGTACATAAGTGCTGCAAGGGGCACAGCAACTATGTAAAAGAAGTCTTGGAATCTCCCCCTTTGCTTCTAATTCCCCCAAAATTTTATCCAATTCTTTTTGGTAGTTCATCCATTGTCACTCCCTCTTAGATTCTATTGTCCTACATTTGACTACTATCTTAACTTTTCTTATAGGAAGTGACAAGACCTATCTTTTAGGAAATCAAAAAGCAGCCACCATCCCCTAAGAATACAGTGGCTGCTTTTCATTTCCTTTGGGCAAATTAACTGCCGGAATAATTTTATTAATCTGTAAGATCCTCTGTTACAGACTTCAAATTCAAGAAGTTTGTAAGGTAATCAGGAGTTCCTGTCTTAGCATCTGTTCCGGACATGTTGAATCCGCCAAATGGATGCTGAAGTACTACAGCTGCAGTAGACTTACGGTTAAAGTATAAGTTACCTACATTAAATTCTACCTTTGCTTTTCTGATATTTGCACGATTCTCGCTGTAAACAGATCCTGTAAGACCATACTCTGTCTGGTTTGCTACATCTAAAGCTTCCTCAAAGGAATCTACCTTGATAACTGCAAGTACAGGTCCAAAAATCTCCTCATTTGCAATTCTTGCATCTCTCTTAATGTTAAGAACTACTGTAGGATCAATAAAGTATCCCACTTCATCACTGTAGGTTCCACCAAAGACGATGTCTCCTTCTCCTCTTGCAACTTCAATGTATTCAGTAATGCTATCATAAGCTGCCTTGTCAATTACAGGACCCATTACGTGATCTTCTCTTCCTGATCCCTGGTCTGCTTTCAGCTTCTTAGCTTCCTCAACAACTGCAGCTGCAAACTCATCATAAACATCGCTTAAAACGATAGCTCTTGAGCAAGCAGAACACTTCTGTCCCTGGAAGGTAAAGGCAGAGCTTGCAACTCCCTGGGCAGCCTTCTTAATATTTGCAGAAGAGTCAACGATAATGGCATTCTTTCCACCCATTTCAGCTACGACTCTCTTGATCCACTTCTGACCCGGGTTAATTTTTGCAGCGCGCTCATTGATCCGGCATCCAACTGCCTTTGATCCGGTAAAGTTAATGAATCTGGTAAGTGGATGATCTACAATATAATCTCCGATCTCTGATCCAGATCCTGGGATGAAGTTGATAACACCAGCCGGAATTCCAGCCTTCTCACAAAGTTCAATAAACTTGTATCCGCAGATTGGTGTGTTTGATGATGGTTTAACTACCATAGCATTTCCTGTTACTACAGAAGATGCGATCATACCACCCATAAGGGAAATTGGGAAGTTCCACGGTGGAACAGCCACTCCCACTCCGATCGGGATATAAATACATTTTGTATATTCATCGGTAGGTACTAACTCTAAGCCCTTATCCAACTTCAGCATGTGCATTGCATAAGAATTGATGAAATCAAGCTGCTCGCAAAGCTCTCCGTCAGCTTCATCCCACTTCTTACCACTCTCTAAAACGTTCCATGCATCAATATAGAAGCGGTTCTCGATCAAAAGAGTAGCTAATTTTTTCAAGCATCGAACTCTCTCTTCTACCGGAGTTACGCTCCATGTCTTAAATGCTTCCTGTGCGGTAAGAATTGCCTTCTCAGCTAATTCTTTGGAACAAGAACATGCATAACCAAGCACTTCTTTGTTGGCAGGATTTATAGACGTAATCTTCTTCTCTGTCTCAATTCTCTCACCACCAATAATCAGAGGATATACGCTTCCGATCTCTTTATCGATCTGTGCAAAAGCTTCTTCCATCTTCTTGCGGTTCTCCGGAACCGTAAAATCTACATCAACTGCGTTTTTAAATCCTTTAAGCATTTTGAATACCTCCTATTTTTTACCTTGTCTGCATTTTAGCAACAAAATATACATGTGTCAATGGATTCTTGTATTTTTGTATACAATTCTTTGTACCTAGGTCTAAAAATTAGAGACCAAAAAAGGCGGTAGATAAGCTAATGCTATCTACCGCCTCGTAGTCCTCGTTCATTATAACCCAAAAATGGATGTATTGGAAGTACTTCCTGTGAACAAATTGCTTGTAAGCTGATTCTCTGATACTGTAGTCTCATCGTCATTTAAGATTCTGGTTGCCCATACTGCATCTGTAGTATCTACATGTCCATAAATAATTCCCACATCTTCATTGGCCGCTTCTATTGTTTTTCCATCGCCTGCGTACATCACCACATGATAAATATAGCCATTTTCAGCATAGAAAATCAAATCTCCGGGAGCTGCATCCTCCACCGGTATCTGCATGCCATACTGGGCCTGATCTTCCGCCACTCTAGGCAAACTATATCCAAAATTCAAATATATCTGCTGCACAAATCCTGAACAATCTGCCCCTTCTGTCAGGCTTGTGCCTCCCCATACATAAGGATTGCCCACAAACTGAGCTGCAAATTCTAAAATTGCATTTCGAACTGAACTTCCCTTGGAGGCTTCTTTTACAGACGTCATAGTATAATAAAGTGCCTTATTTTCTTTAGCTTTTATAAGCTCTGTAGCTGTAGAAAAGGAATCTTCCCCTGCTGTCATCACTTCATTTCTAGCCTCATCATCCATGGTGAGGAAGTCCCTTTTTACAAATCCTCTTACATCCCCGGATTCAATATAAACCCACTCTTTAGTCTTATCTGCCAGAATGTAGCAAAGGCCCCCTTCTCTCAAAGTACCCACAACTTGTCCTGCAGTGTCTTTGGAATCATAAATATTCATCGAAGAACTTCCTGTACTTTTAGACACCTGTTTATTTACAAGAGCATAATCCTTACTTACCAACGTCTGGTTTGTAGTCGCTCGAAGGTAAGTATATGCCTGATTCTCCGAAGCATCCAGCTTACTGATGGCAACTTTTACCACTCCCTCAATGCCTTCGTAGGTATTGTTGGTCTTCTTTGCAAGTTTCTTTGCCTTTTTCTCATAAATATTTAAAATCTGTTTTGCTTCCTGTCCGGTATACATGTCAGATTTTTTTACAAAGCCTCTTACCGTGCCAGATTCCACATAAAGCCAGTCATCGTTTACTTCTTTAATAACATAGGCTACCGCCTTCTTTGGCAGACTTCCTACTACTCGAACATCTTCCTGAGTTTGTCTGGCCTTTTCAGAAGGAATCTCCTCTAAAATCGGAGTATTCTTCTCCTTTGCAAAAGAATATTTCTTTGTGATCTGCCAAAAACGAAAATCCTGATAAATCTCCGGGGCTTCTACAATATTCTGATTTGCAATCAGTTCTTCATTACTTCCGGTATCCTCTTCTTTCTCTTCTTTTTCAGCTTCTTGCGTATCTTCCGTAGATTCTGAAGATTCTTCCTCAGCCTGGGACACTTCCCCTTCTGTCTCATCCCCGCTTGTTTCTTCTTTCTTTTGATCCTTGGAGCTATCCTCTGCGTCAGATCCTGATCCTGTATCTGAAGAAGTATTTTTTGTTTGATCATCTCCACTGTCTGTCTTTTCTGTCTGACCACTACTTGGAAGAAGCTTCACCCGGTTGGCTGTAAGAGGGTCTACATAGGCTCCTGTGGCAGTATCCTTAAGATATCCTGTGGCCTCATCATACCAAATCTCCTGACTTTCTATCAGGGCCCAAACTTCATCTGACACCTCCACCAGTTTAGCTGTGCCATCTACTGATTTTGCAGAAGGTCTCACCGCCTCCTCTATAGTTTCCTCTGTAACTTCTTGCCACTCTCCGGAATCGCTAGCTTCATCTGCATATACAGAAATGGGTGCAGAAAATAAAAAAATCGCTACAAGAACTCCTGTCAAGGCTCTCGTACCGACGATTCCGGCAACTTTTGAATTACGAATTTTCACTAATAAGCCTCCTTAATGTTATTTAAACTCTCCCTCAAATACATTAGCTAAAGTAAGAACCCCTCTTGTTCTTCCTTAGCAATGAAAAAGCTGGAAATCGGACTTGAACCGACGACCCCTTCATTACGAGTGAAGTGCTCTACCAACTGAGCTATTCCAGCAAAAATCTGTCAGAAAAAGCAAAACCGACAGATTGAATTATATACAGATTATTGTCCCTTGTCAAGCTGGTTGGGATAATGGATTGTCAATTGCGGATATGGGATTTCGATATGATTTTCGTCTAAGGCAAGCTTGGCATTTTCAAGGATCCGCCATCTAGTCTCCCAGTAGACTTCTGTTCTCACATCTGCCCGAAGACCCATTTCCACTGCACTATCTTTTAAGTCGTTGACAAAGACAAGTATTTCATGGTCTTTCATTACATCGGGGTCATCCGTTAACACCTTCCTTAATACCCTCTTTACTTCTTTTAGGTCTGCATCATAGGAAACCGTTACGCGAAGGTCCAATTTTCTCTCATCCTTTTTATTAGCATTTACAATGGCACAATTGGCCAGATTACCATTCGGAATCACAATTTCCTTGTTGTCTATAGTCGTAAGTTTGGTATGAAAGATGCGAATCTCCTTGACCGTCCCCTCATAGTTGGTTGCCGATTCAAAAATATAATCTCCCACCATAAAAGGGTTCAAAAGAAGAATAAAAACTCCTCCTGCCAAGTTAGAAAGACTTCCCTGCACTGCCAGACCAATGGCCACACCTGCGGAAGCCAAAAGGGCTGCCACGGAAGCCGTATCCACTCCAAGATTTACTGCAATACTAAAGATCAAAACTAAATACAAGCCAAATTTTAGGAGGGAATCAATAAACTGCTCCGCTCCCTTATCTACAGAGGACCTTTCCAAGGATTTTCTTACAATTTTACGAATCCATCCAATGATATATCTTCCAAGGACAAAGACTACAAGGGCGATCAACACCTTCACTCCGAAGCCTACCATTGCCGGAAGACTGTCCTGAAAATACTGTACAAAGGCATTAACTTCTTTTACTGTCTCCTGGGTTACCTCTGCAACCTGTTCTGTTGTCTCTTCTGCCACAAAATCCCTCCTTATGCTTTTAAGGCCAAAAATGCACTGACATTTCCCCTCTTGTTTCCTGTAGTTCTATGAGAAAAGAATACCTCAGGATTACAGTGGGTGCAGGCATTGCTAATAGCCATATGGTCCGGCTTTATTCCAGCCTCTAAAAAGATCTGCCTGTTGGCCTCCCAAAGATTTAACTGGTATTTTCCCTGCTGCTTTTGTGCTTCTTTTTGGTAAAAAAGTTTTTCCCACAAATGTTCAGAAAAAACTTCTTTAAACTTCAAGATTACATCCTCGCTGACTTCGTAACACTCCTGGCAAATGGAAGGTCCCACTGCTGCCAGAATATCTTCCGGACGACATCCAAAAGTTTCCTGCATTTTTTCCACAGTAACCTTTCCCATTTTTCCAACGGTTCCTCTCCATCCGGAATGACTTAAGCCAATTACCTTTTTTACAGGATCCACAAAATACAAGGGAACACAGTCAGCATAAAAGGTCACCAAACAAATTCCCGGAACATTGGTAATGAGTCCATCGGTTTCCGGAAAGGTTTTTCCCTTATCCTCTGCTCTTACTAGCTCCACATGGGTAGTATGGGTTTGATTGGTATAGGTAAAATCCTCTGGGCAAACCCCCAAGGCCCTGGCCATCCGTCTAATATTTTCTTTTACGTCCGCCGGGTCATCTCCCCTACTGGTACTAATATTCATGGTACTGCAATATCCCTTGCTGACGCCCCCAAATCTGGTGGAAAATCCATGATTTACCAAATTTGTCTCCTCAAAGAGGGGATAGGTCAAAAAGGGAACGTCGTATTCTTCCCTCTCTCGAAATATGCAGTCTATATTTTTATAATTAATATTAAGTTTCATCGATTCTTGATTCTCCTATCCTACATAGTCAAAAGCATTCTGAATCAGCTGAATTTCCTCTCCCTCAATAGTCACCACATCGAATCTGCAAGCCGCATCCATCAGATGGTGGCTGGTAACATAATAAAGGGCACACTGAGAAATTTTTCTTTGTTTGACCCCATCCACCGCCTCTGCAGGATGGCCTGCCCCAGAGTCCTTTCTATATTTCACCTCGCAAAAGACCAGATATTCCCCATCCCTTGCAATAATATCGATTTCCCCTCTGCGGTATCTAAAATTGTATTCTAGGATCTCATATCCCTCAGATTCTAAGTAAGCACCTGCTTTTTTTTCGTAGGCTGTCCCTAAGCTTCTTTTATTCTGTCTCTCCATGAATAATATTCTTTATAAAGCTCCTTCTGTGAATTGGTGTGGGCCCCAGTTTTTTTAAGGCTTCCATATGGGCCTTTGTTCCATAACCTTTGTTACTGGCAAAATTATATCCAGGCATAAGCTTGTCATACTCCACCATAAGTCTGTCTCTGGTAACCTTGGCAATAATGCTGGCTGCTGCAATAGAAATGCTTTTGGCATCTCCCTTAATAATGGGCACTTGTGGAATATCCACCTCCGGTATAGTTACCGCATCATTTAACAAGAGGTCCGGCCTAAGCTTCAAATTGCCGATAGCCTGTCGCATAGCCTCATAAGTGGCCTGCAAAATATTAATCTCATCGATTCTCCCGGGACCTACCATACCAAGACCTGTGGCCACTGCCTTGTCCATGATTTCCTCATAGAGGGCTTCCCTCTTTTTTTCAGAAAGCTTTTTGGAATCATTGAGATAAAGAATAGTCTCATCCTTTGGCAGGATCACTGCTCCTGCCACCACCGGTCCTGCCAAAGGCCCTCTTCCTACTTCATCAATACCGCAAATATACTGACAATAGTCATATTCCCGCTCAAATTCCTTCATGGTCTCTAAGCGAGCCAATTCTTTCTTTAATTTTTCCTCATGCCTTCTGGCTCTTTCTTCTTCTCTTTTATTCATGTTTAATTACTCCCAGCTTGTCAAAGGGATAAATCCGTACCCAAGCTCTTCCCATCAGCTCATTTCTGGTGATCAGCCCTACGGAAGGATCTCTGCTGTCGGAACTATGGTTCCTATTATCTCCCAAAACGAAGTATTCATCCTCTCCCAAGCTAATGGGATTTTCTGCCTCTCCCGGATCCTCCATTAGCTCAGCTCCATAAATATCTGTACTTAAGACTTCCCCGTCAATATATACATATCCATTGACCACCTGAACCGTCTCCCCTGGAAGTCCGATAATACGTTTGATATAGTAGGTGTTTTCCTCATAGCGATAGGGAAATACCACAATGTCAAACCGCTTAGGGTCTCGAAAACGATAGGTCAACTTATCTACGATAAGATTATCCCCATCACTAAGGGTTGTCTCCATAGAAGATCCACTAACTCTGGTCCTTTGGCCTACAAAGGTTACTACCACATAGGTCAAGGCAACAATGATTAGCAGATAAAATATCCAGCTCAGTAATTCTCTAAGCACTCCAGGCTCCTGATCTCGTCTTGCCACTTCTTACACTTCCTTTATTTCTTGCTCTTTTTCTACTTCCGGATATTCTAAGGTAAATCTTCCGATCCGTCCATTTCTGAAATCATCCAGAAGAAGGCTTGCAGCCTTATCTGTATCTAACTCACTGCCACGAACCAGACAATGTCTGCTGTGGGCAATTTGCTCTAACATTGCATAGGCATTCTCATCTCCATCAATGCTATACTTTTCTTCCAGAACTCCCGGATAATTTCGATTCATAAATCCAATAAGCTCTGCTGCCAATTCCCCTGTATTTAAAATCTCGTCCTTAATAGAACCAATAAATGCCAAGCGAAGTCCCACTTCCTGGTCTTCAAATTTAGGCCAGAGAATTCCGGGGGTGTCCAAAAGTTCTACTGATTTATTCAGACGGATCCACTGTTTTCCCTTGGTAACTCCCGGCTTATTACCGGTTTTTGCTGCAGCCTTTCCTGCTAATGCATTAATGAAGGTGGATTTTCCCACATTGGGTATTCCCACAACCATGGCTCGTACAGGGCGGTTTAGGATACCTCTTTTTCTATCTCTTTCAATCTTCTCCTTGCAGGCTTCTGCGATCACTCCCTGAATAGATTTGATTCCTGTACCCTTCTTAGAATTCACCTTCACTACATGATAACCCTTGGCCTTAAAATATTCTGTCCAGGCATCATTCCACTTTTCTTCTGCCATATCTGCCTTATTTAACAAAATCATTCGGGCTTTATTTTTTCCAAGCTCATCAATGTCCGGATTTTTGCTACTTAGTGGCACTCTGGCATCCACAAGCTCAATTACCAAGTCAATAAGTTTCATATTTTCCTGCATCATACGCTTTGCTTTTGTCATATGACCCGGATACCATTGAAAATGCATATTCCTATCTCCTACTCTATAAATCCTCTATGCTTGCCCGGAGATGAAATGTACCAGGCTTTTCCATAGATATAATCTCTTTTTACTGCTCCAATATCAGCATTTCTGCTGTCCTCACTGCTTGCGCGGTTGTCTCCTAAAACAAAGTATTCATCATTTCCTAAGGTAATTTCTTCCCCTGCGATTCCTACATCATCAATCTTGGTGGCTTCATAGTCTTCCTCTAGCTTCTCACCGTTAATGTAAATATGATTCTCAATAATCTGCAAGGTCTCCCCCGGAAGTCCCACTATCCGCTTCACGTAGTACTGTTCCTTTTCATTTCCCTTAGGTTTAAAAATAATAATATCTCCCCTCTTGGGACTGGAGGCTGTATAGGTGACCCTATTTACCAGCACCACATCTCCATTGTATAGCACAGGATTCATGGAATCTCCAACAATACTAATCTTCTGACCATAATACCAAACCGCCACAAAAGCCAAGAAACATACCAATGCAATTTTAAAGATCCAGATTATCACTTTTTTTAAAATCCCGAAATCCGGATTCCATTTCCTCACGTTCTTTTTCAGCTTTTTTTGCAGTTTTTTATATTTAGCATTTTGAGGTTTTCTACGCTGATACTTTCTCTTTCTCGCCATAATCTCACCCTTATGCCCTGGTTTTAAGTTCTCTTGATGCTTAAAAAGGACAACTAACACGATGTAGTTGTCCTTTTCCATAGTTTCTTATTTAACTAATTCTTTAACCTTAGCCTTCTTACCTACGCGATCTCTTAAGTAGAATAATTTAGCTCTTCTTACTTTACCTCTTCTTACTACTTCGATCTTCTCAACGTTTGGTGAGTGTAATGGCCAAGTCTTCTCAACACCTACTCCGTTAGAAGTCTTTCTAACTGTAAATGTCTCTCTAGCGCCTCCGCCCTGTCTCTTAAGTACTGTTCCTTCAAATACCTGTACTCTTTCGCGGTTACCCTCTTTGATCTTTCCATATACTTTAACAGTATCTCCTACGTGGAATTCTGCAACATCTTTTACCTGAGCTGCTTCAATATTCTTAATAATATCGTTCATCTGTGTGACCTCCTTAGTAATATTGGATGTTCTTAATACTCCTGGTACCAGAGGACCATCTATTTCTTCACAACAAACTATATGTTATCATATTTTTTCTTACTGTGCAAGCACTAATTTCCCTATAATTGGGGGTTTTCCTGAACTTTTCTTGCCAGTTCTTTCTCTTCCTCCGTAAGTTCTGCCTTAGCAAGCAGGTCCGGCCGGTTTTTAGCTGTTCGTATCACCGACTGTTCTCTTCTCCATTTCTCAATGTTGGCATGATGCCCGGACATTAAAATCGGCGGTACTGCCTTTTCATGCCATACCTCCGGTCTGGAATACTGGGGATACTCCAGTAAATTATCCTGAAAGCTCTCAAACTCTGCAGACACATCATTGTGAAGGACTCCCGGAATTAATCTAGAAATACAATCCACCATAATCATGGCCGGAAGCTCTCCTCCGGTGAGAACATAATCTCCGATGGAGACATAGTCTGTAACAATCTCCTCTAGGACTCGCTCATCAATCCCCTCATAGTGTCCGCAAAGGAATACTAGATCCTCTTCCTTGGCAAATTCCTCTGCCATGGACTGATTAAAGGTCTTTCCCTGGGGAGACAAAAACACTGTGCGAAGGTTCTTCTTTCCTGTCTTTTCCTGAAGGGCTTTGTAGGTCTGATATACCGGCTCCGCCTGCATTAACATACCGGCACCACCACCATAAGGATAATCATCCACACTCTGGTGTTTGTTAAAGGCATAATCTCTGATGTTAATGGCATCCACAGATAGAAGCCCCTTACTGGCTGCTCTTCCGATAATACTGGTATTTAATCCGTCCCTCACCATATCTGGAAACAAGGTCATAATATAAAAATTCATCTATTTTTTCCTCATCTAAAACCAAAAAAATTACAGCAAGCCTTCCATAAGGTGAATGGTGATCTTATTTTCATCCCCATCTACTTTTAAAATGCACTCCTTTATAGCCGGGAGCAATACCTCTCCGTGTTCCTTGCTATCTATAATATATACATCGTTGGCCCCGGTCTCCATAACATCCTTTAGGAGGCCAAAATAGGCCCCATCCTCTGTATATACTTCCATTCCTATAATATCTGCTATAAAATACTCATCCTCTTCTAAATCCACAGCATCCTCTCTATTGATTAAAAGAGGGCACCTTTTATAGCGTTCTATATCATTTATATTATCAATACCCTTAAATTTTAGGATTACAAATTGCTTAAAATATTTCACACTTTGAATCTCTAAGGGAATCTGTTGTTTTCCTGCGTCAAGAATTACTCCTTTTAAATCATCAAATCTGGTGGCATCGTCCGTGGTGGGATATACCTTTACTTCTCCACGAATTCCGTGGGTAGCTGTAATAACTCCAACCTGCAACATTTGCTCCATCTTAATTCCTCCATATGTACCTTTAAGATTATCAGTTTTTTTAGTAAATAAGGACAGACCTTACAGCCTGTCCTCATGTTATACTTTTTCTATTAATCTAAAATATCAACAGAAACTTTCTTATCTTCCTTAGCTGCAGCTGCTTTAACAACTGAGCGGATTGCTTTTGCAATACGTCCCTGCTTTCCAATAACCTTTCCCATATCAGAATCAGCTACTCGTACTTCCAGAACAGTATTTTCTCGCTCTTCACGTTCGGTTACAACTACACTTTCAGGATCATCGACTAATGCTTTCGCAATTACCTCAACTAATTCTTTCATAGTGCACCTCCGAAGCATCTATTATTTCTCAATACCAGCTGCTTTAAAGATCTTATTAACTACTTCTGTAGGCTGAGCTCCATTTGCTAACCACTTCTTAGCTGCTTCCTCATCTACGCTGATTGCGCTTGGATCGCAATTAGGATCATAAGTTCCGATTTCATCGATGAACTTTCCATCTCTTGGTGATCTAGAATCTGCAACGATGATTCTATAAAAAGGAGCCTTCTTCTGTCCCATTCTTCTTAATCTAATTTTTACTGCCATGTGTATACACCTCCATAAAATATTAATTATAAACTTCTTTCGCGAATAAGCTTCGCTTTTCTATATATAATGCGATAATCGCAGTATACCTAATTCATTCTTCCCATCTCTTAAAATGGAAACTTAAACTTGCCTCGTTTACCGGTCTTACCGAATTGTTTCATCATCTTGCGCATCTCATTAAAGGATTTCACCATGCGGTTCACATTACTGATGTCCACCCCGGCTCCCTTGGCAATTCTATGCTTCCTAGATGGATTGATCAAATCTGGATTAGCCCTCTCCTCCGGTGTCATAGACCGAATCATGGCTTCCATTCTGGCCATGTTCTTCTCTGCCTGAGAGGTCTGCTCCTCGTCCATATTCATGCCCTTCACCATGTTACCGCCCATATTGCCTAAACCAGGCAGCATGTTCATGATATTTCCAAGGCCTCCCATATTACGCATCTGACTCATACTCTCCAGGTAATCATCATAGTCAAACTGGGCCTTCTTAAGCTTCTGGGTCATGGCCTTGGCTTTTTCCTCATCGATCTCGGCTTCCGCCTTCTCAATAAGGGTCAGCACATCCCCCATACCTAAAATACGGGATGCCATACGATCTGGATAAAATTGTTCCAAATCAGAAAGCTTCTCTCCCATACCTACATAAAGAATAGGTTTACCGGTAACTGCCTTAACAGAAAGTGCAGCACCACCTCTGGTATCACCGTCAAGCTTTGTAACGATCACACCGTCGATACCAATCTTCTCGTCAAATTCCTTGGCCACATTCACAGCATCCTGACCGGTCATGGCATCAATTACCAAAATAGTCTGGTGTACTGTGACCGCCTCTTTGATTTCCTGAAGTTCTCCCATCATATCTTCATCAATATGAAGGCGACCGGCGGTATCTAAGATCACAAGATTATGGCCGTTCTTCTGAGCATGTTCTAAGGCAGCCTTGGCAATATTGGCAGGCTTATGGGAGTCTCCCATAGTAAATACTTCTACTCCCTGCTTCTCACCGTTGACCTGCAACTGCTTGATGGCAGCAGGACGATATACATCGCAGGCTACCAATAATGGCTTTTTGCCCTTTAGCTTAAACTTTCCCGCAAGCTTTGCTGTGGTGGTTGTCTTACCGGCTCCCTGAAGACCTGCCATCATAAGAACCGTAATACTCTTACCCGGCTGAAACTGGATCTCTGTGGTCTCAGATCCCATAAGACTAACCAGTTCTTCATTAACGATCTTAACCACCATCTGTCCCGGATTCAAACCATTCATAACATCCTGTCCGATGGCTCTCTCCTGAACCTTCTTTGTGAAGTCTTTCACTACCTTGAAGTTAACATCTGCTGCCAGAAGTGCACGCTTAATCTCCTTAAGAGCTTCCTTTACATCATCTTCTGTAAGGCGGCCCTTGCTTCTGAGATTTTTAAAAACGTTTTGCAGTTTTTCTGTCAAGCTATCAAATGCCATATTATAACTCCTCCAAAATCTCACCGGATATTCTGCGAATCTCTTTCACAAACACTGTAACATCCTTAGGTTCTCCATCCTTTATAAGGTCGTTGATCTCATCTACCTTCTCCCGGATAGAAACAAACTTCTCTACCAAGTGAAGCTTTTCCTCATATCCTCTAAGGGTCTGATCACAACGCTTAATCAGATCATGAACCCCCTGGCGGCTAATACCTGCCTCCCTGGCGATTTCTCCAAGAGACAGATCCTCCGATATGAATTGTTCGTAGATTTCTTTCTGATGATTTGTCAGGAGTTCTCCATAAAAATCATAGAGCAATGTTTGTTCAAGAATTTCATTCACATTTATCACCTGAGCTATCATACAACAAGAATCTTATGGGTGTCAAGTATTTTTTCTTTACACTTCATTTCTTCATTGATTTCACTATATAAATGTCGTAAACTATCCATAGTTGTGAACTATACAGATCAAAAAAAATTTATGCTGGATGGGACAAGATGTTCTTGTTTAGCGAATTAAAGGATAGAATCGAAAAGTTATGAATATAGAGACTCTCTACGACATTTTGGAAGTCAGTCATAAGGCTTCCCTCCAGGAAATCACCCAGGCTAAGAATAGGTTGGCCAAGAAATATCATCCTGACGCCAATATGCGCCATGGCATTGATACCACGGACAAGATGCAAAAGATCCTAGAAGCCTACAAGATCCTCTCTGATGCCGAGGCCCGCAAAGACTACGACAAAAGCCTTCTTGGCATTAGCCCTATGGCTAAGATGCAGACCTTTGATCTTTCCCATCCGGAAAAAGATAGTCCAAACCGCTCCAAGGATGCTCCCATGGTTCGTTGTTGGAAGGTAGCTGAACGACTCCACCAAGTGGTGACAGAAAGCGAGGAGTTATTCAGAAACCACACTAAAACTCACAAGTTGAGCAAGCTTTCTGAAAGAGCCGACAAATATACCAATTATTTAAAGAAACATGGAATTCCAGAATCCTATTGGCATCCGGAGGTTATGAACTGGCTCTTGTTTAACTGGTACAAAAACAGGAATTATACTATCGATCACCTTTTAGTCCTCTATGACAACTACCTAAAAGAAAACCTGAAAACCGTAGATCGTTTTAAAATGCAAAGGATGCAGTTTAAATACCAGCGTGCGGTAAAGAAACTGTGTAAATACTAGGCAGCTTATCAAGACTTAATCTAAAAATGGCCAAGGTTTTCCGTTTTTACGGGATCCTTCGCCATTTTATTTTTATCTTAAATCTCTCTCAAGCTCTACTTTTCGAAGTTCTCTGCGTCGTTCTGCCTTCTTCCATTCCTCTCGCTCTTCTTCAGTCTCAAGCTCCAGGCGGTTTACCGGAACCGGCTTATCATTCTCATCCAAAGCCACCAGGGTAAGAAAGGCACGGTTCATAAGGTCTCTCTTGCCTCCTACGTGTTCCACGTAAGTGTCTACCTTCACTACCATTGATGTAACTCCCACATAGATAAGCTTTCCCTGAAGCACTAAAAGGTCATTCTGATAGGCCCCTTTTAAAAAGTTAAGATTGTCTACACAGGCTGTGGTTACGTTGCATCTGGCATGACGTTTTCCAACTACTCCTGCCACCTCATCGATCCACTGCATTAGCATGCCACCAAAGAGACGCCCTGCTGCATTTAAGTGATTGGGTCTGACCAAATGCACGGATTCCACCATAGAATCTGAAACCTTCATTGTCATTAGCTCCAAAATAATTCCTCCTCTTTTTTCATTTTTCGATTTTTCCAGAATGCTTTTATTATAACATAAAATTTGCTATACTATTTTCAAATTAAGCATTGTATCTAATAATGTCCACAATGCCGGGAAATCAGTTTTCCCAAACATGAAGAAGAAGGAGATTTTACTAATGAGAAATATAAAGTTGACCATAGAATACGACGGAAGCCGCTACCAGGGATGGGCCCGCCTCGGAAAAGAAGAATCTAACAATACCATTTCCAATAAGATTCTCGAAGTCTTAAAAAAGATGACCCAGGAAGAAGACATAGAACTTTTCTGTGGCTGCCGTACAGAAGTGGGGGTTCACGCCTACGAGCAGGTTGCCAATTTTAAAACCTCCTGCCAGATGAAGATTGCAGATATGAAGCATTATTTAAACCGTTATCTTCCTATGGATATTGCCATTACAAATGTATCAGAGATGAACGACAGGTTCCATGCCCAATTAAATGCCACTTCAAAGGTTTATGTTTACCGCATGGCTATTGACGATGTTCCCAGTGTCTTTGACCGAAAGTATATTTATCACTGTTTCCAGATTCCGGATAAGGATCTGATGCAAAAAGCTAGTGAATATTTAATTGGCAAACATGATTTTAAAAATTTCTCCACGGTTAAAAGAAGCAAGTCTACCGTGAAAGAAATTTATGACATTGATATCTACTCAGATATAGAGGAAATGCAAATCATGATCCATGCCAATGATTTTCTTCATAATATGGCAAGAATCCTTGTGGCCACTCTTATTGACATCGGCCTAGGAAATCGACGTCCCGAAGAGATTGTCGCGATTTTTAATGGCAGTGCAAAAGCAAACGATCCTTGCGATCCTAAGGGCTTATATCTTCAGGAAGTGCGCTACTCCAACTAATTAGACAAACAAATCCCTTCTGCCTGACTTTTACGCAGAAGGGATTTTATTTTCTTTTAATTTAAGCTTGTATTTAAGATTCCAGATATTCCATCAAAGAATTAAATTGTCTCTTCATCAAACGATAGCCATGCAGATAAAAATGTGTTAAGGCCTCTGGATTCTGCTCAATTCTAGAAACTGTTGGAATCAGTGGACGCAGCACAAAAACCTTACCTTCCTCCTCTAATCTTTCTACCTGCTCTAGCTGCTGATTGTAAATCACATTTCGCTCAATGGCAGCCTTTACAAGATTGGGATATTTTTTATAATAGCGCTGATATAGTTTTGCCACAGATTTTTTCGTAGGCTTCTTGCGATAACCGGCATTCCTGGTTAAAATCATAACGTTTTTTTCATTTCCAATCTTCAGAGCGCGTTCCACCGGAATAGAATCTGCAATTCCTCCGTCTAAATAAGGCACTCCATCTACATTAACCACAGGGGCCAAAAGCGGCATACTGCTGGATCCGCGACAAAGCTTCATCAAACGCTCCTTCTCACATCTCTCATCTAAATATTCTGCCTTGCCTGTTTCACAGTTGGTGACAACAATATCACATTTCATTTCAGATGTAAAATAAGTCTCAAAATCAAAAGGGAAGGTCTCATATGGATAGGTTCCAAAGATTTTATCCATATCCATAATACTCTTTTCCTTAACAAATCGGGGAATACTGTTTAGGTAACGATTCTCCTCTTTTTTAGGAATCATACAATCCTTAGTTCTTCCTGGCTGCTTAGAAACATAGTCCACTGCATTACAAGAACCTGCACTTACCCCGATCACATGGGATAAATATACATCCTTCTCCATTAAATAATCTAACACTCCGGAAGTAAATAATCCTCTTACAGATCCTCCTTCCAAAACCATGGTTCCATTTATCATCATAATCACACTCCTATCCACAGTTTCTCTTATAATCCAAAGTTTTTCTCATAGATTATAAGTCTTCATCAACTAACGTTTCCTATTATATATCTTTTTCTTGCCTTTTGCCAATACATTTGCTATATTAGCCATGTATGTGTAAAGATGTTTAAATTTTTTATAGAAAAAGAGGATTAATAATCATGATCAGTACAAGTAATATCACACTTCGTGTAGGTAAAAAGGCACTTTTCGAAGATGTTAATATCAAATTCACTGAGGGAAACTGCTATGGCCTCATCGGTGCAAACGGCGCCGGTAAATCTACATTTTTAAAGATTTTATCCGGACAGCTAGAGCCATCTAAGGGAGAGGTTATCATCACTCCGGGAGAGCGTCTTTCTTTCCTGCAGCAGGATCACTTCAAATATGATGAGTATCCGGTTTTGGATACTGTCATGATGGGAAACGCCCGTCTCTACGAGATTATGAAAGAAAAAGAAGCTATTTATGCCAAGGAAGATTTCACCGACGAGGATGGAATCAAGGCCAGCGAGTTAGAGGGTGAATTTGCCTCTATGAACGGATGGGAAGCAGAGTCAGACGCTGCCACCTTATTAAATGGTCTTGGCATCGATACAGAACTTCACTATGAGATTATGGGAAATTTAAACGGTCCTGAAAAGGTTAAGGTTTTGTTGGCCCAGGCCTTATTCGGAAATCCGGATATTCTGCTTTTGGATGAGCCTACCAACCATTTGGACCTAGATGCCATTGCATGGTTGGAAGAATTCTTGATCAACTTCAACAATACGGTCATCGTAGTATCCCATGACCGTTACTTCTTAAATAAGGTCTGCACCCAAATCGCAGATATCGATTATGGCAAGATTAAGCTTTACGCCGGTAACTATGATTTCTGGTACGAATCCAGTCAGCTTTTGATCCGTCAAATGAAGGAAGCCAACAAAAAGAAGGAAGAAAAGATCAAGGAGTTACAGGACTTTATTTCCAGATTTAGTGCCAACGCTTCAAAATCCAAGCAGGCAACTTCCAGAAAACGTGCTCTAGAGAAAATTCAGTTAGATGATATCCAGCCATCCAGCCGTAAATACCCTTATATTGACTTCCGTCCAAACCGTGAGATTGGAAACGAAGTATTAATGGTAGAAGGTTTAAGCAAGACCATCGATGGGGAAAAGGTATTAGATAACATTTCCTTCACCTTAGGCCGCGAGGACAAGGTTGCCTTTGTAGGAAGCAACGAGCTAGCTAAAACTACTCTCTTCCAAATCCTTATGGGAGAAATGGAACCGGACGAGGGAACTTACAAGTGGGGAATCACTACTTCCCAGGCTTACTTCCCATTAGACAGTGGGGATGACTTCGACAACGACTATACTATTGTAGAATGGCTGACCCAATACTCTGATGACAAGGATGTAACCTATGTTCGTGGTTTCCTTGGACGTATGCTTTTTGCCGGAGATGACGGAGTAAAACGAGTAAAGGTATTATCCGGAGGAGAGAAAGTTCGCTGTCTCCTCTCTAAGATGATGATTTCCGGTGCAAATGTTTTGGTCTTTGACGAGCCTACCAACCACTTAGATATGGAAAGTATCACCGCTCTCAATAACGGTATGATCAAGTTCCCTGGAGTTATCTTATTTAGTTCCAGAGACCACCAGATTGTCCAGACTACTGCAAACCGTATTATGGAGATTGTTCCGGGCGGTAAGCTAATTGATAAGATCACTACTTACGATGAGTACTTAGAAAGCGATGAGATGGCAAGAAAACGCCAGACCTACACCGTTCAGGAAGAAGATAATTAATTCTACCAAAAGTCCCCAATGGATATGGCAAAGATATCCATTGGGGATTTTTAAATTCTATGCTATAATCGTATCGTTGCAAAATAAAATTTATGCAATCCAGTATATGATTATAAAAAGGTTTAAAAGGAGTATAGCATGGAAAAAATAACAAGTTTTACTATTGATCACATTAGACTGGTTCCCGGACTTTATGTATCTCGCATTGATTATGTAAAGGACCAGCCTGTCACTACTTTCGATATCCGTATTACCAACCCCAATGAAGAACCGGTTATGAATACTGCAGAAGTTCATACTATAGAACACCTGGCTGCTACTTTTCTTCGCAATCATAAATCCTATAAAGATCAGGTCCTTTATTTTGGCCCTATGGGGTGCAGAACCGGATTCTATTTGATCTTGGCAGACCGGTACAGTTCTGAAGATATTGTTCCTCTTATGAAGGAAATGTTCACCTTTATCTCTGAATTTCAGGGAGACATTCCGGGAGCTTCTGCTAAAGACTGCGGTAATTACCTGGATATGAATCTTGGCACTGCAAAGTATTATGCCAACAAATATCTTACCGAGGTATTAAATTCTCCCAGCAAGGAACAGCTAAACTACCCTGTATAAAAATCATCCTATTACCTACTAAAAAAAGTTAGGTAATAAAAAAGCGCCTGAACCGAGTCTTTCGATTCCGACGCTTTATTTGTTATATGATCATTAAGCTAATTTGCTCTTTGCTGTCTCAACAAGTGTTGCAAATCCTGCAGCATCATTAACTGCCATCTCTGCAAGCATCTTTCTGTTGATGTCAATTCCAGCAACCTTTAATCCGTGCATAAGCTTGCTATAAGAAAGTCCGTTGATTCTTGCTGCTGCGTTGATACGAGCAATCCAAAGCTGACGCATCTGTCTCTTGCGCTGTTTTCTACCTGCATATGCAGATGTAAGAGCTCTCATTACAGACTGTTTTGCTACTCTGTACTGCTTAGAACGTGCTCCTCTGTATCCCTTAGCTAACTTTAAAGTTCTATTGTGTTTTTTCTTTGCGTTTAATCCGCCTTTAATTCTTGCCATTCTTAATATCCTCCTTCAATACTGTACCTTATCTTATAGATATGGTAATACCTTCTTCATGTTCTTTACA
>CAVAKZ010000010.1:0-26764 GCA_963589425.1 Parabacteroides distasonis | reverse complement strand
AACTCTGTACTGTTTAGAACGTGCTCCTCTGTATCCTTTTGCTAACTTTAATGTTCTGTTATGTCTTTTTTTAGCGTTTAATCCGCCTTTAATTCTTGCCATGTCTTATTCTTCCTCCTTCACAAATTGAACCTTATCTTAGAGATATGGTAATACCTTCTTCATGTTCTTTACATTAGTAGCATCAGCGATTGTTGCTTTTCTAAGATTTCTTTTTCTCTTTGTAGATTTCTTAGTTAAGATATGGCTCTTGTAAGCTTTATTTCTTTTTAATTTTCCTGTACCTGTCTTTTTGAAGCGCTTTGCAGCTGCTCTATTAGTTTTGATTTTTGGCATAATATGTTCCTCCTTAAGAAATAATATATATTTTTAACGTTTTTCAGTTAAAACCATGCTCATGCTGCGGCCTTCCATTTTTGCTGCCTTCTCAACAGTAGCGATATCTGAAAGAGCCTCTGCGAAATCATCTAGGATGTGCTTGCTCTGCTGTACATGAGCCATCTCACGTCCTCTAAATCGTAAGGTAACCTTTACCTTATTGCCCTTGCTGATGAACTTCTTAGCATTGTTCATCTTTGTATTAAGATCATTGGTATCAATGTTTGGGGACAAACGAACCTCTTTGATCTCGACAGTCTTTTGTTTCTTCTTTGCTTCTTTTTCTTTTCTTGCAGCCTCATAACGGTACTTACCATAATCAATAATCTTACATACCGGCGGCTGTGCCTTAGGAGCAATCTTAACAAGGTCTAACTCTGCCTCCAAAGCTAATTTCATAGCCTCCTTGGAAGACATAATTCCTAACTGCTCTCCATCCTGTCCGATTACTCGAACTTCCTTGTCCCTGATCTGTCCGTTAATCATTAATTCGCTAATTGTCTCGCACCTCCAATGCATATTGTAAAAAAAGTGGATAGCCATAGACTATCCACTTAATATCTTTATAACAAATCAATCTCTATCATTTGTTAAATTCAATATCAAACCACTAGTCACTCAATTGTGCTAGGGTGAGAGTGGATACTCTACTTTATTTATTGCCTCACGCACTAATTACTTTACCATAGCCGAATATAGTTGTCAAGCATTTTATTTATTATTTCGATCTCCGCCCATGCAAAAAACTGCCAAAACACCAGGCCCTGTGTGTCCACCTATTACATTTCCGATATTGTTAATAAGAACTTCTTGAATTCCCATCTTTTTTCGAACCAAATCTGCCATATACTCTGCTTCTTCCAGGCAATCTCCGTGGGTAATCATAACCAGATCATTCTCCTTCCAGCAGGCTGCCTGAGCTGCTGCAGTATCCACCAACTTATGGATAGATTTTTTTCGGCCTCTTACCTGACCTACCATCTGCAAGGAGCCATCATAGTCCACATTTAAGATAGGTTTAATCTGCGCAAGGGTTCCCATAATAGCTACCGCCTTAGACACTCGTCCCCCTCTATGTAAATGATTTAAATCATCTACAGTAAAATTGTGGCAAACGTGCATCTTGTGATTCTCGGCCCACTCAGCCGCCTCCTCTAGGCTATAGCCTTCAGACTGGCGTTTCAAAACATAGTAAAGAAGCAGCCCTTCTCCCATGCAAGCACATTTGCTATCCACTACGATAATCTTTCGGTCCGGATATTCCTCCTGCAGTTCCTCTGCAGCAATGCGCATACTATTATAGGTTCCGCTAAGGGCAGAAGAAAAAGCCAGATGCAAAATATCTTTTCCTTCTTTAAGGATTGCTTCAAGGCCCTCTCTAGCCTCCTCCGGATTAATCTGAGAGGTTACAGGAAGCTCTCCCTTTCTCATAAGATCAAAGAACTCCTTAGAGCTATATCCTGTACGATCTAAAAATGTCTTGTTATTAATTGTATAATGCAGTGGGAAAACAGGTATTCCCTTATCCTCCAACCAGCTGCTTGGCAAATCAACAGTACTATTTACAGTAACTACATAATCACTCATTCAAACTCTCCCTTTCAAATTGGTTTAACAAGACTCCACGCTTCTACTTGCTTGTGCTTCCAAATCCTCCATTGCGGACATCTGTTACATCATCATCTATTGTAATTCCGTATTCAAGGAAAATCCCTTGCATAAATCCCGTACCTTCCGGAATATTCACTGTCTTTCCTTCATTACTGTCGTTGGTGATTTTGGCAAAAATGTGTCCTTCATTGTCCGAATCAAAATAATCACTGTCAATAATACCTACTGTATTGTTTAATTGCAGGCGATATTTAAATCCCAAACCACTTCTTGGGTAAAGTTTTAAGACCCAATCATTTTCCATCTTAGCCCGAATACCGGTAGGAACCTTGAGAGTTTCTCCCGGTTCTAGCTTTAAGGGAACAGGAGCAAAGAAGTCATATCCTGCAGAACCTGAAGTTGCTCGCCTTGGAAGTTTGATCTTATCATATATCTTACGAATTCCCTGATCCGAAGCCTCCCCGTAGGTATCTAAGTAAGCTTCCCTGTACTGTTCAAAGCTCACCTTCATAAATTCTGCAATTCGTTTTGCCATCTTCTATGCTCCTTCACTTTTACTGTTTTTATAGGATGTGCCCCATTGATTAATTACCGCACTCAATACTAATCTCATTAAAGAGTCTTAAAATTTCATCTACACTCATCTGGCTTTTTTCTTCATTTTTCTTATCTAGAATGGCCTCTCCCTGGTGCATCATCACCAGTCGATTTCCATATTCTACGGCATATCTAAGATTATGCGTTACCATGATAGTGGTTAATTTCTTCTCTTTTACGATCTTGTCAGTCAGTTCCATAATCAGCTCCGCTGTCTTAGGATCAAGAGCCGCCGTATGTTCATCTAAAATCAAAAATTCAACAGGGGTTAAAGTGGACATAAGAAGAGCCATGGCCTGACGCTGCCCTCCTGAAAGCACACCTACTTTCATATCTAGCTTATCTTCTAGTCCCAGATTAAGTTGACGAAGCTGCTCCTTGTAGTAATTAATGCGGGCCTTGTTGGTTCCACGACCCAAACCATAGATTCGCCCCTTGTTATCTGCCAGGGACATATTCTCTAATATAGTCATGGATGGGCAAGTTCCCATGGCAGGATTCTGATACACTCTTCCAATCCTGTCACTTCTTTGGAACTCTTTCAACTTGCCAATATCCTCTCCGTCTATTAAAATCCGGCCTGCATCTACAGGAATGCTTCCGCAAATAAGGTTCAACATGGAAGTTTTTCCCGACCCATTGCTTCCTACAACAGAAACAAATTCTCCATCTTCAATCTTTAAATTAAACCCATTAAACAGACACATTTCATTTACTGTTCCTGGATTATAATACTTCATTATGTCTTTTAATTCAAGCATTTCCCTTCACCTTCGTCTTTCTTCCATTGCTGATGATCAAAATTACCAGGAATAATACTGCTGTAATCAATTTCATTGCCTGCGGTTCAAAATTCTTAAGGGCAATGGCCACACAGGTCTTGTAGATAATGGATCCAAACAAAACAGCTGTAGTGGTTTTTACAAAGCTTATTTTCTTAAAAATACTGATTCCAATAATTACACTGGCTAGTCCAATAACCATGGCTCCGGTACCGGAAGAAATTTCAAAGACCCTCTCCTCTTGAGCAAAGATACATCCGGATAAGCACACCAAGCCATTGGAAATAGCAAGTCCCATAATTTTCACATTCCCCTCGGCCTTAGCTAATGAAGTAACTAATTTGGGATTGTCTCCCACAGCCCGCAAAAGATATCCGGACTTTGTCTCCATGTAAAGATCTAAAAGCAGCTTACATATAATCGCTAAAATCAATATTACCACCAAGGTCTTATAGGAAGACAGAGATTCTGGGAAAATTCCGTTTATAAAATCATTGTTGAAAATTGTCTCTTTTGAAAATAAAGGAACATTAGAAGAACCTGCAATGTAGAGGTTAATGGTCCAAAGACCAGTCATCATGATCACTCCTGATAAGAGGTCTCTAACTTTACACTTTACATGAATAAAACCGGTACAAATACCGGCGATAACTCCCACTAAAAATGCAATGGGAAGGGTCAAATATGGATTCATTCCCCTGGTAATAAGAGCGGCAGTTACTGCCGCTCCTAAAGGGAAACTTCCATCTACAGTAAGATCCGGGAAGTTTAAGATTTTATATGTAATATAAAGTCCCAAACCTAGGATTCCATAGATTAATCCTTGTTCGATTATGGTAATTGCAAAACTCATGGATGTCTCCTTTTCATCTCTTTACTTTTAAAACTTTACTCTGCAGAGGATTCTGAAATTTCATCAAAGCTTTCCACTGCACTGTCAGCCAGATCACTTGGCACTTCAATTCCAAGATTTTCAGCAACCTTGGTATTTACATAGAAACCTGGTTCTGAGATAGTCTCAAAATTTATTTCAGAAGCACTCTTCTCTCCTTTTAAAATCTGTGCTGCCATCTTACCGGTCTGCTGTCCAAGGGCTACATAGTCAATACCCTCTGCTGCCAGGCATCCAATCTTTACCTGTTCGATCTCACTGCCAAATACCGGAACATTTTTACTATTAGCCTTGTCCAAAATAGTTGGGAGGGAGGAAACTACTGTATTATCTGTCAAGTTGGTAATGCAATCTACCTGGCCTACCAGTTCTTCTGCCGCAAGAGGAATATCTGCTGTTGTGGAAATTCCCTTGGTTACAAGTTCAAATCCATAATCCTCTACCAAGTCCTCATACTCTTTAATAGCAGCCACTGAGTTAGCCTCACTGGTGGTGTACATAATTCCTAATTTTTTTGCCTTTGGAAGCATTTGACGAATCATTTTAAGCTGGGCCTCTACAGGAAGCTTATCTGAGGTTCCTGTAACCTCACCTACAGAAGTTCCATCCTCATTTGCCAGCTCTGCTGCCACCGGATCTGTAATAGCTGTATAAACTACAGGAATATCTGCAGACTCTGCAGCATTGTAGGCTGCCTGAGCTGCCGGTGTAGCGATAGCACAAATCAAATCCACCTTATCTGATACAAAGGCATCTGCAATCTGCGAGGAAGTTCCCATATCCGATGCCGAATTCTTGTACTCTACGTTCAGATTTTCACCTTCCACAAAGCCTTCCTCTTCAAGTCCTTCTAAAAATCCCTCTCTGCAGTTATCCAAAGATCCGTGCTCTGCAAACTGAGAGATTCCAATGGTAACCGCATCTTCGGAAGAAGCGGTGCTGCTATCTGATGAAGCGGAGGTGTCGGATGAACTTCCACATCCTACTGCCATTGTAGTTGCAAGGGTTGCGGTTAATAATACTGCTACTAATTTTTTTCTCATGATTTTTCCTCTTTCCCAATTTGATATAGTATTGATGTCTCTTTCTTCATTAGCCAAAAGAAAAAGCAATTGCTGTATAAGCCAGTAATCCTATTCTCTAATTCTTATTTCACAGGACCAACTTTTCCGGGAAATAAAAAAAGTCTCAGACATCTATGTAAATAGATATCTGAGACGGTAATTACAAGAATAATTATCGCGGTACCACTCAAATTGACGAATCGTCCACTTTCCTGATGTACTAACATACACTCCTGATTGATAACGGGTTCGGTTCCCGACAAGCCATACTCTTATGTTTGAAGAACTGGATCTTTAAGTTCTTATATAATTTCAAGCTGCCCTCGAAAGTCCATTCAACAACCATCTTAATATGGCAATTCCACCATCTGCCACTCTCTAGAATCTCGATAAGTTATCTACTACTCTTTCTCAACGGTTTAGTCTTATTGCTTAATACTTTACACAAGTAAATTCTCCTTGTCAAGCCTTAATTTTTCTTCTCTTCTGTCTTATCTTTTGCCAAAAGCTCCAGGCTCTTTACTACATGCTTTGCTAATACGGAAGTCGTAACACTACCTACTCCCCTAGGAACAGGGCTAATGTAAGCTGCCTTTTTTTCTACCGCCTCATAATCCACATCTCCACAGAGATTTCCGGTTTCATCCACATTAATTCCCACATCGGCTACAATGGCACCTTCTCCCACCATATCCCCTGTGATCATCTTAGCCTTTCCTGCTGCTGCCACCAAGACTTCTGCTTCTCTTAAGGTTCCCGGAAGATCCTTTGTTCTTGTATGACAAATAGTAACTGTTGCATTCTTCTTTAGCATAAGCATGGCCAAAGGCCTTCCCACCACCATACTTCTTCCTACGACAGCCACTTTCTTGCCCATCAGGTCTATCTTATAATAATCAAGCATTTCCATCACAGCCTCAGCAGTACAAGGGGCATGGCCTGATGCATCCCCGGAAAATACCTTTGCCATATTTACGGGGCTCATACCATCCACATCCTTATAAGGACTAATGATCATGCGAAGAGGCTCCTCATCTAAATGCTTTGGCAAAGGACGGAATAATAAAATACCATGAACCTTAGGATCCTCATTTACCTGGCGAAACTTAACTTCCAATTCTTCCTGGGAAATATCCTCCGGAAGCTCAAGAACCTTACAGTCAATACCTGTAAGCTCCATTCTCTTTTTTGCACCTCTTTCGTAAGCTAAGTCATCCTCTCTTGCGCCCACACGGATAATGGTGAGATTGGGAAGGATTCCCCTTTCCTTCCATCCTTCTACTTTTTCAATAATCTGAGTCTTCATGGCTTTTGCCACTTCCACTCCTAACATTATTTCTGTCATATCTTCTAAACTCCTCTGTGTTGAATTTTGCTATCCTTCAAAACTTACTTTAATCTTGCAAGCACACTTCCATAGACCTGTCTCTCTAAATCTTTTGCTTTCCGAATAATACTTTCCGCCTGATCATTTAAAGCTTGTGCCTGATCCCGATTTTTCATAGATTTGCTATTAATAAACACATTTAAAGAAGCACTCTCTATTGCCGCTCTGGCAAATAAAATTCCAACTCCAACATCACTGAGAGCCATTTTACTTCCTTTTTCTCCCAAGACTTTAAGTGCTTCCATTACCTCATACATGATCTTCATGGATTCTAAGGGAACTACACTGGCAGCATACAAGGCCTCCTCCATAACTTTTTGCTTATGGGTTTTCTCTTCCTCTGTTTCTTTTGGGAGGCTGTAGGCTCTTGCCAAAGGCTCAAAGGCCTCTGCATCTTTGTCTACATAGTCTATTAATTGATTCCTAAGATCTTCCAAGTGTCCTCTCACCTGGAGAACTTCTTCTTCCACCTCTGCATAGGTTTTTTTCCCCACTGTGAGATTTGCCACCATCATTCCCAAAGCTCCTGCCAAAGCTCCCACTGCGGAGGCGGCACCACCTCCACCGGGAACCGGGGACTTAGAAGACAATAATTCTATAAATTCAGTGGCATTTCGATCTAACATTTTATGATTTTCATTTTTTAATTCCATATCATTTTTCACCCTATTCTTCTTACTTTGTGTCTCACATAAATAAAGCATACCACCTGCATCAAAATCGTGATAATCCAGGATACAGGATAAGAAATAAACAAAAATGTAAGACTTCTATGACTTGGAAACAAGCCATAAATCCATACAATTCTGGTTCCTACCGTTCCAACAATGGATAAAATCATGGGCACTGTAGAAAAGCCCATACCTCTAAGGGCTCCAGGAAATAAATCCATAAGGCCGCAGAAAAAGTAGGTGGTAGTGGTAAAAGAAAGGATCTCCATGCCACACTGCACTACCTTCTGCTGGTCCGTATAGATATATAAAAGTTGATTTCCAAAGAGGAAAACCAAGCCTCCCATAACAAGGGAAATTCCCACTGACAGAATCATACAGTCCAAAAGCACCCTATCCATTCGCTTGAATTTTCGAAGTCCATAGTTTTGGCTGGTAAAACTCATACAAGCCTGGGTTACTGCATTTACAGAAAAATACAAGAACCCCAAAATATTGTTGGCTGCTGTATAGCCTGCCATGGCGGTAGATCCAAAGGAATTTACCGAAGACTGCAAGAGGGCATTGGAAATATTAATTACAGTACTTTGGATTCCTGCCGGAATACCTACCTGAAAAATCAGCTTCAAGTAGGCCCACTTTATGGAAAGCTTGTGAAAGCGGAACTGGTAGCTTCCCTCTGTAAGATAGAGACAGCGAAGTACCAGAACTCCTGACACAAACTGGGATACAATAGTTCCTATTGCTACACCGGCAACACCCAAATGAAATAGGATCACCAAAATCAAATTCAGTGCGGTATTCATCAAACCTGCAATGATCAAAAAAATAAGCGGCCTCTTAGTATCCCCTACTGCTCTCAAAATAGAAGCCCCATAGTTGTATACCATAAAGAAAGGCATTCCCAGAAAATAAATCCGCATATACAATACTGACTGACCGATAATATGATCCGGTGTTCCCATAAGTTTAAGAGCAAACGGGGAGAGAGTCAATCCCATAAAGGTCATGAAAATTCCGCTTAGAATCGCAAACAATATGGCAGTATGTACGGTATCTGACATCTCCTCTTTTTTCCCTGTGGCATAAAATCTGGCTGCCAGCACATTGGCTCCCAAGGATATTCCGATAAACAAATTAATAAATACCGCAATCAAGGCTGTGGTGGCTCCCACTGCCGCCAGAGCATCACTTCCACTAAATCTTCCTACCACAATAATGTCCACAGCATTAAAGGTCAGCTGCAGCATGCTGGATATCATTAATGGAATTGAAAAGGATATGAGCTTATCCATAATGGATCCGTTACACATATCTATCTCATATTTTTTTCTACTCACTTTTTTCCCTCTAACCTTAAATTTAATGGCAGCTAAAAAAGCTGCCATTAATACTGAATTAATAAATAAATGTTCTAGAATCGCTGGTGGCAACTCCCTCATAGGAATCTGGCGGAACTCCTTCTCCCTTATTTACCAGAACGATCTGAATGCCTTCCAATCGTTTTCCAAGGCCTTCAGAACCTGCCGCCGCTCCATTCTTGGTCCAGCCAAGCCAGCCGTAGGTTTGAATATGAACTCTATAATATACGTCATAATATTTTTCCATATTTCCGGTTAACTTAATGCAGATAGCCTCCAGCCGCTTTGCCTCTCCGCTGGTTCCTGCCATGTCTCCGTTTTGGAACCAGTTGCCGGAGTCATTAGCATCCTGCTGCCAGCCATAAGTCTGGACATGAGTAGTATAGGCAATACCACCGCTATGGTCTGTGTTTGACAGGGAAATCTTAATCCCCTCCAAGCGCTTTGCCTGGCCACTGGTTCCTGCCATAAGGCCGTTACTTACTGCAGATTGCCAACCATAAGTCTGGACATGAGTGCTATAGCTTACAGTTACTTCTTTTGCATGCATAGCCTCTGAAGTTGTGGATGTTACTCCTTGATAGTCATCCCCGGGAGCTGATCCTCCCTTTTCTACCAGAACTATCTGAATAGCCTCCAGGCGTTTCCCGTAACCGGAACTTCCTGCAGACTCTCCATTCTTTGCCCAACCAAGCCAACCATAGGTCTGGGCATGAACACGGTAATATACATCATAATGTTCTGCCATTTCCCCGGTTAGCTGAATCTTGATTGCCTCCAAACGTTTTGCTTCCCCACTGGTTCCTGCCATAGCTCCATTTGCCTGCCAGCTGCTTGCATCGTCAATATCCCCCTGCCAGCCATAGGTTTGAACATGAGCCGTATAGCTAATACCCCCTTCGTAAGGGGCATTTTTTAGAGCAATATTAATTCCCTCCAGGCGTTTTGCCTGGCCACTGGTTCCGGACACTGCTCCGTCTGTCACCCAATCCTGCCAGCCATAAGTCTGAACGTGGGTCTTATACTCAACAGTCGGCTCCGCCTGACCTACATTATTTGTATAGGCCTTTACGCAGTAATTTCCACCGGATTCCACTTGATAAGCACCACTTTCCTCATAAAAGCTTCTACCATCACCGCTACTTACCTCTTGGGTCCATACACCTCCACCACCATCTGTTGTGGTATGCTCCTGATAAATTGCCTCTGACTGATTTACAGTTACCACTACTGCATAGGTAGATCCGGGACTTAAGCTAACTTCTGCATTTAAGGGTACAGTATACATTCCCTCATAAGTTGTTTCTCCCTCTACAGTAGCATTTTCCTGTAAGTTTCCACTGGTAGGATTCTGGGCATCTGTAAGATCTGTATAAACCCAAATCTTATATTGCACATTTGCCTTTGCCAGGGTAAGCGAAACTGCCTCTAAGGTCTCTGCTGTAATTCCATTCACCTGTTTTGTTGTAAAAACATTGGCTACACTTATATTCTTTGAAGGAACAACCCCAAGGCCTCCATCTAACTGATAGTTGTTATCATAGTAATCTGCCTGACCGGCTACAGTGGCATCAAAGACCCAGGCCGATTTCTGAATAGAAGAGGTCTCATAAGACACCCAAAAATAATCTGCCTCCTCTGCATTAGATCCCCAGCTATTTCTTACCAACCAAGCTCCATCTGTTGAAGGACGATTTCCTTCCGGAAAATTTTCCTTAGAATAATTATCATCCCAACCGACAACTACAAGGGTATGACTTCCATAACGATCCGAACTAGCTTCCGTATCATAATAGGTGTAGACACCATTGCTGTCCGTTTTCATAAGATCTCTATTTAGGTACAGCATAATCCCCGCTGCACCATATTCTTGAACTGCCTTCTTCACCGCATCCGGCTGTTCTTTCATATTAATTTTAAAATAATTTTGCAAATGAGCCACATCACTCTCGTAGGCCAAAGAGCTATCCAGGCCACTATCTACTGTATCCCCTGCCCAACTATAATCTGCAGACGATTCCGATGCCGCTCCAATCCATTGTGCGAGTCTTCTGGCTGCATAGCCATAATTCCCCCCTCGAGCTAAATAATTGGGAGAACCTCCGTAGTTGGAAACATCCCCTTTGGTACCACCTAAAGGATCGGTCACAAAATTATAAGTAAAATAACTTAATTGCAATTCACTTAAATCAATGGACGAATCTGCCAGTCCCTGATTCACCAGGTTAAATTCCATCATGCCTAAGGCTGCGAATGCCCAACAGGTTCCATAATTTCCCTGGACTCTTGCCAAAGGATACTTCTCTCTTAAAGATGTAACATCTGACTGATAAGATGTAGGCAAAGCGGCGCTACGATAAAGCTCCGTAGACTCCTCTGCTACCGATGTATCGGAATCTTCCTCAGTTTCTAGGTATCCTCCCCCTGTCACTACGGATGCATCCAAAGGCCGGGCGGCCTCCTCAGCAGCCTCCTCAGAATCCACCTGATTCTCAAAATCCACCTGGTTCTCAGAATTCACTTGGTCCTCAGATTCTGCACTGCCCGTATCCTCTGTGACATAACTTTCACTTCCGGCATCTTCTCCTGAAACAATCTCCTCCGCAAAGACCGGAGATATCATAGATATATTTAGGGTCAAAGCTAACATAATAGACAATATTTTTCTCTTCATATAACCATGCTCCTCTTTCTAAATTGTTGTAAAATCCGGAGCCCCCTTGAGATCATAAGGGGTCACCTGATAAACATAGTAATTCAACCAATTGGTATATAAGTTGTTGGAAACCGATCTCCAGGTAAGCAAGGGCTTATTCTCCGGATCGTCCTCTGGATAATAATTCTTGGGAATATCAATAGGAAGACCCTTAGACAGATCTCTTTTGTATTCTGAATCCAAGGTCATACGGTCATACTCCGGATGTCCCATAACAAAAATCTGCCTTCCTTCCTTGGCACTGGCCAAGAAAACTCCTGCCTCCTCAGACTCGGCCAAGATTGTCAACTCTTTGTGGCCACGAATTTTTTCTACAGGCACATCAGTGTGTCTGGAGTGTGGGGCCAAAAACACATCATCAAATCCCCGAACCAAAGGGATCTTACGATTTAACACCCTGTGTTTGTAGACTCCAAAAAGCTTCCGATCCAAAAGATACTTATCAATTCCATAATGATAGTAAAGTGCCGCCTGAGCTCCCCAACAAATATGTAAGGTAGAAGTTACATGGGTATTGGTCCAGTCCATAAGCTCCTTTAATTCTTCCCAATAGTCCACCTCTTCGAAGTGAATCTTTTCCACCGGAGCCCCTGTAATAATAAATCCATCAAATTTTCTATTTTTTATGTCAGCAAATCGTTCATAAAACTGATTCAAATGACTCACTGCTGTATTCTTTGACTCGTGACTTGACAACGTCACAAATGTCACATTTACCTGCAATGGTGTATTGGAAAGCAAGCGCAGTACCTGCAATTCTGTATCTTCTTTTAAAGGCATTAAGTTCAAAATTCCGATCTCTATAGGCCGGATATTTTGATGACTTGCCCGATGCTCATCCATTACAAAAATATTTTCACGTTCCAGAATCTCTTTTACCGGGAGATCATTCTGTACTTTAATTGGCATAATTTTCTATTCCCCTTTTTTTGAATATTCTTTCTTCCTAGGAGTCATGCTTCCTCCTAATCAGTCTTATTCTCTTCTTCCGCTGTCTGATCATTTTCCTGATTCGAAGGCTCTTCTTCCTGGGAATGAGACGTCTCTTCTGCAGCCGACTCTTTCATGTCATGAAGTTTGGAATGCACATAATTTCCCTCATCATCCACATAACTCATCTCATCGTAGAAGACCGAATCCACCGGAAGGTTCTTTTTCTCCAATTTTTCTTCCATAAACATACCTACCATGTAGTAGATTACTGCAAAAGTAGGTACACCCAGAACCATGCCTACAAATCCAAACAATCCACCGCCTAAAAGAATCGCAACGATTACCCAAAAAGCAGACAGACCTGTAGAATTGCCAAGGATTTTAGGTCCTAAAATATTACCGTCAAACTGCTGTAAAACTAAAATAAAGATCAAAAAGTATAAACCCTGAATAGGCTCCGCCAGGAAAATCAATATAGCACTCGGAATCGCTCCAATGTAAGGACCAAAGAAAGGGATCACATTGGTAACTCCTACAATTACACTAACCAAAGCTACATAAGGCATCTTAAGAATGGTTAAACCTATAAAACATAAAAGGCCAATAATTGCAGAATCTATGATTTTGCCAATCACAAATCCACCAAAAATCTCATTAGTCTTTGTCGAAAAATGTAATACCAAATTGGCCTGTCTGGCCGGAAGCAATGCATAGACACATTTTTTAATCTGTCTTACGAAGACCTCCCGACTAAAGAGCAGGTAGACAGAAACAATCATACCGATCAATAAGCTAGTCACTGTTGTAACAATAGCAGACACTCCGTCTGTTACGTTAGACATTAGACTATTAGCCTGGGACATTAAACTATTTTTCAGCCAATTCTGAAACATATCTGTCCCCTGAGAAAGGACTTCCTTAAATACCATACTTAAGGTAGAATCCCCCTTTACCATATCGTCAATATGATTTACCCAGTTATTTAACTGCCTTGGCAAAGTATATACCAGATTCTTAATACTGTTATATAACTCCGGAATCAACATATTGCAGAGTAAAACCACCAATAAAATCAGCAAAATTTCAGACAAAAAAATCCCAACAGCTCTGGCGATCTTCTCACTCCGCCCCTCTTTTTTTACATAGGACTTTAGATAAGGGGTTAAAAAATTCTCTATAGTCTTCACCAGGGGGTTCAGTAAAAACGCAATAACAAAACCAAAGATCACCGGCATCAGTACCCCGATAATCTGCTTGATAAGATCTGATAGATCAGGGAATCGAAGCAAAACAAAATAAAATGCAATAGCAGCAGCAATTACTAAAAATGCCGTTATTCCTCGATTAAAATGCTGCCTTAGCTTAGATACCCCCTTCTTTTTTCCAAGTTTGGGTTGATTGGCATAGTAAACTTTCTCTGTAGCTTCTCCACTTTTCTTATGAGAATGAAGCTTCTCTGCTAATTCCTCTTGTTCTTTCTCCACTTTTCGAACAGTCTCCTCTAATTTATCTTCAAATTCTTCTTTCATAGATTCCTCAATATTCCTCTTTTAAACTTTGACATACATTTTGATTATACTATTCACATCAACCACCGTCAACCGCCGGTCAGCTTGATGAACTCTCTAAAATACTCAACAACAATTACCAAAAAAGCAAAAAAGAGTGCTCCTGTCAAAACAGGAGACAACTCTTTTTATCATTCTCTTTAAATACTAAGCATTTCTTCCACAGCACTTCTTGTATTTCTTACCAGATCCACAAGGACATGGATCGTTTCTTCCGATCTTCTTCTCTTTACGAATAGTTCCGGACTGCTTCTGTTCTCTGTAAAGTCGTTTCAATTCATCTTCAGAGAAAATCTCCTTCCACTGAGGGAGTTCATAAAGCCAATCAGCCTTGGCATCTACCATGTTCTTGTAAAGCTTTGCCTTGTCATAGACAAGGTTTACCTGGGTATCCTCATCCATAGTCTCGATAGGATTAGCCTGTACCAGGCTATCGTTGATTCCATCTAAGAAGCCAACCATAGTAAGAACTTTCTGACCATACTTCTCAGCCAGTTCCTTCACGCTTCCTCTTACTTCTTCCTCTGGATTAGAAAGCAACTGCTCATAAATCTCTTTCTCAATCTGGAAATAAGTTCCCCAAAACTTCTGAAGAGTTCCTCTATCTGCACTTTCATCATAAGCAATGGCTCTCCACTGATCTAATAATGTATTTGTGTCACTCATTGTTAAAACTCCTTTATCTGTATTCATTGCAATTTTTAATCGCTCCTTATATAATACTAAAGTAAAAGAAAGTTGTAAAGGATGATTCCCATGAAAAATTTGAAACGAATTTTGGCAGCTATTGGTGCAATTCTTTTAATCGCCATGTATGTCAGCACCTTGGTTTTTGCTTTTATCGACCACTCCAAGACCTTAGGCCTTTTAAAAGCTTCCATTGCATGCACCATTATTTTACCCTGCCTTCTATATGCTTATTCCCTGGTATATAAAATTTCCCAACACCATGACCTGGAATATCCCTCAGAGGAAGCCTTGGAGGAGACCAAAGATGATTCCCCCGGTAATTTCTCTGCAGACTCCCCCAAGGATTCAAATTAAAAAAGGTGGAACCGACACTTAATGTCAGTTCCACCTTTCTGCTTTAAGAATTCTTACGAAAAAGATGCTTCTAATCTAGCCATCTCATAATAGGTCATGTTCATTCTCTCTTTTGATTCCTTCATCCCCTTCTCGCTACGAAGCTGGCTCTCTCGCTCCTTTGCTTCCTTTTGTTTTCTACGTTTATTCAGGTATTCTTCAATTGATATTACTTCGTGTTGTTCCATACAAAAAACCTCCCTAATTACTTACTGCATCTTTTTTTGATGCCACTCTCTATATAATCCTTTATATTTAAATTATGACCATTTCTATAAGACACTCTTATTGTAAGACATAAGTATGTCAAATATATGGCATAATTATTAAATAAAACTTAAGTCCTCTGTAACAGTTTCTAAACTATTATACGAAAAAAAATTGCCAAGAATTAATACTGCCTTTAAACAGAATTATATTTTCAACAAAAAGAAGGTTTTCTCAAAAAAAGACGACTGACATCATAGATCCCAGCCGTCTTTTCTATATCTAGTTTATTATTATTTATTTCTGTAAATAATATCAGAACGTCCCGGTCCATTAGAAACCATTGTGATCGGGTATCCAATCTGCTCTTCAATGAACTCTACATAATTTCTGCAATTCTCCGGAAGATCTTCATAATTCTTGATTCCACGGATATCGCATTTCCATCCCGGAAGGGTCTTAAGAACCGGTTTTGCTTTCTCCAACAAATGAGTAGTTGGGAATTCGGTTGTAACTTCACCGTTTATCTCATATCCCACACATACCGGAATCTCATCCAGATAGCCAAGGACATCCAAAACAGTAAAGGCAACATCTGTGGTCCCCTGCATACGGCATCCGTATTTAGATGCGACGCAGTCGAACCACCCCATTCTTCTTGGGCGTCCTGTGGTAGCTCCAAATTCTCCTCCGTCACCACCGCGGCGTCTAAGCTCATCTGCTTCCTCGCCAAAGATCTCGCTAACAAAGGCACCTGCTCCTACAGCACTAGAGTAGGCCTTACACACTGTGATAATCTGCTTGATCTCATAAGGTGGAAGTCCTGCACCGATGGCTCCATAAGCAGCCAAGGTAGAAGATGAGGTAACCATTGGATAAATTCCATGATCCGGATCCTTCAAGGAACCAAGCTGTCCCTCTAATAAGACTTCCTTGCCTTCCTTCAATGCATTATGCAGGTATAAACTGGTGTCACATACATAAGGCTCAACCATACGCTTATACTCCTGCAGTTCTTCATATAATTCATCAGGATTAATGAGTGGTTTGTGGTATAAGTGCTCTAAAAGAACGTTCTTCTGTTCAGCAACTCTTACAACCTTCTCCTTCAGTAATTCATCATCAAATAATTCGCTTACCTGGAAACCAATCTTTGCATATTTATCTGAATAGAAAGGTGCGATACCTGACTTTGTAGATCCAAAGGACTTGCCGGCCAAACGCTCTTCTTCATAAGCATCAAAGTTCTTATGGTAAGACATTACCATCTGAGCTCTGTCAGATACTAAAATCTTCGGCATAGGAACATCACGCTCTACGATGGACTGAATCTCCTTAAAAAGAACAGGAACGTCCAAGGCTACTCCATTACCGATAATACTTGTTGTGTGATCATAGAAAACACCTGATGGCAATGTGTGAAGAGCGAACTTTCCATAATCATTAATAATGGTATGTCCTGCGTTGGCTCCACCCTGAAATCTAACAATGATGTCTGCTTTCTGAGCTAACATATCGGTAATCTTACCTTTTCCTTCGTCACCCCAGTTTGCACCTACTACTGCTTTAACCATATCATTTCCTCCTGACATGCTGTCTGAAATAATCTATACCAAGGCTCCTTAAAGCCTTAGCGAATAGATTATACTATATTTTGTTTCATATGTAAAATGCATTTTACAAGCAAGATTAATTACATTTTTCTAATCCTTCTACATAAGTGGGGCAATAAGCCTCAAAAGTCGTCCCATCAGTTTTGTGTACAGGGTTCGTTTGTGTACCTCCAACAAGGAAACCTTATGGCACTTCCGTAGGGTTCTCTGGAAATCTATTTCAATCTTTTCCACTTCCATGTTGTTGTATATGAAGACGCCACATTCAAAATGCAGATATAGACTTCGGAAATCCAGGTTCACAGTTCCAACGGTAGCTGTATCGTTATCCGAAACAAAAACCTTAGCATGGACAAAGCCCGGAGTATACTCAAAAATCTTTACTCCCGCCTCAATTAATTCCTCATAGTAGGTCTGTGCCACCACAAAGGCGTACCATTTATCCGGAATATGAGGCATGATAATAATCACTTCAACCCCACTTTTGGCCACCCGTTTCAAGGTGGTGATCATTTCGTTGTCCAAAATCAAATAGGGGGTCATAATATGAACATATTTTTTTGCGTGATTTAAAATGTGAAAATATACTTCTTCTCCCACGTTTTCATCATCATAAGGGCTATCCCCATAAGGAATCACATAGCCTAATTCTCTATGAAGAGTTTTTCTCTTAGGGCTTAAATACCTGCGATAGTCTTCGGACTCTCTGGTATCCAGATTCCACATTTGCAAAAACATCATGGTAAAACTCTGGACCCCATCTCCTTTTAACATAACCGCCGTGTCTTTCCAGTGCCCAAAGCGTTCTTTTCTGTTAATGTACTCGTCTCCCAGGTTAACACCTCCGGTGAAGGCTACCTTTCCGTCAATGACGCAGATTTTTCTGTGGTCGCGATTATTCTGCACTGTAGACAAAAATGGTCGAATCTTGTTAACCATCTTTGCCTGAATTCCACATTTTTCCAGTTCCTCCGGGTAATTATAGGGAAGCATAGAGATAGCACACATACCATCATACATAAACCTAACTTCCACCCCTTCTGCTGCCTTTTCCTTTAAAATCTTCAGGACAGAGTTCCACATATAGCCCTTTTCCACGATAAAATATTCCATGAAGATAAATTTTTTCGCCTTCTTTAGTTCCTCCATCATGGCTGTAAACTTATACTCTCCCAATGAAAAATATTTCACCGATGTATTTCGATAGGTGGGGTAGCCTACCTGCCTCCACAAATAGTTAGAAAGCAGGGAATTTGCTGATTTGCTAGCCCAAATTCCATCCAAAGTATCCTGATTTTGCTGCATATAGGGTTCTATTTCTGACCGAAGTTCCGACAAACGTCCTTTTACATATCTTGTTTCTAATTGCACCTTAACAAAAATATAAAACAGAGCTCCTGCAATAGGGAAAATCATAATACAGAGAATCCAAGTAAGCTTAAAAGCCGGATTATCCTTGGAATTAATAATAAACACAATGGCAACTGCCTCTAAAACAGTGCGCCCTGCATAGATATATGTAACATAATTACGCAAATAAGAGCTCATTACAAAGAACAGGCCAAGCTGCACAAGGATCAGCAAAAGAATGATACCTATACGGCTGAACACAAATCGAAATAGACCCTTTTTTGCCTTCTGTCCGCTTCCTTCTTCTTTCATTCTTCATAAACTCCTTAACCTTTTAATCCGTGCTTCAGTGTAACACAATCTAAAATACTTCTCAACTTTTTGCACCGGTTTTAATGTTTCCTTAACTATTACCCTTTTCCAGCATGAAATAGTAAGATTTTTTTATTCTTTTTTTAGAACATCTCATAAATCCTTGTGCTATAATGAAACACAGCTAGTGCTGATAAGATTGTATAGAGGAAAGGAGCTTATCATTATGTCAAAGTTAGGAAAGAGATTATTAGGGGTTGCCACTTTAGGAGCTGCCGCAGGAATTGGAGCAATCTGCTATATGCGCAAGAAGAACGCAGAAGAATTTGATGATTTTGAAGATGATTTTGAAGATGATTTTGATGATATTCTCAGCAAATCTGAGACCGGGGAGAGAGAATATGTATCTCTGAATAAGACAGAAACAGCAGAAGCAGAAGCCAAGGAAGAAGACGAAGCTGTTGAGGAAAGCAAGGAAGCCGAAGATACTGAAGAAGTGCAAAAAGAAGCTAAAGAAACTGAAGATACCGAGGAAGCCGAAGAAGCTAGTGAAGACGCCGATAGCCTTACCGAACTTTAATTTTAAAAATCTAAAAAAAGGATTATGCTGTTCAGCATAATCCTTTTTTATTAAACAAGTCAATTTATTTCTTTGGAAGTTTGAAAGAGCTCTTTAGAGAGACGATTCGATTAAATACTAACTGCTCTGGTGTAGAGTCCTTAGAATCCACGCAGAAATAGCCATTTCTTACAAACTGAAAGCTATCCTCTCCCTTTGCTTCTGAGAAGCTATCTTCCACATAGCACTCCTTACGAATCTCCAATGAATTAGGGTTAAGATTCAAAGAACCATCTTCTTTATTATAAACCCCCTTCTCCTCATCTACCAGGTTCTCATAGAGACGAATCTCTGCCTGTTTTGCAAATGGAGCCGCTACCCAGTGAATGGTACCCTTAACTTTACGTCCTGTAAATCCTGTTCCGCACTTAGTTTCCGGATCATAGGTACAATGAACTACAGTTACATTTCCATTCTCGTCTGTCTCGTAGCTTTCGCATTTTACAAAGTAGGCATGCATAAGACGCACTTCATTACCTGGGAAAAGACGGAAATACTTCTTGGGAGGCTCGATCATGAAGTCATCTCTCTCAATGTAAAGTTCTTTACAGAAAGGAACCTTTCGCATGCCAAGCTCCGGATTCTCCAGGTTGTTCTCTACATCTAAATACTCCATCTCTGCCTCCGGATAGTTATCGATCACAAGCTTAATGGGATCAAGAACAGCCATCATACGAGGACGCTTCATCTTTAGGTCCTCTCGGATACAATACTCTAACATTGCATAATCCACAGAACTTTGAGCCTTAGAAACTCCGCAAAGCTCCACGAACATCTTCAAGGATTCCGGAGTAAATCCACGTCTGCGAAGAGCTGCAATTGATACCAGTCTAGGATCATCCCATCCATCCACAATGCCATCCTGCACTAATTTTTTAATATAACGCTTTCCGGTAACTACATTGGTTAAATATAATTTTGCAAACTCAATCTGTCTCGGTGCCGGATCAAACTCGCACTCTCTCACTACCCAGTCATAGAGGGGTCTGTGGTCCTCAAATTCCAAGGTACAGATAGAATGGGTAATTTTCTCAATGGCATCCTCAATGGGATGTGCAAAATCATACATTGGGTAAATACACCATTTATCACCGGTATTGTGATGAGTCATATGAGCCACACGATAAATGATGGGGTCTCTCATATTGATATTGGGAGATGCCATATCGATCTTGGCACGAAGAACCTTCTCTCCGTCCTTATACTTACCATCTCTCATCTCCTCAAAAAGCTGCAAATTCTCTTCCACGCTTCTGTCTCTGTAAGGACTGTTCTTTCCTGGCTCTGTCAAGGTTCCGCGGTATTCACGAATCTCATCTGCACTTAGATCGCAGACATAAGCCTTCCCCTTCTTGATCAGCTTTACAGCGCACTCATACATGGCATCAAAGTAATCGGATGCAAAATATAAATGTTCCTTCCAATCTGCTCCTAACCACTGTACGTCCTTCTTAATAGACTCTACAAATTCCATATCTTCTTTCATAGGATTGGTATCATCAAATCTTAAATGAAAGGTTCCATTATACTCTTTAGCCAATCCAGAATTTAACAAAATCGACTTTGCATGTCCAATATGTAAATATCCATTAGGTTCCGGTGGAAAACGAGTACATACCTCTGAATAAACCCCTTCTGCCAGATCCTTCTCAATCTCCTGCTCAATGAAATTTTTTGAAATCACTTCTTCTGCCATGATTTTCCTCCTTAAAGGTAACTAAAAAAATATTCATATTATATTATCATAAATCTGAAAGAATGTCTAATTTTAAAGATTTTTTGCCATAATAAAAAAAATTAATTTTCATATTGACAAAACCCTTTCATCCGTAGTATAGTATCACTGTTGCATCGCTGATGCGACAAGATGCTGCCTTGGCTCAGATGGTAGAGCGTCGCCTTGGTAAGGCGGAGGTCGGCGGTTCAAGTCCGCTAGGCAGCTTAAAAAAGAGATTGCAGTTTGCAATCTCTTTTTTCATTACTATTCTCCTTTTTCAAGGATCTTTGTCATCTTCCCCCTAATTCTCTGAAGGGCATTATCCACAGTCTTATCGCTTTTATCTAAAAGTTTCCCAATAGTCTTATAGTCAAATCCCGAAACATGTAGGTACAGCACCCGTTTTTCCAGTTGGCTTAGGGAATCCTGCAGCTTTTGTTCCAGCACCTCCGCATATTCCTGACTAATAAAAAGCTCTTCCGGATTACTTTCCCCTGTCGCCTCCATTTGATCGATCAATCTTCCCTGATCCTCGTCTTTATCGTACAAGGATATATAGGAATTTAAGGGAGAATGTTTTTTTCGATTGGAAGCTTCAATAGCAGAATACATTTGCCTAGTGACGCACAACTTAGCAAAACTGTGAAAAGAAGCTTCCTTTTCTGTATTATAGTCCTGAATTGCTTTAAAAAGACCAATCATACCCTCCTGGATCAGGTCGTCGTTCTCTCCTCCCAGAAGAAACATGGCATTGGCCTCTTTTCGCACCAGATATTTATATTTTTCCATGAGATAATCCATAATCTGCTTATCCCCATCTCGGTACTTGCAGATCAACTGCTCGTCTGTCATATCCTTATATGATACCATGATTATTTTCCTAATCTTTGTCTTACAATCTCGTAGGATAATACTCCTGCCGCAACAGAAGCGTTAAGAGAATCAATATCTCCCTTCATGGGAATGCTGGCCACAAAATCACAGGACTCCTTTACAAGTCTGCTGACTCCTTCTCCCTCATTGCCAATCACCAAACCTATGGGACCTTTTAAATCCAAGTCATACATGTTAGTGCCACCCATATCGGCGCACACAAACCACAAGCCCCTCTCTTTTAATTCTTCCATTGTCTTTACAAGATTAGTTACCTTAGCAATCGGTGTGTAATTCAAGGCTCCGGCAGAGGTTTTGGCAACAGTGGCAGTAAGTCCTACTGCCCGCCTCTTGGGAATAATAACTCCGTGAGCTCCTGCCAGATTAGCGGTACGGATAATGGCTCCTAAATTATGAGGGTCCTCAATATTATCTAAAAAAATCAAAAAGGGCGCTTCCCCCTTCTCTTCTGCCAGGGCGAACATATCTTCAATATCCCCATACTCATAAGCTGCCGCAAAAGCTATCACTCCCTGGTGATGTCCTGTCTCAGACAACTGGCCTAATCGTTCCTTTGCTACAAATTGAAGAAGTGTATCATGCTTCTTGGCTTCTCTGACAATAGATCGAACCGGCCCATCCTGACAACCATCTAGCACAAAGAGTTTGTCAATAGGTCTGCCGGAGCGAAAGGCCTCCAAAACTGCATTCCTTCCCTCAATGAGATTCTCATTTGTATGGTCCGTCTTATAATTTTTATTATTTTCTTTTGCCCCTTTGTGGTCTCTAGCCATGGCCTCTCCTATCTATCTTTCTCTCTTTTATCTTTTTATCTTTTTATCTTTTTATTTTTATATCTTTATATCCTCAATTTCTTATTAAGCTTCTTTTGGGGCCTTCAAACTATCCAGTCCTATTTTCACAAGATCTAACATCCGCTTATAATCTTTTTTCAAATACAAATACCCCATTAAGGCCTCAAATCCCGTAGCCCTGCGGTAATCCGTCACTGATTGGTTTTTTGCCGGCGAAACACTTTTTGCGTTACGGCCCCGCTTATAAATTCCATGTTCCTCATCTGTCAAATGCTCCTGGATTTTGCGCATCATAAGAGACTGGGCAGAGGCCTGCACCAGGGCACTGGTCTTCTTGTGAAGCTTGTGCACCGGTGCATTTCCCCCATTCATCACCATAGTTTTAATTATCAGGTCATAAATGCAATCTCCTATATAGGCTAAGGCCAAAGGAGAATAAGAAGACAAGTCCATCTCTTTTAAATTTAAGACTTCCTTTAAATATTCATCAAACTGCCAGCTTATGCTCTCGTCCATTTTACTCCTTCGCGGGTATCTTTAAGAACAATTCCCTTTTCTAATAATTCATCACGAATAGCGTCAGCTCTTGCAAAATCCTTTGCTTTTCTAGCCGCCTGTCTCTCTTCGATAAGCTTTTCGATATCCTCATCCAGGACCTCTTCCTTCTTATCAATAATCAATCCCAAAACATCTGCAAGTTCTACCATACGATCAAAGAGTTTCTGCAAATATTCCTTAGAGCTATCTGCTTTAGCATTGGTATTAGCATGCTTTACAAGATCAAAAATGGCTGCGATGGCGTCTGCTGTATTAAAGTCATCCTCCATAGCACGCTCAAAGTCTGCAACAAAGTCATCTGTTTTAGCAAAATCCTCTGCCTCCTCAGGGCTCATAGGCTGATCTTTGGCATTTTTCATAAGGAACTTTAAGTTATCTGCAGCATTTACAATACGCTCCAATCCGTTTTTAGAAGCCTCCATAAGTTCTGCGCTAAAGTTCAATGGGCTCCTATAGTGGGCACTTAACATAAAGAAACGCAAAATCTGAAGATCATACTGCTCACTAATTTCACGAACTGTACGGAAGTTTCCAAGAGATTTGCTCATTTTATGGTTATCAATATTCAGGAAGGCATTGTGAAGCCAATATTTTGCAAATTCTTTTCCATTGGCCGCCTCACTTTGAGCAATCTCATTTTCATGATGAGGGAATACCAAATCCTCTCCACCTGCGTGAATATCGATCTGCTCTCCAAGATATTTCTTAGACATCTCTGAACACTCAATATGCCAGCCCGGGCGTCCTTCAGACCAAGGAGATGGCCAAGAAGGCTCTCCCTCTTTCTTGGGCTTCCAGAGAACAAAGTCCAAGGGATCTTCCTTTTCATCCTCACCGGTAACCAACAGGGATCTCTCACCTGAGCGCAAGTCATCCAAATTCTTGTGAGACAGTTTTCCATAATCTTTAAATTGTCTGGTGCGATAATATACGGTTCCATTTTTCTCATAGGCATATCCCTTGTCTATGAGAGTCTCAATCATATTTACCATACCGCCGATTTCTTCTGTTGCCAAAGGGTTGGTGGTAGCAGGCTCAATATTCATACCATCCATATCTTTCTTGCACTCCGCAATATAGCGCTTGGAAATTTCTTCTGCGCTAACTCCCTCATCATTGGCTTTCTTTATAATCTTGTCATCTACATCCGTAAAATTGGATACGAAATTCACATCATATCCCTTGTATTCAAAATATCTGCGAACCGTGTCGAATACGATCATAGGCCTTGCATTTCCAATATGAATAAAGTTGTATACGGTAGGCCCGCACACATACATTTTGACCTTGCCTTCCTCTAAGGGTACAAATTCTTCTTTTGTCTTAGACATGGTATTGTATACTTTCATTATTTTTCTACTCCTATCTGCGTCCATATCATTCCATCTCATATAGAGGTAACTGTTTAGATTCAATATCTAAAATACTTCGCATTTCAACAGTTACATATAGAGAAGATATTAGGGGATATTCCTTATTTTGTCAACTTAAGGAAGATGTCCTTATACCAACTCATTAATGCAAATTTTCTTTAAGGGAATGATTTTTTTAAGTTCTCCCTGCAAACGCTTTGTCATTTCTACACCCTCTTCTTTGCAAAGTTCCTCCACTGTTTTTGCTCCAAAGAGAAGTTGTCCTAAGGCTTCTATTGTCAGCTTCCCCTCGCTGTTTTTTTCCAGCCCCTCCATCAAGAGTAAGCCCGAAAACTCTGTCCCTGTAATCGTAAGGCAACAATTATTTTCCGGAATAAGGGGATCTGCCACTGTAAAACATGCCGCCGTCAATGTTTTTAATTTCATGGACATTAGCATGCGCTTCACATCTATAATCCGGATCATGATCAGGGGATCCACTTCTTTTTCGTCCCCAGTTTCCGGATAGTAATAGGCAAGTCCCCTAATCTCTCCATTCTCTCGCTTTATGTAAATTTTACCACCATCTGCCTGGTACTGTTTTAATTGCTTCACATAATATGCCTTATCTCTAAGAGTATATACCTGAAAATTTTCTTTCAGGTATTCCGACTCCCAGGAAGACAAGTCCCCACATAGTTCCCAAGTCAATTCCTCATAGGTTCCCGAAGCCAAGTCCCGGTCCGATGAAATTTTCGTAACATTCTGTCGATAGACTGTCCGAAAATCAAAAGGAAGATAAATCTCTTCCTTGGCAGGCATCAGATAAGTAAAAGCTTTGCCGGCTTTATGCATATCCTGGAAGGCTTTTTTCAAAAGAGTCGCCATATACCCCTTTCTTCTCACTTCTTTTTTAGTAGCCACTGCCACAATATAATTCAAAAAATTTTCTTCACCATTGAGACTTATTTTATAGGGGTTCAAGTGCAGCATGGCCTGAATCTCTTCCCCTTCTTCCACTACATAAATCTCGTTGTCCTTTGCCTGCTCTTCATAATAATAATCCACAAAGGATTTACTATCCTCTGTGAAGCAAGCTTCATACAAAGAACGACTTTTTATCTTCTCATCCTGTGATAGTTTTCTGATTGTAATACCCACTATATCTACTCCATCTATCTTTTTCATTGTCAGCCATACTATTGACGGCCTGCCACCTGCCTGTCATCAACAAAAAACATGTCAGCTGACTTTACCTGGACTTTCCACATCCCCCGCAGCCAGGACAAGCAGATCCTGCTTCTACATCCACTGCATAACTATAATTTGTAATTTTCTCTATACATGCAATGGCCTGGGATGAAATCCCCTCACCGGCCCCTGTAAATCCAAGTCCTTCTTCTGTAGTGGCCTTTATATTCACCTGGTCTACATCAATATGAAGGGCCTTTGCAACATTCTCCCGCATCTTCGGAATATGTGGTGCCATCTTTGGCTTTTGGGCAATGATGGTAGCATCTACATTTTCAATTATATAAAGGTGCTCTTCTATTAAATCCCGAACATGCTCCAATAACTTTATACTGGAAGCCCCTTTATAAGCCGGATCCGTATCCGGAAAGTGTTTTCCAATGTCCCCTAGGGCAGCCGCCCCAAGCAGAGCATCCATAATAGCATGCAAAAGAACATCTGCATCCGAATGTCCCAGAAGGCCTTTCTCATAGGGAATGGTAACCCCACCTAAGACTAGGTCTCTGTCTTCTACTAATTTGTGTACGTCATATCCTAAACCAACTCTCATATATTCTCACCTACTATGATTTATCTCGGGTTACATCTTTTAGTATTCTAGCACAGCAAAGATTTCTATTCAACTTTTCTCTAATGCCAAAGAAGGACCTCCAAGATATGCAAGCACAGCTTAGAGATCCTTCTTTTATCCTATAAATATAAATAGCGGGAACTGGATTTGAACCAGCGACACCACGGGTATGAACCGTGTGCTCTAGCCAACTGAGCTATCCCGCCACAAAAATATTGCAATCAAGAGGATAGTAGGAGCATCTTTAACAAAAAACACTCAACTGCAGATTGCAATAAAATAGCGGGAACTGGATTTGAACCAGCGACACCACGGGTATGAACCGTGTGCTCTAGCCAACTGAGCTATCCCGCCACAAAAATATTGCAATCAAGAGGATAGTAGGAGCATCTTTAACAAAAAACACTCAACTGCAGATTGCAATAAAATAGCGGGAACTGGATTTGAACCAGCGACACCACGGGTATGAACCGTGTGCTCTAG
>CAVAKZ010000009.1:9665-57417 GCA_963589425.1 Parabacteroides distasonis | reverse complement strand
AACGACTATGCCGAATTTTTCAGGGATTAGAAAATCCCTAAGTTGAACTCCCTTTTGCACATTCTCTCATATCTTTTAATAGCTGTAGTTACCACTGCTATCATAGGTGTAACCACCGCTGCTATCGTATGTATAACTTTCATCACTGTCATAGCTATAGGTTCCACTACTGTCGTAGCCATAAGTTCCACTGCTGTCGTAGCTATAGGTCCCATCTGTGCTGTATGTTCCCTCCGTATAGCTACTGTCATAGCTAGTAGTATCTGTACTTGTATCGCCGCTAGTGTCTGTGCTTCTATCTGCAGCGGCTACATCTGTACTTTCAGAGCTAACAGTACCATTTTGCGTAATTCCAAGATAGGGGAAGATTTCTTTCATAATGTCTGCCGCCAATCCTGTTACCATGGAAGAATCCTCCTGGGAAGCTGCATTTGGTTCATCAATCACCACATAGACCACAATTTCCGGATTCTCAATAGGAGCAAATCCAACAAAAGAAATCAGATACTTATTGTTTCCACGAGGCAATTTTTCCGCCGTTCCGGTTTTACCGCCGATGTCATATCCTTCCACAGCAGCATTGGTTCCGGTACCTTCTTGCACTACTCCCCACATGTAATCCTTCACCTTTTCACAGGTCTCCGCTGAGACAGTTCTCCGAACTACAGTAGAATTATTGGTTTCCACCACATTTCCATTTTCATCTTGGATCTCCTTCATAATATGGGGGCGATAATAGTCTCCGCCATTTACCAAAGAACAAAATGCCGCCGCCATCTGGGTCATAGTAACGTTAAAGTTCTGACCAAAAGAGTTGGTTGCCAAGCTGGCAGGATCCATATTATCCGGCTCATACAAAAGACCTGAGGTGTCAACTTCCCCCGGAAGATCAATATCCGTATATTCTCCAAATCCAAAGATTTTTTGATATCTGGAAAACTGGTCTTCTCCAATACTTTGAGCAATCTGCATAAGAGCTACGTTACAGGAATTCTCCACCGCCTGTTTCAAAGTCTCCTGACCGTGGCCAGTACGAAGGTGGCAGTAAATATCATCATCCCCCACATGCATCATACCGTCACAGGTAAAGGTTTCATCTCCGGTAAGTTTTCCTAGCTCCAAACCTGTTGCCACTGTAAAGGGCTTAAAAGTAGATCCCGGTTCATAGTCTCCACTGACACAGAAATTACTCCACAGACTGTTAAGGGCCTCGCTTTGCTCCTCATCTGACATAGCCTTTATTTCATCCTCTGTGTAATAAGTGGTTAAGTCCGTGGGGTTATTCAGATCATAATTAGGATAGGAAGCCTCTGCTAAGATTTCTCCGTTGTTTGGATTCATAACAATTACTGCAGTATGTTTACTTCCTTCTCCATCGGTAGCCAGATTCTTATGTGCTTCATTAAAGGCTAAAATATGCTTTTCCACAATACTTTGCACCTGCAAGTCGATAGTGGAAACCACAGTATTTCCATTCACTGCTTCCTTCACTGTCTTTTCATAGCCTGCTTCTGAATCTAAATATCCATACTCTCTGCCATCAGTACCATTCAGTTCTGAATTGTAGTAGGATTCTATACCGCCGGTTCCTGCATTATCTGAGGAGGCAAATCCCAAAATGCCACTTCCCAGGGTGCTGTAAGGGTATTTTCTTAAATAATCATCCTCCATCCATACACCCTTTACATTAGGATTATTTTCTGTATCTTCTAATATCTTTTCAAATTTCTGCTCTGTATTATAATCTACAGCCTTTTTCAAAACCGTATATCGACTGGAGGGATTCTCCTCCAGGATCTTTTCTACATCCGATTTTTTTATATCAAAACATTCTTCAAGGGCCTCCAGTGTAGGCTCTAAATAATCATCGTCACTAAGCAAGACCTTACAATCCAATACCACATTGTACACTCTCTCACTGGTAGCCAGCTTAGTCCCATTGCGATCTAGGATATCCCCCCGCTTATAAGGAATGCTGCGACTTTCATACTGCTGTTGATCCAAAACGATTTTTGTATAGCTATCACCCTTTGTCAGATTTATATAAGTTATTCTTCCTATTAAACACACAAAAGCTAGTACAACTGCCATAAAGAGTAATACTAGCTTTTTTTGCATTTCTTTTGAAAATTTCTTATTGAAAATTGATTTTCCTTTCTTTGCCATGTTACCACCTAATTTGACTCACTATCAGATTGAGCAAGCACGCCGCTTTCTGGAATTACTTCCTTTTGGTCCACGTAATTGGTAGCCGGTTGGTCATAGGTTACGATTTCATCAGAAGAAGCCGGGACCATGCCAAGCTCTTCCTGGGCTTTCTTTGATACATCTTCCAAATTTACAGAGTCCATTATAGAATTATACTTGGTATTGTTGCTTTCCTTTAGGTCAGCCAACTTCTCCTGAAGAGCTGTAATGTTCTCTGCCCGGCTGGTTATGCTTGATTGCAGTTTAATATAGTTTACACAGACAATCAAGGCAACCACAGCAGCCACAGCAAGAAACATTACATATGCTTTATTCACGCTCTGGGCTTTTCTTCGGTTCCTTTTTGTCTGTACACTTAATTTTCTAGATCTTTTGGGGCTTCTTTCACGGCGTCTTCCTGGATCCACCTGTGGTTTTGGCACAGCATTGCCATACATATAAGCTTGTTCATACTGATCCCTATATGTAATTTTCGCCACGAAGCCTCACCCCCTTCTGCATCCTTAACTCTTCCAATTTTCAAATAGGATCTCTGTCAAAGATCCTCTTAAGACGCTTTCATCTGACACTTTTCTAGCTTGGTGTCAGATGAAAGGCTTAAGCCCTCTCAAAGATACGCAGTTTCGCACTTTTTGAGCGGCTATTATATTCCAATTCTTCGTCACTGGGAAGAATTGGCTTTCTTGTTACAATACTCCCCTTTGATACTTTCCCACATACGCACACGGGAAAGTCCGGTGGACAGGTACAAGGATTCTCATTCTTTCTGAAAGCACTTTTTACAATTCGGTCTTCCAGGGAATGAAAAGTAATAATACACAAGCGCCCTCCCGGGTTTAACAATTCAATCATATCATCCAATGAATCTCTCAAAACCTCTAACTCCCGATTCAGTTCAATCCGGATTGCCTGAAAGGTACGTTTAGCCGGATGTCCTGATTTTTTTTGATACTTCATTGGAATAGCTGCTCGGATCACCTCCGTCAGCTGTCCTGTTGTCTCAATCGGAGCCTTGCTTCTAGCCATTACAATATGTTTAGCAATATTTGCCGCAAACTTATCTTCGCCATAATCCCTAATAACTCTGCAAAGTTCCTTTTGACTGTAGTCATTTACAATGTCTCTGGCTGTCATGGGCTGTCTTGTGTCCATCCGCATATCCAAAGGTGCATCTTCTCTGTAAGAAAACCCTCTCTCTGCGGTATCCAACTGATAGGAGGACACTCCAAGATCCAACACAATACCATCAACTTTATAAATTCCTAATTCCTGAAGCCTCGACTTCATATCACAATAGTTGCTTCTGACAATTGTAACCTTCTCCCCGAAGTCTTTTAATCGGTTGCCTGCAGCCTCGATAGCTGCCGCATCCTGGTCTATTCCTACAATACTCCCTTTTGCGCCTAAGCGCCTGCAGATCTCATAGCTGTGACCTCCGCCTCCCAATGTGCCATCTACATAAATGCCATCAGTCTTGACCTTAAGTCCATCTACGGTTTCCTGCAACAATACTGATGTGTGTTTGAATTCCATATCTTCTCCCTCTAGATACTTGAAAATTCATTAGAGACTGAATCCACTTGCTTCCATGCCGGCAGCAATGTCCTCGATACTCATCTCCACCTCAGCATTCTTCTCTTCCCACCTGGTCTTATCCCAAATCTCAGCACGCTTCCCCATGCCTACAAACACCACTTCCTTCTCGATGCCTGCAAATGTTCTAAGATTAGATGGTATCAATGTTCTTCCTTGCTTATCAAGGTCTCCGTCCACTGCGCTGCCCTGAAAAAAATGAGCAAATGCGCGAGCGTTCTTATCGGTGGTGGTCGGTAGGTTGTTGAGCTTTTCTTCAAAGGCAGTCCATTCGTCTTCCGGATGTACAAAGAGGCACTTATCCATTCCCTTAGTGATGACGAAATGCTCCCCTAAATCGTCACGAAACTTAGCCGGGATAATAAGTCTGCCCTTAGCGTCTATATTATGACTGTACTCTCCTTTCAACATTTTCGAACTCTCCTATCCAAAGGGAACCACTTTCGTTCCACTTTGCTCCACTTTTCACCACTTTCTACCACTTGTCACCATTGTAAACCAGTTCCTATGCCATTTCAAGCATTTTTTCATGAAAAAACTGTGTCGAATCTCATACAAAATTTGAGAAAAACTTATTTTATGCAACAAAAAAGAAGAACTATGGAAAATCCAAAGTTCTTCTTCCTAATCTTTCCCTTAATAGGACGTGGGGAAATTTCCCACAAATCCAATGGTCTACAAGCTACTCTGCACTTAATCCCTGCATATAGTTGCCAACTGCAGTATAATCAATCTCCACTTCCTCTGTGGTTTTGTTGGATGTGTAGGTATTATATCCCGAATAACCGATCCATGCTACAAGAGCTAATCCTGCAACTGTATAAGCACATCTGCGAAAAATGGATAAAATCTTCTCCTTGCGCATAGTCTTCTTACGATTGGCTTTCTCTTTCTTGTAGCGGTCTACTTTTGCCTGACTCATAGCTGATATACTCCTTTATGCTTGGCTTTCTTCCACCTAGTATAGCACAATCCATGCTGTTACACAACCATGATCACACCACCATCGGAAGCATACATGCTACTGATTCCTGCAGTGTCCACTAAAATCACATCCTTAAACTGCCCCTTCTCAAGGATTGTTTTCTTCACTTCCTCTGCCCTCTCCCTGCAATTACAATGAGAGATCGCCAGAATCTTATCTTTGGTATCTCCGGCATCATCAAGAAGCTGTTGAATCATCTTAAGAAGTGCCTTCTTAATTCCTCTGGTCTGTCCAAGTTGCTGAATAGCACCTTCCGGCGTAGATCCCATAACAGGCTTAATGTTTAAGGCAGATGCCACCAGAGCCTTAAGGCCAGTAAGGCGCCCATTTTTCTTCAGTGTTTCCAAGCTTTCCAAAACAAAATAAGTGTGCTGGCTTGCAATATAAGCTTCAACTGTCTCAATCACTTCTTCAAAACTCATCCCCTGATCTTCACACTCTTTGATCTTTAATCCAATTAAGGTTTCTCCAATGGATGCGGATCTGGAATTAAATACGTAAATATCCTTATCTCCATACTCCTCCACATAAAGATTCTTTCCAAGGACAGCACTATTATAAGAGCCACTTAACTCTGCCGAAAGAGTCACCGCATATACCCGCTCAGCCTCACAGTGATAGCCTTCCATATATCTTTCCGGAGATGGACAGGAAGACTTTGGACATTGTGGAGACTCCTCTACCCACTGAAGAAATTGAGCCTGATTAAAACTTTCATCATCTATAATATGATGTCCATTCACATCAATAGTCAAAGGCACAGTCTCAAAACATCCGCATTCCTTCATCTCTTTTGTCAGTTCTCCACAACTGTCAATAATAACCTTATAACTCATATTTGCCTCCCTAATATATCCCAAAAATTCCGTCTCTATATTTATCTGTAATATCATCCATACACATGCAGTCTGGCTTTGCAAGTCACCACCTGATCAAAGATACAATCTTTTACGTTATCAAGTTCTATACCATGTGGTTTTCAATACTACTTTGATATCATAGCACATCTTCTCATATAATGGAAGATATCAGTTTACTTTTGATGAGAAACAAAAACTGCCGCATCTTCATGCGACAGTTCTCTTATTTCAACCGAATTTTTCTTGAAATTCCAAGGGCAATCCCCATCTCCGTAAGCAAGAAGATTACGGAGGTTCCTCCATAACTTATAAAGGGAAGCGTAATACCTGTAGTAGGAATCAGGTTAATCACTACACATACATTTAAAATCACCTGCAAAGAGATATGAGCAGCAATCCCCGATACCACCAAGGCGGAATAGGTATCCGGAGCATTTCTTGCAATAAAAATCAAACGATAGATTAATAATCCAAACAATACGAGAACAATGATAACCCCAAAAACTCCCAATTCTTCACAAATAATAGACAAAATCATATCGTTTTGCACTTCTGGAATTACCATCTTTTGAGTACTGTTTCCAAGACCTTTTCCAAAAAACCCACCAGAACCTACAGCATAAAGACCTTGCATCACCTGGTAACCGCCATCTGAAGCGTATTTTTCCGGATTAAGCCAAACCAACACTCGCCGCATACGGAAATTTCCGCTGGTTTCCATTATAGTTCCCACAAATCTGGCAAGCCAAATAAATCCCACTCCCCCGAAGATGGCGGTAGCAGCCCAAATTTTCCATTTCGGGCTTACAATCATAATCATAATATAAGTAATTCCTGCAACTATAATGGCAGTACTTAGATTTTCTGTACAGACAAAGACTACAGCAACCTGAACAAAGCCCGAAATGAGCACTGCCATACTATCTTTAAATTTTTTAATCTTATGGCCTTTTTCGCAAATTCTCAAGGGAATATAAAGAATCACCGCAATTTTTGCAATCTCCGCCGGCTGAAAATTAACACCTATAGGAGTTGGCAGCCATCGCTTGGCACCATTTACTTCCACACCTAAAGGAGTTTGCACCAAAAGCATTAACACAATTGCCACGCAATAGAGAATCCAAGCATATTTTATATAAAATCCTGTCTTTCCCCTAACCGCAAAGAACCACATACTCCCAAGACCAATCACCATGAAAATCCCTTGTCTTTTCAGATAATACATGCTATTTCCATAGTCGATCAGACCTCTATAGGCACTGGTGCTATATAACATTACTAAACCAAAACATATTAGAAGAATCAAAACCGCCACCAGGCTATAGTCAAAATAGGGTAGTCCTTCTTTTGCTTTCCTAACACCATCTTTTATCTTTTTCTTTCCGGCTCCTTGCTTCTTTGTTACTTCCATTCTATTTCCCTTCATTAATTTCTACCATCTCCCCAGACAGCCACTTTACTATTTATACTCCGATTGTTCTTATTATACTCAGGTCGTCTTCGAAAAACAAGGTCAAAAAAAGAGGCAACCTAGGCTGCCTCTTATATTCGTCTTTATTAAACTCCCTGAAAATTGTCCCAGAGTTGCTCTTATTCTCCTGAACTATAGTTTGGAGCTTCTTTTGTAATGTGAATATCATGTGGATGGCTTTCCTTTAAGGAAGCGGCAGAAATCTTTACAAATCTTCCTGTCTTCTTAAGGGTCTCAATATTCGAAGCACCACAATATCCCATACCTGAGCGAAGTCCACCCATAAGCTGGAATACAGTATCTTCTACAGATCCCTTATAAGCCACACGACCTTCAACTCCCTCTGGAACTAATTTCTTAGCGTCTGACTGGAAGTAACGATCCTTGCTTCCGTTCTCCATGGCTGCGATAGATCCCATACCACGATATACCTTATATTTTCTTCCCTGATACAACTCAAAAGTTCCAGGGCTTTCGTCACATCCTGCAAAGATGCTTCCCATCATACATACATTCGCACCGGCTGCAATTGCTTTGGTCATATCTCCGGAATACTTAATACCACCGTCGGCAATAATTGGAATTCCGTACTTATCTGCCGCTTCATAACAGTTCATAACAGCAGTTACCTGAGGCACACCAATACCGGCAACAATACGGGTAGTACAGATAGATCCTGGTCCGATACCTACCTTCACTGCGTCTACACCAGCCTTAATAAGGGCTTCTGCAGCTTCTCCGGTGGCAACGTTACCCGCAATCACCTGAAGATCCGGGTACTTGCTCTTAATCATGTCTACTGCATGAAGAACATTTGCAGAATGTCCATGGGCAGAGTCAAGAACAACTACATCTACGTGAGCATTCACCAATTCCTGGGTTCTCTCTAAGCAGTTAGCTGTAATTCCAATAGCTGCTCCGCAAAGAAGTCTTCCCTGGTTATCCTTGGCTGCCATAGGATACTTAATCTGTTTTTCAATATCCTTAATGGTAATAAGTCCCTTTAAGTTAAAGTCCTTATCTACAATCGGAAGCTTCTCTTTTCTGGATCTTGCCAAAATCTCTTTTGCCTCATCAAGAGTGATTCCTTCCGGTGCTGTAATAAGTCCCTCTGAAGTCATGGATTCCTTAATCTTCTTGGAAAAATCTTCCTCAAACTTCAAATCTCTATTTGTAATAATACCTACCAGCTTTCTTCCTTCTGTAATAGGTACTCCTGAGATTCTGAATTTTGCCATAAGATTATTGGCATCCTCTAATGTATGTTCCGGAGACAAGAAAAAAGGATCTGTGATAACACCGTTCTCTGAACGTTTTACCTTATCTACCTCTTCTGCCTGTGCCTCAATAGACATATTTTTGTGGATGATACCAATTCCTCCCTGACGAGCCATAGCAATTGCCATACGATGCTCTGTAACCGTATCCATACCAGCACTCATCATAGGAATATTTAATCTGATGCTCTTAGTCAGATTTGTAGATAAATCTACTTGGTTTGGAATCACTTCAGAATATGCCGGTACCAACAACACATCATCAAATGTAATACCTTCTCCAATAATCTTACCCATGGTTATTCTTCCTCTCTTTCTTCTCTTTTTATTCATCTCACAAGAAACCATTTCTTAGGTCGTGATGTTACCGATAATAATAACGAATTTCCTCCCCCCTTGTCAACCGATTCAGTCCCTTTATCACTTAAATTATACTTATGAATCGCTCCTTATTTTCTTATAAATAACATGCAATTCATAAGCAGAGCCAATAACAAGCAAAAAAGACTGTAGGACCAATCATCCTACAGTCTTCTACTTATCAAATTATTTAAGGATTTATTCAGTGCTAAATTACATCATTCCCATTCCAGCTCCGGCTGCTGCAGCTGTTGCATTTGCGCTCTCATCCTTAATGTCTGCTACAACAGACTCTGTGGTAAGAAGTGTAGAGGCAACACTTGTTGCATTCTGAAGAGCACTTCTTGTAACCTTTGCAGGATCAAGGATTCCAGCCTCTACCATATCTACATACTCATCATGTAATGCATCATATCCGAATCCAGGTTCTGCCTCTTTTACCTTATTGATAATAACAGATCCTTCCAGTCCTGCATTTGCTGAAATATGGAAGAGAGGTGCCTCAAGAGCTTTCAATACAACCTTTGCACCGGTCTTCTCATCTCCCTCAAGGGTATCTGCAAGAGTCTGAACCTTCTTAGAAGCATGGATGTAAGCAGATCCACCACCCGAAATGATTCCTTCTTCCACTGCTGCTCTTGTAGCATTCAAGGCATCTTCCATACGGTATTTTGCTTCCTTCATCTCAGCTTCTGTTGCTGCACCTACGCGGATAACTGCAACTCCACCTGCTAATTTTGCAAGTCTCTCCTGAAGCTTTTCTTTATCAAATTCAGAAGTGGTAGTTTCTAACTGTGCCTTAATCTGAGCTACTCGGTCTGCGATATCTTTCTTGTCTCCAAGTCCGTCTACAATAGTAGTATTCTCTTTTGTAACCTTTACGCTCTTTGCACGTCCAAGGTGGTCTAAAGTTGCATCCTTAAGGTCCATTCCAAGTTCATCAGAGATTACCTGAGCACCAGTCAAGGTTGCGATATCTTTTAACATATCTTTTCTGCGATCACCATAACCAGGAGCCTTAACAGCTACTACATTGAAAGTTCCACGAAGTTTGTTAACGATCAAGGTTGTAAGAGCCTCTCCTTCAACATCCTCAGCAACAATCAAAAGTCTTGCACCGGACTGTACGATCTGTTCTAATAATGGAAGAATCTCCTGAATGTTAGAAATCTTCTTATCTGTAATCAAGATATATGGATCTTCCAAAGTTGCTTCCATCTTATCCATATCTGTTGCCATATAAGCAGAAATGTATCCACGATCAAACTGCATACCTTCAACTAAGTCAAGCTCTGTCTGCATAGTCTTAGACTCTTCAATAGTAATAACACCATCTCCGGAAACCTTCTCCATAGCGTCTGCTACCATCTGTCCAACTTCTTCATCCCCCGCAGAAATAGAAGCAACCTTTGCAATCTGAGCCTTATCTTTTACAGTACTAGACATCTCTTTAATCGCTTCTACAGCAACTTCTGTTGCCTTCTTCATACCCTTACGAAGGATGATTGGATTAGCTCCTGCTGCCAGGTTTTTCATTCCTTCATTAACCATTGCCTGTGCAAGAACGGTAGCTGTTGTAGTACCATCTCCTGCTACATCATTAGTCTTAGAAGCTACTTCTTTGATAAGCTGTGCTCCCATATTCTCAAATGGATCTTCCAATTCAATATCCTTTGCAATGGTAACACCATCATTGGTAATAACCGGACTTCCGTAAGACTTATCCAATACTACGTTTCTTCCTTTTGGTCCAATAGTTACACGAACTGTATTCGCCAACTGATTAACTCCTGATTCCAATGCACTTCTTGCTTCTGCACCAAATTTAATCTGCTTTGCCATCTTAATATTCCTCCTAACTTTCTACCACTTCAGTTGTTTCAAGGGCAAATATAAAAACTTATATATAATAGAAACAACTGTCTTCACCAAATGTCTTACTCTACAACCGCCAAAAGATCTGACTGTTTTACAATGATATATTCTTCATCATTCAACTCGATTGTGGTTCCTGCAAACTTTGCATAAACAACCTTCTGTCCAACCTCGACCTGCATCTGAACGTCATTTCCATCGATCACTCCACCTGGTCCTACAGCAATAATCTCTGCCTGCTGAGTTTTCTCTTTAGACTGTCCCGGAAGAACGATTCCTGACTGTGTAGTCTCCTCTGCTGAGATTGGTTTCAATACAACTCTGTCACCTAATGGTAATAACTTCATCTTTATATCCTCCTTAATTTAAAGTAACTGTTCAGCCAAAAACCAAACAGGTACAAGCTTTAGTGTTAGTGTTAGCACTCATAAAAAAGGAGTGCTAATAAACTCTAGGTATAAAATAGCACTCTCTCTCATCTTTGTCAACACACTTTATAGACTTTAATATTTAGTTTATTTGTTTTTTATAAAAGCCATTTTGGATTTTATACTTAATGACGCAGTCACCGGATTGCCTGAATCTTTCTACTATGATCCCAAAACAGCTAATCCCTTCTTCCTGAATAAAACACTCATACACAGCATCTAAGGAAAACTCCGGCAAATCATACTCCTCTACAGACAGATACATATATTCTTCCTGCCCCTGATACCGAAGGACAGAAACTTCATACTCATCCTCATCAAAGATCCCGTCCCTTAAGATACTTCGTTCCATTTTTAAAATCACGGAAGATCCTTCATACATATCTTTTTATCTCCCATCAAAAGTCCTTTTATTTTTCAGCTCGCTCAGCCTTGATTCTCTCGATCTCGGTAAAAGCATAGTTATTTACAACCTTAATATAGGTTCCTTTCATACCGGAAGACCTAGATTCGATAACTCCGGCACTCTCAAACTTGCGAAGAGCGTTAACAATTACCGATCTTGTAATTCCTACACGATCTGCAATCTTGCTGGCAACCAAAATTCCCTCTGTTCCATCCAGTTCATCAAATATGTGGATCACTGCCTCCAGTTCCGAATAGGACAGGGTACTGATCGCAGACTTTACAATATGTTCCTTTCTGCTCTCCTCTGCACTTTCTTCATTTACAGAGCGCAACATCTCCAAGCCAACAACTGTGGTTCCGTATTCACTTAGAATAATGTCATCAATACTATAATCTTCATCTACCTTGTAGATAAACAAGGTGCCCAGACGCTCTCCCGCAATATCAATTGGAGTAATAATAGCCTGATATCCCTTGGATGTACTCTCGGAAAACCCTAAGGTCTGTAGGTTAACATTCTCCTTTGTAGAAAGAATACTAAGCAGTCTCTCATTCAGCATTCCATCAATCAACATCCCCACTTCCTGGGTCAGAAGCTCGGTAATTGCCGGAATTCCCTGACACTGGCTGCATCCAAGTACCTTTCCTTTTTTGCTGATCACCAGTACACTGGAGTCTAAGATTTCTGTCAATACATCGCAAATGTCATTAAATACTACCTTGCTGGAACTATTATTGTGTAGTAATTTGTTTATTTTTCTGGTTTTATCCAATAATTGTACGCTCATATGGTGCCCTCCGTCTTATAGTTGTTATATTATCACACAATTTAACAACATTCAACGAATTCCCTAAACATTCTCCACATATCCACACTGTTTGTCACTACATAATAATTTATTTCCTCGCTCCACCATGTACTGTCCACATTTTGGACATTTTTTCTGGGATGGCTTCTGCCAGGACATAAATTCACACTCCGGATTATTCTCACACCCGTAATATTTACGCCCCTTTTTTGTTTTGCGGATTACTACATCTTTTCCGCAGATCGGACACGCCACCCCAATTTTTTCCAAATATGGTTTTGTATTTCTGCAATCCGGAAAACCTGGGCAGGCAAGGAATTTCCCATGAGGTCCGTATTTAATTACCATGTTTCTTCCGCATTCCTCACAGATAACATCTGTCACCTCATCTTCAATCTTTACCTTCTCCAGCTCCTTTTCCGCCTTATCTACAGCCTTCTGAAGGTCTGGGTAGAAATTCTCAATAATCGTCTTCCATTTTACTTTACCTTCTGCAACCCCATCCAAAAGGCTTTCCATGTTAGCTGTAAAATTCACATCTACGATGGTGGGGAAAGATTCCTTCATAATACGGTCCACTACTTCTCCGATTTCCGTAATGTATAGATTCTTTCCTTCTTTTGCCACGTATCGTCTGGCAATAATGGTAGAAATAGTTGGGGCATAGGTACTTGGACGTCCGATACCCAGTTCCTCCAAAGCTTTTACCAAGGCTGCCTCTGTAAAATGGGCCGGTGGCTGAGTAAAATGCTGTTTGCTGTCAAAATGATCATTGCTTAATTCTGAAGACTGATCAAGCCCCTTAAGAAGTACATTTCCACTGCTCTTTTCCTCATCTGCATCGGTATAAACCAAGCGGAAACCTTCAAAGGAAACCTTAGAAGCAGCAACGGTGAAACGATACTTGCCTGCAGCAATCTTCACAGAAGTCGTCTCATATTTTGCCGGCTGCATTCTGCTGGCTGCAAATCTTCTCCATACCAATTGATACAAACGGAACTGGTCTCTGGTAAGGGACTCTTTTACCATAGCAGGGGTTCTGGAAATATCAGTAGGTCGAATCGCTTCATGGGCATCCTGTACATTCTTTCCATCTTTTTTATCCTTAGCCTCAAAAGCAGCCACAAATTCCGGTCCATATTCTTTTTCAATATAATCTCTGGCAGCCACATCAGCTTCTTCAGAAATTCTGGTGGAATCTGTACGAAGGTAGGTAATAAGACCCACAGTTCCATTTCCTTTTATGTCCACACCTTCATATAACTGTTGGGCAATTCTCATGGTTTTGGCCGTAGCAAAATTTAAGGCTTTAGAAGCTTCCTGCTGCAAGGTACTTGTGGTAAAAGGAACCGGCGCTTTCTTGCTGCGCTCTCCCTTCTTAATGTCTTCCACTGAATACTCTGCTCCTTCTAGGTCCGCAAGAATCTGATCTAACTCTTCCTTGGAATGAATGGTCATCTTTTCCTTCTCTGTACCATAAAACTTTGCCTCTAGAAGCTTTCTCTCTCCCTTTACGTGAAGATTGGCAGAAAGGCTCCAGTACTCCTCGGGAATAAATGCATTAATTTCTTCTTCTCTATCCGCTATAATACGCAAGGCTACAGACTGAACACGGCCGGCACTTAAACCTCGCTTAACTTTTGCCCAAAGCACCGGACTGATCTTGTAACCTACAATACGGTCTAAGATACGTCTTGTCTGCTGGGCATCCACCAGGTCCATATCAATCTCTCTTGCATTTTTTAAGGATGCTTTAACCGCACTCTTTGTGATCTCGTTAAAACTGATTCGATAAGTCTTCTTGTCTTCTAATTTTAGTGCCTGACTTAAATGCCATGAAATTGCTTCTCCCTCTCGGTCCGGGTCAGTTGCCAAGTAAACTTTATCTGCCTTCTTTACTTCTTTTCGAAGCCCGGCAAGGATCTCTCCCTTTCCTCTGATGGTAATATATTTAGGTTCATAATCATTTTCAATATCTATACCCAGCTGACTCTTTGGAAGATCTCTCACATGACCATTGGAAGCGGCAACAACATAACTACTTCCCAAAAACTTCTTAATTGTCTTAACTTTCGCTGGAGACTCCACAATCACAAGATAGCGTGCCATTAAATTCTTCCTCCATACCCAGAGCTTCTTATGCCGAAAAGCTACTAGGTTCTTACATAATAATTCTTTGAAATTTCTTTAATAAATCCCCGAATCTGCAACTTGCCTAGAATCTCTAAAAGTTCCTTGGATTCCAAACTGGTATTCTCCATTAACTCTGTTACGTTTTTCGGGAACAAACCGACACAACTATACACCATATTTTCAGCACTTTCAAGATTTTTTTTATTTTGTCCAGAATCCTTCCCAACAGGAAGGACCTGTATATTCAGGTCTTCAATCAGCTCTTTTGGGGACAGCAAAATCCCTGCTCCCTGCTTAATTAAGAGATGACAGCCCCTGCTCAAGGGACTATCCACCGGTCCGGGAAGGGCATAGACATCCCGCCCTTGTTCCAGGGCTTGATCAGCGGTAATTAATGACCCACTTTTTTCTTTTGCTTCTATTATAAGTACCACATCAGACAGACCACTGATGATTCGATTTCTCCTAGGGAAATTATAGGCCAGGGGTTTTGTCCCCATAGGAAGCTCTGAGATAATTCCTCCCTGTTTTTGTATATCCATATAAAGGCCAATATGTTCCCTGGGGTAACAGATATCTGCGCCGCATCCCAATACTCCAAAGGTCTCTCCCCCTCCATTTAAGGCCCCTCTCTGTCCTGCCCCGTCAATTCCAAGAGCCAAGCCACTAATAATCTGCACCCCCACCGAAGCCAAGGCTTCTCCATAGGACATAGCCATTTTTTCTCCGTAGGGGCTACATTTTCTCGCCCCTACAATAGACACGGATAGTTTACCGGGATCTGGCAAATGGCCCTTCACATACAGGCTAAAAGGGGGATCAGATATATAACTTAGCTTTTCCGGATAGGAAGGCTCCCCATACAAGATACGATGGATTCCTTTCTTTTCTTCAACCCCTTGCTTTTCTGCCAGCTCCTCCAAGGAAATTTTCTGGGCTTCTAAGATGCCCTCCATCTCTTTAGGAAGCAGTTTTTCTAGGTTTCTTACATCCTTTTCTTTCATATTATATAGTTCTTCTAATTGTTGGAATTTCCCAGATAAACTTATCTTTTTTCTGTCTGACAACTTTTCGATATCTCCCAGCCAACAGCCTAAAAGCCGATTTCTTTCATTCTCCTTCATTCCTATCGCCCCCAATACTTTTTATCCATAGTTCGATACCCCATAGCTTCCATCAAATGTTCCTCCAAAATATCTCCACTTCCGGACAAATCCGCAATAGTTCTGGCTACTTTCAAAATTTTGTGATAGGTTCTGGCAGTAAGCCCAAGAGATTCATAGGCTTGTTTCATGATTTTTTCTTCTTTTTCCCCAAGTCTACAAAAGGATTCAATATTTTTTGCATCTAAAGCCCCGTTGGTATAAATTCCCTGGTTTTCATACCGTTTTCTTTGGATGTTCCTGACTGCCACTACCCGCTCTCGTATAAGTGCCGATGGCTCTTCCTTCTTTTTCCCTCTTAAAGTTTCATAATCCACCCTTGGAGCTTCCATGCAAATATCGATGCGATCCAGAAAAGGTTGGCTCACTCTTCCAAGATAATGATTGATTTGCCCCGGTGTGCAAGTACAACGTGCTGCATCAGGAAAGTTGCCACAGGGGCATGGATTCATAGCTGCCGCCAACATAAAATCTGCAGGAAAGCTATAGCTTCCGTGATTTCTGGATAATCGTATGTTTTTCTCCTCCAGAGGTTGCCTTAATACTTCCAAGACTGATTTTTGAAATTCTGTTAATTCATCCAAAAACAAGACCCCACCGTGAGCCTTACTAATTTCCCCGGGCATTGGATAGGCTCCCCCTCCAATAAGTGCTGCCTTGGTAATGGTATGATGCACACTCCGAAAGGGTCGGCTGGTAATCAAAGGATTCTCCTCATCTACCATGCCCAGAATACTATAAATCTTTGTGATCTCCAGGCTTTCCTCCAAAGTCAATGGGGGCAGAATGGATGGAATTCTGCTAACAATCATAGATTTACTGCTGCCAGGTGGGCCTACAAATAAAATATTGTGACCACCTGCCACTGCAATTTCCACTGCCCGCTTCAAGGCTTTTTGCCCGCAAATATCTCCATAATCCAAGGAGCTTTCATTCCCCTGACGCTGCCCATAAGCCAGCCTCCCTTCCTTGGACAATTCCAATTTTTTTCTTATTCTTTCCTGTTCTTTTAGGTAATCGCAAACGCCTGCCAGGCTCTTTGCACCATAAATCCGTATCCCCTCAACCAAGGCAGCCTCCGGCTCGTTTTCCTTAGGCACAATACATAGCTTCAAGCCACAATCTCTGGCTTTTAGTACTGCAGGTAAAATTCCGGAAACTTTTCGAATATTTCCATCCAATCCCATTTCTCCTAAAACCATTGTCTCCTCCAAAGCATCCCCCGGTATCTCTTCTAAAGAAGCCAGAATAGACAGGGCAATCGGAAGATCAAAGGATGCCCCTCGCTTTCGTACAGTTGCTGGAGACAAATTCACTACAATTTTCTTGGCCGGCAGGTCCATATCCGAATTTCGAATAGCTGTGCGGACCCGCTCTGCCGCCTCTTTAACTTCAGAAGATAAATATCCCACCATGTGCAACAAGGGCAGGCCATTACTTACATCAGCTTCTACTTCCACAGGTATTACATCAAGGCCTGCAAAAGTTGCTGACAATACTGTGCTGTACGCCATAAATCCACTCCTTTTTTAATTGTTTTCTTTCGCTGTTTTAAAATTATTGTGATTGTTTGCCGAGTCGGCATGATCGTTTTTTGACGCTGAGAATTCAGCCCTAATTTGAAAATAGAATCTCCCCAAATGTGATGTTATTTTATTCTTCTTATCAGTGATTGTCAACACAAAAACCCCATGCCAAAAATCAAACTTTATGATTCTTGGCATGGGATTCATAAGGATTTTATTTTTTATTTTTATTCTTCTGCTCTTCGCAGGATGTCGTATATCTCTGCCTGGGCTCCTTCTAATTCTAGGTAAAGGACCTGTTTTGGATGGGGAGCGCTTTCCATTTCATTGCCTTCCTGGTCCAAAATTCGTTGTACTCTTACCCTAGGATTATCGCCATTTGCTTTCATGATCTCGATGGTCTCTCCTACAGAGAATTTATTTCTCTGCTCTATTTTCAAAAGGCCATCTTTCACCTCTCCTACAATACCTAGATAGGTATACTCTCGCATATAGGTATTACTATCATAGATCTGGCTTTCCTCCCCCGGCTTTCCAAAATAAAAACCGGTAGTAAACTGCCTGTAAGTACAGTTGGAAATCTGATCCAAATACCAGGGCATATTCTTCTCATAAAGCTTTGGATCTTCCAAATAATCGTCAATGGCTTTGCGGTAGGTCCTTGCCACTGTCGCTACATAGAGAGCTGTCTTCATACGGCCCTCAATTTTAAAACTGTCGATGCCTGCTTCAATCATCTCCGGAATATGCTCAATCATACACAAATCCTTGGAATTGAAGATGTAGGTCCCTCTCTCATTTTCATATACCGGCATATACTCTCCCGGTCTAGTCTCCTCCACCACTGCATATTTCCAGCGGCATGGATGGGTGCAGGCTCCCTGGTTTGCATCTCTGCCTGTAAAATAATTACTAAGCAGGCAGCGTCCGGAATAGGAAATGCACATAGCCCCGTGAATAAAGCTTTCAATCTCCATCTCTTCAGGAATTTCCCGGCGAATCTCTTTAATTTCTTCCAAGGAAAGTTCTCTTGCGGAAACCACTCTTTTTGCCCCCAAATCCCACCAGAACTTATAGGTTCCATAATTGGTATTGTTGGCCTGAGTGCTGATATGTCTCTCAATCTCCGGACAGATTTCTTTTGCCATCATAAAAATAGCAGGATCAGCAATAATCAGGGCATCCGGTCCCAATTCCTTTAATTCTTTTAGGTATTCTCGAACTTCGGGCAAATCCTGATTATGGGCCAAAATATTCACTGTCACATGAACTCTGACTCCGTGATCATGGGCAAACTGAATTCCCTCTCTCATATCTTCTTTAGAAAAATTTTTAGCCTTTGCCCGAAGGCCAAAAACCTCTCCCCCAATGTATACTGCATCTGCGCCAAATATAACCGCCGTCTTTAACACCTCAAGGCTGCTTGCCGGTATTAATAATTCCGGATGTCTATTTCTCATACTCATTACTCCTTGCATATCCTTTTACATTCTTCAGCTACTTTTTCACACTAAGGGCTACGCCATCCCCTAAAGGCAGGATGCTTGTCTGCAACCTGTCATTATGCTTTAATTCATATAAATATTCTCTCATACGGCTGTGGATGGTACGATTCCTTCGCTCTACAGCAAAGCGAGACTCAATCACATCTCCGTCTTGAAGAACATTGTCGGAGATCAAAAGCCCCTCCGGCGCCAATAGCCTTAAGGCCTCCGGCAGATACCTGATATACTGTCCCTTAGCTGCATCCATAAATATCATATCATAGGAATCTTCAAGGGATTGCATGATTTCCAGTGCATCACCCTCCAGCAAAGTTATTTGCTCTTCTTTTCCTGCCCGTTTAAAATTCTCTTTTGCAATAGGGATCCTCTTCTCATATTTTTCAATGGTGGTAATATGTCCATTTTCCGGCATATATTGACTCATCAAAATAGAAGAAAATCCTATGGCAGTTCCCACCTCTAAAATCTTCACCGGTTTCTTTAAAAGCAACAAAACCTTCAAAAGACTCTGGGTTTCCTTTCGGATTATGGGAACATAAGTTTCTATAGCCTCTCGCTCTATAGTTTCGATTATTTCACTCTCCGGACTTTCCAAGGAGCGAATATAGGTAGTCATTCTATCATCTACAATCATTGTTTTTCTCCATGACATCAAAGAATTGGGATAACTTAAAAGTAAGGCGCAGTAAAGTATTACTACGCCCCACGCTTAATAGCTATCTCTATAAAGAATTCCTATACATCCATAATGATTGGCAAAATCATCGGTCTTCTCTTGGTCTTCTTCCAAATGTATTCATTCAAGGTATCTCTGATGACCATCTTAATCTTGCTCCAATCTGCATTTCTTTGACTGGAAAGGGTGTTCTCCACTGTCTCTGTAAGCAAGTGTCTGGCCTCATCCATCATGGCCTCAGATTCTCTCACATAGACAAATCCTCTAGATACAATGTCCGGACCTGCAAGAAGCTGATTGCTTCCCTTCTCAAGGGTAAGGACTACAATCATAATACCATCCTGGGCCAAATGCTGACGATCCCTTAAAACAATATTCCCTACATCTCCAACGCCAAGTCCATCTACAAGAATCTCTCCTGTTTGAACTTTTCCTACAACCTTAGCACTGGCATCACAAAGTTCCAGCACATCTCCGGAATTCAACATGAATACGTTTTCTTTTGGGATTCCAAGGGATTTGGCAATTCTTCCGTTGGCTTTTCTGTGGCGGAACTCTCCGTGAACCGGAATGGCATACTTGGGTTTTACCAAGGAGTAAATAAGCTTTAACTCCTCCTGACAGGCATGTCCTGATACATGGGCATCCTGAAATACCACCTTAGCTCCCTTCATAGACAGTTCATTAATAACACGGGATACAGATTTCTCATTACCGGGAATTGGGTTAGAGCTAAAGATAACCGTATCCCCCGGCATAATGGTAACCTTCTTATGGATATCAGCTGCCATACGAGAAAGAGCTGCCATAGATTCTCCCTGACTTCCGGTGGTAATAAGCACAGTCTTCTCCGGTGGATAATTCTTAAGATGATCAATATCCACTAAGGTATTGTCCGGAACCTGCAAATATCCCAGTTCCTGAGCAACCTGGATGATGCTTACCATACTCCGGCCTTCCACTACCACCTTGCGGTCATATTTGCAGGCTGAATTAATAATCTGTTGTACACGGTCAACGTTAGATGCAAAAGTGGCAACAATAATTCTGCTGTCCTGGTGCTCTGCAAACAAGTGATCAAAGGTAATACCTACGGTACGCTCTGATTGGGTAAATCCAGGCCGTTCTGCATTGGTACTATCAGACATAAGAGCTAGTACACCCTTCTTTCCAATCTCTCCAAAACGCTGCAGATCGATGGCATCTCCATATACCGGTGTGTAATCCACCTTAAAGTCTCCCGTATGCACTACAATACCTGCCGGCGAATAGATGGCAAGGGCTGCTGCATCCTGAATACTATGATTGGTCTTAATAAACTCTATTCTAAACTGTCCTAAATTAATAGACTGACCATATTTAACCACCTTTCTTCTAGTGGTCTTCATCATATTATGTTCTGTAAGCTTACGCTCAATAATACCCATAGTAAGCTTAGTCGCATAAATAGGAAGATTCAGCTCTCTTAGTACGTATGAGAGAGCTCCAATGTGATCCTCATGACCATGAGTAATAACAAAACCTTTTACCTTATCAAAATTATCTTTTAAATATGTGATATCAGGAATCACCAAATCGATTCCCAACATATCATCCTCCGGGAATGCCAGACCGCAATCCACAACGATGATACTGTCTTCGTACTCAAAGGCGGTAATATTCATTCCAATCTTTTCCAAGCCGCCCAATGGAATAATACGCAATTTTCCTGTCTTTTCTTTTTTCAATTCTACACCTCCGTGCCTTTATAAACTTCCTTTCTCCTTGTCTCGGCACTCCTTGCATTGTCCGTAGAATTTCAGTTCATGGTTACGCACGTGGAAACCGGTCTCCTCCTCGATATGGTCCTCTAATTCGTCCAAAAAATCCACCTTAAAGGACAATACTTTTCCACATGTCTCACATATTAAATGATGATGGTGATGGCGTCCATTGTCTCCGCCTATGGACTCACTGATCTCATAGCGAAGGCTTCCATTATCCAAATTAATACAATCCACCAACTGCATCTCTAACAACAGCTGCACGGTCCGATAAATAGTAGCCAACCCGATATCCGGGTAGTCTTCCTTTACAAGTTCATATATATCTTCGGCAGTCATGTGACTATCACGATGTTCTGCCAGAACTTCCAATACCAAGAGTCTCTGGTTTGTTACCTTGAGACCTTTTTGTTTCAGCATTTCTTTAAACTGTTCCTTACTAACTGTCATATCCGAACTACCTTTCAATATCAATATCCTCAAGTAACTCTTCAAAAACCTTAGATATGGCTGTAAGTTCCATGTCTTCCTCCACAAATTCGTAGAGGCTCTCCGGAGACGAATCCGATGAGGTATCTTTCATAATCATACACTCTCCGTCTTCTGCCTCTGAGTCGGTAACTAAAATATAGTTCACACCATTAATCCTGGTCTGTTCCAGAATAAAAAGCTCCGCACTCTCCTGCGGGGTTTCTCCTTGAAAAATAATTTTCTCCATGCCCCTTGCTCCTCTTTGTCGTATTCTACAAATGGGAATCCAAAGAGTCTAAATATCCTTGCAATATAAAAACAGCCGCAATCTTGTCAATATACTTCTTGCGGTCTTCACGTCTTACTTTATTCTCGATCAATGTCCGTTCTGCTTCCACTGTGGTGAGACGCTCGTCCCACATAACCACTTCCAAGCCTGTTCTACGCCTTAACATCTCTCCAAATTCTATAGACTTCTCTGCTCGATCCCCTATGTCGTTATTCATATGCTTTGGAAGACCGAGAACAATCTTACCCACCTGGTACTCCGCAATCAAGTCCTCGATACGGGCACAGGTCTTACGAAGCTTGTTCTCGTCCTTCCTGCAAATGGTTTCAATTGCCTGCGCTGTAATTTCCAATGGATCTGAGATAGCAACGCCTACTGTCTTAGATCCATAATCCAATCCCATAATTCTCATGCGTCTATGCCCAATCATTGTGCTCAATATAGGTCTTAAGCATCTCTTCTACAAGTTCATCTCGCTCCATCTTACTGATAAGGCTTCGTGCACCATTATGGCTGGTAATGTAGGTAGGGTCTCCGGACATAATATAACCAACGATCTGACTCACCGGATTGTATCCCTTCTCACTTAACGCTTTGTATACGATCTCAAGGATGTCCTTTGCCGAAATCTGAGGGCCGCTCTCTACCTGAAAAAATTGGGTACTACCTAAATCCTTCATCTTACACATCCTCCTAATTTATTTCTTATTTATTCTACTCCATCATAAATGAAAATTCAATCGATTATTTGATTGTGTTTTTCAATTTCTACATTTACGATCTTATTCACGACACTTTCACTAAATTTACTGCCAATTTTAACATACTCCTTAGTATGTCCCACCTGGATCACCTCTCCGTCCCGTAATATTTCTTCCTCGATCAGGACCTCCTGTGTGGTGCCAATAAGAGCCTCCTCATAGGCTTTTTTCTTTCTTTTTCCCAGTTCGATCAGTTCTGCGCTTCGTTTAGCCTTAATCTCATCCGGTATCTGATCCGGCATCTTATCTGCCAGGGTACCTGCCCTTCTGGAATATTTAAAAATATGGGTCTCATAGAAATTCACCTTGTCCACAAAGGCCTTGGACTCTTCAAACTCTTCCTTCGTCTCTCCCGGAAAGCCCACAATCACATCGGTGGTAAGGGCCGGATTTTTAAAATATTTTCGGAGAAGACAGCATTTTTCATAATATTCTTCCGCACTGTAGCGGCGGTTCATCCGCTTTAAAGTCGCATTACAGCCACTCTGAAGGGAAAGGTGAAAATGTGGACAGATTTTATCCATTTTAGAAAGTTTTTCTGCAAATTCCTCCGTGATAATTCTTGGTTCTAAGGAGCCCAAACGAATGCGATCAATTCCCTCCACTTCATGAATAGCTTCAATGAGATTCAAAAGGTGATCATCTAAATCTACTCCATAAGAACTAAGATGAATTCCTGTAAGCACTACTTCCCGGTAGCCGTTTTTTGCCAGCTGCTTTACTTCCTCCACCACACTGGCTCTGGCCCTGCTTCGCACCCGCCCCCTGGCATAGGGAATAATGCAGTAGGAACAAAATTGATTACAGCCGTCCTGGACCTTGATATAGGCTCTGGTATGCTCCCCTGTCTTAGACAGGGACAAGTCTTCATACTCCTTGGTGTGATTAATATCAATCAAGGAAGCCTCTACATGTTCCTCCTCTTTTCCACAGGAAGCCTCGTAGTCAGCCAAGATTTCCACAATATCCTTCTTTTTATTATTCCCTACCACAATATCAATACAGGGATCCGCCTGATCCTTCAAGGCCTGAACGTAGCATCCGCAAGCCACCACAATAGCATTCTCATTCATTTTCTTGGCTCGATGCAGCATTTGTCTGGACTTACGGTCCGCAATGTTGGTAACCGTGCAGGTATTAATTATATAAATATCTGCCCCCTCTTTAAAAGGAACTATTTCATATCCCTTATTTGCCAGCATTTCCTGCATGGCTTCTGTTTCATAAGCATTCACCTTACAGCCTAGGTTATGTAATGCTACTTTCTTCATCTCGTTTGTCCTCTCTTTATATGCAAGTCTCCTGCTTTTTGGCTCCTTCCTAAGGAATTCTTAATGTCATCATCTTAATAAAATCTTGACTTTTAGTAGCCATACTTTTAAGATATTATTTAGATGAAACAAAATCTGTACAGGAGGTTTATTCAATGAAAAAAATCAAAATTTTAGTAAATACTATCGCAAAGGTTAATTCTTTCAACCGCGACCTTCTTCCTTTCGATTCTGATATCGATCTTGTTCAGGGAAGATATACTGTTGATGGAAAATCTATTATGGGTATCTTCAGCTTGAACCTGTTAGAGCCTATCACAGCCATCATCCACGAGGAAAATGGCGAGTTAGACGCTCTCTTAGAGAAGCTTCAGCCATACATTGTTGAATCAGACGATACTGAAGCTTAAGATTTTTATTTACAAGAAGTTTTCAAAAAGGTCAGATGTTATCATCTGACCTTTCTTCTTGCCTTTCTTGCATAAACCCGGCAATCCCTATTGTACCTGCGTAAAATACAATTCTATTTCACCTCTATGATCTCAACAGTATCCAGTGCTTCCTGCATCAGGCGGTCAATATCCTCCGAAAGATTTTCTTCAGAACGACGAATCACCTCAATGTTAGGCTTGGTTACCGGATGCTTTGCCACAAAAATGGTACAGCAGTCCTCATAAGGCTGTATAGAAGTCTCATAAGTATCGATCTTTTCGGAAATATCTACAATTTCCTGCTTATCAAATCCGATTACCGGCCGATATACAGGCATGGTGCACACATCGTTGGTAGCTGCAAGACTTTGCATGGTCTGGCTGGCCACCTGACCGATACTCTCTCCTGTGATTAAGCCCAGGCATCCATCCTTCTTTGCAAAATGCTCTGCAATCCGCATCATATATCGTCTCATAATAATGGTCAATTCATCATGAGGGCATTTCTCATAGATATACAACTGAATGTCTGTAAAGTTTACCACATGAAGCTTAATCGGGCCTGAATATCTTGCCACGATCTTTGCCAGATCAATAACCTTCTGTTTTGCCCTCTCACTGGTATAAGGCGGGGCGTGGAAATAGGTGGCTTCCAAAGCTACGCCTCTCTTAGAAATCATATAGCCTGCTACCGGACTGTCGATTCCTCCAGATAATAAAAGCATAGCGCTTCCATTGGTTCCCACAGGCATACCGCCTGCTCCCGGAATAATCTGAGAATATACATAAATCTCATTTCGAACTTCTACGTTTAACATAACCTGAGGATGGTGCACATCCACCTTAGTCTCTGGAAATGCCTCCAAAATTGCCTCTCCCAGATCACAGTTAATCTCCATAGAATTCTTTGGATAAGATTTTCTTGCCCGACGGGACTCCACCTTAAAGGTAAGATTCTTGTCCGGATACATCTCATCCATATAAGACACTACATCTTTTTTTAGCTGGTCAAATCCCCTGTCCTCCATGCGGACAACAGGACAAATTCCTACCAAACCAAAGACTCTGCTAAGGTGGTCTACTGTATCTTCGTAATCGTATTCTCCCTCGCAGTCAACATAGATCCTGGCCTGAGACTTGTGAACGTTAAAGTCCCCCTCTACGTCCTTTAGGGCATAGCGCACCTGGCGCACCAGGGCATCCTCAAAAAGATATCGGTTTTTTCCCTTGATACCGATTTCTCCGTATTTTAGTAAAAATGTATGAAATCTCATTTAAAATCTCCTTCACCTAATGTCTCGTATATTTCCGAAGCATCGGTACTATATTATATAGAATCTCTAAAGTCTCGTCAATCTCTTCCCTGGTGGTGAATTCCGACAAACTAAACCGAAGGGTGGAATCTAGGTATTCTCTTTCGGTTCCGATTCCCTTTAAAACGCTACTGACCCCCGGATGGTTGGAGGCACAGGCAGAACCGGAAGAAACATAGATGCCCTTATCTTCCAGAGCATGAAGCAGGACCTCACTTCGAACTTTCGCAAATCCGGCGCTGATAATATGAGGGGCTGAAGCTTCATCACTAAGACCATGAATCTTAGTCTCCGGGATTTTTTTAAGGCCTTCCAGAAAATAATTCTTAAGGTCTCGCATATACGCTATCTTTGTATCAAAATCCTTATAGATCAATTCCGCCGCCAAAGCAATTCCTACGATTCCCGGAACATTTTCAGTTCCGGAACGGATATTCCTTTGCTGTTCTCCTCCAAAGATAATGGGCTTTATTTTTACCTTGTCTCCAATATATAAAACGCCGGTGCCCTTGGGACCATGGATTTTATGGCCACTGATGGACATAAGGTCTACTCCCATCTTCTTGGGATAAATCTTATATTTACCAAAACCCTGGACTGCATCTACATGAAACAAAATCTGAGGATTATATTCTTTTACTACGGAAACAGCTTCCTCAATAGGCTGCACCGAACCAATCTCATTGTTTACATACATGACAGACACTAAAATGGTATCTTCACAGAGGACTTCTTTTAAGGCTTCCAAAGAAATACGTCCCGTCTCATCTACCGGAAGATAGGTTACTCTATAGCCTTCTTCCTCCTCAAGATAAGCCATGGTATTTAGAATAGCCGGATGTTCAATAGATGAAGTGATCAAATGCTTCCCGGCTCTTTTGTTGGCCCTGGCAGCTCCAATAAGAGCCAGATTATCGCTTTCCGTTCCTCCGGAAGTAAAATAAATTTCTTTTTCCTGAACCTTTAAAATCTTAGCAAATGTTTTTTTTGCTTCCTTAATATATTTTTCTCCCTCTAGGCCCTTCATATGCAAGGAAGAGGGATTGCCGTAATCCTGACACATAACCTTTTTTACCAGGTCTCCCACTTCTTCATAAGCCTTGGTGGTAGCAGAATTATCTAAATAGATTTCCTTCATGATCTCACTCCATAATAACTTACTGCTCTAAATGAAACATTAATATCGACAAGGTGGTAAGCCCCGCAGTCTCTGTGCGGAGGATTCGTTTTCCTAGGGTAATAGACTTTGCTCCCATAGCAATAGCAGCTTCTACCTCTTCCACCTCAAAACCTCCCTCCGGTCCAATAAAAATACCGATGGATTCTCCCGGATGGATTTCCTCTATAAGCCTTTTTGTTTCTTTCATTCCTTCTGCCAATTCATAGGGAATGAATACCACATCTAAGTCCTCAGCATAGGAAAGAGCCTCCTTGTAGTTCATTAGGTCATGGACCTTTGGAATATAGCCTCTTGCCGCCTGTTTTGCTGCACCCTCTGCTATTTGCTGCCACCTGGCAACTTTCTTTAAAGCCTTCTTTTCATCTAACCTTACCACTGCCCGCTTAGTAGCCACCGGAATCACTTCATAAACCCCAAGCTCTACTGCCTTTTGAACAATCAGTTCCATCTTATCCTGCTTGGGCAAGCCCTGGAAAAGGTAAATACGGGAAGATAACTCCGTATCTGTCATCTGCTCTTCCTCTATATGAAGAATAGCCGAATCTTCCTGATAGCTTTCCACCCTACAAAGATAGCTGATATTATTACCATCGTTAATGGTAACTTGCTCCCCAATATGCATCCTAAGGACATTTTTCATATGGTTTACATCAGATCCTAAGATAGTAATTCTATCCCCCTGAACCTGATCTGGTGTTACAAAAAAATGCTGCATTCTTTGCTCCTAATTCTTTCTGGCTGTTACAGAAACCCATTCTCCCTGATGGTGGACCTCCAAAACATCCAGTCCTGCAGCCTTCACGGCTTCTACCACAGTTTCTTCCTTCTCTTCAATAATTCCGCTGGTAATGTAAATTGCTCCCGATTTCATGTGATTTAATACCACCGGTGTAAGGGGTACTAAAACATCCGCCAAAATATTGGCTGCCACAATATCATATTTCTCATAGCCCACCTGATCCTGGACTGCTTTATCGTCTATAATATTGCCGATCATTACCTCATACTGGTCTTTTGCAATTCCATTTACTTCCATATTCTCATGAGTAGCATCAATGGCGCATGGATCCAGATCTGTTCCTACAGAATGTCCTGCTCCGAATTTCAAGGCCAGCATTCCCAAAATCCCGCTTCCGCATCCCACATCCAGAATTTCCATTCCTGGCTTTACATATTTCTTTAGCTGACGGATACAAAGCTGTGTTGTCTCATGCATTCCTGTTCCAAAGGCAGTTCCCGGATCAATGTGGATCACCATTTTGTCACTGTCCTTTGGCTCCACCTGCTCCCAGGATGGAATAACCAAAATATCGTCAATATAAAATTGATGGAAATATTTCTTCCAGTTATTTACCCAATCAAGGTCTTCGGTTTCAGATTCCTCAATAGTACACTCTCCCACATCTACGTAAGACCTCATCTCTTCCAACTCATTTTTTACCTGAAGAAGCATAGCTCCTGCATCTAACTCAGGGTCCAAATAGAAGGTCAAATAGGCTACTCCGTCATCTTCCGGAATATCAGGCAAAATATCTACAAACATCTGCTCCTTGTCTGACTGAGTAAGAGGCACCTTATCCTCAATCTGCACTCCCTCAATTCCAAGATCTGCCAGCATACTGCTGACAATATCCTCCGCCTCCGTAGTTGTTTTTAATCGAAATTGATTCCACTTCATATGCAATTCTCCCTCTATATCAATACATAAAATTCTCTTACAAACAAAAATATTATACTCCAGGCAACCTATACTGGCAACTTATTTTGCCCCGTCTACTTCTAAGATGGTTGACTCTTATCTTGAGCCACCTATTTCTAAAAAGGCGTTTGTGAAATCCTCATCCTTTCACAAACGCCTAATCTTTTATAAATCTACAAAATCAATTTTGAACGTATCATCGTCTTCAATATGACCACGTTTCTTTTTGGGTGACTCCTCCAATAAATCATCTAAATCATCGATGATTCCATCTTCCTCATCATCCTCATCTTCATAGTCGTCGTAGCCCCCCTCATCCTCGTAGTAGTCTACGTCGTCATCATAGTCATCTTCTTCGTAATCATCTTCTTCAAAATCATCTTCATAGTCCAATTCCCCAAAATCTTCGGTAAAATCAAACTGTGCTGTTTTCTGTGGTTTTCTAACAGCAGGGCCCTTGGAATCATCCTCAAGCTTGGCCTTCTTACCCTTCTTGCTTTTCTTCTCTTTTTTCTTCTTTGGTTCGAGAGCTTCCTCTTCTTCATCAATTCCGTACTTATCGTAGATATCATCCAACTCAATATCTCTGTTGCGAAGTTTTACTCTCACAACAATCAGACGAACCAGAAGCAGAACAAAAAACAGGGTAACAATTACAAAAATAGCGGTAAAGTAAGCATTTACAAGGCTCTTGATTTTTCCGAGAACTCCAGAAGTCTTTCCTGAAGATTTACTGTCGGAAGCGCTTGCACTTGCTGTGTCCGTAGGATCAAAGCGCTGATAGGTTCCCTGCGTAGAATCATAGCGATAGAATCCCTTAGTTCCATCTTTTCCTACTGCATAAAGAAGATAATAATCCGACGCATTTGGATCCTGCCAAATAGAAAATTCCTTCTCATCGATAGTCAATGAAGTTGCCTTATAATTATCCGGCACTTCTACGTCACCGGCATTATATACTATAATAGATGTATCACTGGAAATAGTAATCTGAGCACATTTTGAGAATGTAGCATCCTCGCTATTAAAATAATAGAAATCTCCAATTCCATCAGAGTCAAACAAATATGCCAAATATACCGTTGCACTTTCATTAGTGATCATGGTACGCTGTGCGCCTTCATACTGCACATTAGCTATAGAGAAGCCTGTAGGAATGTCATTGTCTGCGAACTCACTTGACAGGGTATACTTCTCTCCATCAATGCTTATCTCTATTCCGTCTCCATCTGTAGCCTTACTAGCCCCTGAAGAAGATTCTGTTGTAATTTTGGAAGCATCTCCCTCTGCAATGGTAACTGCTCCGCTTCCTTCTTCCAAGGAAAGTGCTGCTCCCGAAGTACTTCCGGTTACATTATAGGAAGCTAGGGTAATCTGAGAACTTCCCTGCTGCAATGCCTGGAAGGTTACAACAAATTTTACTTCTGTCCCCTCTCCGGTACCAACATATTTTAAGGTTCCATCTGATTCCTTGGTAACCCCGCTATCTCCGGAATCATAGCGCAAATAGCTGCTGTCATAGTTAATGGTAAGCTCCACATTTCCAATATTCTCAGAAGTGGTGTCCACTGCTACCTTAACATCAAAATTATCTCCTACTGCTGTTTCCGGATCCGAAAATGCAATAGCTCCGTCTGCAGCAAAAACCTGTACCGGAAGTGCAGCCAACAAGGTTAGGCTACATAAGACACCTGTTAATGCTTTCTTTAAACCTTTCATTGTTTATACCTCTCTTAATATCCTGTTACAGAATCAGTTCCAGTGGAGTAAGTCTCTCCTCCAGTTGCGTCATAAGTACCGGTTGTATTATAGCTTTCGGTAGAAGCTCCGGTAGAGCCTCCGGTGCTATCATAAGTTCCGGCAGAAGCTCCGGTGCTGTCATAGCCTCCGGCATAAGCCTCGCTGGTGTCACCACTAGTCGATGAATCATAGGTGCTTGCCCCAGAACCTGTACTATCATAAGTTCCGATAGAATTATATGTAGAAGAAGTATCGTAGTAGTTACCGGAATCATCATAAGTAGTATTTGTGGAAGTTCCATCAGAGTACTCTCCCGAATCTTCTCCGTAAGTCAGGTTCGTCTGATTATTAATCTCTTCACTGATGGTTTTCACTGTAGAAGAAACAGAATACTCTTTATCTGTTCCATATAAAAATGTATGTAGCTGCTTTACATTATCTGCCAAATCTACAGGGATTACACAACTTCCAATATCCCCCAATGTATCTGATGTAACATCAAACGGGAATCCTGAAGTTTCTCCCATACTGTAAGACATAAATCCCTTGGCATAACTGAGGATCTCAGCCAAAGTAAAGTTGGTACTGATCTCGTCAAACACATCATTAATAATCTTATTAATGGTGGCTAGATCCGCCTGCTGGGCCTTCGTAGCAATCTGCTCCAATACATTTCTTTGACGTTCTGTTCTCTTGTAATCATCACCTGTAGTATATCGAATTCTACAGTAAGAAGTAGCCTGTACACCATTCAACACCTGTTTGCCGGGATTTTCCAAAAGATTCATCTCATGGCCGGTTACCTTAGATGTCTCATTACAATATCCATTAGTCCAATAAACTTCTTCCTCTGTAAGATCTAATTCTACACCTCCAAGATCATCAATTACATCTACAAGAGCATTGAAATCAACTGTAATATAATGGGTAATGTCCAAATCCAAATTCTTATTTAGCATGGCTATGGCTTCCTCCGGTCCTCCGAAAGAATAAGCAGCATTAGCCTTATTATATGTACCATCATCCTGTTGAAGCAGGGTATCTCTGTAAATAGATACTAACTTTACTTCCCCTGTGGCCTGATTTAAATTTGCCACCATAATGGTATCACTTCTTGAGTCCCCGGAACTTAAGTTTCCATCACGACTGTCCACTCCGAATAAGGCCACATTCAGATAACCTTCCTTCCTGGCAACTTCACTATTTATCTCAAGAGCACTGGTATCTAACTTCTGCGTATCTAAGCGTTCCATCTTTCCACTGATATACACAGCTCCCGCCACAATACTAAGCACCAAGACAGTTATTAGGGTTCCTCCAAAAATTGCTCCAATCTTTTTTCCCAAAGACCAATAATGAAATCCCCTCTTAGGTCTGCGTCCTCTGTGTACAGTTCTTCTCTTTCTAGCCATAGGTACGTCCTTTCCTAAATATTTTCAAACCACCCGTTATATTATCCTATTTTCTGTCAAAAAACAACAAATACCTGCGTCTCCCTCTACGATTTCACAATTTGGAAACAAAATAGCCCGGATTGGAGCTGCACCATCTCACCATTCCCTTAGGAAGTCTCTGATACCGCTTTCCCAGGAAAAATCCCGCATACTTAAAAGCAGACTGAAAAAACAATTCTACTAACAGGAAGGGTTTTCCAATGCGTATCAAATATGTAGCTGTCTCTTTCACCAGCTTAATTCCCTCTCCCTCCGAAGGAACATTTTCAAAAATATCTGAATATATTGCCTGTACAACCCCACCGTCAAAGTTGCGGTGAAACTGCTGCATACAGTTATAATTATGAGAATGGTATACCTTTGCTTCTGCCACATAAGCCACTCGCTCTCCGTCCAATACACATCTAGCAGTATGAACTAAATCCTCTCCAAAGATCATAGGTGAATCAAATCCTCCTCTTTGCAGGAAAGGTCTTCTGCGATACGCCCCACAAACATCTGAAAAGAAAAATGTTTTTATCCCCATAGTTTGCAAGTCCTGTATAGATTTAATCTTACTCTCTTCAGGATAGTTAAACCGCCTGGTAAATCGCTCTACCACGTTACAATCCCTATTAGGCAACTGTCTTCCATAAGCAATATTTAAATCCTGATATTTTTCAAATACCTGCACAAAGGTAGAAACCAAGCTAGAGTTTGCCGGAATGGCATCCTGGGTCATAAAAATCAGCAAATCAGCACTGGATGACTTTGCTCCCATGTTTCTGGTGGCTCCGTGATCAAAGTCTGCCGCCTCAATCTCTGTAATCTCCACCGGATAAGGATCCCTGCAAATATCGGGCAGGGACACCTGGGATCTGGTATTGATCAATCGAATGGTCTGAATCTCATACTCCTGCTGCTGTAGTCGCTCTACAAGATGTACCAATTTGTTATCCGGTTTGTATACCGGAATAATAATATCTACCGTCATGAAATTTATCCTTTTAATAGTAAGTTCCGGATGCATTGTAGCCACTGCTATCATAGCTACCGCCGCTGCTATCGTAACCATAGCCGCTGCTATCATAGTTACCGCCGCTGCTACCGTAACTATATCCACTGCTATCATAACCATACCCACTGCTATCATAGCCATAGCTACTGCTATCATAGTTGTTATCGTAGCTTGTGCTGCTTGAGCTATCATATTCTGTAACCGTAGTAGCATCCTCCGACACTGTATCATCGTATTGATCTGTTCCAATAGATGTCAGATTAATGATGTCATTATTAATCCCCTTCACAGTGTCTGAAGGTTCATACTCTTCTTTTGCAAACAAAAACTTATGCAGCTGTTTTACCTGATCTTCCATTCCCACCGGCACAACATAAGAACCTACATGTCCATAAACATTCTCACAGCCTTCTACATCAAATGGGAATCCCGAGGTCTCCCCTATGGTATAATTTGTTGCATTTGCTGCCATTCCCAGAATATTCTGCAAGGTCAGATTAGTAGAAACCTGCGGAAAGACCTGGTTGACAATCTTATTTAATGTAGCAATATCTGCCTTCTTTGCTTTCTTGAATACCTGCTCCAAAACCGTTCTTTGACGCTCTGTTCTCTTAAAATCATCTCCGGTTGTATAACGAATTCTACAGTAGGAGGTAGCCTGGATACCATCCAAATTATGAACTCCCGCCCCCTCCAAGGTGGTAGTCTCACGGCCTACAACCTGGGAAGTTTCTGTACAATAACCGTTGGTCCAGTATACTTCTTCCTCTGTAAGATCGATCTCCACTCCACCTAGAGCATCAATCACATCTGCCAGGGCATTGAAGTTCACACTAATGTACTTTTCAATATCCAAATCCAAATTACGATTCAGCATAGCAATAGCTTCCTGGGGACCACTAACATTATAAGCATAATTAGCCTTCTCGTAGGATCCATCATCCTGTCTCAGCAATGTATCACGATATACAGAAACCAAGTTCACCTTAGAAGTCTTGTTATTAATGCTGGCAACCATGATACAGTCACTCTGAACACCCCCGTCTAACTCTGCTTCTCTGGAATCTAATCCAAAAAGGGCAATATTAGTATAATTTCCGGTACTCTGGTAAATTTCCAATTTTGAATCATCTAAAGTAGTAGTATCCATAAGGGTATACTTGTGAACTCCATAGGCAGTTATAGACAAAATTATTAAAACCAGAATCTCTGCAAGAATAATTAATTTCCTGATTTTCCTCTTTCTTCTATTGTATCTATGCTTCTTTATTTTAGCCACTGTGAGCCTCCAATCAGTCTCTTTAAATCATATTTTTCTTTTTTTCTTGTCCTCTTATTGCCTCTATCTCTCAAAAAAAGAAGCTAATTTAGGCAATCAAACATTTTAATTATACTATATCCCATTTTACAGAGCAAGATGTTCTCTTGTTTTTCTTAACATTTCAGTAACATTTACGCAACATTTCTTAGATTTTATGGCATAGAATCTCATCTTTTGTTATAATAAATCCGGCAAAAGTTTTTAATATTTTTATTGGAGTATAAATTTATATGAAAGTTACAATTGTTATTCCCAACTATAACGGAAAACATTTTATGGGACCCTGCCTGGAGTCTTTAAAACAGCAAAGCTTTACCGATTTCAAAATATTGGTAGTGGACAACGCTTCCACTGACGGCAGCCTAGACTACATGAAGGAAAACTATCCCCAAATCCAGGTAATTCCTCTAAAGGAAAATTACGGATTTAGCAAGGCAGTTAATATAGGAATCAAAAAATCAAGAACCCCCTTCGTGATTCTTCTAAACAATGACACTACAGTGGATCCTGACTACGTAAAAGAAATGGTAAAAGCCATTGAAAAGTCCCCAAAGATTTTTGCAGTCAGCAGCAAGATGATTCAAATGTATCACCCTGAGCTCATTGACAGTGCCGGAGACCTCTATACCATTTTAGGTTGGGGAGTATGTAGGGGAAATGGTTCTTCTATATCCAATTTTACAGAGCCGGAAGAAATCTTTACTGCCTGTGCCGGTGCAGCCATTTATCGAAGGTCTGCATTTGCTCGCATCGGCTATTTTGATGAAAATCATTTTGCTTACCTAGAAGATATTGACGTGGGATACCGCGCACGTATTTATGGATACAAGAACACCTACTGCCCTACCGCCTTGGTTTACCATGTAGGCAGCGGAACCAGCGGCTCCAAATATAACGCCTTTAAGGTAAAACTTTCCTCAAGGAATAATCTCTATCTTTGTTACAAAAACATGCCAGCATTGCAGTTAATCCTCAATGCCATTCCTATTAGCTTAGGAATTATTATTAAATATATTTTCTTTTTAAAGCAGGGACTTGTAAAGGATTATCATGCAGGAATTATGGAAGGTCTTAAAACCATGACCCAACAAAAGAAAGTCCCCTTTAAGCTTCACCATCTACCTAATTATATTCAAATTGAATGGGAACTGATTCAGAACATTTTCACTTATATAAAAACTTATCTTTTCAAAGAATACTAATAAGTTTCAAAAACCGGCTACAGCACATATGGCTGCAGCCGGTTTTTTTTACATTTTTTAATTTAAAAATGGAAGGTATCTTTAAGTCCCACCCACAACTGGTCCTTATCGCTAAGGTTCAAGGCAGTTCCATCAGAAAGAGCATAGCCTTCTCCTGAGGCGCTTCCCGGGTATTCCCCCGTAAGACTTGGCCACTCAATACCGATTTCCGGATCATTCCATGCCAGTCCGCCTTCATCTCCCGGATGATAAAAATCTGTACATTTGTAGCAGAATTCTGCCAGATCACTGAGCACTAAAAATCCATGGGCAAAGCCTTCCGGAATATAGAACTGCTTTTTATTTTCTTCTGTAAGCTCTACTCCAAACCATTTTCCATAGGTTTCGCTATCGCTTCGAAGGTCAACTGCCACATCAAAAACAGAACCTTTTACCACACGAACTAATTTTCCTTGAGGAAATTCTTTTTGGAAATGTAGTCCTCTAAGAACTCCCTTGCTGGAGCTGGACTGGTTATCTTGGACAAATACCATGTCCAGTCCTTCTGCTTCCATATCTCTCTGATTGTAGGTTTCCATAAAATAACCTCTGGCGTCTCCATGAACAGTAGGTTCAATGACACAGAGTCCTTTAATGCCGCCTGCATTTTTTTCTACTTTAATCTGTCCCATTTTTCTTCTCCCTTATTTAAAATTCAAGTTCTTCCAAATAACGCTTCAGGGCATCCTGCCAGCTTGGAAGAAGTTCAAATCCATTTGCAGTCAGTTTGCTCTTGTCCAAACGGCTATTAAAAGGTCTGGCAGCCTTGGATACTCCATACTCCTTGGTAGTTACCGGAGCCACTGTCAAATGATCTTCATCATAAGCTTCATGACCAAGGGCTGCTGCCTGACGGAAGATTTCTACTGCAAAATCATACCAGCTGATATAACCGCCCTCATTGGTAGCGTGATAGTAACCATACTTTTCTGTCTCGATCATGTCTACCAAAAGACGAGCAAGGTCAAAGGTATAGGTCGGAGTTCCGATCTGGTCATTTACCACCGTAAGCTTGTCATGGTTTTCTCCCACTTTCAGCATGGTCTTAATAAAGTTATTTCCATTCTTGCCAAACACCCAGGCAATACGTACGATAAAATATTTCTCTAAAGTACCGGATACTGCCAATTCACCGTCTAACTTGGTCTGTCCATAAACATTTAAGGGCTTATAATCCTTACAGTCAGGATCCCATGGGGTCTCGCCCTGGCCATCGAATACATAATCTGTACTGATGTAAACCATCTTGGCATTTACTTCCTTGCAGGCTTTTGCAATATTGTCAGTTCCACCTACATTAATAGCCCGAACCTTTGCCTGCTTATCTTCATCTTCTGCCAAATCCACAGCTGTCCATGCAGCACAGTGAACCACAACATCAGGAGCAAGATCTTTAATATTCTTCTCTACTACCTCTGTATCTGTAATGTCCATAGAAACATAGGGCATAGTTGTCACTGGTGTGCCATCAGCCACTCCGCTATAAGCTTCAGCCAGGTCTGTTCCTATCCCTTCATAGCCTCTCTTTGCCAGTTCATTCATCACATCATGTCCCAGCTGTCCGGCTACACCTGTTACCAATACTTTCATATGTAAACCTCCTAGTTAACGATTGCTGTACATTTTCTCATAATAATTCTGGTACTCACCGGAAATAATGGTCTCCCACCACTCCTTATTGTCCAAATACCATTTGATGGTCTTCTTAATTCCATCCTCGAACTTTGTCTCCGGAAGCCATCCCAGTTCGTTGTGGATTTTTGTAGGATCAATAGCATAGCGCATATCATGACCCTTACGGTCTGCCACATGAGTAATAAGACTTTCCGGCTTTCCAAGTTCCTTACAAATGATCTTAACAATCTCAATATTAGTTTTCTCGTTGTGTCCGCCTACATTGTATACTTCTCCGACTTTTCCCTTGTGGATGATCAGATCAATAGCCTTGCAGTGGTCTTCCACATAGAGCCAGTCACGAACATTTAATCCCTCTCCATATACCGGAAGAGGCTTGTCATTTAAGGCATTTGCAATCATAAGAGGGATCAATTTCTCAGGGAAATGATAGGGTCCATAGTTATTGGAACATCTGCTGATGGTTACAGGAAGTCCATAAGTTCTGTGGTAAGCAAGAACCAAAAGGTCTGCCCCTGCCTTTGATGAGCTGTATGGGCTGCTGGTATGAATCGGGGTCTCCTCTGTAAAGAACAAGTCCGGGCGGTCCAATGGCAGATCTCCATAAACCTCATCGGTAGATACCTGATGATATCTCTGGATTCCGTACTTGCGGCAAGCATCCATGAGTACTGCAGTTCCCTTAATGTTGGTATCAAGAAATACTTCCGGATTTTCAATAGAACGGTCTACATGGCTTTCTGCGGCAAAGTTTACCACTACATCCGGCTTCTCCTCTTCAAAAAGTTTGTAAACTGCCTCCCTGTCTGTGATACTCTCCTTAACAAAACGGAAATTAGGATTGTCCATAACAGGAGCTAAAGTAGATAAATTACCTGCATAAGTCAGACAATCCAGACAAATGATTCTATAATCCGGATACTTATTCAACATATGAAATACAAAGTTACTTCCGATAAATCCAGCTCCGCCGGTTACAATAATATTCATGCTATAAATTCTCCTATCTTTTGACATTATCTAAGTTTTTAATAAAGATTTTCCTGGTACTTTCCGTCCAGTACATCTTTCAAATACTGACCATACTGGTTTTTCTTTAACACTTCGTAGACTTCCATTACATCCTCTTTAGAAATCCATCCGTTCAGGTAACCAATTTCTTCCAGACATGCAATCTTTCGATGCTGATGAGTCTCTACTGTCTTTACAAAGTTCGTGGCATCCACAAGACTTTCGTGAGTTCCTGTATCCAACCAGGTAAAGCCCTGTCCTAAAAGCTCTACATTCAATTTCCCTTTCTCAAGGTATACACGGTTTAGGTCGGTAATCTCAAGCTCTCCTCTTGCAGAAGGCTTTAATTCCTTTGCATATTTTACTACATCATTGTCATAGAAATATAAGCCTGTGACACAGTAATTGCTCTTTGGATGTTCTGGCTTTTCTTCAATGGATATGGCCTTGCCTTCTTTGTCAAATTCTACGATACCAAAACGCTCTGGGTCATCTACATAATATCCGAATACTGTGGCACCTGCTCCGCTTTCTGCATTAGAAACAGCTGCCTTCAAACGCTTATTAAGACCGTGACCTGCAAAAATATTATCTCCCAATACCATAGCCACCGTGTCATCGCCAATAAAGTCTTCTCCAATAACAAAAGCCTGAGCCAGTCCATCCGGACTTGGCTGTACTGCATAAGATAACTGGACACCAAACTGATGACCGTCTCCTAACAGTTCTTTAAATCTCGGGGTATCCTGAGGGGTTGAGATAATAAGAATCTCTCTGATTCCCGCATTCATAAGCACAGACATAGGATAGTAGATCATAGGCTTGTCATAAATAGGCAACAACTGTTTTGATGTTACCATGGTCAGTGGATACAAGCGGGTTCCGGATCCTCCGGCAAGAATAATTCCTTTCATAGGGACCTCCTTTGCATAAATTTAATTTGTTTATATGTTACAAATTGTTTACTTCTTGTAAATTCTGTGATATCCAATTAGCTATCACACTCCTATAGTATAAAAGGTGACCTTAGGTCACCTTCAAGTACTTTTTTAACATTTTTGTAACTTTTCAAATTTTTATCATATTTACCAGAATCTATTTCCACAAGGGATCATTGCTTTCGGCTGACAAATATTCCCGCTTCCTTGGTAATGCGAAAGCCCCCCTCCACCTTTCTTTTCACAAAACTGCGAAATTCCTTATAATGATTAGAAATATACTGACCCTGATTTCCATGGCAGGACAAGACGTAGGACATCAGAGGCTCAGGTTCTTTTACTAATAAAGAATCTTCATATTCCACCCAATGGACATCCTCAAAAAAATCTCCCAGTATCTTCCCTCCGTTTTCTTTTCCAAACCTCTCAAAAAGTCGGTCTGCCGCCAATACGATACGGGGATCAAATTCCGTCATCAAGTCACTTACTTCCTTCATATGGCTATTCCCATAGGTACTGCAAACAAAGTAGCCGCCGGGCTTTAATACCCGCCCAACTTCCCTACATACTCCCCCAATATCCTCACAGTAAAACAGCACATGATTGGCAATAACCAAGTCAAAAACTTCTTCCTTATGGGGTATCTTATGACAATCAAATTTTTCATAGGAGACCTTACACCTTGCTTTTGCAGTGCTTAAATTTCTTCTGGCATCCCTTAACATTCCTCTAGAAACATCAGATAGCACAAGTTCTGCATTCTCCGGAAAATCTTTTAGAACTTCCTTCCACAGGGTACCATCCCCACATCCAAGTTCCAAAATACGAAATTCTTTTAGGTCCTTAAATTCTTCATATTCTTTCAATCGGTCCAGCTTTAATTGCTCTAGGATCCAGGGAAACCATCCCTGTTTATTCACTGAGTAGAGGGTGTGGAGTTGAATTCTGGAAGAAATATTGGAAGCATTTTGATACTGGTTCTTTAGACTCTTCTCCATACCTGTCAAATGGATCAGATTTAGCATCTGGCTCCAATCTAAAGTATGATTTTCCTCTATAGCCTGAGAGGTATCCTTAATGGCCTGTTCCACCAATTGTAATTGCTCAATACGGTCTTGTACCAGCTTTCTCTGAAGATTCAGGGAATCCTTCAAAAAATGATAGTCCGAATCCCCAATGGTCATCTCCTTAATGTCCTCCAGGGAAAATCCTAAATATTTCAAAAGCAGAATCTGCTGGAGCCTTGCAAAATCCCCATCAGTATAAAATCTGGCCCCCGCCTCTGTTACAAAGGATGGTTTTAATATGTCATGTTTATCATAATAGCGAATTGTCCGCAAGGTTACATGAGCCATACGGGCAAATTCCCCTGACGAATAATAGCCCTCTTTCTTCATTTTGCTTCCTTCCTTCTCCCCTATTGAATTATCAAAAAGCAAGAGAAGGCATGCTAAAAAGCACGCCTTCTTCTTTTCCAAGTTTCCATGGGGAGTCTGCTTCTTACTGCTCCACGCAATGATTGTCTGTAGCTCCCGGAGCGTTACCGCCTTTTTTCACAAGCACTACCTCCAAGGCTTCCATACGTTTTCCAAAACCGGTGGTTCCTGCCACCTCACCATTCTCGGCCCAGTCTAACCATCCAAAGGTCTGGCTGTGAACACGGTAATATACATCATACTCTTCTGCCATCTCTCCTGTAAGTTCAATCTGAATTGCCTCGGCACGTTTACTAAGCCCGGTAACCCCTGCTTCTTCTCCATCGCTTACCCAATCAAGCCAACCATACGTTTGCTGATGAACTCGATAAGTAATTCCGCCGCTGTACTCTGGATTCTTCAAAGAAATTCTTACAGCCTCACCACGTTTTGCCTGTCCTGTAACTCCTGCTTCAGCTCCATCTAATACTGTTGAAAGCCAGCCATAGGTTTGCTGGTGCATTTGGTAAGACACATTTTCCCCCTTTAAAAATGCGCCATCCAAAGTTCCAGGTGCAGAAGATCCCTTTGGCACTACTGCTACTTGAATTGCTTCTGCCCTCTTACCATATCCAGTACTTCCTGCCACTTCTCCATTCTTGGCCCAACCAGTCCAGCCAAAGAACTGACAATGCACCCGGTAATAAACATCATAATTATTGGCGCTATCTCCTGTTAGCTCCACAGCAATAGCCTGTACAGATTTTCCTTCTCCGGTGGTTCCCACCATATGTCCTGTGGTCACCCAGTCCATCCAGCCATAGCTTTGCACATGGGCACGATATTTCAAGCTTACGCTACCGCTATCAATTTTAAATGCCTCCAAACGCTTTGCCACACCAGTAGCACCACACTGGTATCCGTTAGGACTTGCAAAACCAATTTTATCGCTCTCAGTGGTCCATCCATAACTCTGCAAGTGGGCAACTAGAGAAATCAGGTCTTTATCGGTAACTGCAACAGTTTCCATATCGTCTATAGAAAAAGTCTTCAAGGAAGAACTGTTACTCAAGGTAGACAAACTGCTGTTACACCAAAAGTTAAGATCTACTGTGTTAGCAGTAACACCAGGAACACGCCCGGAACTTGTACACTGCCATATATCATAAGCACAATTTGCTTCGCATTCATATTTATAATTTGCCCACCAAATAGACCATCCGCTGTTAGTGAACACCGGGTCTGTCAGATAATGGGTAAACCAGTTAGTGTTGGCATAAATTCCCGGCTTATATCCTGCTGCCTGAACTTTCTCGCACCATGTGCTAGCCATCCATGCTAACATCTGACTTCCCAAGGCAGCCTGGGAATTTTCTTCCATGTCATAGTATACCGGAAGCTGTGGACTATGTCCTTGAAGCAGACGAATCACATGATCCGCCTCACTACTGGCCTCCTCCACACTATGAGCGTAAGAATAAATATAAACACCGTAAGGAATTCCCAGTCTTTCACAGGCGGCCACATTATTGAGCCACTTGGTATCATCCTGCCTACTATCATCAGATCCCCAACCGCAACGAATGATTACAAAATCAATATCCGATTGGCTTTTTACTGTATCCCAATCAATATCACCCTGCCACTGGGAAACATCCATTCCCTTAGCTGTAGCTCCCGGAATCGCATTTCCATTGTTATTTACCCAAACACCATTAACCTTGCTCCAAGCTGTACTTCCTGCTCTTGCCAAAGTTTCCTCTGACTCTGTTTCAATCTTTTCACCGTTCTGATATCTCCAACTATTGGCATTGTCCTCCTGATAAGAAGCTTCCCCCTCATCGTTTTGATCCTGGATTTCACTTTCTGATGCTTCCATAGATTCGCTAGCAGCATCTGTAGTTTCCTCTGTGTATTCACTTGTTTCATTTATTTCTTCTGCATAACTTACAATGGATGTTCCCAATACCCCTGAAAATATAAGGGCACCAATCAGCAATAGTGCAATTGTCTTTTTCATGATAGTTTCCTTTTGTACCTTCTTTCATTTTATTTTCACAAACACAGCTTGCAGAAACGTAATCGCTCCCACAAGCTGTGAAACACGACCTATTTATATCTGCGAACCGCTACGATATGAGAATTTCCCCAAGTCCAATTTGCTAGCTTGGTAACAATGGTTCCTGTATTCTCATCCGCTGCATGGAAAATTTCTCCATTTCCAATATACATACCTACATGGCTGTTAGTCGCCACCGTATCTCCAAAGAAGATCAGATCTCCCACCTGCCATTGGTTGCGGTCTGTCAAGCCGACAGCACTTCCTTCATAAACAATCTGATAGGTAGCTCGCCCACTCAAACTAATGCCAAACAGATTTTTCAAAAGCCAAATAGCACATCCGGAACAATCCCACCCTGTGGAAGGTGTATTACCTCCCCATACGTATTTAGTTCCAAGATATTGTTTGATAGCAGCCACCTTAGAAGTGTCAGTAGAACTTTCTGATACTTTCCTCAAGAAAGCATCACCGGCAATAGCAGGTGCACTCTCTCCCTTTTTCACCAGGCGAATTTCGATAGCTTCCAGCCGCTTTGCATATCCTTCTGTACCAGCGGCATCTCCGTTCATTGCCCATCCTAACCAGCCATAGGTCTGGCTGTGAACACGATAATAGATATCATACTGATTAGCCAGCTTTCCCGTTAAGCTGATCTTGATAGCCTCCATACGCTTTGCCTGTCCGACGGTTCCGCAGTAGTTTCCATTGGTAACACTGTCAAGCCAGCCATAGGTTTGCACATGAGCTTGGTAGACAATATTTCCACTGATTACGCCACTGCTAGGCTGAATCAAGTTAATGGTCATTCCTTCAATTCGCTTTCCAAGGCCGGTAGTTCCTAACTGAGCTCCATTCTCTACTGCTGCCACATCCCCGAAGGTCTGTACATGTCCAGAATAGGTAATGGTAGCCTTAGTAGTTTGAGCATCCGAAGCAGTTGAGTTACTGCTTGGTGTCGGGATAGTGCCATTTAGTGATAACACGATTGCTTCCAAACGTTTGCCCTGGCCTGTAGTTCCTGCCTCGGCACCTCCGGTCACTGTATCCATCCAACCATAGGTTTGAGCATGGACACGGTAGCTAACCTGATAGGTATTGCCGGAATTGTCTGTAACCTTAATACAGATAGCTTCCAAACGTTTCCCTTCGCCGGTGGTTCCTGCCTCTCCCCCGTCCGAAACCCAATCCGTCCAGCCGTAGGTCTGGCGGTGTACCTTATAGGATACATGGTACTGACTGGTGGCGTTCCCATTCTTATCCACAATACGAATCTGTATAGCTTCCAGTCTCTTACCTTCTCCAACGGTTCCTGCTATAGAATCAGAATCAATCCAGTCAGACCATCCGTAAGTTTGACGATGAACCCGACATTGGAGCTTGTAGGAAGAAGCTAGGCTTGTACCTGCTGTAGCCAATTCCGATTCTTGACTATCCGTCTTGGAATCTTGTCCGGCTGCCGCCTCTGTTTTTTCTTCTGCAGATTCATCATCTGCCTTTTTACTATCTACAGTATCGGAATCTGCACTTTTTGTTGTTGAATCCTCACTGCTATTTTTCTCTGAGGCTTCTGCAGAAGAGCTTGTATCTTCCTGCCCTGTTTCTGTATTAGCCGCCCCCCGGGATTCATCTAGGGAATTGACATTGTTCACTCCTTCTGTAGTACTATTTTCTGTTCCAACGGTATCACCAAGTTCTGTAGCCCACACTCCCTGTCCTGAGCATAAAGATATACTAAGAACTGTTGCTAAGACTTTGGCATATTTTTTTATTATCATAAACGACTCCTTATAAATCATTACAAAGATAACTTTTCGTCTCCGTCAACAAATTCACTATGATATTCTATACTATAATCATTACTTTTGTCAAATTTCTGCCGAAAAAAACGCCGATGCCAGAAACATCGACGTTTTTATTTTCTTATTCACCAAGCCCATCTTCTATTATTTGCACCATGGCTGCCAGGGCCTCTTGTTCATCTTCACCCTCGCATACAAGCTCTATTTCATCCCCGCTTTTTATACAGGCGCCAAGTACATTCAAAACACTCTTTGCATTGGCATTCGTTTGGTCCTCACCGTAATTAAATGTAACTTTACAAGCAAATCTACTTGCCATATTACAAAAGATTCCAGCCGGTCTCATATGAAGCCCCGTAGGGTTGGTAATTCTTATCTTCTTTGTGACCATTCTTCCTCCTAAATGTTACTATTTATCCCTTCTTTTCCAAGGTAACCTTAACTTCCAAATCATTCTCCAATGAACAGCCCTCCGGGAGATTAACCTTCACCGGTACTGCGTAAGTCCCCGGCTCTTTACAATCCTTCAAATCAATAGACACCTTCTTTGCAATCTTATAATTTTTCAAGGTTGCCTCCGGCCCTCTGATTTCTACCGACAAATCCACCGCATTGTCATATACCACTTCCAAATCGCTTGCTAAATTGCTTACAGTTATAGCACTGGTAGAAATCTCGTAAATCTGAGTTCCCGGCTGGGTCACTACGATGGTCACTACTACATTTCCCGCATTACTGTCAGCCAAGCTTACATCTTCCGGAAGATAAGGGGTTACATCCACAGTCAGCTCTGTTCTCTCTGTAAGATCCGTAGCCACCAGAGCTTCCGCAGGAATCTCTATTTCATCCGCCAAATCCAAAGCATCCTGTTCTCCTGCCACATCAATTTGGCTAGGTTCTGTAGTAACACTCTCTATTGTATATCCGCTTTTTGCTTTAATATTGGTATCATCTATTGTCGCAGGAATGCTCTTAATTTTATACAAGCTAACATCTACATAAACACCCTCTTTTCCCAGATTATTGCTAAGCAGGGTCTGATCAATCACATTGTCATTTACATCATAGAGAACGAGATTAGCCTCCAACCTAGAATCTTCCGATAATCCGGATACATCCACATCGGCCACTACCTTACTGATGGAATCAATGATAGTCTTAGGTCCTCTAAAAGTAATCTTTTGAGGATCTGCCGTCATGGTACCAACCACATATCCCCCTCTTACCGTTCCGGTACTGGTAGGGGTGATGGGATAACTATTTCTTGATTCTTCCTCAATCTTCACCTGAAGATTCCTAGGCGTAGAATAGGCACTTTCATATCTGCCTGAGTACTTATCAATACTAACCTCTATAGGCACCTGGGTCTCCATAGAAAGCTCTTTCATATTGGCCGTAGCTTCAATATCATCCGCTTTTAACTTTGTCAAAACAGATCTTTTTGCCGACACCACAACATTTACGGTTTGGGTGTTATCTACTATCTGATAGGTTCGATTACTAGATGTCACCACATCTTCATTGGTCACCTTAACTTTTATACCTGTATAGGTTTTCTCTGTAATGGGATCATCGATATTCACCACAAGGAACCACATGAATCCTGCCAAAAGAAATGCCAGGAGTTTAAGTCCTAGATTATTTGTCAGCCTTTTTTTCATGTTCTCGCCATCCTTTCACTGCAGCTACTACCGGATGCACCTCCACCCTTCGATCCTGAAGCTCCTCCAGCTTACTTCTCAATTCCTTTTCTCCGACATTGCGATAAAGTTTACCGGATTGTGCCATAGATACGGTACCGGTTTCCTCCGAAACCACAATGATCAAGGCATCACTGACCTCACTCATTCCCAAAGCTGCACGGTGTCTTGTTCCGAGATCCTTGCTAATCTCCATGTTATCTGACAAAGGCAAATAACAAGTTGCTGATACGATACGATCTCCTCGTATAATCACCGCACCATCATGGAGGGGGGTGTTATGCTCAAAAATATTAATCAGCACCTGTCTGGATACCATGCAATCCAGCTGAATTCCCGTGATCTCATATTCATTTAATCGAATGGCTTCTTCCACTACGATTAAGGCGCCTGTCTTCACCTTGCCCATGGCAAAGGATGCTGCAATAATCGCCTCTCTGGTTTCTTCCGTAAAACGTACCCACTCTCTTCCCTTATCAAAGCTTGGCACCATTACAGACCAGAATTGACGTTCTCCCAAACGTTCCAGGGCTCTTCGCAGCTCCGGCTGAAAAACTACAATTAAAGCTGTGGCGAGAACTGTCACCAAATTTTTGGCAATAAACAAAATGGTATGCATTTGGAATAAGGCAGCCAGGAGAATAAAGATCAGCATCACTGCAATCCCCCGCAGCAGCATCCACGCCTTTGTATTTTTGATCCATACCATTATCTGATAAATGAGATATGTCAGAATCAGCACTTCCAGAACATCTGTAATTTTAATATTCGGAAAATATAGACCTGTAGCATATTGATCCACAAGTTTGCTGATAAGCTGTTGCATTCTGTCATCTCCCTTTCTATAATCTCTTAGTTATTTCTTTCAAAACCCAAGTCTTTTTTCAGACTTTCCTCTAAAAGTTGACGTTCCACATCCTCCCCACTTCTTCTGGAAGATCTAGAAGATCTTGACTCTGCAGTATTTTTCCTGGAAGCCTTCTCCCGAATCTGATCTGTATCCATAATCTCGGTAGACTCGTGTTCATTGATATGTTTTAGTGTTTTTTCTGCAGCTGCGATTGCAAGCTTTGGGACTGCTTTTACATAATAATAATATTCATCATCTTCGTACTGAACATTCTCGCATCTGCTATAATCCACCGCAAAAAAGAAAACTTCTAGTGTCAAGCCTACTATAATGGTTCCGACACTGCCAATTACTAAGCTTCCAAAGGAGGTGCTGACTCCCATGGCAATATTCCCTACTGCCACTACCACCACATTCACAATGGTTCCTGCCACAATCGCCACCTTCCATGCATGATCCATGGAAGTTCTACGCAGTGTATAGGTTACAAAAAATGCAATGATAAATGCACAAATCATAATCCACATTTCCTTATTGGTTAATATATGCTGGATATACTTTGTGGCTACTCCCAACATGGCCTTAATGCCAGATGCCTCCAGACTTGAAGAAGATTTTTTCACATAGGCCATCATATAGTAAACCACAGCTCCGCTTCCCACAGAAAAAAGACTTGTAGGAGCTAATATAAGACCACAAATGACAGGAATAATATATGGGATTTTAAGAGCAAAGGCTACCGGAGTCAAAATCACCAGCACTGCATAATCCGGAGTTAAGCGAAAAAAGAAAATATACAAAATCACAAAAATAATTGCTGTAGTAGCAAGAGCCCCCAGGGACAAAGCATACATATGACCCAAAATTAAGATTCCTGCGATTAATAATGTGAAATTGATAGGCAAAAACATTGCAATAATCGCTAAGCCCACCGATACCAGCGGACTTGATGCAAGCTTCATAAACCCCACATTACTGTTGATTAGCAAAAATGTCACCAAGGCCAGCACAAGCTGCAAGCCCTTGTCTAAAAACTTTGAATATTCTGCGTAAAACTGCCCTAGTCTTCCGCGGATTGCGTAGATATTATCCATTCTTTTTATTCTCCTTATCATAAAGTTTCAATAATCTTAC
>CAVAKZ010000009.1:0-9621 GCA_963589425.1 Parabacteroides distasonis | reverse complement strand
CTTACAAGATTGTGATTATATATGCGCACCCGCTTTCTTGCTTCCTTGTGCTTTTCGCCATATATATAACTGGTAGCTACCATGTAAATCCCCAGAACACAGATATATCCTATAAGGATTCCTCCGGCAAAGAAAATTAAAAAGGCCCCTGACATAATCTTTGTCAAGGCATCCATAGCCATATATACACCTATTCCTACTACCATTGCATATCCTAAAGTGACCCAAAAAAATGTGAACCACAAGTGGATGCCTACATAGTCCTTTCGGTAATATTCGCTAATATAAAAATCCTCTTCTCCTTGATTTTGCTCATAAAGAGCAAGGCCGGTCATGGTTTTTACCTTTCTCTTATCTAACATGTTACACCTCAAATCTAATTGCCTAAACTGTTCAGATTCTTTTCTTATGTAGCATTTTTTCGCCAAAATACCATTCCTAGTATAACAAACATCAGTACCCTTGTCCAATAGTAATGGTCAAAAAATAGACCCGGGAAACCCCGTGGCTCTTCAATATTTCTGACGCTGAATCTACGGTACTTCCTGTGGTATAAATATCATCCACCAAAAGCACACTTTTTACCGGTCGAAAGTCCCCTGATACTTGAAATACATGATCAAGGTTTTTTCCACGTTCTTTTCTGCCCAGTTCCTTCTGAGGATTTGTATAGACCTGACGACTTAACCATTTTGCCTCCATAGGAACATTCACACATTTCGCCAATTCATCCGCCAAAATCTCAGCTTGATTATAGCCACGCTTTCTTCTACGTTTTCTGTGGAGGGGGATTGGAATAATTACATCAATCTTCTTTTCCCTTAGATACTTCGCAAAAATTCTTCCCATTTCCTGACCAAAGAAATATCCATATCTTCTTTGATTTCCATACTTAAATCTATAGATTGCCTTACTAGCCGGTTCTTTATGAAGCCATACACTGTATCCCCTGTCATAACTGTGATTCTTTCTTTTACAGTCAAAGCAATACTCCTGCTCCTTATAAGCTAGCGGCTTTCCACATTTCATGCAAAGATAGCCCTGGATTTCTATTTTTCTTAACTTCTCCTTGCACTGGGGGCAAATGCCCTTGCGGTAAACTTTTTCGCAAAAAGGACAGACCTCAGGCCATAGCAACCCTTGGATCTGTCCTTTGATCTTTTTCCATCTAATTTTCCAATTAATATTCTCTCCAGAATTTGTAAATTTACCCATTTAACATTTCCCGGATTCGCTCGGCTAAGCTTGTATTTCGTCTCTGCTCATTAACATTGGCAATCATGTCGCTAAATACAGTGTCACTCCCCACAATAGTGACGCATTTTCTTGCTCTTGTAACTGCAGTATATAAAAGATTTCTATGATAGAGCTGTCTTGGTCCCTGAAGCAAAGGAATTAAGACTGCCGGGTATTCACTCCCCTGAGCTTTGTGAATGGTAATAGCATAAGATAATTCCAGCTCTTCCAGGCTATCATAAGGGTACTCTACCATTTTTTGCTCATCAAATAGGACCTTTATACGTTCATTATAAGAATCAATCTCCTTTACAACTCCCATATCGCCATTAAAGACTCCGATTCCCTTATCTACCGCTATACCATGGCGGTCCTGAACTTCCCACTCCATTTGGTAATTATTTTTAATCTGCATCACCTTATCCCCCACGCGGAAGAGTCGGTCTCCTATCTGCTTTTCCTGTTTTCCAGATTCTGGAGGATTTAAATATTGCTGCATAATCTGATTCAATCGTTCCACGCCAAGCACTCCCTTACGCATAGGGGTGAGCACCTGAATATCATAGGGAGAAGCATTGACAAACTTTGGCAGCTTCTTTTGAATAAGCATGATCAAAATCCCGATAATTTCCGTGGGATCCTGCCTCTTCAAGAAAAAGAAGTCCATACTCTTATTGTCAAGAGATACTTTCTCCCCTTTGTTGATTTTATGGGCATTTACCACAATATCGCTTTCCCCGGCCTGGCGAAAGATCTTGCTAAGTTTTACTACCGAAAATGCTTCCGCTGCCAGGATATCCTTAAGAACACTCCCCGGACCTACGCTTGGAAGCTGATTTCCATCCCCTACCAGCACCAACCTTGTTCCCGGAACAATTGCACGAAGCAGAGCCTGCATCAGCGGCAAATCTACCATAGACATCTCATCAATAATAATCACATCTGTCTCTAAAGGATTATCCGAATTTCTCTGAAATCCAGTACTGCCCTCTTCCTCCGGATTTCCCGATACTTCAAGCAATCTGTGGATTGTCTGAGCCTTGTACCCGGTGGCCTCCTCCATTCTCTTTGCAGCTCTTCCCGTTGGTGCCGCAAGAAGAATATCCAAACCCAGACTTTCAAAGAAACGAATCATAACATTAATGGTAGTCGTCTTACCGGTACCTGGCCCTCCGGTCATTACAAAAAGTCCTTTTCTTGCGGCCATTACCACCGCCTGCCGCTGCTTCTCATCCAGAGAAATTTTCTCTGCTTCCTCGATTCTTTTTATTTTTTCAAGAAGCTGTTCATCCGGCACTGCCGCCTTTACCATGCAATTCACATTTAGATCTATAAGCATCTTAGCTACATTTAATTCCATATAGTAATAGCGACTAGGATATATCCGATTGCCATCCGGGGTATCCCTTATCACCACTTTCTTATCCATAGCCAGATTCATTAGATATGTTTCTGGATGTTCAATCTCTACGCGAAGCAATCTGGATGTTTTTGACACCAGTGTCTTCTCCATTTGATAAATATGTCCCTCGTTCACTGCATCTAAAAGCATATAGTAGAGACCACTCTGGATACGAAAGTCCGAATCTACCCTGATTCCTATTTTTCCTGCGATCTCATCTGCTGTCTTAAAGCCCACTCCCGGTATAGCATCTATAATCTGATAAGGATTCTCCTCCAGCACATGATAGACATCTGCTCCATAGTGCTTGTAGATCTTTGCTGCTAATGCCATGCTTACTCCGTATTTTTGCAGAAACATCATAGCCTGCCGCATGCTCTTCTTCTCTTCTACCTGGGCACTGATCTCTCTGGCCTTTTTCAGACTGATCCCCTTAATTTCTGCCAGCCTCTCTGGTTCTTCTTCAATAATCCGAAAGGTATCTTCCTTAAATTTTTTAACAATTTTCCCAGCCATTGCCTCTCTGATCCCCTTAATGGCACCTGATCCTAAGTACTTTTCAATAGACAAGAGGTCTTCCGGCTGGCAGGCTTCTGCATAGGATACCGCAAATTGAAGTCCATACATCTTGTGGGTGGTATATTCTCCCTGGAGTTTCAAAAGCTCACCCTCTTCAATAAAGCTAAAGCTTCCTACACAGGTTAATTCTCCGTCTTCATTGTTAATCGTAAATACTGTATATCCATTCTCCTCATTTCGAAAGACAATATGTTCTACGTATCCCTTTACTTCTTCCATAGGCTACCATCTATACCTTTGCTGCTTTCATTTTTTAGCTTGCTCTATATACTATAGTGCTTCTATAGCTTTCATAATTTCCAGATACTGGCCTGTTCCAATGGCAACCACCTTGGCAGGATCCTCCGCGGTCATAGTACTGATCCCGGTACGTTCCTCAATAAGTTCTTCTAAGCCCCGAAGCATAGAGCCTCCTCCGGTAAGAACAATTCCCCTCTCCAAAATATCTGCCGAAAGTTCCGGAGGTGTCTCCCCTAAAACTCTTACAATGGCGTCCACAATCTGATTCGTAATATCCCGAAGAGCCTCCTCCGTCTCTAAGGAAGTAAGAGTTACGGTCTTTGGCATTCCTGTCACCAGGTTTCTACCCTTTACCTCCACCCGCTCCTCATCGATAAGCGGATAGGCATTTCCGATTTTGATTTTTATGTCCTCAGCGGTACGCTCTCCAATTAAAAGATTGTGTTTCTTTCTAATATAGTCAATAATGGCATTATCAAAGTCATCTCCTGCTACCTTTAAAGAAGTGCTTACAACTGTATCTCCAAGAGAAATAACAGCAATATCAGAAGTACCTCCTCCAATATCCACCACCATATTCCCACAGGCCTTTGTAATATCAATCCCTGCACCTATGGCTGCTGCCACCGGTTCCTCCACCAGATGCACCTCTCTGGCACCGGCTGCGTATGCCGCCTCCGTTACTGCCTTTTTCTCCACCTCTGTGACAATACTGGGAATGCAAATACTAATGCAGGGTTTGCGAAAAGATCGTCTTCCCAAGGCCTTCTGCACAAAATATTTCATCATCTTCTCTGTAACAGAGTAGTCAGAAACCACTCCGTGGCGAAGGGGCTTCACGGCGATTACATTTCCTAATCCCCGTCCTAACATTAATCTTGCTTCTTCCCCTACCGCCTTCACCTCATTTAAATCTCTGTCGAAGGCCACCAAAGAAGGCTCCTTTAGGATGACTCCCTTTCCTCTCATATAAACCAATACGCTGGCGGTTCCCAAATCAATTCCTATATCAACTGCCATATATACTTACCCTCATTTATTTTTCTAGCATTTATTTTTCTAGCATTTATTTTTCTAGTATTTGTTTTTCTAGCATTTATTTTTCTAGCATTTATTTTTCTAGTATCTTTTTTATATAGTATCCTGTATAAGATCCGGTATCTTCTGCCACTTCTTCCGGAGTTCCCTTTGCAGTCAGGGTTCCTCCCTTGTTTCCACCTTCCGGACCCATATCTATAATATAATCCGCCGTCTTGATCACGTCTAGATTATGTTCAATAACAATAACCGTATTTCCATCTTCCGAAAGTCTTCTAAGAATCTCTGTAAGCTTATGGACATCGGCAAAATGCAGGCCTGTGGTAGGTTCATCTAATATATAGATGGTCTTTCCTGTGCTGCGCTTGCTAAGCTCCGCAGCCAGTTTGATTCTCTGAGCCTCTCCTCCAGAAAGGGTGGTAGATGGCTGTCCCAGCCGCAGGTAAGAAAGTCCCACATCCCTAAGGGTCTCCATCTTTCTTCGGATAGAAGGAACATTCTCGAAGAAGCTTACTGCTTCCTCCACTGTCATATCCAGCACATCGTAAATATTTTTCCCCTTATACTTTACTTCCAAAGTCTCCCTGTTGTAGCGCTTGCCTTTACAAACCTCACAGGGGACATAGACATCCGGAAGAAAATGCATCTCTATTTTTAAGATACCATCTCCACTGCAGGCCTCGCAGCGTCCGCCCTTCACATTGAAGCTAAAACGCCCCTTCTTATATCCCCTTGCCTTGGCGTCCGAGGTAGCTGCAAAAAGGTCCCGGATCATATCAAATACCCCTGTATAAGTGGCAGGATTGGACCTTGGTGTTCGGCCAATGGGAGATTGATCAATAGCAATCACCTTGTCCAATTGATCCAGCCCCGTCACATCCTTATGGCTTCCGGGAATGGTTCTGGCACGGTTTAAGTCTCTGGCCAGACGTTTATACAAAATCTCATTGACCAAGGAACTTTTCCCTGAACCGGACACACCAGTCACACAAGTTAAGACTCCCAGAGGGAATTCCACGTCAATATTCTTTAAATTATTCTGGGTTGCACCTACAACCTTGATCCAGCCCGTGGGAGTTTTCCTCACTTGTGGGATAGGAATCTTAATTTTTCCACTAAGGTAAGCTCCTGTTATGGATTTCTCATTTTCCATAATTTCTTTTGCTGTACCTGTGGCCACCACTTGTCCACCATGTTCTCCTGCTCCGGGACCAATATCCACAATATAGTCTGCCTCTAACATGGTATCTTCATCATGCTCCACTACGATAACAGAATTTCCCAAATCACGCAAATGCTTTAAGGTTGCAAGAAGCTTGTCATTGTCTCTTTGGTGTAAGCCAATGCTAGGTTCATCCAAGATATAGGCAACCCCCACCAAGCCGGAACCAATCTGGGTGGCCAGACGAATTCTCTGGGCCTCTCCTCCCGAGAGACTTCCCGTAGCTCTGGCCAAGGTCAGATAATCCAGTCCCACATCCATCAGAAACTGGATCCTGGCATTGATTTCTTTTAAAATCTGCCCTCCGATCAATAGCTGCTGCTTTGTCAGCGTCATTTCTTTCAAAAACTTTTGCAAGGCCTCTATAGACAGGGTAGTTAGCTGGTGAATATTCTTCTCTCCCACTGTCACAGCAAGAGCTGAAGCCTTCAAACGCTGTCCCTTACAGGAACGACAGGGGGTTACCCTCATAAATTCCTCATATTCTGCCTTGCCGCTTTCAGATCCAGTCTCTCTATATCTTCTCTCCACATTCTTAATCAAACCTTCAAAGGCAATTCCATAGACACCCTGGCCTCTCTGACCCTTGTAGTGGACTTGAACCTCATGGCCTCCGGTGCCATAAAGCAAAAGATCATGAATTTCTTTCGGATATTCTTCAAAAGGAGTCTCCAAAGAGAACTTGTATTTTTTTGTTAGGGCATCCAGGACAGCATAGGTAAAGCTTTTCTTATCATTACAGGACTGCCATCCTTTTGCCACAATGGCTCCTTCCATAATACTAAGCTTCTTATCCGGGATCATAAGGTCTTCATCAAATTCCATCTTATATCCCAGCCCCACGCAATCCGGGCAGGCACCGAAAGGATTGTTAAAGGAAAAACTCCGAGGCTCGATTTCTTCAATGCTTATCTCGCAATCCGGGCAGGAGAAGCTTTGACTAAAGTTCAAGCTTTCTCCACCAATGACATCTACCATCATAAGTCCTTCCGCAAGATTCAATACCGTTTCAATAGAGTCTGATAGTCTCTTTTCAATACCTTCCTTTACTACCAAGCGGTCTACAATAATTTCAATATTATGTTTGATATTTTTATCTAAATTAATCTCCTCTGACAGTTCATAGAGATTTCCATCAATGCGGACTCTGACATATCCATTCTTCTTAGCCCGCTCTAAAAGTTTGGCATGAGTTCCCTTTCTTCCTCGCACCACCGGGGCTAAAAGCTGAATCTTGGTTCGCTCCGGCATTGCCATGATCTGGTCTACCATCTGATCTACCGTCTGCTTGGAAATTTCTCTTCCACACTTTGGGCAATGGGGAATTCCCACTCTGGCATAGAGAAGTCGGAAATAATCATAAATCTCTGTCACCGTTCCCACCGTAGATCTGGGGTTTCTGTTGGTAGACTTTTGGTCTATGGAAATTGCCGGGGAAAGGCCCTCGATGCTCTCTACCTCAGGTTTTTCCATCTGTCCCAAAAACTGTCTTGCATAGGAAGACAAAGACTCCATATAGCGCCGTTGTCCCTCTGCATAGATGGTATCAAAGGCCAAGGAGGATTTTCCCGAACCGCTAAGGCCTGTCAAAACTACCAATTTGTTCCTGGGAATGTTAAGATCCACATTCTTTAAATTGTGCTCATTGGCGCCTCTAATGCGAATGGTATTTTGTTCTTCCCAGTTAATTAATTCTTCCATTTTTTCTTTATTCCTATTCCTATCACTTCTATATCTATCATTTATAAATTGTCTCATCTCTTAATATGTATATCATGGTATATGTCTCATGCTTCATATCTCTTGATGCTTGTGCACTACTTTATGTCTCACCATGAAGCTGTGTGCGAAGTTCAATAAGCTTATCACGAAGTTCTGCCGCTGCCTCAAAATTTAACTCTGCCGCTGCCTTCTTCATGTGTTTCTCCACATCTTTCGCAAGCTTCTCTAATTCCTTCTTACTCATAGATTCCGGATCCTTATCCATCTGCATCTCGGAGGCTGCTACCTTTTTAGAAATGCTAATAAGATCTCTTACGCTCTTTTCAATGGTCTTAGGAGTGATGCCATGTTCTTTATTATATTGCATCTGAATCTCCCGACGACGGTTTGTCTCCTCCATAGCCCGCTTCATAGAATCGGTTATGGAATCTGCATACATGATTACATGTCCTTTAGAGTTTCGAGCTGCTCTTCCTATAGTCTGAATCAAGGAAGTCTCAGACCTTAGGAATCCTTCCTTATCTGCATCCAAAATCGCTACCAGGGTAATCTCCGGAATATCCATACCTTCTCTTAAGAGGTTAATGCCCACTAGCACGTCAAAGACATCCAGACGCATATCCCGGATAATCTGGGTTCGCTCCAGGGTATCAATATCCGAATGGAGATACTTCACTCGAATTCCCAGTTCCCTCATATAGTCTGTCAAATCCTCAGCCATCCGCTTAGTCAAGGTAGTAATGAGGATCTTATTCTTCTGAGCAATTTCTTTCTTCACCTCCGCCAGCAGATCGTCAATTTGTCCTTCCACAGGTCTGACAGAAATCTCCGGATCCAAAAGTCCCGTAGGTCTTATGACCTGCTCTGTGCGAAGAAGTTCATGGTCTCCTTCATATTTTCCGGGAGTGGCAGATGCAAAGAGAATCTGATCGATCTTGCTCTCAAATTCCTCAAAGCTTAAAGGCCTGTTATCCAAGGCTGATGGCAAACGGAATCCATAATTTACCAAGGTCCTCTTTCTAGCCTGGTCTCCGTGGTACATGCCGCCAATCTGAGGGATAGTCATGTGGGACTCATCAATCATCATAATAAAGTCATCAGGAAAATAATCGATTAAGGTATGAGGTGGCTGTCCCGGTTTTAGGCCTGATAAATGCCTGGAATAATTCTCAATACCGGAGCAAAATCCAGTCTCCCGCATCATCTCAATATCAAAGTTGGTGCGCTCCGCAATTCTCTGCGCCTCTAAAAGCTTGTCTTCTTCCTTAAAGTGTTGAATCTGCTCTTCTAGCTCCTTCTCAATATCCTTAATGGCTCTCTCCATATTCTCTTTAGAAACCACATAGTGGGAAGCCGGGAAAATAGCTATATGATTCAATTCGTTCTTAACCTCTCCTGTAAGAACATCCACCTGGCTTATTCGTTCAATCTCATCTCCGAAAAATTCCACTCGAATGGCATATTCTTCCGAACCGGCAGGGAAAATCTCAATCACATCTCCCCTGACTCGGAAGCTACTTCTCTTAAAATCCATCTCATTGCGGTCATACTGAATGTCAATAAGCTTCCGGATAACATCCTCCATGTCCTTCTCCATCCCCGGCCTTAAAGACAAAACCATATTCTGATAATCCACCGGAGAACCTAAGCCGTAAATACAGGAGACGCTGGCAACAATGATTACATCCCTCCGCTCCGAGAGGGCTGCTGTGGCTGAGTGTCGAAGTTTATCAATCTCATCATTAATAGCCGAATCCTTGGCAATGTAAGTATCTGAAGAGGGCACATAGGCTTCCGGCTGATAGTAATCATAATAAGAAACAAAATATTCCACTGCGTTATCGGGGAACATCTCCTTGAACTCTCCGTACAACTGAGCTGCAAGTGTTTTATTATGAGCGATGACAAGTGTCGGCTTCTGTAATTGCTGAATCACATTTGCCATCGTAAAAGTTTTTCCAGAACCCGTAACCCCTAGTAAAGTCTGGCATTGATTGCCTTCCTTGAACCCTTTCACAAGCTCTGCGATCGCCTGTGGCTGGTCTCCGGTTGGCTTATATGGAGCCTTTAATTTGAACTCATTCATGGTAAATTCCTCCATTTGTGACTTTTATTACGACCAATATCTGGTGTTAGTATATAACTATGGACACGGAAAGTTGAACAACCTATAATAAGCCAA
>CAVAKZ010000008.1:0-67294 GCA_963589425.1 Parabacteroides distasonis | reverse complement strand
GTCCCATATAAGCCAGGACTCTTGAAATATCTGCATTTAAAATTCCTTTTCTTTTCATTTTCCTCAAAACTCACTTTTCTATCTTAAATTTAATTCTTTTTCTACTTCCTGGGCTGTTGGCATTCCTGTCTGGGCTCCAAACTTTTCTGTAGAAAGGCTAGCCGCTGTATTTGCAAAACGAAGGGCAGTCTGCATATCCTCTCCCTCTGCAATTTTCACAGAAAATGCACCGTTTAATGTATCTCCAGCTCCTGTTGTATCTACAACTTCCGCTTTTCTTGCCGGAACTGTCAACACCTCACCATTGGCCAAACAAGTAGATACGCCCTTAGACCCCTGGGTAATCACCAATTTCTCCGGATATTTTTTCAAGAGACCTTCCGTCTCATGTTCATCTCCAAAAATCAAAACAGCCTCATGTTCATTGGGAGTTACATAGGTTACTTTTTCAATAATATCCATAGGGACCTCAGCAGCCGGTGCCGGGTTTAATACCACCTTTATGCCTTTTTCATGGCAAAACTCAATAACATAATGCACGGTATCCAAGGGAATCTCATGCTGAAGAACCACCATATCAAATCCTTCCAGCTCAGGCTTGATACTGTCAATATAGTTCTTATCCACCTTTCCATTGGCTCCCGGCACAACCACGATGGTATTATCCTTTTCCCCAACGGTAATCATGGCAATTCCCGTAGGCACATCCTTAAGAACTTGAATGTGGTCTGTTTTTACACCTAGCTCGTGAAAATTCTTAAGCATCTTTTCTCCGTTACTGTCATCTCCCACGCAGCCAAACATTTCTACCCAAGCTCCCAGTTTAGCCATTGCCACTGCCTGGTTGGCACCCTTTCCGCCAGGAATATAACGTATGCTGTCCCCCATAAGGGTCTCCCCCTTTAGGGGAATTCTCTCGGCAGTAACTATCATGTCCATGTTGATGCTTCCAACAACTGCAAGTTTCATTCTTCTTCTCCTCTCTCTGTTTTGTAACCGGTTTCAAATGTGTCAAAAAAAATATCTATCTACAAGATTTATTTTTCAGAACTAGCTGTTGTTTTTTTGAAACCCGTTTCATTCATGCCCTAATTATATAAAGAGGCCCCCTCCCTGTCAATCCACTTTGTAAAGTTTGTAGGTATTTCATATTTTCACATCCATTTATTTATGCACTTTGCAGTATGGATTCAATTTGCAATAAACACCTTCTGGAGCCGCCGGCACTAAGGGACCGTATTGTGGTCCCTTAGTACAAATTAAATCCATGGTGCATGGGCCCCGATCCTTTTCCTAGATCAAGCATAGCCCCTAATGCCCCGGAGATATACTCCTTTGCCTTTTGTACAGACTCAGCAAGACTATATCCCTTAGCCAGGTTCGCTGCAATGGCGCTGGATAAGGTGCATCCTGTGCCATGGGTATTCGGATTGTCTATGCGTTTGCCCTCAAACCAAAGCAACTCTCCGTCTGTGTAAAGAAGGTCGTTTGCATCGTTAATACTGTGTCCCCCCTTTAAAAGAACCCCGCAGTGATAGGCGTCTCCAATTTGCTTTGCCGCCGTCATCATATCTTCTTTGCTTTCAATCTTTCTTCCTGAAAGTATCTGTGCCTCCGGTATGTTAGGGGTTGCAACTGTGGCAAGAGGCAAAAGTTCTTTTGTCAAGGTCTCTACCGCATCATTTTTCATCAAGGAAGAACCGGAAGTTGCAACCATAACCGGATCTACCACCACATTTTTGGCCTCATAATATCTTAATCTCTCTCCGATTACGCGGATCAAGTCACTAGAGGACACCATGCCGATTTTCACTGCATCGGGGTAAATATCCTCAAACACTGCATCTATCTGCTGTTTTAAAAAATCCGGCCTCGCTTCCTGGATTCCACGAACCCCGGTAGTATTTTGTGCTGTCAAGGCCGTGACGGCGCTCATAGCATATACGCCATTCATGATCATGGTTTTTATATCTGCCTGAATCCCTGCTCCGCCACTGGAATCACTTCCTGCTATGGTAAGGGCTGTTTTCATCTTCATAGACTTAAACTCCTTTTCTTCTCAAACTCCTGAATCTTAAATATTGAATCTTAAATAGTGGTTAACTCCAAAAAATCATCTGTATGTTCAAAGTCCTCCAGGTAGCAATCCACTAGTTCCCGAACTTCTTTTTGCCTTTTCTCACTTTCATCGAAAACTCCCACCACTGTAAACCCATCTTCTTTGGCAGTCCGAATGGCATGGATGGCATCTTCAAAAACAAGTGTACTAGTCCTGTCAGCGCCAAAATACTCCATGGCTTCTCGGAAGATCATGGGCTCATCTTTGCCATGGCCTACTTCTGTACAGCTAAAAATAGCCTGGAAATAAGAGTCCATTTTACATCGTTTTAGAGCCGCCCTAACCTGACTTTTATCCGATGCCGTAGCAATACACAGGGAAATTCCAGCTAGCTTTATCTGGTCTAAAAATTCTACAACTCCTACTTTTGGCAAGACCTGGTTGACATAGTAATTCTCCACCACTTGATTGATGCCTGCCATAATCTCCTCCACAGACAGGGACAGGTCGTATTCTCTCTTTACATAACAGGCTGACTGATAGAGACTTAAGGCTCTCACATCTTCTCTCAGGGAAGGTCTGGGCTTTTTCCCCAGGGAATTAAGATAGATTTCTCCAACTTGATCCCAGATTCCCATAGAATCAAAGAGAGTTCCATCAAAATCAAAAATTGCACATTTTATTTTCATGGCTTCACCATTTTCTCTGATAATTTTCGAAGCTTACGGCATTCCTCTTCAATATCATCTGCGGAGAAGATAGCACTAACTAAAGCAACTCCATCTACTCCTGTGCCGGAAAGGTCCATAATATTAGATTTTCCAATACCGCCAATGGCCACTACAGGCACGTTTACGGCCTGGCAGATGTCCTTTAAACTTTCTTTTGACAAAAAATTCACATCTTTTTTAGTGGACGTAGAGAACATTGCACCAACTCCCAGGCAGTCTGCACCTTTTTTTACAGCCTCCAAGGCTTCTTCCACTGAGTGGACAGACACACCAATCATCATATCCTCTCCAACCTTCTTACGCACTTGTGAAGCTTCCATGTCCTCCTGTCCCACGTGGATTCCGTCAGCCTGACACTTAATAGCAATTTCTACATTGTCGTTAATAAAGAATGGCACGCCATACTTCCTACAAAGGGCTGAGATTTCAAGAGCTTCTTTCAAAAACTCCTCCTCTGCCATCTCCTTTTCCCGCAGCTGGACACAGGTAACGCCACCTTTAAGCGCCGACTCCACCTGTTCATATAAACTTTGTTTTCCTACCCATGCCCTGTCTGTTACAGCGTAAAGCAGCATTGTCTTTTTATCGCACTTCATAGTTTGCTCCTTTCTCCAGCATTTCCGGAGTCATATTGTAAATTGCGTCAATAATATAATTTCTGTAAGTAGCATTTCCATCCATTTCCCCCAGCCTGCTATATGCTATCTGGCCGGCATAACCCATTACAGAGACAGCCGCCGCTGCCGCCTCCAAAATGTGATCTGGATTTGCTGTGATAAAAGCTGCGGTCATAGCCGAAAGTTGACAGCCTGTTCCTGTAATAGAAGACATCATGGGATGGCCGTTACGGATGCAATAAGCTTTCTTATCATCTGCCACAATATCAATAGCTCCGGTAACAGCCACCACTGCTCCTGTTTTCCCTGCAAAGGCTTTTACAAATGCTACCACCTCATCCAGATTCTCCTCTGTCACTTTATCTGCCAGGTCAGCATCCACGCCTTTCGTTGTTCCACTACCTAGAGCCAGGGTTTTGATCTCGGAAATGTTGCCACGAATTACGGAAAACTTTAACTCTTCCAGAAGCTTTAGGGCAGTTTGGGTACGAAACCTAGAAGCCCCTGCACCAACAGGATCTAATACCTGGGGGTGTCCCAATTCATTTGCTTTTTTCCCAGCAATTAGCATAGAATTAATTGTTCTTTTATTCAGGGTGCCAATATTAATATTTAATCCGGAACAGATGCTGGTAATCTCTGCTACTTCCTCCTCATCATCTGCCATAATGGGGGAAGCCCCACAGGCAAGAAGGATATTGGCACAGTCATTTACCGTAACATAATTGGTAATGTTATGAATCAGGGGACCTTTTTCTCGTACATTTTTTAACAGATTTTGAAACATTTTTCTTTCTCCTTTCTAAATCAACTTGGGAAGCTTATCTGAATTTGTTCAAAAAAACAGAAGACACCTTCTTTAGAATGCCTTCTGTAAAAAAAACCTTGTATATGACTTCCTACGGCGGCATTATCCGCATCAGGTATAGGGTCGAAGTTTGATTACTTCCTCTCAGCCTGCCGCTACAAGCTCCCCTGTTTTTATGCTCTTATAAACTTATACACCTTATTTAGCCACAAGGCCATAGGACATTACAATTTTTATTCCCAAGCTACTAATTTCATAATTGTTTTTACAGCATTCATTATTTTAGATCCTAAATATGCTTTTGCAATTCTCTTTTTAGAATATGCCCACACGGAATTATTTTTCGTCTGTTCTGTTAATAAGTCTGTAAAAAAACGTTCCCAACTCACATAATCTTTGCTGTCAATATAGTCTTCTGGATTTTTTAGTATTCCTTCTACCTTTACCTCTGGTATTTGATTTGTAGACAGCAACAGCCATTCAAAAGACTCCGGGGCATAGACAACTACATTCTCTAGCATTTTCATATATTCACTGACATCTCTCATTTCCGAGCCAAAAGCTGCTCCGTCTACAATCACCAGCCTTGTACCTTTTACCTTGTCGCCTTCCTCTAACAATCGAATAATATTCGATTTTCCACTGGCTGCAACACACTCTATCCCTTTCTTTTTGGATAATTCGGAAAAAACTCAAATCCTGAATTAGAATCTTCTGTAATCACAAATGCTGGATTTACACCTGTGTCCTCTGATATCTCTCCATACAAATGATAAATCTCATTGTATTTTTGCTTTGCATCATGGAATTTTCCTGATTTACGAAATCCATAGATTTCATTTACGCTGTATGGCAAGCTAGGTAGCTTTTCTCTTGTAGCAATTACAAAATAATTATCAGATTTTTGTACTAACTCGGCAAATCTTTTCGAAACAAGAAATCTATTTCCCTCATCAATAAAGATAATGTTTCCTCTTATTTCCGCAATTTGTCTTTCCCAATCCTCCTGGTCGATGTTTCTACAAGGGCAGTCACAAGAAAGGACCACACCACTGTCTCCTCCAAATCTTCTGTAATCCCTAATAAGATCAATGAGCACTGTTTTCCCAGATCCACTGTCACCTGTAAGAATTGTAATGTTTCTTCGGACTATAAAATCATATTTTATTTTTTTCGATTCAACAATTATTCGATGAGAGCCCTTCATAACCCTTACTCCTGTCTCATTTGATTTAAATACTTACTTGCAATTGGAATCAGTTCCCTCATTGAGTGAACAATTTCTCCACCATTCTGAACTTTTATTTCGAATTTTGTGTCCTTCCCAAAACTCATCATATGTCTGAGATTAATGGTCACATCCTTTGTTTGGCCTATTTTCAATAACCATTTTGCACAATTATCACCACAGGTTGAAGCATTAAAAATCCGATCAGGCTCATTCAGAATTAGCAACAATGTTTTGACTCCACCTGACAGTCGTTCTGGTGGAATCTGTCCTAACACAGGGCTGTTAATACATTCACCACTTAATACATCAGAGTCATCAACATCTTTAATCATTCTCTTCGCCAGTTCTGATTCCAACCATTCAGATTCGTAACTATTTTTAAAATAAACATTTGTATTATAAATACTATTGTCCACATCTCCATAGATAATACTAAGCGCTTATGATAGCCTCCATTTGAAAACGCACTTCTCATTCCATCCATTCCACAGTATATGTTTCTCCGATCTGCCGGCCTACATTTACAATATACTCTTCTATCAATTTCTTAGCATTGTCCTGGCCTCTAGCCAAAATCGACTGATCTTCCTTGGCCTCTTTTTCCATATCTTCCTGAGCCTGACTGAAGGCTTCATCTTGATCTTCTGTTGTAATCTTTGTAAATATTCCGGTGTCTGTAATGGGTTGGCTCATAGAAGCTGTGTCTGCTGTTACATTTAAAATCTTTGCCTCAGGGACACTTACTTTCACCACATTATTCTCATCCGGTTTTTCCACCTTCACCTGGTCGGCATCAATTCCCACTTCTATAACTCCAGTATATTCCATCCACAGTTTTTTATATCCATAGTTAAAAAGACCTGTGGCATCCTGTCTTAATTCTGTGGTGTTATGATAAAAACATCTTAAGGTCGCTAACTCACAGATTTTTGTTATTCCCGAAAAATCTGCTTTTTTCTTGCTTTCTGTCTCAGGCTTTTCACATCCAATAAGAAAGATTCCCAAAACAATTGTTACCACCAAAAACAGCAAACCGAATGACAGGACAATTTTGTCCTTTTTTGATAATCTTGTATTATCTTTCTCTTGTAACTTATTTCTTTCTTTTTTCACTCCTACCACCTCACTCACTTCCACACTAGGCTATAGCCCTTGGCATTTAAAATAGGGTAGGTAAGGGCTTCGATCACATCCTGTAAGTTTTCTTCAGCTGATTGATACAGCTCTTCATTTTCCTTAGCTTCTGCTGTAACATCTTTTTCACAGGCCTCCATTGCCTCCTGCAAATCAATCTTAGAATTCTCCGGTATAAAAGAAAGTCCTTCCTGATTATCCAGACTTGCTTTAAGACTAATCTCAGGCAGGCTAGGTCTCACTGTCTTTTTTTCATCATCAATGTCAAATGTAATCTCATCCATGTTAATAGCGGCCTTAACCCTTGCTTTATAGCGCACCCTGCACTTGACGGTATCTGCATCATTACCTTCATAAATTTCTGCAATTCCGTTATAAATAAATTCTGCTGTTGATAATTCCGAAACATCAACTGTACGCATCAAGGTAGAATTTGTAATAATCTCCGGCTCTTTCTTCTCAAAAAATCCATTCAGCTTTAAAATACTAACTAAAACCAAAATTATAGCTCCTAGGATAAAAGGTAGCCAAACCATAGGTATTTTTATTCGTTTTTTCATCTTCTGACTTCTTTCATAATCTACAGGTTTATATTGCGAATACAGGCTGACTATTTACTATAATCCTAGAAATACACTCTCTCACAATCCGGATGCTCCCCACTCCATCCTGCCTGAGGCATGGTACGAAGTCTCCACAGATCTTCCTTAGAAATTACAATATCATCCAATACCATATTTTCCTTCATTCTCTCATAGTTGGAAGATTTTGGAAGAATGATGATTCCTTCCTGGTGTAAAAATACTAAGCAAAGATGGGGAATGCTTACCTGGTATTTTTCCGCCAGCTGGCTTAAAATCACATTTTCCTTTAATCTACCCCGACCAATGGGGCTCCAGGCTTCCAATGCAATTCCGTGTTTCTTACAGTACTCGCAGGCAACAGGCTGCATATATCCCGGATGCAACTCCAACTGGTTCACTGCCGGAACCACCGATGCATGTTCCAATAAATTATCCAAATGGTGGGGAAGGAAATTGGAAACTCCTATGGATTTAATCTTTCCTTCTTTTTGCAGTTCCTCCAGGGCTCTCCAGCTTTCTATATCCAGCTGTTTCCAGTCATCAAATCCCGCCTTTCCATAGTCTGCTCTTGGCCAGTGAAGCAAATACAAATCTAAGTAATCTGTACCTAAACGCTTTAATGTTTTCTCCAGCTCTACTTTTGCACTGTCATAGCCCAAAAGATTCCGATTTAATTTAGAAGTAAGAAAAAATTCTTCTCTTGGAATGCCGCTTTCTTTCACTGCCCGTCCAACCTCTTCTTCATTTTCATACAACTGGGCTGTATCTAAGGATCGGTATCCTGCCTTAATGGCATTTAAAATCACCTCATATCCGGAATCAGCTGTGGACTTGTAGGTGCCAAATCCCACCTCTGGGATCCTATTTCCATCATTAAAAATTACTGTTTTCATACTCCTATTCTCCTTTCATTTTGAGGATTCTTTATGGTGTTACATCTGAATTCAGCATCCAGCTCTCGAAAGAGCAGATATTCTCATCAAAAGAAATGAAATCTTCCAGTTTCTGTGCAAACTCTGCAATCGCTTCCCTGTGATTCACATTAGGATATCGGTTTTGAATAGCATAGCATATTCTAGGTGGCGGTGGGGTCTTTAATTTATAAAATGTAAGATCCGGATTTGATCGCATGGCACCTCGAATTACGGACATTGGTGCCACCCCCCACAGATCACCGGAAATATATCTTTGCAGCATGGATCCTGTATTAACTGTCAGCATAGGATGAACTGCCGGTCCAAAATGACTATCATGCCAACTCCTGTAATCCAATCCCCAATTTAGAAATACTTCATTTTCTACTTTTAACTCCGAATTCTGGATATTATCGTGGTAAGGGCTATTTTTATGGCAAATCAGGTACATTAATTCTCGGTAAATGGGATTACTAATCACATCCGGGTAATTAATTCTTGAAAATACAAAGCCCATATCCGCCACCCGGTTCTCCACCAGGGAATAGATTTCATTGGAATGGTGGGTTCTAATATTCAGCCGAATATTGGGAGTATCCTGAATATATTTTGAAAAAAATGATACAAATGTATAGTTATTCACAGCGTCCACACTAGCCACTGTCAGAGTCTGGATATTATTCATATTTTTAATATTCTGAGTATCTTTCCACAGAGAAGCCCACTGACTGGCAATAGGAATAAAAGTATGACCATAGTTGGTAAGCTCAATGCTTCGATGGCCTTTCTGGCGGATTAAAAGCTGAACCCCCAATTCCCCCTCCAACTGTTGGATTCTAGAAGATATGGTAGACTGGGAAACATACAGATATTTTGCTGCGGCGGAAATACTTCCATAGGTAACCGCTGTCAGGAATGTTTCTATTTGTTCGTAGGTCAATGACTTGCAAGCTCCCTTCGTTTTATAATATCAGTTTTATAGATATTTTATATCAAATATATTCGTTTTACAAGGAATGTTGCAAAATGTTATATTGTTGTCACAGCAAAAAGTTATTTTAACAATTCAGTACTGAAAAACCAAAAACATAACTTGAAACCAAAGAAAGGATATTTATCATGGAAAGAAAAGATTTAATACAGGCATTGAAAAAAATGGATACTGCCAGCATCTCAGATGCTATGGATAAGCTGGGGATTCCTTGCGGATTATTAGGAATCCAGGCAGTAGTAGAAGGCAACAAAATCTGCGGAGACGCTTTTACTGTTCATTATATTCCTTGTGGCATGGGCAAGGGAAATGTAGGGGATTTCATCGATGATGTTAAACCTGGCCAGGTTGTTGTCATTGACAACGGTGGAAGAACCTACTGCACCGTATGGGGCGACATTATGACTTATACTGCAAAGACCAAGGGAATTGAGGGAACTCTCATTGATGGGGTTTGCCGCGATGTCAATGGAATTAAGGAATTAAACTATGGAATCTATACAAAGGGCAAGTATATGGTTACCGGAAAAGAGCGTGTCACAGTTGACGCAGTAAATATTCCAGTTGCTATTTCAGGTGTTCAGGTTCGCCCTGGAGACATTATTCTCGGGGATGATTCCGGTGCCCTTGTAATTCCACAGGAAAAAGCAGAGGAAGTTTTGGCAGTTGCACAGCATATTGAGGAAGTTGAACAGAAAATTATTGCCGAGGTAAAATCTGGCAGCACCTTAAAGGCCGCAAGAGAAAAACTTGGCTATCACAGTCTTCAGTCAAAGGAAGCTTAAGGAGAAGGATTATGGGGGAAAAATTAGGAAAAAAATTTTCAGCAATATTTTCACTTTCTGCAATTATGTACAGCGCCTATGTAGGCCCGGGATTCGCTTCCGGAACACAGACAGTTTCTTATTTTAATAACAAAGGTTCCATTGGAGTTTTCCTTGGACCCCTTGTTGCAGGAATCTTATGTTTTATTTTCAATTTGTTACTTTTTGAAATCAACCGAATTTATAAACCAGATTCCTACAGGGACGCCTACAATACCATTTATCGTCCTAAGGGACTGCAACTGTTTTTCGGAACCTTTAAGGAACTTCAAGTGATTGTAGTAGTTTTAATTGCCCTTTCCGCACAGATTTCTACAACAGCAGTTCTTTTGAACCAGATTTTTGGATTACCTAAAATGGTAGGCACCATCGGTTTCTGCTTATTGGTTTTACTTTTCGCCCTTTGGGGTGCCGATGTACTCCGAAAAGTTGGAACCATTCTTGGTCTTGCCATCCTTGTAATCTGCGGTTATGTGGCAGTGGTATGTTTTGGAAATGCTATCCCTTTAGCAAATGACTATTTAAATCAGCACATTTCCTACACTACCTATGGTTTTTCCGGAATCCAAGCATGGTTTTCTATGCTGATGATCGTTGTATTCTTTATGAACGGTTATGAGGCCTGCGTACCTGCATCAAAGGGAATTATTGAGACTAGAAAAGACGTATTGGTGGAATCCATAGTAACTGCTGTATTATGTGCAGGTTCTACCATGATCTTCACCTATATCTTCGCAGCTGGTATGCCAGATATTATGACAGAAGAGATCCCTACCCTTTGGGCAATCAACAATCTTTCTAGTTCCGGATGGATCTCTAAGATTTTATATGTAGTATTTGCCATTGCAGCTATGCTTTCTAGCTCTGTTGCTTTTATCTTTACCGTATGCAACCGTTTTGAGCCGATCATTGAGAAAAAATGGACCAGCAGTACTTCATTTACAAGAAAGTTTGTAATTGCTATTATCTTTATTTTAATTTGTACTTTTGGTTCAAGCTTTGGACTTCTTAACATTATCAAATACGGATATGGTACCTTCACCTTAATCGTTGGTCCTGTTATGTTGGTTCCGTTGATTATCAGCGTTCCTTACAGGCTATGGAAGGATAAAAAGGATGGAATCATTGATGAAAATTACGAATTAATAACAATGTCTTCAGATAAGTAAAAATAAAAAAGTGAAAATCAGAAAGGTAGACAACCATGAATCTTACAGAGGATTTAAAAAAGGAATTAATTAAATTGCCAACTGGTAACATTGCAGATAATAACAACCAAGCTCCCAATCAGGGAGTCATGGACACTGCCATCAAACCGGTGGGCTCCACAATGAAAATGATCGGACGGGCCTTTACCGCCCAGTGTTATCCGGGAGATAATCTAGCCCTTCATCAGGCAATTTATGCCGCAAAACCAGGGGATGTTCTGATTCTTGATGTACACGGTTATTCCAATGCCGGACATTTCGGTGATATTATGGCAACTGCCTGCAAGGAATATGGACTGGCAGGAGTCGTTATCGACGGAAGCTGCCGTGATGCAGAGGATATCAAGGAATTAGGCTTCCCTGTATTTGTAAGAGCCTTTAATCCATCCGGAACTGTAAAGGAAAGCCTTGCCAAATTAAATGTTCCTGTACACTGCGGAGGTATTCAGGTAAATCCAGGAGATATTGTATTCGGAGATTGTGACGGAGTAGTAGTAATCCCCCAGGAATACGAGGATGTGGTATTTGAAAAGGCTCTTGCTAAATTTGATCACGAGCAGGAAATCGTTGAACAGCTAAAAGCCGGAAAAACTTCTTTAGAAATTTACGGATTTGACAAAATCATCGAAGCCAAAGAGAAAAATGTCGGCTAATAAAGATTTCACCCAAGGCAGTATCTCGGCTTACTTAGTAAGTCTTGCAACGCCTCTTATTGCAGGAAATATTCTGCAGGAATTTTATAACACCATCGATGCTTTTGTGGTGGGACGTTTTGCTGGAAAAGAGGAATTTGCAGCCATCGGAATTGCCGGCACAGCTATGAACCTGTTTCTCTTTGCACTAGTAGGCTGCTGCAATGGATTTTCCATACTGTTTGCCCAGGCCTATGGAAAGAAAAATATGCAAGAATTGCGAAAGCAACATTTTAGCGCCTTGCTAGCCGGTGCTGGCTGCACCCTCCTTCTTATGATCCTTGGAATTTTGTGTATGAAACCTCTGTTACTTTTATTGCAGACTCCTAAAGACTTGCATGATTATGTAGCTTCATACCTATTCTGGATTTTTATAAGTTTACCAGCAGTGTTTCTCTACAACTTATTTGCATCCCTTCTTAGGGCATCCGGAGATACGAAAGCATCTCTTTTTGTTTTAATGACCTCCGTCGTAGCAAACCTCCTATTGGATATCATTTTAGTTGCAAAATACCAGAAGGGAATCCAGGGAGCAGCCATTGCTACTGCTGTTACCCAAGTGATTTCAGCCCTCCTATGCTATGGCTATCTGTGGAAAACCCACAGAGAAATGGTCTTACACTTAAAGGATTGTTCCAGCACCTATCTAGATGTCCTAAAATCTCTAAAAACCGGTCTCATTACCAGTCTTCATCAAAGCAGCCTCTATCTTGGAAAGTTATTGGTTCAGGGGACGGTAAATACTGGCGGCACTGATGTAATTGCTGCTTATACCGCAGCTACTCGCATTGAGGGATTTGCAAATTCCATCGGAAGCAGCGGGTCTGTTTCTACTTCTATTTTAACAGCACAAAATTATGGGGCAAATAACGACTGGCGGGTCCAGAAAACATTTCGCTTAAGTCTCAGATGGCTGGCCGGTGCTGGCATTTTCGTGGCAGTCATCTTATTTGTCTTCGCCCCTGAAACGGTATCTTTGATGTTAGGACATCAAGACGGACTTTCTTTCACAGAAGGAGTTCGCTATTTAAAACTGGTAGCAGTTTTCTACATTTTTTGCTATACCGGAAATACTTTTACTGGTTTTTATAACGGCACCGGAAAAGTACTGGTGCCATTTCTTGGAGCTACCGGCCACATTCTGATCCGCGTTATTCTTTCATGGCTTTTATTCCCAATTTGGGGACTTCGTGCTGTGGCGCTTGCAACAGGAATCGGTTGGGTTCTTGCTAATTGCTTCTGGAGTATCCTGAAATTACGATTCCAGAAATACGAAAAAAATTCCGCATAAGCTCCTACTTTCAACACTATTTTTATTCCTTTAACTGCAAAAAAGGCTTATCCAGAGGATTCAAGATTTTTGAATTCTCCAGATAAGCCTTTACTTTTATATTTTTAATAGGCCGCTTTGTAAATTGCTAATACCTGTTCTTCTGTCAATGGAATATAATTATTTTTCAGCAATCTCTGCTGAGTCTTTATTACATCCCCTGCAAATACAGGCAGGTCACTTTCTCTTACTCCAAAGTTTCTAAGGGGTTCTTTCTTTAATACCTGATCCATCAGCTCATATAAAGCAGGAAGGGCATCCTTAGCTTCTGCTCCAAGACTGTCTCCAATTAATTCTTCCAGATCATTTATGCGTCCCTCCGGCTGAAGTTCCTTGTATTTTTCCATTACATCTTTAAACATTAGCTGATTAGACTGTCCGTGGGGAATGTGATAAACAGATCCTAGTGGGTATGCGCAGGCATGTACTGCGGCACATCCTGCATAACCAAATCCAATTCCTGCCCAGTTGGAAGCCTTTAAAAAGTCAGCAGCATAAGTCTTCCATGCATCTTCTCCTCCAGCTTCCACTGCCACTTTCCAACTCTTTATGATTAGCTTTAAAGCTTCTCCAGAAAAAATTCTGGAAATGCTACATCCGTTAGGACTTAAGAAAGACTCTACGGCATGAACCATTGCATCAATAGAAGAAGTTGCAAATACCTTGTAAGGAAGAGACTCTAACATATTCGTAATCATAATGGCTTTGTCTGCCAACATAGCATCAGAAGCAAGTCCCATCTTTACTCCCTTGCTGATGCGGTTAATTACTGAAATATTGGTAACCTCACTTCCGGTTCCGCAAGTCGTAGGAATGATCACCAGGGGATGTGCCTTTTTAAGGTCTGCCACATGGTCGTAAAGATCGTCTACCTGATCATCTTTTCCAGCTACTGCCACAACCTTTGCAATATCCACCACAGTACCGCCACCAATAGCAATGATACGGTCAAATTCTTTTTCTCTTAAGGCATCTAGGATTCCATTTACCATCTCATCGGTAGGCTCTCCTTTTCCGTATTTTTCACGAAAAAGTGTCTGCACCTCAAGAGACAGAGGTGCTACATATTGATCATAAGTATGCTTTCCACACAGAACCAGGTCCTTAGGACCAAGTTCTGCCTGGGCTGCATATTCTTCAAATGTATTATATTCTTCGATTTCTGTTTTAATTGCAAATGCCTTCATCTGCACTTAAGCTCCCTTCTCTACATTTTCATCCACAAGTCCAAAACGGCGCTCAATGATTTCTTCTATAAACTTAGCGGTGTCTTCCCATCCCAGGAGACTACTGTTTACTAAGATGTCACGGGTATGTCTGTCGCCACGTTTTTTGCCGGTAATATACTCATGCCTTGCATGCTGGGATTTTTCCTTATGCTCCCAAATTTCCTCGGCCTCTTTCTGGCCCACACCCTTTCTCTTCATTACAGCTGCAATCTCATCTTTTTTCGGCGCGTAAACAAATACGTTTACAACATCCTGGGTTCCTTTCAAGATGTAATCACTGCTTCGTCCAACAATAACACAGGAATTCTTGGCAAAGTCTCTGATGGTCTGGAACTGTGCATCAATAACCCGGTTAGATAGATTTGCATAGCGAACACCATAAGAGGTATCAAAGGCATATCTGACACCCATTTTTTTATCTGCCTCCTCTACCAGGTCCTTATCTACTCCAATCTCCCGAACTACCTTGTCTACTAAGTCTCTGTCATAATATTCAATTCCAAAATAATCTGCGATCATCTTGGCAATCTCCGGTCCGCCACTACCGTATTCACAACCTACAGTGACCACAAAGTGTCTATCCGGATATTTTGCATCTGGAAGGGCTACTGCTTCTTCCTCAGAAGCCTTTGTCTCGTCTACGATAAAGATATCCCGACCAAATTCTGCACCATATTTTTTCTTAGAATAAGCATAGAAAAATGCTCCCAGGCCCAACCAGATTCCTACTACGATCCACTCCTGCCATACTAAAGCAGCAGAGAAGGATGCAGGAATGATGTATAAAAGAGCCATAAATCCAGCCATGGCTACTGCCATGACACCAACAAAGGTTCCGTTTTTAACCTTGTAGGGTCTATCCATGTCCGGTCTCTTTTTTCTCAAGATACAAAAGGAAATTGCTACAAACATATAGGCAACAACACATCCAAAGGAGGCTGCATCTACAAGCCATACCAGAACCCCTCTTCCGAAGAAAGGTGCTGCAACACAGGCAACTCCGCAGAGGATAATAGCAGCTTCCGGTGTTTTATTTTTTCCAAGCTTTCCGAAGACTTCCGGGATCATCAAAGACTCTCCCATAGAATAAAGGGCCCGGCTTCCTCCTAATAAGAAGGAGTTCCAAGAAGTAATGATTCCGCACAATCCACCGATGATCAGGACCTTTCCCATCATAGGCGAATTAAAGGCTACTTCAATGGCTTTTGCTGAAACCAAACCGTTCTGAGAAGCCATCTCCTGAGCAATAGCACTCTGTGGCATAACGTAGCATACGGCAAATACAATCAAGAGATACCATGCAACTGCAAGGAAAATAGAAAGAAGCATGATCTTTCCAATCTTCTTATAAGGAACATTAATTTCCTCAGCTGCCTGGGGAATAACGTCAAATCCGATAAAAAGGAACGGGGTCATACAAGCAACTTTAAAGACGCTTCCAACAGTAGTTCCTGCACCGTGCTCCCACATCTGGCCGGTGATATTCGAACTATCGCCATTGATTGCAGATCCAACAACCAGAAGGATTCCTGCAATAGCAATGATGGCTGTAAGGACAGTCTGAAGAGTTGCAGCGGTTTTGGCACCTTTCATATTTACATAGGTAATCAGAATGGATACCCCTACACCAAGTAAAATAGTGGTAAGATAAATATCTCTTCCTGCAATAGAATAGAGGTAAACCTGATTAAAGTTTGGAAAGAGATAAGTTATAACTGTAGGCAAGGCAGTTGCCTCAAAGGCTGCAGTTGCCACATAACCAAGAATAATCATCCAGGTACATACAAAAGATCCTGTAGGTCCCATGGCCCTATAACTGAATATATGCTCTCCACCACACTGGGGCATAGCTGATGTAAGTTCCGCATAGGTAAGTCCTACAAAGAATACCATTACTCCACCAATCAACATGGCCAGCATGCTGCCGGCAAAGCCGGCAGTAGTGATCCAGTCTCCTGAGTTAATTACCCAGCCCCAACCGATCATGGCGCCAAAGGCGATTACAAGAATATCCCAGGATCCCATTACTTTGTCAAATTTCGAATTTTGCTCCATACGCACGCCCTCCTTCTTGCTATGCCTAGGCTTCCATTGCTTCTTTCAGTGCCTCTTCATAGATTTCCAATCCTTTTTCCATCTGCTCATCTGTCATAGTCAGCGGAGCAAGGAAACGGATGGTATTTCCGGCACTTCCACAGTTCTCAAGAAGAAGTCCCTTTTGCATTGCGATTTGCACAAATTTTGCTGCAATCTCTGTAGCAGGTTCTTTGGTCTCTCTATCTTTTACAAGCTCTACACCGATCATAGCTCCAAGACCTCTTACATCTCCGATAACCGGATATTTCTCCTGAAGTTCTTTGAAACGTGTGATTACAACTTCTCCGATGTGTCTGGCCTTGCCTGCATAATCATCTCTCTGCATAATATCTGCAACAGCTAAGGCAGCTGCACAAGAAACCGGATTTCCACAGTAGGTACCACCGATAGTTCCTGCAGGAGCTGCATCCATAATCTCTGCTCTTGCAGTGATGGCAGAAATCGGAAGACCTGCTCCGAGAGATTTTGCAGTTGCAATAATATCCGGTGCTGCACCAGCCTCTGCCCAGTACTCAGATGCATAATATCTACCAGATCTGCAGTTACCACACTGAACTTCATCTGCAATTAAGAGGATTCCCTTCTCATCACAGATCTTTCTAACTGCCTTTACCCACTCGATTGGAGCTGGGATAAATCCGCCTTCACCTTCTACTGGCTCTACGATAATACAAGCGATTTCATTTGCAGGAGCTCCCTCATCAAATACACGGTTTAATTCACCGATATAGTACTGAATTGCTTCCTCCTCTGTATATCCCTTTGGTGCTCTATATAAATATGGATAAGGTGCACGGTAGATTCCTGCCGGGAAAGGTCCCATTCCCTGAGCATATGCCTTCTTAGCTGTAAGTGCCATAGTCAGGTTGGTTCTTCCGTGGAAGGCACCTGTAAAGCAGATCACTCCGTTTCTCTTTGTATAGGCCTTGGCAATTTTAATTGCATTCTCATCACACTCTGCCCCGGAGTTAGCAAAATAAGTTTTCTTTACTTCACCCTTACATGGCATGATCTGGTTTAATTTTTCTGCCAACGCTACATATCCATCATGTACATATACATTAAAGATTGTATGGAAATATTTTTCTGTCTGGGCTTTTACTTTCTCAATAACTTCTGGGTGTGAATATCCAATGTTCAGTACACCAACACCTCCAACCCAGTCAAGAATTTTATTTCCGTCAAGGTCTTCAAACATTGCTCCTGCACCCTGCTTGATACAGATTGGATAAGTTTTTCCACAAAGTGCCTTTGGAATTGCTGCGTCTCTTCTATCAAGAAGTTCTTTGGACTTTGGTCCCGGTACCTGGGCTGTAACGATTTCCGGTAATGCTGTTGCTAATTCTGCTGTTGTCATGTGAATGATCCTCCTTTTTTTAACCACCAAGCCGGCTTAAAGCCGCTTAAGCTGAAACAAGAAAAGACGCCAGACCTACTGTCTGACGCCTTTGCCTTTATTTATGGATTTGTTGTTTTTTGATTTAGCTAGATTATAACACCCTGTCTCTCAAAATCAATGTGCCAAAAGCCCTATTTTTTTGTGCACCGTGCACAAGTCCCTATGGATCACGGTATTTCATGATGGAAAATGCCAGCTTAAGAGCCAGGCATTGATCCAGATTTTCTAGGTCACAATCTAAGATCTCCCCGATCTTTTTCATACGGTAATTCAAGGTATTTCTGTGAATAAACATATCCTCTGCCGTCCGTTTGGAATTGCAGTTATGGGACAAATAATTCTCCAAGGTCTCACATAGGTTTCCCCCATTTAATTCATCATACCGCAGTAAATTTCCAAGCCGGGCTTTCACATAGGCATCTAGAATCCGATTATCATCCACATGGGAAATCAGAGTATAAATTCCCTGATCTTTATAAAAGAAGATCCGACCTGTCATATGGGTGGTTAGGGCTGTCCGAATTGCCGAGGAAGCCTCATTTCTGCTGCGTTTCACCTCATCCAGATATGCCGCAGGATTTCCTACTCCTACCTTTAAATTGGTGTCCAATTCTCGCTCCACCCTAGCAATAATCCGGCCAAGAATCCCCCTAATCTCCTGGTCAGAAAATCTAGAAACCGGAATCAAAGTCAGGAAAGATCCTGCCTGGGGCAGAATCAGAATATCCTCGTTCATGGAAAAAGAAAACTCTCCGTTGATAATTCGGCTGACGCTCTGTTCCAGGGCCTGAAAATCATCCTTGCCCAAACCGTCCTTGCTATATTCAAAAGCAAATTCCGCAACGCAAAAGCTTCCCTCAAGATTCACCTTCAATCGTCTGGCTTGGGCCATAACCCGGTCTCTGCTTATGTGCTCCGCATCCAGCATAGACGCAAAAAGCTGTTCCACTCCGTTCCGGTCATTCTCCTCCAGCACCAGTCTCCTGCACATGATCTGGGACAGATCAATTAAGGGAAAGCTTTCCGGAAGCTCGAATAAGGGCAAGTCCTTGTCCTTGCAATAATTTAAAAGTTCCTCCGGAATCTGACCCTCATTAATTCCCAAAGCCGAAATCCCATACTCCCACATCTGACAAATTAAGGGCATTAGGATCTTGCTGTCAGCTGTGACCCTTTCGTTGGTTAGGACCACAAATTCCCCTCCATGGATATAGTCTTCCATTCGATATTCACGCTTCACACATTGCAGACAATCTGCAAAATAAATCCAGCGCACCTGGTTTTTCAGTCCGCCTTCTCCTGCTTTAAGTTTCAAGGCATCCCGAAACTCCGGTATTTGTACAATGTCTTTACATGTCATATTTTGGCCGTTTCCTTTACTGTTTCAAAGGTTTCCTATAGCTCGATCTCATCAATAATTTTCTTAAGAGCATCTGCAGATTCCTTTTTCATACTAGCCTCCTTCAAACCCCTTTCCTAGTCCCTATGATCTTTTTTACATAAGGCCTTTGCTGCGGCAAAGTTGCCGAAGCTGTTCTTCTTTTTCTTCTACTGGCAGGATGGGCTGACCATTATTTTTATTCTTCTCTTCCTGAAATTTTATCTTAGTCTCCTCTTCAACCGCATCATGCTGGGTCTGATAGAATGCTAACTTCTTTTCTTCCATCTTCTTTGGCCAGGCTTTTGCATCTGGATCATATCCTTTCAGACAGAAGGTATATTCTCCAAGCGTACGCATATATCTCATATTTTCAGAACCGGTCTGTTCATCCATATAACGTAAGAGTTCATTATCCGAGGTTCTTTGTTTCTCTGCAAAGATCGCATCCATTATGCTGTTATAGGCTACATTCTGCAGTGGGTAGCACAGCTGGGTTCCACGATATTTTTTCAGCATATTTCCCGGAGTCAGTTCTGCCTCCTGGGTATATCTAGTTCTCTTTAGCTTCAAATAAATATAGGCAATGCCGGCAATTCGGTCTGTGGCATCCTCACTGAAAAACAGATTCAGAAGCTTCATATTTGTTTCATGATTCTGACGGGTCTCTGGTGTAATCTCTCCGTCTGTCCCCCGCTTATAGACCAACATCAAATCCCGCAGACGACGGGCATCTGTTTCCAGAAATGGCTTCCGTCCGGCCGCTTTTAGCTTACTTTCGTAAAAGTACTCCGAATGATTATGAGCCAGATCTTCCTGGGTTGCTAGCTCTGCAATCTGTTTTTTCCGAATACGCCGAGCTGTATCATCTGCATAGGCCTGGGAGTTTGTATCCAACCGTACTGTGGCATCGTGATTTTGCAGTTCCCTCCTCAAGGCATCCTGATGGCCCGGCTGCTGGTGCAGCTGATCAACTCTAGCCTGCAACTGACGCTCCATCTCTTCATTGATAAGTGGATTCCCCATTGTTTTAGCTCGATTCATGCTTTCTTTAGCTGTGCTCTGATATTCGGCATTTTTTTCTGCATAGATCGTAGTATCTACCACACCGCTTTCTTTGAAGCCATAGGACTCCAGGTAATTTTTGCTGGCGTTTCGAATATAAGAATATTTCTCTGATACCATGACGCTCCTCATATAGGCCAGCTCTCTAGGCAAATCCATCTTCCGCTTCTTATAACGATTCATCTCCATCTCAATTACATTGGAGATGGTCCTGTATAAGTCAAAAAGGCCTTTGCTTGCCGTAGCATTCTTATAGAAGGCTACGATATTGTCTTTTTCATAGCTCTTTTCACTTAAGTCAAACTTGTTTAGTCGCTTATAGAGCTTGGCCACCATGGTAAGACGGAGGGCATCATCCTGGGTCTTGAAGGCCTGGATTGTCTCCCAGTTGTCCTCATAATTAGCCTTCGTCTCTGCAGTCACCTCTTCATCCCCATTTCGCTCATAGGGAAGAAGCACATCTGCCCAAAGATTTTGCATCTGATTGTCGTTTTCTCGATCCAGTGTCTCGATATCATTGGCAAAATTGATCTGCAAATCCAAACTAATGTTCTTTCGCTCCTCCTCAGATTCTCGGAGGGCTGTTACAGCAGGCTCCACCTCCAATATACTACCTGTCAGGGCGATCAACTTGGTAACCCGATCCATGCGGCGCCTTCCCTTGATGGTGCCATATCGTTTCTTATAGCGGAGGCTGGCGTAGCCCTGCAATGCACTTGAGAGGTTCTTTAAGGCATCTACCTGTTCCTTCCAATCATTGATACCATCCTTCTCGCGATCCTCCGGATCCTGCTTAATTAATTTTTTATAGGCTTCTGCCGCCTCCCAGACACTGGTATAAGCCGGAGAGTCAGACTTCTCTTTTCGATCTCCCAGCAGCTCATCGATAGTTCGCTCCATATCCATCATGTTGGCATTTTGGCGAATTTTCTTGGAAGTCTCGTCTTTTTGCTGCACTTCCCGAAGAGCCTTCCCCGCCTCTTCTTCCAGTTTTTCCCAATTGGACATAGTACCTTTCTTTAAAAAAGCATTCTCATATTTCCGATAAAGGTCTGCACTTAGCTTTGCAAATTCATCACTTTTCTGCACCCAGTCCTGCCTGCTTCGCTCCTTCATGTAGTCATTGAAGGCCTTCATTTTTGGAAGAGCATCACTATGATTCAGATAACGAGCCGCCAGACCGATCTTTCTCATGATTTCCTTATCTTCTTCGCTTAATTTTGCCTCTTCAAATCCGAAATTTTGCGGTGCCATCTGCTGAACCGGATTCTGTACCTGATCCTGAAGATTTTGATGCTGCTCCTGCCTCTGATTCTGTCTTTCCTGTTGTAACTGATTTCCTCCTCTTGGCATAATAACCCTCCTTTTTCTTATTTATCCCCAAGAGATTTCTATATTTTTCCTCGGTATAATTCTTTTCTCGTAACGTTGTACCCAATAATCCTCCTGAGCTTCTCCAAGAACGTAGGTCAAAAGCTTCCTGACCCGCTCATCGTCGATGGCAATGGCGATGCCCTTGGTATCCTCCCCAAGCTCCCCAACGACCTGCCCCAGCATGGCCAAAATCTGCTGTTTTTGCTTCCAACCTGGATCTACATAGACATTTAGAAGCTGGGCACGGTCTTTTTCTTTCTTTGGAGTTCCCATAAGAATGGACCCCCTCAGCCTACCCTTTTCAATGGCAAAGATGCTCTTTTTCGGATTGCAGTCTCCAAGAAGTTCCTCCCTAAATCTCCGTGGAAGCTTGTCTCCCTGCTCTCTGGCATAGTAGCGCATCTGTCCCCTATCAAGATGGGAAAAGACCTTCCCATCAGTGACACAAAAGGGCTCTAGGGTCTTGCTTTCCAGTAGTTCTTTACGATTATAGGTATAGATATGCCCATCTAAGATCACCGGCTCAAACCCTGCCAGCAGAAGGAAATGAGTAAAATCTAAGATTTCCTGACGCTTGCCTGTCAGCATGCACAGGATCTTCTTAACACCGCACTCCCTTAGGATCTTCTCTGCCTCATAAAGGAGCTCCATGGCGTAGCCCTCTTCTCTGGCCTCCGGCAAGGTATAGATATAGGCTAGCTCCATGCAGCCTCCCTCTCCCGCTCTCAGCTGAAAGGCTGCCATAGTCAGAATCCTACCTTCTTCCGCCTCGGTCTTTTCATCCCTTCCTATCCTGTCCTTTTCTTCTTCTTGGCCAACTATCAGCCAGCCTCTTCCTTTTCTTATATTCTCCCGGATCTTTTCAGGCAGAAATGTCAGTTCCTCTCCCAGTCCTTCTCCAGTCAGCAAACGGTATTTCATCTGTCTTTTCTCCTTCCGGTTTGGCTCTTTTTTCTGTATGTTCATCTTACTTTTTTTTAGCCGTTAGAACAAGCATTATTTTCATCTTTTAAAAGCTGATTCCAGATAATAAAAAAGAATACCAACATACAAAATCCTCATTTTCAAGACCTACCCTTATTCCCTTATAATAAAGAGAAAGAATGGTAGTTTTTATGTTAATCTATGATTTTGCGAATCGAAAAAAACAAACGCTCTATGAATTTCTCTATACTTCTTAAAAAAATGATATCCTAAATGGTCGACTTATCCAGGGCTCAAAGCATCCCTCAAAACGTTCTTTTGCCAAAGATAATCAAATCAGTGTCCGGACCGTTATGAATGCCTATGAACAACTTTTGGCAGAAGGTTTTATTCTTTCTGAAGAAAAAAAAGGTTATTTTGTGGCTAAGGTTTATGAGGATGAGGAGTGCGTAGTCATTGGAGCCGGCATGGAATATTTGTTTGGAAGGCTTTATAAAATCTTTCCTGAAGATGCCCTCTATGCCATGGAAAATCCTGGCTATCAGAGAATTCGCCATATCTATGAGGACTACTCCCTCCAGTGGAAATGTATTGCTATGGACCATGAGGGAATTAAAATTGGGGATTTGAAAGATAGCAAAGCAAAGATTATCCACACCTCTCCGGAGCATCGCTTCCCAAAGAACTTATGGAGAAATATAAAAAAATCGCAAGTGTTTACTCCAACTCTGTCAGTAGCTTAGAGCAATATGCCCTGGCCAAATTTATTGAAGAAGGTTATTTCGAACGGCACATGCGGCGGATGAAAAAATATTGTAAAGAGCAAGACGAAAGACTTTTAAAGGCTCTAGAAGAATCCGAAGTGTTCTCCAAAGCTAAGATGCACGGCGGAAGTAAGCACTCAATCATGAGTACCAAATAATAAAAATCCCCGTATTTTTACGGGGATCAAGTGATTTTATAAAACTGAATATTTTTTAGATTAAGATTTTTTGAATCGACTAGGACATTCTTTCTGGACTCTTTCTGACCATGGAAGAAGTTCATCGAGGAATCCAAGATCCTTGTCATCCATATGCTTTGGAATCTCAGTAAGTAGCAAATCAAAGTATTTATAGGTGTTAACCATATTTGCTTTTGCCGTCTCGACCAGACTATATAAAATCGCACTTGCTTTTGCACCATTAGAAGATTCTATTAAAACAAAGGTAAGCACTCAATCATAAGTACCTTTTTGTACCAATTTGCCATCAAACTATAACAAATTATAACAAATTACGTGAAATTTCGGTTTTCTTTAAACGTCACAAATGCCGTGTTTTTAAGGCTTTTCGGTGTTTTTACGGTTTTCCTTACGAAAGTTGTTTGTTTTTTCATCGTAATCTAACCCCATTCAATTTCTCACTATTATTTTATTCATATTTCAAAAAATAGCAATCAGAAGCTTAATGCTTGTGCAATAGAGGGGTTCTCTTCTTATCTTTTTACCTTTTTCGTTTTCCTTTTTGTTCTTTTTAAAACCAAAATTCCTGCCCCAAGACTAATCATATAAATACCTGCATTTATAGGATCTCCTGTTTTTACAGCACCTGAATACTTAGTATCCACTGTATAAACCACTGCCTCTGAGCTGGTATAAGCCTTGGTACTTGCTACAGTTTGAGCAGCCGACGCAGTGTTTGCTGCCTGATCCTCTGTTTTCTTGTTTTCTGCTCTTTCTGTCTTTTCTTCCGCTTTTGTCTCTTCTTCCGCTTTTGTCTCTTCTTCCGCTTCTGTCTTTTCTTCTACTTTCTCCTTTGCAGCAAAAGAATCATAAAGTGCCTTAGAGACCAAAAGATTTGTTTTGGACTTAGAATGAGCCTCTTTTGCTTGTTCATAATTTTCAAAAGCAGCAGTCAAGGCAGTTTTTGCTTGTTCCAGGATTTCCTTTGCAAGATCTCTGGAATCTTTAGCTGCTAAATAAGCGGAAAGCTTATCATTTAAGTAGGCAAAATCATTATCGCTAATCTTTGCAGCATCTTCATAAGACAAAGCATTTGCTCTAGCTGCATAATCCTTTGCAGCGGCAAGGGCCTCTTCCTTTTGAGCCAACTTCTCCATTGCATCGGCAAGGGCGTTCACCGCATTGTCAAGAGCCTGTTTTGCCATAGAAAGGCCATTTTGCGCTTCTTTTAAAGAATTCTTAGCATCCCTAAGAGGCGTGATCTTTGCTAGCAGGTCATTATAATTTGACTCTGCCTTTTCTTTTGCTGCTGTCTTCTCCTCTAAGAGGCTTGCTTTTTCTTCTGCACTTGTAGTAGCTTCTGTCACCTTGTCTTTTGCGGCCTTAAGGTCTTTAGTGGCATTGGCAAGTGCATTAGTCGCATTGAGAAGGTCTGTCTTGGCCCTATTAAGGGTCTCTTGTGCAGCATTCATCGCTTCTTGTGCAGCATCTTTAGCTTTTTCAAGGGCAGACAAGGAGGCTGCCTGCTCCTCTTCAATACGAGTCACTTCTGCTTGTTTAGTAGTAACATTATCCTTGGCTTTTTCTAGATCTTCCTTGGCGTCGGCAAGCTTATCTTTAGCATCTGTTAGGGCCTCTTCTTTTGTTTTTACGTTATTCTTAGCAGTTGTAAGATTATCATTGGCAGCCTTAAGTTCAGCAGTCGCTGCCTCAATACTCATAACAGAGTCCGGAGAATCCGTCAGCCTATTAACAGCAGCCTGAGCCTGGTCTACTGCATCCTGTTTTGTAGAAACAAAAGCTTTGGCAGTTTCCAGATCCTCTTTGGCTGTCTTAAGGAGGTTCTGTTTTTCAGTAACTATTTTTTCCTTATCACTTACTGTATTTTTTGCTGTCTCCTCCGCTTTTTGAGCTGCCTCATAAGCTTTATTTTGGCTATCTTTTTTATCTGCCTTGTCCTTAGCTGTAGCCTCGGCAGCTTTTGTTTTATTCTTTGCAGTTTCATATGCGGAGCTTGTCTGTAATAAGGTAGCATTCTTTGTTGTCAAGTTATTGTTGGCTGTAGTTACTGCAGCTTTCTTATTCGCCAAAGTGGTATCAGCTGCAGCAAGGTCTTCCTGGGCTTTTTCGTAGGCTTTTTTCTTTTCTTCAGTAGTATTACTTGCATTCTTAAGACCATTATAGTAGTCCATAAAACGCTTCTCATAATCCGTAAAAGAATAGGCAGTTCCAGAAGATTGGATGGCAAAAACCTGGCCGTGTGTAACTTTTGTCCAATACTGATTATCATTTGTACTTAAGGCAAACCCAGTGACTTTATAGCTATTATTAATAATATTCTTATAATGTCCCGTCTCTCCACTACCTGACTCATAGTTTGCCTTCTCCTGTGTGTACCATCCAGCAAAAGGATCCGGATATCCCCATGCAAGATTTTCTCCTATCTCAAACTGATCTGGATGATTATATCCAAGGGGAACGCAGGCATTTACGTCACTTTGTGCATATGCCATCATGAGGTCTGAAACTTTTATATCTGTGGAGAGCCCTTCTTTTGCTCTTAATTCCAGGTATTCTTTAATATACTGCAGAGAATTTTTCATATTCTCTAAGGATGTAGCATCATCTGCATTTCCTTTTACATTATATTGCTTATATGTACAGTTGTTCAGGGCATCAAGAGCATCCTTTTAGCCCATGGCCTCAAAAAATGCATAGCTTCCGGCAGATATCTTGCTTTCAGCTTCATCTGCCAGTTTCTTTGCTGAATTGTATTCAGCCAGAGCACTAGTTACTGCTTTTTGTGCTTCGCTAACTTCCTGCTCTGCAGTAGCCTGCTCATCTTTTGCAGCATCTACTTCCTTCTGTGCGGTTTCTTTTGCAGTCTTTGCTGTAGACTCTGCATCCTTTGCATTCTCATAAGCCGTTTCTGCATTAGCAAGTTTTTCTTTTGCCTGTTTATACTCCGGAGAATCTTTTTCTAAATCCTTGCAAGCTTCATCATATGCAGCTTTTGCAGTTTCATAGGCCCCTGTTTTAGTCTTTAAATCTTTTTCTGCAGCTTCTTTAGCAGCTTCTGCCACTTTTACTGCACTCTGGCAACGCTTACAGCATCTGCACTTGTTTTTTCTTCATTTACGGCTTCTGTCAATGCCTGGTCGGCCTTATCCTTTTCTGTTTGTGCCTTAGTCACATCTTCCGTGGCCTCATCCAAGGCATCCTTAGCAGCTGAAACATCTGCTTCTGTCACTGATGTATTCTTTTCTGCTTCAGATAAATTCTTTTCTGCTTCAGCCTCTGCTTTAACTGCCGTATCATATGCCCCTTCCGCAGAATTTTTATTTTCCTCTGCAGTACTCTTTTCTGCTTCAGCTTCTGCCTGGTCTTTTTCGGCACTTTCCACTTTAGTATTTGCATCAGTCTTTGCCTGGTCAAAAGCATCCCTTGCTTCTTGTTTGGCACTGTTTACTTTATCCTCTGCCTGTGTAAGCCCAGTCTCAGCATCACTTTCCTGGGCCTCTGCTTGGAAGTATGTCTCTCCATCCTCATTCTCTGCTTTTGCATCTAAAGCTTCCTCAGCCTGGGCCTGGTCATACTGAGTCTTGGCTTCTTCTAGGTTTGAAGGAGCCTGACTTTGGTTGCTGATCTCTACATTTTCGTCATTTTCAGCAGCATAAACTACCGTATTTGGAGCTGCTGCCACCACTGAAGCAGCTGTTAAGCTTGCTACTGTTAATTTTGTTGTTAAATTCTTCATGCGCTTCTCCTCGTATCTTGCATTTGTTTTGCCAATATTTACATCCAGACTGTAAACAGCAATTTTTCTCAGTATACCCCCCTAAAAAATTTTCGCAATATCTCCTAAGCTAGATAATAAAAAGGAAATCCCATGGGCAACTATTGGTTACCACATGGGATTTCTTTTTATTCTACATTTTTGGTAGCCACAATGCCTACTCCTGTGTCCGCCACATTTTCCAAAATCACATCTCCAATATGCACCGGTGCCGAAACTTCTATTTCCTTCAGGGCTTTCACACAGTCAAAGATCTTTCCCTTAGGAATATCTTCCTTGGTTTTCACCGATACCATGTCGATGCTTCCACCTGACACCCGCACAGTAGAGGTCACGATTCTTGTGGGATTGGTCACTTCTTTTCTTGCGTAAATATCTCCTCGCTTGCAGGTATTTCCTGTGACGCTTTCCACCTCATCACCATTCATTACAACAGTAAGAGGGCAACCCATAGGACAACCGATACATGTTAATTTTCTCTCTTCCATCCTCTACGCCTCCTCAATCTTTACTGTAATGGTTTTTAGATCCGGATACTTTAAAAGCTGATCTTTGGTTAACTTAATCTCTTCCATCTCACCAGGTGCAACTACAGGCCGCTTCCTATGGATTACCCGCTCATTATCAAAGTAGGCACTGATATAGCACTTTTTATAGACGCCTCCTACACGGAAACGTACCGTAAGATTATCATCCATCCGGTCCAGGTTAATGCTTCCCGGCACTGTATAGCGGACTCCTTCTACCGGATTCATCTGTATCTCTTTTCCTGTCTGTCTTGCTGCCCCATCCCCTTTTACATACTGGGCTGCATTTTTTCCTGCTGTTCTTGCTTCCTCAGATACAAAATCCACCAAGTCATGTACGTGAAGTACATTTCCACAGGCAAATACCCCCTCAATGCTTGTCTCCAGGCTTTCATTGACCTTAGGGCCTGAGGTAACCGGATTCATATCTAGGCCTATGCCTCTGGAAATCTCATTTTCTGGGATCAAACCTACAGACAGAAGCAGGGTATCACAGCTATAGTCTTCTTCTGTTCCCGGAATTGGCTTTCCATGGCTGTCTACCTGGGCTAGGGTAATGCCTTCTAGTCTCTCTTTTCCCTTAATATCTACTACTGTATGACTAAGCTTTAAAGGAATGCCATAGTCATCCAGACACTGCACAATATTTCTCTTTAATCCTCCGGAATAAGGCATAAGCTCTGCAACCACCTTAACCTTTGCCCCCTCAAAGGTCATACGCCTTGCCATAATAAGGCCGATATCTCCGGAACCTAGGATTACAACTTCTCTGCCTGGCATATAACCTTCAATATTTACCAGCCTCTGGGCAGTTCCTGCAGAGAAAATTCCTGCTGGACGGTAACCTGGAATATTCAAAGCCCCTCTGGACCGCTCCCTGCATCCCATAGCCAAAATTACAGCCTTGGCCTGAATCTCAAAAAGACCCTCCTGGCGATTCATAGCCATAACCACCTTCTGGTGACTAATATCCATAACCATAGTATTTAACTTATATTCAATGTTCAACTCTTTTACCTGGTCAATAAAACGGCCGGCATATTCAGGTCCTGTTAATTCTTCTTTAAATGTATGAAGTCCGAATCCGTTATGGATACACTGGTTTAAGATGCCCCCAAGTTCTTTATCTCTTTCCAGGATCAGGACACTGTCCACTCCGCTTTTTTTCGCCGAAATTGCAGCCGCAAGTCCTGCCGGTCCTCCTCCAATGACAACAATATCATAAGCTTTCATGATGCAATGCCTCCCTCCTATAACGAATCCTTATTAATACCTGTGACAATCTTTGAATCTCCGCCGGATTTTGTAATATCAAACATGGTGACCTTCCGCTCTCTAGCCAAAATCTCCATAGTCCTAGGAGAGCAAAAGCCTGCCTGGCACCGACCCATTCCGGCTCTGGTTCTGCGCTTTACTCCGTCCAAAGATTTAGCTCCCAGAGGCCTGTGAATGGCATCCATAATTTCTCCCTCTGTCACCATTTCACAGCGGCAGACAATGGTTCCATATTCTGGTTTTTCTTTGATCAGGGCCATTCTTTCTTCTTTGCTTAATGTATTTGGATCTAGGACCCCTTTTCTTGTAGGGATAAAGTCTTCCTTTTCTTCTAGATTCAGTTTCTCCTTTAAAATTCCTGCCACCATCTCTCCGATAGCCGGTGCGCTGGTAAGGCCCGGGGATTCAATTCCTGCACAGTCTACAAATCCCTTGGCATCCTCCACTTCCCCGATCAAAAATTCATGACCATCCTCATGGGCTCTAAGTCCGGCAAAAGAAGTGATCACCTGGCGCATTGGAAGATTTTTTACATTCATTCCTGCCCCTTGAATCACTTGATCTAAGCCCTCTCTTGTGGTATTGGTTCCATCTTTATCCTCAATATCAATTGCCGTAGGTCCAAGGATTAGGTTGCCATGGACGGTTGGTGCAACTAAAATTCCCTTTCCATATTTTCCGGGAAGGGCGAAAATGGTTTTGCTTACATGACTTCCCGCGCTCTTGTCTAAGAGACAATAATCCCCTCTTCTCGGAGTAATATGAATCTTTTTCTCACTCACCATATTGTGAAGCTTGTCTGCATAAACTCCTGCCGCATTTACCACATACCGACTTTTAAAAATCCCCTGGTTGGTGTGGATCTCCCAACCCCCATCTATAGGCTTTAGGTCCCTAACTTCTGTGTCAAATTGAAAGTCTACCCCATTTACATTGGCATTTTCTGCCAAGGCAATGTTTAGATTAAAGGGACATACAATTCCGGCTGTAGGTGCATACAAGGCTGCAATGGCCTCATCGGAAATATTAGGTTCCATTTCCCTTAATTCTTCCTGGTTTAGGATCTTTAATTCCTTAACCCCATTTGCCAGCCCTCTGTCATACAAGGCCTGAACCTTTGGCATATCCTCCTCAGCTAAACATACTACTAAAGAGCCATTTTTCTTAAATGGGAAATCTAGCTCTTTTGACAACTCTTCCATCATCTGATTGCCCCTGACATTCAGCTTGGCCATCAGGGATCCTTCGGCTGCATCATAACCAGCATGGACAATGGCACTGTTTGCTTTGGAAGTGCCGCAGCATAGGTCCTCTTCTTTTTCGATCACACATGCCTTCACTTTATAGCGAGACAGCTCTCTTGCTGTAGCCGCTCCAGATACACCGGCCCCGATAATTATTACATCATACATTCCCAGATCGCTCCTTTATTCCTGAATAATTACTATTCTCTTGAAAAAAGAGCCTGCCAAATAAACGCATTCTCCTATGCGATTATCCAGTCAGGCTCTCTCATCTCTGCCACTACATTATGTTGTTCTAGCTATTTACCAAGGCTAGTCTTCCTTTGCCCAACCGTAAGCATATTTAACTGCCTTGTTCCATCCTTTGATCCGTTTTGCTCTCTCTTCCTCAGAAATCTTTGGTTCAAATGTCTGGTCAATTGCCCAATTCTTAATAACGTCTTCCTTGCTTGACCAATATCCAACTGCAAGTCCTGCAAGATAAGCAGCTCCCATTGCTGTAGTCTCTACACATTGCGGGCGATTTACCGGAGCATTGATAATATCAGACTGAGTCTGCATAAGGAAATCATTGGCACTGGCTCCACCATCAACCTTAAGGGCTGCAAGGTCGATACCGGAATCTGCCTTCATAGCCTCCAAAACATCATTTACCTGGTAAGCCAAGGATTCCAAGGTTGCCCGGATAATATGATATTTGTTAACACCGCGGGTAATTCCTACGATAGTTCCTCTTGCGTACTGATCCCAGTGAGGTGCTCCAAGTCCTGTAAATGCAGGTACTACATAGCATCCGTTGGTATCCTTTACTTTCTTTGCCATATATTCAGAATCCGGTGCGGAATCAATAATACGAAGCTCATCTCTTAACCACTGGATAGCTGCTCCTGCTACGAAAATAGAACCCTCCAGGGCATAATTTACTTTTCCATCTAATCCCCAGGCAATAGTGGTAACCAAACCATTCTTAGAGAAAATTGGTTTCTCACCAGTGTTCATAAGTAAGAAGCATCCTGTCCCATAGGTATTCTTTGCCTCACCTGCATTGAAGCAAGTCTGTCCAAACAAGGCTGACTGCTGATCTCCTGCAGCTCCTGCAATTGGAATCGGTCCACCAAGGTAGGAAGGATCTGCCTCTCCGTATATACAGCTAGAAGGCTTAGCTTCCGGCAGCATAGATTTTGGAATATTCAACTCTGCAAGAATCTCATCATCCCATTCCAGGGTGTTGATGTTAAAGAGCATGGTACGGGAAGCATTGGAATAATCTGTTACATGAACAGCTCCCTTTGTCAGTTTCCAAATCAACCAAGTCTCAACAGTACCAAATAATAATTCTCCCTTTTCAGCCTTTTCTCTTGCTCCCGGCACATTGTCAAGAAGCCACTTTACCTTAGTTCCTGAGAAATAAGCATCAATTACAAGACCGGTTTTTTCTCTGAATTTGTCTGTAAGGCCTTTTTCCTTCAGGCTGTCGCAGTATTCGGAAGTTCTGCGGCACTGCCATACAATAGCATGATGAATAGGAACTCCTGTCTCCTTGTCCCATACAATAGTTGTCTCTCTCTGATTAGTAATTCCAATTGCCGCAATATCAGAGGCCTCCGCTCCAATCATATTCATTGCCTCAACTGCAACGCCTAACATACTTGCCCAAATCTCATCTGCATCATGCTCTACCCAACCCGGCTGTGGGAAATACTGGGTAAATTCGCGCTGTGCAACGCTGCACATCTCCCCTTTCTCGTTAAAAAGAATACATCTGTTACTTGTTGTGCCTGCATCCAGTGCCATTACATACTTAGCCATACTTTTTTCCTCCTTTGATAAATTATGCTACGTATTTTTGTTTTATAGAAAAGTGAATATCCCCCATTCACTTTGCCACATTCTTACATCTTCCAGACCTCATGGTTGGTGGAAGAAACAGCCATGGCTCCTGCATTAAGAGCTGCCATTAAGGATTCTTTATCCGAAATCAAGCCCCCTGCAATGATAGGAGTCTTAGACTTTTTACAAACTTTTTCAATCACCTTGGGCATCACCCCGGGAAGTACCTCAACAAAATCAGGCTTTACTGAATATTGCTGTTGTTTAATATTCTCATAGGCCATAGAATCCAAAAGAAAATACCTGAGAACAGTAAACATGTGCAGTTCTTTTCCCCTCTTCACCAAGGAAGCCTTGGTAGAAATAATTCCATCTGCCTCTGTATTCTTCTGGATAAAATCTACCACAATCTCCTTACTGCTAAGGCCACTGATCAAATCCACATGAACCATGGCGATCTTTCCGGCCTCCTTAATTTTCTGCACGATCTCACGAATGGAACAGACATCTCCAAACAAGATAAATACTACCCGAATATCCTCCAAGGAACAGACGATCTTAAGATCATCCATATTCTTCACTGCTGCGATGATCGGATTGGCTTCCACCGCTTCATAAAACAAACTACTCATGTTCTCTCCCCTTTTAATCGCCGTAAATAACTACTGTAAATAACCAGCATAAAGTACAAAAAAAGAGCGCTTTACGTAACAGCCTTGCGGCTGCTAAAACCTTCGCTCTCCTATCACGGCACTTCTTTTAATTACTTTCTTAACCTACATTCATCCTAATACATTGCACAATTGTTTGCAATTGATTTTTTTTAAATTGTGCTTTTTGTACAGTTTTTACAAATTTTCTCACGAAAAACCCCGTCTCAACCAAGAAAAATCTATAATTCTTTATGCAACTTTTTTGTTACTTTTTTAACTAAATAAATCTAAAAAGGACTGCCGCATTTGGCGACAGTCCCCTATAATAAAAGCCTGTATTTCAAATTTGGAAATAGTTTTATGCATTTGCACACTTGGGAGTCATAAAAGATTCAAATCTTACATGTTCATCCATCTTCTCCCCGATCATGCCAATAACCTTTCCCATGGTAAATGCAGCTAAAATGGTTCCGATTCCCAGCCCATCTAAATGTCCAAGAATGATACAGGTCATAAGGCCTGTTACCGCAAGGCTTGTAACGTCAAAGCCTATTTTAATCTTGGAATATTTCACCTTGGTAATATCGGACAATTCTCTCGGGAAAAGATCCGTAGGAATAATGGGCAAGCCGCAGCGATTCGAAAGAGCAATTCCAATGCAAACCAAAAGGTAGCTGATGACAAAATATAGGACCCGGTAACCAAGGCCTGTAGGCAGGACCCCGATCCACATCTCATTTACATCCAACATTTCGCTGAAGGCAAAGCCTACAACAAAACTAAAGAGATACTGGGGAACAAATTTCTTCCGCATGATCATCAGGGATAAAATCAGAAGCCCTTGGAAAATATACGTCCAGGTTCCAAGAGAAACCTTCGTAAATACCTCCGAAAAGGCATAGGGTACACTGGAAATAGCTGAAATCCCCGAACCGGAATACAGCATGAGCACCACTCCCAGACTGTTCATAAGAACTACCAATAACAGGGCAAACTCTCCTCTAAGAACCGGAAGCCTACTTTCACTTTCCTCTTGACTTTCAATATCCTCTTTCACTTCAAACCCCTCCCTAGCATCTGCTAATAAAATAAACGTCATTTTTTCCACATCACATCATACGCCTATTGAAGGGGCAAAGCAATACCCAGCCAAAAAAGTAACCTATTTATTTCCAAACCTCTTCGGCAATTTCTTTTACAAGTTTAAGTTTTGCCCACTGCTCCTCTTCTGTAAGCTTATTTCCGATTTCGCAGGATGCAAATCCGCACTGTGGACTTAAGCAAAGTCTATCCAGTGGCACATATTTTGCCGCCTCATGAATTCTACGAATAACCGTTTCCTTGTCTTCAAGTTTAGGCGACTTTGTGGTAATAAGTCCCAGCACAACGATCTTGTTCTGGGAAACCTTCTTTAGAGGTTCGAATCCACCGGACCGCTCATCATCATACTCCAAAAGCAGGGCATCCACATTTTCCTGAGCAAAAACATAATCCGCAACTGAATCATAGGCTCCTTTGTTAAAGAAGGTAGAATGATAATTGCCTCGGCAAATATGAGAAGTAATCACCATATCCTCAGGTTTTCCCTCTAAGGCAAGATTATTTACCTTAAGAAGCTCAGCCTTAACTTCTTCAAGATCTGCCCCAAGAGACTTATATCTAAGTTTTGCAGCTTCTCCTACAATTGCTCCCCAGGTACAATCATCAAGCTGAAGGTTTCTGCAGCCGGCATCATAAAACTGTCTGATCACATCCCTATATGCTGCTGCAATATCCTGAATCAGCTCCTCATTTGTAGCATAGAATTTTCTTGTGCTTTCAATATTATTTGGAACGATAAACTGCTGGAAGGTCTGAGCCGGAGCCGGAATTGTATATTTAGCTACTGTATTTTCATCCTCAAACTGCTTTAGGAATTTGAAATACTCTACAAAGGGATGAGCCTTTGGACGAATCTTTCCCACCAGATAGGTGTCATCCAGCCTTGCAAGCTCTGCGTCAAAGGCTACACCATTTCCTGTATCTTCATGCTCAACTCCTTCAAATCCCCACATAAAATCCAAATGCCAAAAGCTTCTTCTAAATTCCCCATCTGTGATCACATGGTAGCCTAAGTCTTTCTGCTTGGCAACCAGCTTTGTAATTTCTTCATTTACTAGCTTGTCATATTCTGCTTTTTCAATTTTGCCGTCCTGATAAGCCGCTTTTGCATCTTTAAGGGTCTGGGGTCTTAAAAAGCTTCCTACACAATCGAATTTAAATGGTGTTTTCAATGTACTCATGATAAATCTCCTTTGCTTTCTTTGTTATGTTAAGCAAAGTATAGTACATAGTTATTTGCTTGAAAAATACATAAAAACCCTATTCGTCCATAGTTTCAAACTATGGACGAATAGGTCTTCAAGGCTTCTATATAGGTATTAGCATATCGAGACAGTAATACATTTTTCTTCTTAATAAAGCCTATGTGCATATCTGCATCCATATCCAAAGGCTTGGCAATGATATTTTCTCCATTGATTTCTTTATCAATCACACCGGAGCTTACCGTAAATCCGTTAAGGCCTATGGCAAGGTTAAATAGGGTTGCCCGGTCACGCACCTGAATATTCTTGGGCATATCCAGGACACTTAAAAATTCCTCACTGAAATAAAAGGAATTGCGCTCCCCCTGCTCGTAGACCAGATAAGGGTAGGCTTTCAAATCCTGCAGGGTCACTATTTCCTTATCAGCCAGAGGGTGGTCTTTATTGATAAATACATGGGGAGATGCTGTAAATATTTCCTCGAAGATTAAATCATTTTTCTTAAACATTTTCCCAAGAACCTCTTGGTTGCTCTTGTTTAAATACAAGACTCCAAGCTCACTTTTTCCCCTGGCTACGTCGTCGATAATTTCCCCGGTCTGGGTTTCTCTTAGGGTAAAACTATATTCCTTGGCATCGTACTTTTTAACCAGCTCCACAAAGGCATTCACTGCAAAGGAATAATGCTGACAGGAAACTGAAAATTTAGGTTTCCTATTAAGGTCTGTGCAAAATCGGTCCTTCATAATTTCTGCCTGCTCAAGAAGATTTCTGGCATAGGACAAAAGTTCCTCCCCCTCTTTGGTAATAGAGATTCCCTTGTTTGACCGCACAAAGGCTTTCACCCCCATCTCCTCCTCCAGGCTGTGTATAGCTGTGCTTAGGCTGGGCTGGGAAATATATAGTTTTTCTGCTGCTGCTGTTATATTTTTGCATTCTGCAACAGTGACAAGATATTTTAATTGCTGAAGTGTCATAATCCTCTCTTTCTCCAAAATGGATCAATCAACATTAACAATTTTATATTATATCTTATTTGCCCCTAATTTCATCAGCTTTTTCTTTTGCTTCTTTTGCAAGGCTTTCAATTTTATCAAATTCGCCCTTAGCAATCAGCTCCCCTTTTACCATCCAACTGCCTCCGCAGCAAAGGATTTTATTGCAGGATAAATAATTCTTTAAATTTTCCAGGTTTATTCCTCCCGTCGGCATAAAGCGAAGATTATTGTAGGGAGCTGCCAGTGCTTTTATCATAGCTATGGATCCAGCCTGCTCTGCCGGGAAAAATTTAACAATTTTCAGGCCTCGCTTTACAGCCTGGGCCACCTCGGAAGGGGTAAGACATCCCGGGAAAATAGGAATATTTTTCTCCAAACAATAATCTACGATTTCCGGATCAAAGCCGGGACTTACAATAAACTTTGCACCGGATTTTACTGCAAGGTCTACTTGCTCAGTAGTCAATACTGTTCCGGCTCCTACCAGCATTTGCGGATATTCTTTAGCCATAAGCCCGATAGATTCTGCGGCAGCTTCTGTTCGGAAGGTTACTTCTGCGCAGGGAAGCCCACCAGAAACCAAGGCTTTTGCCAAGGGAAGGGCATCCTCTTTCTTATCTAAGACTACAACCGGCACGACTCCCAAATCTTTAAATTGTTCTTCTATGGTCTTCATGATTCTTCCTCTTTATCTTAATTTTTATCTCAAATTTTATCTCGATTTTTTCTTAATCTTTATCTTTTGATGTCAAAATCCATCTCCATCACATGACGAATCAGCGAAACATCATCGGTAATATTTCCATCGCCGTGAAGGGTATGCTTAATGGCGCTGCTGGCAACTCCGAAATTCACAATGTCTTCCGGCTTATAATCCTGCATCAAACCATAAATAATTCCACTGACAAAGGCGTCACCGCCACCTACCCGGTCTAAAATATGGAAGCTTAACTTTCTGCTCTCATAAGTCTCTCCCCCATACCAAAGGTAGGCCTTTAAGCTATTTTCGCTGCAGCTGTGGGAATAACGGACATGTCTGGCAATGCATTTTATGTTGGGATATTTTTTTACAAATGCTTCAAAGACCCTTGCCTCCTGGTCTTTGTCAGGTTGAAAAGGAATGTCATCCTTTACATCTCCTGCCTCATGTTTATTATCATCCTTCCACAAATGATAGGGCTCAATTCCCATAAGTACATCTACATAAGGAAGACAGGCCGTGCAGAAATCTCTAGCTTCCTCCCAGGTCCATAAACTAGCACGAAAATTTCCGTCAAAGCTTACCGTCATTCCTTTTTTCTTTGCCATTTTCAGACAATTTAGGATCATCCTTCTTTGACTGCTTCCAAGGGCCGGAGTAATCCCACTTAAGTGCAGCCATGTGTATCCCTCAAGCAGCTTGTCTAAATCCATCTGGCCAAAATCATATTCATCAAAGGCACTATGTTTTCTATCGTAGATCACCTTACTGGGGCGGATTCCATAACCTGTTTCCAGATAATAGGTTCCCAGTCTGTGACTGGGAGTTTCTTCCGGAGCAGTAAAAATAACCGATGTACAATCCACATCATTGCTCCGAAGCATCCGCACTGCACTTTTTCCCAAACTATTATCCGGAACAACAGTAAAGTAGGCACTATCTATTCCCAGATTGGCTAAAGATAAGGCCACATTGGCTTCGCTTCCTCCGTATCTTGCCTCAAAACAATCTGCTGTCCGTATCTTCTCACAGTCCGGAGGAGTCAGCCGAAGCATGATCTCCCCCAGAGTTATAAATTTTTCTTCTTTCCTTGCTATCTGATTCATAATTTCTTCCTTTTCCGGCTAAAATTCCAGATAAGCCCCCTTCATTGGGCTTGCCGCATGTTGGCTAAACAATCTCAAGACGCCTTTTTTGTACTTAGGCTCTCTTGCTTTCCAGTTTTCACGACGTCTCTTTAACACTTCATCGATTTCTTCCGGAGATTTTCTTTCACCGGCAATGCCGACAATATTTAACTTTCTCTCCATCACATCGATTTCGATTAAATCTCCCTCTTCAACCAAGGCAATGGGACCACCATCTACCGCCTCAGGACTGCAATGGCCAATCACCGGTCCTGTAGATGCCCCTGAAAATCTTCCATCTGTGATTAAGGCTATACTCTTTCCCAATTCCTTATCACTGCTAATAGCCTCTGAAGTGTAGAACATTTCCGGCATACCGCTTCCCTTAGGGCCTTCATAGCGGATAAATACGGCATCACCTTTTTGAACCTTGTGTTTTAAAACTGCATCCAGACATTCTTCTTCACTGTCAAAAGGTCTTGCCCGAAGAACGGATTTAAACATTTCCTTGGGACAGGCGGTATGTTTAATAACTGCACCCTCCGGGGCCAGGTTGCCTCTTAAAACGGCAATGCTTCCGTCGGTACCCAGGGCCTTGTCATAAGGACGGATAATATCTTCTTTAGAAATCTTAATTCCGTATCTTTGATTAAATTCCTGAAGCCATTTGTCACATTTCTCATAGAATCCATTTTTCTTTAAATCATCCAGATTTTCTCCCAGGGTCTTTCCGGTTACCGTCATTACATCAAGGTGGAGATGCTGTCTGATTTCTTCCATAATGGCAGGAACACCACCTGCGTAATAGAAGCACTCTGCCGGCCATCTTCCTGCCGGCCGGACATCAAGAAGATATCTAGCATTTCTGTGAAGTCTGTCAAAGCTATCCCCTGTAATTTCTATTCCAAACTCATGGGCAATTGCAGGAATATGTAGGAGACAGTTCGTACTTCCTGAGATTGCGGCATGAACCAGAATGGCATTTTCAAAACTCTCTCTTGTCACAATATCACTAGGACACATTCCCTCTGTCTTGGCTAACTTTACAGCCTGTCTTCCGGCTTCCCTGGCATAGGCAAGAAGGTCCGGGCTGGTAGCCGGCATCAGGGCGCTTCCCGGAAGAGCCAGGCCTAGAGCTTCTGCCATAATCTGCATAGTAGATGCAGTTCCAATAAAGGAGCAGGCCCCGCAGCTAGGGCAGGCATTACATTTTGCCCAATCAAGCTTAGACTCATCGATTTCTCCTCTTTCAAATTTTGCACTATACATGCCAAGCTGCTCTAAGGTAAGCATTTCCGGTCCCGCATTCATGGTTCCGCCGGGAACAACTACAGCAGGTATATTTACTCTTGCAAGACCCATTAAATTTCCCGGCATTCCCTTATCACAGCTGGATAAATAAACACCTGCATCAAAAGGAGTGGCGTTAGCATGGATTTCGATCATATTTGCAATCATCTCACGGCTTGCCAGACTATAATTGATTCCGTCAGTTCCCTGACTCTCTCCATCGCAAATGTCTGTGCAAAAATATCTGGCACCAAAACCGCCTGCTTCCTCCACACCTTTTCTCACTTCTTCTACCAATATATTTAAATGTCCGCTTCCCGGATGGCTGTCACCATAAGTACTTTCAATCATAACCTGGACTTTTCCAAGGTCTTCTTTCTTCCATCCCGTTCCGATTCTTAAGGGATCTAATTCCGGCGCCAACTTACGCATTTCCTGACTTTTTAAATTCATGATTTATATCCTCCTGATATCAAAATCTAAGTTACTGTTTTATAAGATCACAGTTTCAAATTTCTTCATGTCTATGAAATTTTTCATTTATGAAACAACAAACCAAACAATGGTAGCTCCAATAATTCCAACTACACCTACCAAGGTTTCCATAACAGTCCAGGTCTTCAGATTGGTCTTTTCATCTACCTCAAACAAGGATTTGTGAAGCCAGAAGCCTGAATCATTTACATGACTAAAGGCAGTTCCTCCTGCCGCTATGGCAATAGTAAGGGTTGCAAGCTGAAGCTGTGACAGGCCAGAAACCATAGGCATGGAAGCTATAATTCCTGCTGCCATAGTCATGGATACCGTAGCAGACCCTACAGAAACTCTGACTGCTGCCGCCACCAGGAAGGCTACCAAGACCATAGGAAGAGGCAAACCTCCAACGAAGTTTCCAAATAATTCTCCGATTCCAGAATTTTGAAGAACGAATCTAAGCATTCCACCTCCTGCGATCAAAAGAATAATATTTCCGCAGGAATGCAAAGAATTGGTCATAATTGTTGTAATCTCTTTAATGTCAAATCCACCTGGCAAGCCCAAGAACAACATGGCGCAGATTGTAGAAAGCAAAAGTGCGATAATAGGTGTTCCCAAAAATTCCAACAGAGACTGGGCTGGCTTCATAAATGGAATCACTGAGGATAATGTATTTAGGATGATCAAAATCAAAGGAAGAAGGATAATACATACAATCAACCAGAAATTAGGCTTTTTACCTGTGGTTTTTTCCTGGGCCTCCTTCTCATTTTCCAAATAGGACGCCGGTACGTCACAGTGATATTTATTTCCCACAAATCTACCAAATACAGGTCCGGCTAAGATCATGGCTGGAATTCCGATAATAATTCCAAGAATAATTACGTAACTAAGTTCCACATTTAACATCTCTGCCACCAGAACCGGTCCCGGTGTAGGTGGTACAAAGGCATGGCCGATTGCAAGACCAGCCAGCAACGGAATAGAATAGCAAAATACGGATTTCCCCGTTTTTCTTGCAATACCGAAGGCTACCGGAATCAAGATCAAAAGTCCGGATTCAAAAAATACAGGCATACCCACAATTAAGCCGGTAATTCCCAGAGCCCAGGGTGCTCTTTTCTCGCCAAAGACCTTAAGCAGAGTATCTGCTATTACTTCAACACCACCGGATACCTGCAAAATAGCCCCAAACATAGAACCCAGGCCAATTAAAATGGCAATGGTCTGCAAAGTGGTTCCCACACCCTCTGCTAGGGTATCTGTGATCATATCAAAGGGCATTCCTGCCACCAAACCGATAATCAGGGCTGATGACATAATGGCAATAAAGGGCTGTACCTTTACCTTAATAATCAAAAACAACAATACCGCAAATCCCAGAAGAGCTCCTATAATCAACCTTTCTGGAGAGGCAACAAAGTCACTCATAATGATTCCTCCTAATGAACTTTTCTTATTTTTTTGTAAATACTAATGATATTCTTAGGCGCCTTGCTTGATCATGGCATCACTATAACAATGGATTTTTTCAGCTGCAATACATGTGACGTATATATTTATTTTTCCGCAAAAAACAAAAAACAGGTGGGGATATAACCTTATCCACGGCCTGTTTTTTGTCTATTTTTACCATATTCTTTTTTAAAACGTTATTCACGCGCCAAATACATCAGACGTATTCATCAATTCCCCCGTTTTTCCAAAAGCTCCATGATCAGCTGTCGGTTATAGGTCAGATGCATACTCATAGCACACCTTGCCCCCACCGGATCCTTACGCTCCATAGCTGTCACAATAGCCCTGTGGGTTTCTAAGGTTTCCTGCATCAAGCTTCTGTAGGTGATATTGGCAAAGGTCACAACAGAAGTGTTAATTACCGGCAGGAGACGTTCCACCACCATATTACCACTAAGCTTGGCCAAATAGCTGTGGAATTCAATATCCTTATAAATATGATTGTGCCCTTGCTTATAAAGCATCTCCACTTCATCGCACAAGCCTTTCAGATGAGCGATCTCTTCCTTATTAGCCTTCCTGCAAGCCCAGCTGACAATCTCCGGCTCGATCATGAGGCGCACATCAAAAAGATCAAGGGCCAATTGATAGCGGTCCGTGATCTGTCCAAATCCCAACACGTCATTTTCCATATAGACGGTACTGATCACATAAGTACCATCCCCTCTTCGCACCTCCAGGACTCCCCTGCTTACCAGCCCCTTTACCGCTTCACGGACCGTACTTCTTCCAACTCCGAACATTTCCGAAAGTTCAAATTCATTGGGGATCTTAGACCCGATCATCATCTGCCGGTCCAAAATATATTTCATTAATCGGTCTTCAGTCTGCTGACCAAGGGTTTTCTTTACCTGTACTTTTTTCTGATTCATATCGCTAATCTTTTCGTCTGCTTTAAACATCTACAAACTCAGCTTCATTCCCATGCTTCTCAATAAGCTCCATCAAATCCTTTGCCTGCAGCCATACAGTAGCTGTGTTGTCATTTGGATGAATTCCGATTTTATTCCCATCAAATTCCGAATCCAGGAAGAACCGCACCCGGCTTTTTTCATCATTTAACAAGCCTAAGGGAGAAACAGATCCTGGCTGCAAGGCCATAATCTCAAGCAGATCTCCTGCAGATGCAAAAGAAAGGGGCCGTAATCCCTGCTGCTTACGGAATTCTTTTAAATTCACCCTCTTATCTCCCTTTACCGTGATTAAATAATAATTTTTCTTCTTATCATCCCTTACAAATAAATTCTTAGCATCCCATTCCGGATAAGGAAGTTCCACTGCGTCTAACTCTTCCATGTTAAATACTGCTGGATGCTCTGTTATTTCGTAAGAAATCTTTTGGTCTCTTAAATATTGATAGGTCTCTTCTTTGTTCATGGGCCATCCTCCTATTATTCTCAAATCTTTAATGCATCTAAATTGCCTCTATTCTACCACACATCCGGCTTATAAAATCGATTTCCTATACATTTTCAACAAAATTTATCTTTTATTTTTGTTGAATGTTTTTGACCGAAAATGATTGAATATGATTATTTTCTGTCGTATAATCTAGACAGTAAATGACCGGACTTGAACGGTTTTGAACGAATACTTATAAATCAGATCAGGAGGGAACTATGCTTTCAGAAGAAAGACAGGCAATTATTTTAGAAATGCTTGAAAGCAAAGGATCCGTTGAAGGAACAGAACTGATGGAAGCCTTAGATGCATCAGAATCCACCATTCGTCGAGATTTAACTGCCATGGATAAGGCCGGGCTTTTAATCAAGGTTCATGGCGGGGCCATGGCCAAGAAGAAGCAAAGCTACGTCACAACCGAAGGAGATCTTGAACACAAACGAGCTGAACACACAGATGAAAAAAGAAAGATTGCAGCCTATGCAGCAGATCTCATTACTGATGATGATTTTGTCTATATAGATGCGGGAACCACAACGGAATTAATGATTGATTTCATTCAATGTCAGCATGCGATCTTTGTAACAAATTCCATCAACAATGCAAGGCAGCTTTCCCAGAGAGGCTTTAAAACTCTTCTGGTGGGCGGAGAATTTAAATCTATTACAGAAGCCATTGTGGGAGAAGAGGCTATTGCAAATATTGAGAAATACAATTTCACAAAGGGATTTTTCGGTACCAACGGGCTAACAAGAAAGAATGGTTTTACTACACCTGAAATGCGGGAAGCAATGATCAAGAAGAGGGCTATGCTTTCTTCTAAGGACGTATATGTGCTGGCAGACAGCAGTAAATTTGGTAAAATTTCCCCGGTTTCTTTTGGAAGAGTAGAGTCTGCCAATATCATTACCGAAGATTGCCCCAAGGAATTCGAAGACCTGAACAACATTATTATTGCAGAATAGGAGAGAGGCAAAATGGTTTACACAGTTACTTTTAATCCATCCTTGGATTACATCGTGGATGTACCTAATTTCAAAGAGGGTATGACAAACCGAACCAGTAAGGAACTTATTAATCCCGGGGGAAAAGGAATCAACGTTTCCATTGTTCTTAGGAACCTTGGAATTGACTCTATAGCCTTAGGTTTTGCAGCCGGCTTTACCGGGGAGGAGATCAAGCGCCTTATGGCAGAGTCGGGAGTAAAAAATGACTTTATCACCTGTGATGAGGGCATTTCCAGAATCAATCTGAAGATTCGAAACATTGACGGCATGGAGATCAACGGCATGGGGCCGGCGATCAATCAAAAGAACATAGACAAGCTTTATGAGAAACTTGACTCTCTCTCAGACGGCGACACCTTAATCCTTGCCGGCAGCATCCCATCAAGTATGCCGGAAACCATGTACATGGATATCTTGGAGCATCTGTCAAATAAAAAGCTAAACATCGTTGTAGATGCCACCAAGGATTTATTGATGAATGTCCTAAAGTACCATCCTTTCCTTATTAAGCCAAACAACCATGAGCTGGGAGAGATTTTTGGCCTGGAGTTAAAGACAGAAGAAGACCTGATTACCTACGCAAAAAAGCTACAGGAACTTGGCGCAAGAAACATTCTTGTTTCCATGGCAGGAGACGGGGCCCTGCTTTTGGCAGAAGACGGATCTGTATACCGGTCAGAAACTCCCAAAGGAAAGTTGATCAATGCAGTAGGAGCCGGGGATTCCATGGTAGCTGGTTTTGTGGCAGGCTATCAGAATACCGGAAGCTATGAGGACGCCTTTTACATGGGCCTATGTACCGGATCTGCATCAGCATTTTCAGAAAAACTGGCAACAGAGGCTGAAGTCAAAGAACTTCTGGCCCAGATTGGCAGATAAGCATTTATTAAGCAGGTTATAAATTCATATAAATCAAAGGAGGAGAACAATGAGAGTAAAAGATTTACTTTCTGCAGTATCCATTGACTTACATGGTACTGCCGCAACAAAGGAAGAGGCTATCAAAAAATTAGTAGATTTGATGGTCAAAAGAGGAAATATCTCAGACAGGGATGTCTATGAAAAGGGCGTTTTCTTAAGAGAGGAAGAAGGATCCACAGGAATTGGCGAAGGTATTGCTATTCCCCACTGCAAGTCAGATACTGTTACAGCACCGGGACTTGCTGCTATGTTGGTTCCTGAAGGAGTAGAGTTTGATTCTCTCGACGGAGAACCTGCCAATCTCTTTTTCCTGATCGCAGCACCAAATACCAAAGACAATGTGCACTTAGATGTACTTAGCCGTCTTTCCATGCTTTTAATGGATGAGAAATTCCAGAGTGACCTTAGAAATGCAGCTAGCCCTGAGGAATTCCTGGCTGTTATTGATGCCGCCGAGAACGCAAAGGAAGAAGCTGAAGAAATAAAGGCTGAAAAAGCAGCTGAGACCAACGGATATGATGTTATTGCAGTAACTGCTTGCCCTACCGGTATTGCCCATACTTATATGGCAGCAGAGGCTATTGAAAAGTCCGGAGAAAAACTTGGCATTAAAGTCAAGGTAGAAACCAGAGGTTCCGGAGGGGCAAAGAACATCCTTACAGAAGACGACATTAAGGGAGCTAAAGGTGTTATCATCGCTTGCGACACCAAGGTTCCTATGGAAAGATTTGCAGGCAAACATCTTCTTGAAGTAAAGGTTGCCGACGGAATCAAGAAGAGTGATGAATTAGTTACAAAGGCAGCTGCACAGGATGCTCCGATCTATACCCCATCTGCTACAGAAAGCAGCAGCGAAGACACCAAGCAATCCTCCGGCAGCATTGGACACCAGGCCTACACCCATCTTATGAGCGGCGTATCCCACATGCTTCCATTCGTTATTGGCGGCGGTATTTTAACAGCCCTGGCCTTTTTGATCGATACCCTGATGGGCTATGGTTCCATCGGTTCTGCCTTTGGTAGTGCATCACCGATTTCTGCTTTCCTGAAATACAACGGTGGTCTTGCCATGGGAGTTATGGTTCCGGTACTTGCAGGTTACATTGCCTACTCCATCGCTGACAGACCCGGTCTTGCCGTTGGTTTCCTAGGGGGGCTTCTTGCAGCTAACGGTAACGCCTTAGTTTCTTCCTACGACTGGGGAAGCTTAAACGGATTCGAAAGTTTTGTACAACGTTTTGCTTTCGTTGCTGATAATGGGGGAAATACCGTATCCGGTTTCCTTGGTGGTATTGCCACCGGATTCTTAGCTGGATTTACAATTCTCTTCCTTAAGAAGATCACAGCTAATTTGCCGGAATCCTTAGAAGGAATTAAGCCAATCCTGATCTACCCATTGGTAGGTATGTTTATCGTTGCTGTTATTATGACCTTCATCCTGAATCCGATCATTGGTCTTATCAATACCGGACTTAGCGATATGCTTACAAGCCTTTCTGACACAGGCATGATCTGGCTTCTTGGTATGATCGTTGCCGGAATGATGGCCATTGACATGGGAGGCCCCATTAATAAGGCCGCTTATGTATTTGGTACCGGAATGCTTGCAACAGCAGCTGACTACGTTGCAGCTGGTGCAGCTCAGACAGATCCAAAAGTTCAGGCTTGCTACATTGCCATGGCAGCTGTAATGATCGGTGGTATGGTTCCTCCTGTAGGTATCGCCCTTGCTTGTATTTTCTTCCCAAAGAAATTTACAGCAGCTGAGAGAGAGACAAAGATCACCAACATTATCATGGGCTGCTCCTTCATTACAGAGGGTGCCATTCCATTTGCAGCAGCAGATCCGGGACATGTAATTCCTTGTACCCTGGTAGGTTCCGCAGTAGCCGGACTTTTATCTGCAGCCTTTGGATGTACACTTATGTCACCACACGGTGGAGTCTTCGTATTTGCCACTGTAGGAAAGCCATTGATGTACATTCTTGCATGGGTAGTTGGTTCTATCATCACCTGCGTAATGCTTGGCTTTATCAAGAAGGATGCAGAGTAAAACCATCCTTTCAAAAATGATATCTAACACTTATAATTATAGAAACACTTATAATTAAAGAAACATTCATAATCAAAACAAAAAAAGTGAGGTAATGCAAAATGAAAGAAATTAAGTATGTAATCACAGATCCAGAAGGAATTCACGCAAGACCGGCTAACTTTCTTGTAAAAAAAGCTGCAGGATTTTCTTGCAAAATCACAATCGCAAAAGACGGCCGTGAGGTAGATGCCAAGAGAATCATCGGTGTTATGAGTCTTGCAGTAAAGAAAGACCAGGAAATTACTATTAAGTGCGACGGTGAAGACGAGGATGTAGCAATCGCTGAAATCGAAGCATATTTAAAAGAGAACTTATAAAACAAATATCAAACAACATTAAAGAACCCTCCATACCTAAAAGAGCCTCCGCTTCATGAAAACATGAGTCGGAGGCTTTTTATTATTATTTTGGTTATTCTCCCACAATCTTGATCACCGCAGTATTGGCATAGGTTAAAGGTTCATTGTGGATAAAGAAAATCTTCCCATTCATGGGAGCGTACAAAGTCTCCATGATTTCCCCATCATAGGGATGTATGATCTCTGCCAGAGGCTGGCCCATGCTAACCTCATCTCCTGCCTTTACAAGAGCTTCAAAAATACCGGATTTGGCGGTTCGCACCGAGACAAGGTCTGTATCTAGAATAATCTTACATCCATTGATATAAGGAGTCTGGTATTTTATGATTCCCCTTGCCGCAAGGAAATTCATCACTGCCATCACTGCCTGGCCTGCCCCCTTGGGATCGATTCCTGTGGTTCTTGTAGTATAAAGGGAATAGGCCTGGGTATCCCAAACCTGCCAATTGTAATTGAGGGTGGCTGTGTCATAGGGGCGAACTACTCTTTTTACCACATAGGGCAGGCCAAAATCTTTTCCAGCCTCTGCACTGGTATAACCTTCTTCCATGACTCTTACATGAGGGATAAAATTTCCCGGCATGTAAAAAGAGGTAAATTGAATTCCATACCGGTACTCCGAGATTTCTTTAAAGACCCCATCCGCAATCCTTTGGGTGGTCTCTCCCAGATCATAGCCCGGAAACATTCGATTTATGTCCGTATTATCTGTAGGCCAAAACCGTTTCTGAATATTCATGGAATAAGGATTTACAGAAGGGATAATCAAAATCTTGTGGTCCGGAAGGATCCTTCCCTCCTCTTCCAGCTGCTTACATTTTTTCACAAGCTGGGAACAGCAGTACACCTGCTGCACCTCATTTCCACGCATGCTGCCTACGATACAAAGGGACTTTTTTCCTTCCCCAAATTCAAAACCGGTCACACGAAAATCATCCCGGTAGAGGCCCTTAATCTGGTAAATAATTCTCTTACGCATTCTTATAAGCCTCCTTTCTAAGAAGTCGCCCCATAAGAGAGCCCTCATCTACAATGGGATACTCTCGAATAGTAAACAAGATACCGTCTACCGGGGCCAAAACCTCATCTAAGACCTTGCCACTCAAGGGATCCACGATTCGTCCTACTAAATCTCCTTTTTTTAATTCCTCCCAATGCTTGACGCTAGGCAAAAAAAGCCCTCCCACCGATGCATTGAGATAGCTTACATCATCAGGGTCCTTAGATACAATAGGGGTTCGAACCGAATTTACCTGGCCCGACCAGATTCCCATACTCTGCATCAGCTTAAAAATCCCATCTACCAACTGGTCTCCATAGGACTTGGTAATACGCATACCAACACCCATTTCTACTACCAAGACCGGTGTTCCGATGCTATTTAAGCTATAAGCAAAGGTAGATTCCAGAACTGTGCTGGCTCCATGGATCCAAATAAAATCTACATTGGCTTCCATGGCTATAGGAAGCAGCTTCTCCTCATGCAGCTCATTAATTCGGATCTGGGGGATTTCCGTCAGATAAAGGTTGCTGGCGTGAATGTCCAGAACACAATCGGAACCTGCCACATCCTCAATAATTCCTGCCGCCAAATACTCTGTCATATTACCGTCTATATTTCCGGGAAAGAGTCGATTCATGTCTAAATCGAAGGCCGGAATCCCCCTGGTAATGGAATCAATCCCCAAGGGATTCATAGCCGGATACACGTCCACAATTCCCTGAAGACAGTCTTCCTGCTCTTTAATCCTTCTTTGGAGTTCAAAGCAAACATACTGACCCTCTAACTCATCTCCATGGATACCAGTTACAATACTGATTCGCTTCATTCCCTGAGAGGGCTTCTTTGGCATAATCCTATTCTTTTTTATTCTCAAGGTCTCATCTATAGGCAGACCTACAGATACCACTTCTTCTATCATCTATTTTTCTTCTTTCCTTTCCTCCACCAAAACGGAGATTTTCTGGGTCTGGGCACCGCCTCCGAACATAATCCCCCGGTTAATGGCACAATCCCCGGCGTCTCTTCCATCCCCCAGTTTAATATATCCTTTTTTTACCGGCCGATTATGGGTCGGATCAAAGCCGTACCACCGATTCCCCAGCAAGGCCTCTGTCCAGGCATGGCTCTCCCCTTCTCCCTGGATTAGGCCGCAGACATACCTAGCCGGAATACCTGCCAAACGAAGTAAGCTAATGTAAATATGGGCATAGTCCTGACAAACACCCTTTCCCAGCTTCCAGGCTTCCTCCGCTTCTGTGTCTACCTGAGTAGAAGAAGGTACATAGGAAAAATCATTATAAAGTTTCTCCATGATATAAATACATTTCTCCCTATCATCAGGCAGCTGATTTAAATGCTCTGAAAGCCTGTCATAATAAGACAAAAGCGCCTTTCCGGGCACACATTTTCCTGTAGGGAAACGATATACCGAGATTTTCTCTTCATTGGCCTCTTCTACATATTCCCTTTCTTTATTTAGAACATCACCGCTAATGCGAAACAAGAAGCGATCATGCGCCCCCTCTACCCGGCCATAGATCTGCCTGTTGTTCCAGGCATCTTCTCCAAAAGAATAAGGGCAGTCTGGAAGCAATTCAATCTTGCTTTCAAGCAGAGTCTGCCTCTTATCATCTTTTGGTATACACTTGATTGTAAAATGACAGAGATGAACCGGGATCTCATACTGAATTTCCATCTTATATTCAAAATGCAGTACTTCCACCATTTCCTCCTTGTCTGTGATGTCTGGGCTTATCTAAGCTTCCCCTAAAAGCCGGACATCACAAGATACTTTCTACCAAAAATACAATCTTATAATAATCAATCTTGTCTTCCAAGACAAGGGCTTCTAATTGATCCAATTTCTCTTTCTCGTAGGAAAGTCCGCTTTTTTCCACCCGGGGTTTCATGCGATGAACTTCTCTTAAAATTTCTTTCGCATCTAGTCCCAGTCTGGCATAAAGATCAATGCGTTCAATTCTTTTTCCCGCCTTAATCACATTTCGAATATGTTCTGAATCAATCCGATCATCGATGGTTCCCCAAAAAGCCAGGAGATAATCAAGCACCTGCTGCATTTCAATTAGGGGAGACCTGCTGACTGCTGCCTTCTTTAGCTCATAAACTGCAAGCTGTATATAGGAAAGGGCCTCTGTAGTGATCTTCTCTCTTAGCACAATTCCGTTATCATAAGCCCTATACATGTTACTGATAATAGAGTCCGGATTATCTGTATCAAAAGGATAGCGCTTTAAGAAATCTTCTCTGGAAGTGTATATATTTGGAATATCGATCATCTGACAAAACTGCTCATAGCTGTCCTGATTTTCATCGATCATTCGATCAAAGCGTTCAAAATAAATGCGAATGGTTGTGTAGACCCGCTCTGTATATCTGCCTAACCAATAAAGGCAATTTGCCTGTTCTATCGAGATAATATCCATGTGTCCTTAAATCCTCCTCCCTGAGATGAGTTAACAATAAACGAATCTGGATTTCTGGAAAACCTGGTCAATCCACTCTTCCATACCAAAGGCTCTTCGGCCGTTAGCACAAAGGCTCGAAGATCTGCCTTTCTAGGAAGCCTTTCTCCATTTTCCATAATATCGATGTCCTGGAAATCAATAACCTCCTGGGCAATAAAGCGTCTCGGTTCTTTTTTCAAAAGCTCCAAAAAATCTGCCTTCTGATCCTTGCTAAGGGAATTTCCAAAGAGAACCCCATAGCCACCGGCTTCCGCTACATCCTTTAATACCAGATCGTCAAAATGCTCCAATACATAGTTCATATCCTCTTCATAGAAAGGCAGGTAGGTGGGAGCATTGTTTAAAATAGCTTCCTCTCCCAAATAGTAAGAAATCATTCGGGGAACAAAATAGTAGATTCCCTTGTCATCTGCAATCCCATTGCCAGGCGCATTTAAAAGAGCAACATTTCCCTTTCTAAAGACATCATAAATATGAGGAATTCCAATTAAGGATTCCGGATTAAAGTTCATGGGATCTAGGTATTCATCAGAAATTCTTCTGTAAACTGCTCCCACAAGCTCCTTCTTTCCTGAAGCTGTCAGGTAGTAGAGGTGGTCATTTTCCACTAATAATTCTGAGCCATTTACCAACTTTGCTCCTGTCTTTTCTGCCAGGTAAGAATGTTCAAAATAAGCGGCATTGTAACGGCCCGGAGTCAAAATAACATTAAGGCCCCCAGTATTTACATAATCCATGGTATGCTTTAATAACTTGGCATAATTTCGATTATCCTCCAAATGGGTATCATGGAAGGTATTAGGGGAACATCTTCTGCAGATCTCTCTGGCAATCATGGGGTAGGAGGCTCCGGAAGGAACTCTTAGGTTATCCTCCAAAATGTACCAGGTATCATTTTTCCCCTTAACCAAATCGATTCCGGAAATATGAGAATAAATATCCTTTGGCGGTCTTGCTCCCTCACACTCTGCCATATAACCGCTGGAAGAAAAAATAAAGTCCTCTGGGATAATCTTGTCCTTCAAAATTGCCTTACTGCCATAAATGTCCTTCAAAAAAAGATTCAGGGCCATAACCCGCTGTTTTAAGCCCTTCTCCAGATAGGCAAATTCCTCTGCCTCAATAATTCTGGGAATGGCATCAAAGGGAAAGAGCTGCTCTTTAAAAGTATTATTTTTATAAATACCAAACTTCACCCCGTAACGAGCCAGCAACTCATTGACCTTATTGGTGTCCTGCAAAAGTTCCAAATCTTTTATTTCCATCACCTATATCACGCCCCTATCTTTAGATTAACTATTCCTTTAGAATTTCAACTACGTAAACAAGGGCGCTTTGCAATTTTGCAAAACGCCCTTGTTTTCCCAGTTCATTCTTCAGTTAGTAAAATCATATAGCCCTTTTTTCTTTCTGTCAACAGAATCTTTTCTATTGCTTCTAAATCAAATACTAGAGGCAATCTTCTCAATTAACGTTACATCCGCCGGCAGCCATTCCACATCCATAAGTTCCTCCTTACTTAACCACCTGGCAGCTTCATGCTCCTTCAGGACCAAATCTCCCTTCAGAATATGACACCAAAAGCAATCCATGGATAGATGAAACTCCGGATAATCATACTCTATAGTATCAAGCAACTCACCAACAGCAATCTCCGTATCCAGCTCCTCAAAAATTTCACGTTTCAGGGCTTCCTTGGGAGTCTCTCCCGGTTCGATTTTTCCTCCCGGGAATTCCCATCCACCTTTGAAATCACCATACCCTCTTTGGCTTGCAAATATAATCGGCTCTCCCTTTTCATTAACAGCTTTTATAACAGCTGCCACAACTCTGATTTTTTTCATATGTCCTCCCTTAGGAATTTACAATGTACTCATAAATATCCTCTCGCACCGGAACGTCCAAGACCCACTCGATTTCTACTGCCTTTTTCTTTGTATTTGCCATAGTAAACTCTTTTGCCTTTCCACTTGCCCTCATATGGCCAAGATAATAGAATTCCTTAGAAATCTTATCATCTTTGTTCTTTCTCACAAAAAGTTCTACCTGGATGCCCCGCTCCTTGGCCTTCAAGAAATTCTGTACATCTCCTGATTGCAAATTTCTTCCTGATTTGGAAATAGCAATTAAGCGGTCTCTATATCCTTTCACAAAATGATCTTCATATTTTGTAGTATCGCTAATATTCTCATCCTTATCATAGTTAATAAATACAGGATAGGTTTTCGTTTTCTTATCTAAAAGATATCCATTCATTACAGAAGACAGGTTTTTGTCCCAATTTAACAGGCGGCACACATCTTCATAGGTATATTTCTGATACAATACCAAATCTGTCTCCCCATAACTTTTCTGATAATCTCTTTCATATCGGCTAATGCCAAATTCTATAAGCTCTTTCAGCATATCATAGAATTCTTTATTTTCCAGCATCTTCACAAAGGACTCTGTAGGTTTGTAATCCCCCTTTTCTTCTTCTATGAAAACGCACCGGGCATAGGTTTTCTTACTGGACCCTGCGGAAAATTCATTAGTCAAAACATTTACAAGGTTTTCTTTCTGACACGGACTCACTGTTTTTCCATAGGCTTTCATATCTTCCGATAGCCCTGCAAATAGATTCATCCTCGAGAAGCCCTGGGCATATGCAAGCATGCGCTTCAGGAGCTGGAGTTCTTGAATTCGTTTTCCATTAGCAAGTTTCTTTGATACAAATTCAATCACCTTCTCCTCATCTTCCGACAGACGGATTTTATATTCCTTTTCATATTTAAGCAAAAATTTGTAATAAGATCCCAGACTATTGTTATCAAAAATCCGCAGCACATCCATCTCCCCATAGGCATCAAAATCTCGCAACTTAGGGATTCTTCCAAGCTTGTTTTTCAGATTAGTATAATTCTCTTTAATTAACTTAATATCGCTAAAGTTTGCTCGGTCTACAGAAGCAAAGATTCGTCTTCTGCTAATCTCATCAAAATGAACGGTAGAAGCTCCAGGAATAATCCTTCCGCCCTCCATAATGTATCTTCGGATATTGTCCTTGTTGTAGCTTCGATCCCCGGACAAGGCAATGGGAATCATAAAATTATTCGTGTAGTTTCCTATGAAATCCAGAATTACAACATATTCTTTTCCCATTGCCTTTCTCAGTCCGCGGCCAAGCTGCTGAATAAAGACGATTGGAGACTGTGTCGGGCGAAGCATAATCACCTGGTTTACTTCCACAATATCCACGCCCTCGTTTAAGATTTCTACAGAGAAAATATAATCCAAGGGCTCGTATTCTGTCGATGGCTCTCCTTCATTCATAGCAAGCCTTTCAAAAGCAGTCTGCCGCTCCTGTTCGGTGGCACTGCCATTTAGCGCAATGGTTCTAAACCTCTTCCCCGTAGACGGGTTTATGCTTTGATTAAATTTCTCTGACAACTCTTCTGTTTCTTTGATGTTTCTGCAGAAAATTAATCCCTTTACCCTGTCACCACTATAACCATAATAATCGGCTTGATTTAGGATATGCTTCACCCTCTCATCGCTGGTAAGCATAGAGAAATCTCCACCAATTTCTTGACTATCTCCTATAATATCTAAATCTGTAATTCCAAAATAATGGAAGGGACAGAGTAAATTTTCCTCCATGGCCTGCTGCAAGCGAATCTCATAGGCTATCTGATAATTAAAGAGTTCATAGATATTTCTTCCCTCTACATGATCATCCCGTTTATCCGGCGTAGCGGTCATTCCAAGCCAAAGTTTGGGAGTAAAATGCCTCATGATTTTTTGATAGGTATATGCTGATACATGGTGGGCTTCATCCAAAACGATGCAGTCAAATGCATCTTGCTTATATTGCAGCAAATGTCTGTCACGATTCAATGTCTGCACTGTAGCAAAAACATAATCCTTGTCATGATCATGGTTTTTACCGTCTACTACCCCCATAGACACAGATTTTGCAAAGACCTTTTCATAAGAGCATTTTGTCTGTCTTGCCAACTGACTTCGATGAACCAAAAATAATACTCTCCGAAATCCAAGTTCTCTCATAGCAAAAGCAGACGCGTAAGTCTTGCCAGTACCTGTAGCCGATATTAAAAGAGCCCTCTCTTCCCCAGCTTCAAGTATCCTTTTTAAATTAGTAATAAATCCAACCTGCATGCTGTTAGGCTGCAATTTATATTTTTCAATAGAAGTAATATCATCAAGCTTTGCTGCTTCCCGTTGATGCTTGATGATCTTATAGCGTTCACTATAATTCTCATAAAATTCAGCAAAGGGTAAGGCAAAAGAAGAATTCCACAATTCATAAAACTCAGCAATAATTTCTTTTGCCATCTCACCCTGTTCTGTCGAAATGAGTTTTGTATTCCACTCTCTGTTGCTGGTAAGAGCTGCGCTGGTAATATTGGAACTTCCAATGATTATGCGATAAATTTCTTCTTTCCTAAAAATATAACCCTTAGTATGAAATCCCTCATCCGCCGCTTCCACATCATACATTTTAAGGCTTATATTGGAAAGCTCATTCAGTTTCTTCAAAGCCCTAGGCTCACTGAAATTCAAATAATTGGTTGTTAAAATTTCACCTCTGATATTTCTTTTTTCAAGCTCCTTTAAGGTTTGAAGAAGGGGTGTGATTCCACTCATAGTAATAAAGGCTACGCTAATCTGAAAGCCATCGCAGGCCAAAAGCTCATCCTCTATAGACGAAAGTACTTTCTTTCCTTCTCTGTGATTGTTGGATACAAATTGCGGTCTATATAGATTACTTGAAACTACAGATCCATCGATATATGCCCTTTCAAATCCCAAACGCATCTGGTCTAATTTTGCCATTTCATTTTCTCCCCTACCTCGGCAAATTTCCCTTACGTATATTCTCTTGAATAATTTGATCTGTCACCTCATAAAGTTTTTCAGATCCTAATTTTGTCTTTTGCTGCCGCTTGTATATAGTCTCTGAAGTCACCCCGTGTTCTTTCCAGTCTCCGCCATTATTACTATTATTTAATATAAGAGGCTGCAAATTGTCCATTGCACGAGCAAACTTTGCCTCAGCTGTCTGATATTCCTCGAACTCATCAAACAAAGCAATTAATTCTTCTTTCTGATCATTTGGGAGCAAAGAATAGATTCTTTCTTTTGCAGCATCTTCTCTGGCTTTTTGAGTTGCTAGTCCCTCTGCGTCATAGGCATAGGTATCTCCGGCGTCAATTTCCACAATATCGTGAATAAGACACATCAGCATAACCTTTGCAATATCCACTTCCTCGTTGGCATATTCTCGAAGCAAATATGCCATAATCGCCATATGCCAAGCATGTTCTGCATCATTCTCATTTCTTCCTTTTCCTGAAAGATGAGTTTGTCGAAATATATTTTTTTCTTTGTCTATTTCAAGAGCAAATTCCAATTGTTTTTGCAAACGTTCATCCATAAAGCCTTCTTCTCCTTCCAATATGTCTCATTGTAACATATTATCCCGCAAATCTTTACTAATCTTTTTAACGACCAAAAAACGAGCAGCAAAGGATCACTTTGCTACCCGTTCTTCTTATTCATAATAAATCTGTCTATCTCCTTCAATGCAGTTTTGCATAGATTTTTCAATCCAGCTTATGGCCCCCTCCACGTCCCGGTCTCTGACATAGGTCCACATATTATAATTACTCTCATACAAGGCCTCTAGGCCGTATAAGCTGCAATACCTCTCCCACATGGCAAAGATTGGAGTTTTAAAGGACTGGATGATCAGAGGTGCCAATACATTTCCGGACATCAGGGCAAACTCATGCTGGAATTCAAAAGCCGCCTCAATGGCCTCCGAACTTTTATCTGCCTCTTTTATTTTACTTACGATCCCATGCAAAAGTTGGATTTCTTCCTCGCTTATGGTCGGCAGGCAAAGTCTGGCCACCAGACTGTCCAAAGCGATTCTTATTTCAAAGATGGACCGGATCTCGTCATTGCGAAGACTACCTCCATTGTATTTCATAATCGAAAGCAGGGTCTCTATGGTTCCTGCTCTCCTGTAATCAGCCACATAGGTTCCGCTTCTAGGCTTCACCAGGAGAAAGCCCATTCTCTGGAGGTCTGCAATTCCCCCGTTTACCACCGCCCTGCTAACTTGCATTTCCTCTGCTAGCTGCCGTTCCGGCGGTAACTTTTCTCCTATTTTTAGTTTTCCTGACAGGATCATATGCTGCACCTGTTCCACAAAAAGTTCTCGAAGTGAGGGTGAACTGATTTTCTGAAATTCCATCTGCCATCTTCAACTTTCCGACCAGCCAGGATTTTACTCAGCTCTTGACATAACAATCTGAAAATCTTTCTGGTCTGTAAATATTTCATTCTTATAAGGGTTCTTTTTCTGCTCTTTTGCCCTTTTAATAATAAATGCAAGACAAAGTACATTTGCGATCAAGGCAAGGACTGCTATAAATCCCTGCATGGTTGGATTGGCTGTAGTCGGACGAATGGCACTGTCCATCACTCCATCTCCGTACAGAACAGGAATTACCGAAAATCTGCTGGCATCCTGGAACAGTGGAAATACCTGGGCAAACATACACCACAAGGCAAGAGTGTTGGCACGGTTCTGGATCCATCCACCCTTATTCCAAAGAGCATTGGCAAAGGTTGGTGCAAGCAGAAGGGCCAGACCACAATACCAGGTATGGGTTGTCAGGTTGTTGTAGGTATATTCAAAGTTCCAAAGGTCATAGGCAATAATAAAGCACCAGGTCATATCCGGCCAAAGCATATCTTTCTTGTCCTTGGAAGAATAGATTCCCCACCAGCCGGTCATACAGAAGATATTTAAAAGACCTGCAATACCATTTACCCAGTTCCACCAGCCGCCATAGAGCCATACATTTTCAGAGGATAACCACCAGCGGTCTCCATACTCAGCCAGGGCCATAGCACCACGCACACCAGACTCAAAGTCACTGACAACAGCAATCAAGATATTAATAGCAACGATTACAAATGGGAAAACCTTAAACCATTCTGTTTTTCCGATTCCCCATTTGTATTTTAACATCATAAAACCAATACATCCAGCAGTTGCCGCATACAATTTGGCATAATGGAACCAACTGGTCATATGAACATAGGTGTCATTATTTAGGGCCCAGGCCATTCCCATAGCTGCACATACATAAATAGCAATAAAGTATACCGTAAGAATTGCAGGAAGTACAAAGAAGCAGATAATTCCTCCCGTCTTAGTTCTTCTTGCAAATTCATTGGCAAGCACAAGACCTGTAAATACTAACAACCAACCTAAAAGCTGCCATCCGGCTCCCTCTCCATAAATTTGAAACAACATAATCTTCTCCTCCTTTTAGATTTCTTTCTCATTTTTTCAACAGGCTTCAATTTCTTTGATATTAAATTCGTTTCCTGTAAGCAAATAAGTCTGTTCACTGGAACAGTAGGGGCAGGTCCGCCCATGTTCCACTGTTCCATAAGTTTGCTTGCAGTCCTGGCAATAAGTCACTGCCGGTATCTCAAGGGTGATCAACTGGGCATCCTTAATAAAGTCATGCTTTTTTGCCGCCCACTTCCAGCAGTTTTTCAGATATAAATCAATGACCCCTGACACTTCCCCTACCTCCAGGGTTACACTTGCAATCTCCTTCAGTTTGTTTTCTGTGGCAAGGGTCTCAAGACTGTCAATAATATGAAATACAATTCCAAGTTCATGCATAACCGATCTACTTCTCTTTCTTGCCAAATTTAATCTTAATGGCTCTTTTTGCCGCATATGGCAAAATAGTTTTCATCTTGTCTTCTGACTTTACCATCTTGCTGCAATCCGGATTTTCCCGGTACAAATGAATGGCATCAAATTCGCACTTGGTTGTGCAGATTCCGCAACCGATACATTTATTTTCATCTACAACAGAAGCACCACAGCCCAAGCATCTTGCAGTCTCTGCCTTTACCTGCTCTTCTGTAAATGTCTGATGGGCATCCCTAAAGGAATGTTTTTTGTCCACTGTCTTATCCATTCCGGGAACCTGTCTGGAACCATTGTCATATTCGGAAATATTCAAATTATCCTTATCCAGTTCTATAAACTGACGGCGATTTCTTCCTATAGTTAAGCTACTGTCCGGCTGTACAAAACGGTGAATGGAAATGGCTCCTTCTTTTCCTGCTGCAATGGCATCAATGGCAAATTTGGGGCCTGTATATACATCGCCGCCTACAAAGATATCCGGCTGGCCTGTCTGATAGGTCAGGGCATCTGCCAGGGCACCATTTCCTCGTCCAAGCTCTACCTTAGATCCTTCCAAAAGATTACCCCACACAATCTTCTGTCCAACGCTGAAATACACATGATCGCAAGGAACTTCTCTGGTATCATTTTCATCATAAACCGGAGCAAATCGTCCATTTTCATCCAATACAGACAGACATTTTTTCAGGATAATTCCAGCTACTTTTCCGTCTTTTACAAGGACTTCCTTAGGACCCCAACCGCAATTGATCTGAACTGCTTCTTCCTCGGCTTCCTCAATTTCCTCTACTGACGCCGGCATCTTATCCCTGCTTTCTAAGCAATACATCTCAACAGAATCCGCGCCACAGCGGGTGCTGGTTCTTGCAACGTCAATGGCAACATTTCCGCCTCCGATTACTACAACCTTTCCGGAAATCTTGTAGGTCTCATCTTCGCTAACCTTCTGCAAAAGGTCTACCGCCGACATGGTGCCCTCTGCAGTTTCTCCGGAAATTCCCGGAAGTCTTCCTCCCTGGCAGCCAATTGCCAGGTAAAATGCCTTATAACCTTCTTCCCGAAGTTCATCTATATTAATATCTTTGCCAACCTCTACGCCACAGCGAATCTCAACACCCATGGCCTTGATCACATCGATCTCCGCATCAATAACATCCTTCTCTAATTTGAAGGAAGGAATTCCATACCTAAGCATTCCCCCCGGCTTTTTATTCTTCTCAAATACCACCGGCTTGTATCCTTTTTCTGCCAAATAGAAGGCACAGCTAAGGCCTGCCGGGCCTGCTCCGATAATTGCAATTTTTTCCTCAAAAAGTCTTCCTGTGGTAGGAGGAATAATAGGTGGAATGTATCTTGTCTTGGCATCTAGATCCTGCTGGGCAATAAATTTCTTTACCTCATCAATGGCAACTGCCTGGTCAATAGTACCTCTGGTACAGGCATCCTCACATCGTCTGTTACAGATTCTTCCACAGACTGCTGGGAAAGGATTTTCTTTTTTAATAAGAGCCAGGGCTTCCTTATATTGGCCCTGGGCTGCCTTTTTCAAATATCCCTGAACTGCAATGTGGGCCGGACAGGCGGTCTTACAAGGTGCCGTTCCTGTATCGTAGCAATTAATACGGTTTTTATCTCGGTAATCCTCACTCCATTTTTCCGGTCCCCACTTGGCTGCATCCGGAAGTTCCTGCTTTGGATATTCCACCTCTCCGTCTTTAGTGCACAACTTTTGTCCCAACTTTACCGCTCCTGCCGGGCAATATTCCACACATCGTCCACAGGCCACGCAGTCCTTCTTGGATACTCTTGCCACGTAGGCTGACCTTGACATATTAGGGGTGTTAAACAGCTGGGAGGTACGAAGGGCATAACAGACATTCACATTACAGTTACAGATGGCAAAGATTTTATTCTCTCCATCAATATTGGTAATCTGGTGAACGAAACCATTATCTTCTGCCCGTTTAAGGATCTCGATTACCTCATCATAGCTAATGTATCTGCCCCCTTTTTGGGTCTCAACCACATAGTCTGCCATGTCCCCCACAGCAATACACCAATCATAAGGATCATCTGCACATCCCTCGCCGTAAGTTTTTCTGGAAAGTCTGCAGGAACAGGGGCTAGCCGCATATTTGCCGTCATATTTTTTTAGCCAATGGGAAATGTGCTCAATATCCACTGACTGGTTCTCCATCTCAATAGCCTTCTCTACCGGAATAACATGCATTCCGATTCCTGCTCCTCCCGGCGGCACCATCGGGGTTACCTTCTCAAGAGGCAGCCTGGACATCCGCTCAAAAAAGAGGCCCAATTCCGGATGTTCTTTTAAATTCTGCTCATTCATATTGAAAAATTCTGCGCTTCCCGGCACATACATAGGAAGCACATACTGCTTTTCATGTTTCGGGTTCTCCCAGTTATACTCCAAAAGTCCGATCCTGCTCATCTCATCCAAAAGCTTTTGCAGGTCTTTCTCATCCTTCTTCGTAGCCTTCAAAAGCTGGGGAAAGGTCATAGGTTTGCGCACCTTCATCTTCAGTGCCACCTCTGCCATCTCATCTGTCACAACTCCCGCCAGGCCCCAATACTCTGGATCTTCAGTTGTAACCTTGTGCCCGATTCGATCGGTAATTTTCTGCCCTAACTTTAAAATAAGTTGTCTTTCTTCCGCCATAACTTCACTCCTTCTTTTCACCTTATGCCTGCCAATTTTTAACCTCTTCTAAAAGCCACTTGCACCATTCATCCACTCCCTCTCCGGTTTTTGCACAGATGGGAATAATCTTGGCCTTAGGATTTCGCATCAAAATATTCTCCCTGCACTTGTCCATATCAAAATCAAAATATGGAAGCACATCTGTCTTATTAATCAAAACCACATCGCAGATGGAAAACATTAATGGATACTTTAAGGGTTTGTCATCTCCTTCCGGAACACTTAAGATCATGGCGTTCTTTACCGCACCGGTATCAAATTCCGCCGGACAGACCAGATTTCCCACATTCTCAAGAACTGCCAAGTCAAGATCCCCGGTTCCGATTCCCTCAAGTCCCTGGGCTGTCATATCCGCATCCAAATGACACATGCCACCGGTATGTAACTGAATTGCCTTAACTCCCAAATCAGAAATAGTCTTGGCATCCACATCGGAATCAATATCCGCTTCCATAACACCGATTTTAATTTGATCCTTCAAAGACTCAATGGTTCTTGTTAGGGTAGTAGTCTTCCCAGATCCCGGGGAAGACATCAGATTCAGAAGAAAAACCTTTTTCTCTTTTAATTCTCTTCTGACTTCATCTGCCCTCTTATCATTATCAGCAAAGACACTCTGCTTAATCTCAATGGTTCTAAAATCCCCCATCACACACACTCCTTTTACTGGCTATGCCAGTTTTCGTTATTTTTTTATCATTATATTCTTTCATGCAAATAAAGTCAATTAACCCTTGGTCTTTTATACACATTTCACTAATAAGTCTATTATTTTTTCCAAAATTCAAAGGAATTGTCATTTTGTCATCTGGTATAGCCAGTTCCAAAATGCAAATCTCAACTTCTACTTGACGCTGTAATTTTATTGTGTTAATTTCAAATCATATTTATGGATTATTGCGAAAGCAAGACCAAACTCCCTGGATTGCACGCAATAACCAAAAGCAAAGGAGGATTTTATATGGCATGCTTTATAGCTCCGGCAACAGAGGCTCTTATCGTCTCAGCCGTTAAACACACCCATGAAAAACAGGAGAAAGTTCACTCAGGCCAGTCCCATGAAGTTTCTACTCAGACTCCTGTCTGTTCGGATTCCACTTATGCAGCCGGTAAGCTTTCATTTTCTGCTTACCTTATGACCAAGCTGCATGTTTTAAGCGCTCTCTTATGGGGAGGAAGTTTTTTACTTTTAATCGAACACATTTGGCATGGGGAGATTGTCCCCTGGTTCCCATTCTTCACTGCCGTCCAGACACCGGAGGGGACCTTGCAGATGTTTTCTGAGATTGCTACTGTAGGAATCACTATGGCTGTGGTTGTAACTCTCGCCTGGCTTATGGGATCAGGGGTTTGCTATCAAAAAGAGAAAAAAGCAGACCTACAGTCTGCTGCAGTAAGGGAGGCCTAAGTTATGTGCCTCATCCTCACCTTTATAGCTGCAATTATTAGCACAGCACTTTATTTTTTATGTCCAAAGTTTTCTAACCGATTCTCTCTGGAATATTTGACTTTAATGTATTGGGGAGCATCTCTTATGTGGAGCGTAGATGGATTTTTCCGCCTGATTGAAGGAGAAGACTTTTTTGATCTGTCTATGAATGATACCCTTCTTGGACTCTTAATTATTATTTGCGGACTCTTTTTCGTGGTAGTACGCGGCAAGATTCACAAAAAGGCAAAAAGTTAAGCGATAAAAGTTGAAAAACAAAGTAAAACAGCAAAACAGCCGGACAGGTCTATGGAATCTGTCCGGCTTTCATTAAAATATGAAGGTTAAATATAGGTTTATGGCTTGTTATTTAAAAAATTTTTATAGGTTCTCCTGGAAGAATTTTTCAATTGCGGCACATGCTTCTTCCTCGTCCGGTCCTTCTACTGTAATTGTAACTTCTGCACCCTTTTTAATTCCCATTGACATGATCATCATCATCTGGGTTGCAGATACTGTTCTTTCTTCTTTTGTAAGAGTGATCTTGCTTTCGAATTTTTTCGCCTCTTTAACCAAAAGTCCTGCCGGTCTTGCATGGATTCCTAATTCGTCATTAATTGTATAGTTAAAAGATTTCATATTGTCTAATTCCTCCAAATCTTAGTTCTGTCCATAGTATGAATTTGCACCATGTTTTCTAAAGTAATGTTTATCCTGAAGTTCCTGTGGTGCCGGCTTCACCTGTGGATTGATCTGCTCACAGCGAGCTGCCATCTTAGCAACCTCTTCCAGCACAACTGCATTGTGCACCGCCTCATGGGCATCTTTTCCCCAGGCAAATGGTCCGTGGTTTTTGCAAAGAACTGCCGGCACTGCCTCGTAATCCTTGTCCTTAAATAAATCTACGATCAGTAGGCCTGTGTTCTTTTCATACTCATCAAATTCCTTGCCCTCCAGGCATCTGGCACATGGAACTTCCCCGTAAATATAATCTGCATGGGTGGTTCCATAGCAAGGAATTGCTCTTCCTGCCTGGGCCCAGCTAGTAGCCCATGAAGAGTGGGTATGTACTACGCCGCCGATATTGGGAAAGGCCTTGTAAAGTTCCAAATGGGTTGCTGTATCAGAAGATGGGTTATATCTTCCTTCGATTTTATTTCCATTCAGGTCCATAACTACCATATCTTCCGGAGAAAGTTTTTCATAATCCACTCCACTTGGCTTAATTACAAAATATCCTGTCTCTCTGTCAATGGCACTTACATTTCCCCATGTAAATGTAACAAGACCATATTTGGGCAGGTCCATATTGGCCTCATATACTTCTTTTTTTAATTCTTCTAACATCTTATCTTTGGCCTCCTGATTACTCTGTGATAGTATAAAGAGCTACTTCATCAATCTCTCGATTAGTAGATACCAGCATATCTTTTCCATCTTTTACATAGTGGTATACATTTGCCGATCCGCAGTCACGGTCGATATATTCCATCTCATAAGTTTCTTTTTCTTTGTTGTAGCTAAATGCCATAAGATCTCTTTCTGCTTTTCTGTGTCCTGTTACAAATGCTGGTTTTCCGCATAGACTTCCACCGAATATGGAGTGAAGGAAATCACGGCTCTCACCAAATTCATAAACCACCTTAAAGGCTCCATCCAGCTTCTTGTAGAAACGAACCTTGTCTCCATGGAAGGGGGCGATCACCGCAAGTTCTTTTTCTCCATCTTCGTCAAAATCAACTAAAACAGCATCACTTGCTGCATCTGTGGTCAAGGTGCGAATTTCCCATTCTCCATCTGCCTGGGCCGGCGGTACAAACTGGAAGACACCGCCATCACAAGAAATCACGCCAGTCTGCACTCCCTCATCCTCTACCCTGTAGTATCCATGGTTTTTCAGCATTCCGTCTTTAATTACTGTAAGCTCCAACTGATGATCTTCATCAAAGCTACTTAGATCTTCCGGAAGAACTGCTGCATATACCTTGCCCGGAAATCTCCAGTCATCCTTGTACTCATGGTCTGATTTTAATGCACATGCGATCAGATATCTTACTCCATTTCTCTCCAGAATATCAAAACGATGTACAAAGGGAAGGTCTACCAAAGTCTTCACTTCCCAATTTCCTTTTTCAATCGGAGTAACCTTTACAATTTTAGCTTCCTTGGAATCATTAGGAGAGTAGAACTTGTGGGTTGCAAGGAACTGTCCATCAGTACCCGGAACCTGAACCATAGTCATAACTCCGCCTGGTTCTTCCCAAACTACATCTTCCTGATTTCCTTCTGTGTCAAACAAGAGACACTTATCTACCTTCTCTGCTGCCACAAGAATGTGGTCTTTCCCCTGGTAATGCAGTGGAGCAATTGAATAACATTTTGTTAAATTAGAAATTACTTTTTTCTCGATTTTCATGATGTTTTCTCATTTCCTTCCGTCTGTCTGTCTAAAATTTTTGACATCATTTGAATTGCAAATTTCAGATCTTCCTTCCAATCCTCATTTCCTTTGTACCAGAACTCTGTCACATATCTGCGAATTCCAAGATCCCAGGCCTTTGCAATTGCCGCCTCAAAATCTACATGACCGGTTCCGTATGGAATTTCTCTATATTTTCCTGGTACCGTTTCCTTCAAATGAAGAGAGGTAATATTGCCTCTTCCAAGTTCCATATCTTCCAGTACGTCAGATTTATACTGCACTGCCGCATTGGTCAGATTTCCAATATCCGGATATACTTTTAGGTAATTAGAATCACACAGTACTACATATTTCATAGCCTTCTCTACTGTGTTCATAAATTCATTTTCCATGGTCTCAAGTCCTAAAATCACACCGGCCCGCTCTGCCATCTGCGCTCCTATTTTGAGATTTGTAAGAAATCTTTTCTTGGTTTCCACCGTAGATGGCTCATAATACACATCGTATCCCGGGATCATAACTACTCTTACTCCCAGATCATCTGCCAGCTGAATGGATTTTTCCAAAATCTCCATTCCTCTCTCACAATATTCCTCTTTATCATTTCCAAGAGAATACTTGGTCAGGGCACTGACGCACATAGTACGAATCGGAAGCCCAATCTCATACATGGCCTTAATAAGATCAAAACGTTCTTCTTTTGTCATATCCAGACGTTTGATTTTTTCTTCGGTCGCATCAATACTAAGTTCTATATAATCATAGCCAGCCTCTTTCGCCGCCTGCAGTTTTTCTCTCCAAGTCAGATTCGATGGCATGGACTTTTCATACAGCCCTAATGAATATGCCTTCATGCTGTTGTCCTCCCATTTTACAGCATTCGACATAATTAAAAATCGCTGTTCAGAGCCCAGCTCCGTGGCACTTTACTCTGAAGGGTTAAAAATCGCTCTTTTTTACAATGTGCAACTGCACTCCACAAGCCCGGAATTTTTCTAATTCCTCTTCCGGTGCCAGTTCGTCTGTGATCAGATGCTGAATTTTTTCAATTCCGCAGCTGGTAAAACTGCTGTTTTTCCCTATCTTGGTATGATCAGCCAGAATATAAACTCCCCCGGCTGCATGGTCGATCATCAGCTGATTCACATTTACTTCATTAATGATCTCCGTAGTCATTCCTATGGATGCGCTGATGCCGGAACATCCCACAAAGGTTTTTCTTGCAAAAATATTCTGAAGATTTTGTACGGCAAAATCTCCCACCATTGCTTCCTTTGGATATCGTAGTTCCCCACCGGTGAGAATAATATTAACACCATTTGCCTTCTCATGATTGATAGCTTTTCCGTTGTTGGTGATAACTGTAACATTCTCACTTTCTACGTATTTTATTAACTCCAGAGCATTCCTACTGGTGTTAATAAAAATGGTATCCCCTGACTCGATCAAGCTTGCTGCATAGCGGGCAATCAACTCCCGATACAGCGTCACCTCGTCTACCGGATCCTCTTTTTTCTCTGTCACAGCAGCCCCGCCATAGAATCTGCGGATCTTCTTTTCTTCTTCCAGAACCCTCATATCTCTGCGGATGGTTACTACCGACACTTGTAAAAGTTCTGCCAGTTCATCCGCCTTAATCTCCGGATTATTATTCAGCAGATCAAAAACCTTCTGCCGTCTGCTGTCCACATATGCCTTTTCTCTTTTCATCTTCTTTACAACCTCATTTTTCTATGAACAAAATCATTTTAGGTATGCTGTCCTAACCTTATTATTCCACTTTTTATGAACTTTGTCATTATTTTTTTGATTATTTATCGTAAAAAAGGTTAAAAAAAATAAGCCCAGGCATTTTAAGCGATTTTCCCGTTAAAATAGGTGCTCCGCTCCCTATGCGGAGCACCCTGGATTTTCATTATGTCGAAACAATCATAATTAATCAATAATGCCGTGTTCTTTCATTTTCTGTTCAATTTCCTGTGCAGACATGATGTTTCTGAGTCCAATTACCTGAGTTCCCTTTTTCTCTGCATCCTTGAACATATTTGCAAAGTTCTGAGCACAGAAGACTACATCATACTGAGCAGCTGCTGTCTTTCCCTCTGACAAAGCACAGTGGTGAATTTTTCCAGGCTTTAAGCCTACTTTATCAAGAACCTTCTGCATGGTCATCTTCATCATCAAACTAGAACCTGCTCCGTTTGCACAACATACCAAAAAACTCATATTTTCTTTTGCCATTTTTTTACATCCTCACTTTCTGTCATTTTCCCGACTTGCCTTTTCCGTTATATCTCTTATTCTTATATCTTTTTATGCATTCTGTTTTGCTTTTAATTCTTTGTATGCTTCATAATCTTCTGTCATCATGAAGTAACCTTCTTTATTTCTTCTGTACTCAATCTGTGGAATAGCAAGAAGTACAACTG